>JAGYOG010000049.1 GCA_018399495.1 Sphaerochaeta sp.
ATAACCAGATTACGCTTTTAGAGAAAGCGCTGATGTAATGGTATCAATACACATCGTATAAGGTTTTTAGTAAAACATTTCCTGTTTTTCCTATTCAGGCAGTCCTTCAAAACGGTGTATGTGCTCCAGGTCATGATCCCAGGATGCCTTGTCGGAATTGAAGATATGGGCATTGGGACGAAGGGATACCTCGCTGTCGAGCGACCCGGCTGGTACTACCAGCAGCGTTCCCCCCATCTGGAGATTGGGAAGTGCCGACCCACATTCGGTGCAGAAGCTCTTGATATGCCCACTTCCTTGGAAGTCAAAGGTTTTCACCAGGTTCTCTCCGGATAGCCATTTGAGATGAGCGGAAGAGGAGAACAGATTGGCTGCATGAGCTGAACCTGTGTCCTTACGGCATAGGTTGCAATGGCAGAGAAAGAAAGACTCAAAGTCGCCTGCTACCTCAAATGTCACTTTTCCACAGAGACACGAACCTTTGTGCTTGTGCATGGGCCCCTCCTTGTCCCTCTATGGTGCTTGGTTCAGGGAAGCTTGTCCAGTAGCAAAAAGGCAACATAGAGCGATGAAAGGGAAATTTACTACTGGCTTATGATCGTTGACTCCAAGAAGACCAGCGCTAGGAACACCTCGCTGTAATCAGGGGTGCTCTTTTTTCAGTAGTTCGGACTGGGTCATCAAGAATAGTATGGAGCGGTTCGGTACATATGCACCCCACCTTTTCCATTCCTCTTTACTTCATACATCGCGCTATCGGCATTACGGACCAATGATTCACTACCCTCACTGCTATCAGGGTAGATGGCAATACCGATAGAAGCGCCAACCTTGTAGGAGGAGATCCCTATGGTCATCGCTTCTTGGAGTTTTGTATGTATCGTATTGGCCAGATGTTCCACCTCACCGACATCGTTACTGTCGATAAGCACCACGGCAAACTCATCACCACCGAGGCGAGCGACGAAATTGGACCCACTGATGAACTGTCCCAAACGAGTTCCTACGGTGACAAGGACCTCATCCCCGGCCTCATGGCCGTAGGTATCATTAATTGTCTTGAACCCGTCCAGGTCAATGTAGAGCAGGGCAACTTTTCCGTTTTCTCTATCCTTATCTGCCACCAAACGCTCCAATCGTTCATAGAACACCCTTCGATTGGGTAGCCCTGTCAGTGTATCGTAGTTGGCGTATTGCTGTAGCTGAAGTTCCAGCGTCTTGCGTTTGGTCATATCGGTTGCTGAACCAACCACAAAGGCAACGGAGCCATCTCGTATGATGGGGGTCAGGGTGGTCAACCAGAAACGCGTTCCTTCGGGTAAAGGGAGTTCTTCTTCGTAGGTAACTGAATGTTTGGCAATAACACACTTCTGGTAGTTTTTTGCAACCAGGTCCCCCATCTCCTTACCTAAGAGTTCTTGGGGAGTTTTTCCCCGAATATGTTTCAACGTAATGCCGGTCTTGCTCTGGTGGGCAAGGTTATTGCGTATGAATCGGAATTCACCCTCTTTGCTGACACTCATGAGGAACATGGCGTCCTGCGTGCCATTGAACACTTTGCCATACTCCTCACTTAAGCGAGAGAGTTCCAGTTCGGTCTGCTTCAGGGAGGTTATGTCAGTATGGGCACCGAGCATTCTCAGGGGCTTGCCATCCTTGTCCCTGATCGCAAGACCCCTGCAGCGGATCCAGATTGTGGAGCCATTCTTATGGGTGTAGCGCACAATTTGGTCATAGGGATGATTGGGGTCAGCAAGATGCTTCTGCATGTTTTCTTTAGCCAGCGCCAAGTCAACAGGATTGATGATCTCTTGCCATTCACTGGAGAGGTGTTTCTTTTCTCCCGGTTTATACCCCAGGGTTTCCCAGAACTTGGGACTCATCCACTCTTGCTCAGGATGTTCCAGATCCCAGTACCAGATGCCATCCAGGGACCCAGATTGAATGAACTCAAAAATACTCGTATCTGTCTTGACCAATTCGTACAACTCGCTCTGAAGGTAATTCTCTTGCATGTAGCCTCGTTTTCCTTATGAAGTCTGATCTGATTATATCATTATACACAATCTTGCAGGACTTCCTATATTTCTGCATGCGCAGATGAGGAATTTCAAGGAGAGGCTACATCAAGAGGAATGGTTCTTGAACAGGGGAGTCATTCTTCCTCCCTCTTTCCAAGGGGTGGCAGGGGCGGGTATCTTCAGAGCATGCCCAGATGAACTTCGCCCCGGCCTCTACCAGGGCTTCCATCTCTGGTGCATCTTGTAATCCAAAGAACAGTCTCTTCTTTCTCATGAACTTCTGTGTTTGCTCATCGCCAGGTGTTATCACAGGGTAGAGGTTCTGTACGCTGAGAAGTTGGGTTTGTTTGTATTGGAAACTACTTTGCTGTAAAAAAAAGGAACATACTGCTGGTATGTTCCCGATATGCTTTCAGCTGGTTCCTGCATCAAGCTCTGCCTCATGTTCTCATGAGGAAACCAGCATGATGAATTACATGAGATTGCCATTGATATGGCTTACAGTACCTGAGAAGCCTAAGGGGAAGAATTCCAGATCTATGGACATCTTCCCCTTTTACCATCATCTATCAGTTTGGATGTTTGGATGTCATATAGCTCTTCTCGGAGGGAACAATGAAGCTGGTAACACCTCTTGAGAAAGCAAATTGGTGAAGCCTTGCTAGCTCCCTTGCCTCAAATGGGTAGGTTACCAACGCCTCGTCTTTAACCATACACTGCAGGTCGGCTTCTTTCTTACACTTCTCGAGAACTTGCTCACGTAACAGGGTTGCTATCTCTTCCTGCTCATTCACCAGGTTGTCCAGTTCCATAGGGTCATGATCCAGGTCGAAGAGTTGTTCTTTCCCCCCATTCGCCATGAAGATATACTTCCATTGCTTATGGCGAACCATCACCTTGAAACGGCGGGTCTGTGGTCTTCCGTAGAAGGAGAAGAGGAACTCCCTTGTATCTTCCACAATATCAATGCCATCTCTCAATTCCCTTTTTCCGGCAAGTTTGGTGGCCAGTCCAAAAAGATCGGTCAAGCTGACCAGATTTTGTGAACGAGAGTTTGGTGTAAAGAGTGGAGGATAGCTCACGATGAACGGGATCTTGACGGACGGCTCATAGAAGCACTCTTTCTGCCAAGCATGATGATCACCAAGCATATCCCCATGATCTGCAAAGAAGCAGATCATGGTATTCTCGGCATCCTCTCTTTGTTCAACAGCATCAAGGATTGATCCGATACAGGAATCGATATAGGTAATCTCCCCATAGTATCGTGTCTTCAGGTTTCTCGCCCACGCGTCATTGATCTCATCTGCATACACAATATAGTTCATCCAGGGAATCTGTTCATCTTCGTGGTCGCTTTCAATAGTGCCTTTCACAGGGTTTTCCATTCCATCTGGGTCGTAGAACCGGTTGTAGGGAATGGGAGGAGCACAGGGAGGATGTGGGCCGATGAAGGAGACCATGCCAAAGAATGGACGCATATCCTCCACTTCCAGCTGCTCTATGGTTTTCTTTGCTACGAACGCCTCTACGGTATGTTCTGCTGGAAAGGAACTTACCTGGGGAGCATAGTACATATTGGTACGCTCTCCGTGCAGCTGTTCTACATACGCATACTCAGGATGTTCCTCACTGATGTACTTGGCAAATCCATCTTTCGCTCTCAGCTCTGGGGAGTCCCACATCTCTTCGGTGTGGATATGGACTTCATAACCCAATGGTTCATATTGCTCAGGAAAGGTGTGGAACTTGCCGATACCAAAGGTTCTATACCCAAGTTGAGTCATTGTTTCCGGTAGGTAAGCACCTGACCAATCATCAAGGTGTGTTCCCATTTTTCCTTTGGGAGGAATGGGTTGTTCATTGCAGTAGCACCCCGTTGAGAAGGAGTCGCAGCCACTCCTGATCGTATAGCGGGCTGGAATACATACCGGACAGGATGAATATGCATTCTCATAGCTGACCCCTCGCTTGACCAATCGGTCAAGGTTGGGAGTCTGTATTTGGGAATTTCCCAATGCTCTGATACAATCAAAACGAAATTGGTCGCACATGATATAGAGAATGTTTGGTTTTGAATCTTTCATAGTTACCACCATTTGATGAGGTCGGTGACCTCATTTCGTAAATCTACGAATCCTTGGCTTGATACCTTTCTCGGCCTTGCAAGATCGTTCTTGATGGCTGTCTTGATGGTTGTAGGCTTGTTTGTCATTACAAGGATACGATCACTAAGGTATATCGCTTCCTCTATGTTATGGGTAATGAAGATGATTGTTGTTTTCGTCTGTTCCCAGAGTTTCAACAACTCATCTTCAAGCTTATACTTAAGGTTCAGATCCAACTGACCGTAGGGCTCGTCCATCAATAAAAGGTCGGGCTTTGTGGCAAAGGCTCTTGCGATAACTACGCGTTGCAACATACTCGCTGAGAGCTCATTCGGATAATAGTTTCGATACTTCTCAAGATTCACCATCGAGATCGCCTCATTCGTGCGTTCTTTGATTGTAGCCTTGTCAAACCCCTTGATTTTCAACCCATAGGAGATGTTCTGCTCCACATTCAACCAAGGGAATGTAGAGTACTCCTGTAAAATATAGGCAAGATTGTGTTTCTGCGGATCGACTGCTTCCCCGTCAATGGTTATAGAACCGGAATCAATGGTGAGAATCTTGCTCAGGCTATTGAGGAAGGTTGTCTTACCACACCCTGTGGGACCTACCAAGCACAGAAACTCACCTTCTTTCACGGTGAAGGAAATGGAATCAAGGACGAGCAGGTCTTTGAACCGCTTTGTAAGATTCGATACAACAACTTTATCCTTGTTCATGCTACACTCCTTCCCTCAATTCAACCAAGGTGCTTATCTCTTCCCGCAGTCTGAGAAACTCAGAAGACACCATGTTCCTTGGGCGCTGGAGATCAATCGTATACTCTTTTTGGATTGAGGCAGGACACTCTGAAAGAATGATGATCCTGTCAGCGAGGTAGAGGGCCTCCTCAATATTGTTGGTAACAAATATGACCGTTCGTTTTTCTTTGGCCCAGATTTTCTCGACTTCTTCTTCCATCATATAACGGGTTTGGGCATCCAGATGACCGAAAGGCTCATCCATGAGAATGATCTGGGGGTCATTGCAGTATGCCCTTGCTATACCCACCCGCTGGCACATTCCTCCAGAGAGCATGGAAGGGAAGTGGTTTTCAAACCCGTTCAGTCCCACCAGATCTATGTAGTATTGCGCCTTCTTCCTTCGTTCAGCTTTGGAGACCCCTCGAACCTTGGGACCAAATTCCACATTGCCCATGACCGTCAGCCAGGGAAAGAGTGCGGTGGTCTGATACACCATCCCCACCTTTGGATCAAAACCTTTCAGGGGTTTTCCCTCAATGGAGATGCTGCCGCTTTTGGAGGACTCCAGACCTGCAATCATCTTAAGGAGGGTAGTCTTTCCACACTGGCCTGCGCCAAAGAGTACGAGAAACTCATTCTTCTTGATATCGAGGTTGATTGAGTCGAGGACGCGTACGTCCCCTTCATCAACATGGAATGTCTTTGACAGATTCTCCAATCGTACCATTGGAGTTTCCTGATTTATCGACTTCTCACGGACCATCTGCATAATCTCCTTTCTAGATTTCTCAATAGAGAGGCTAACACCAAACCAACAGCACCAATGGAGATCATTCCAATGACATTGTTCTCGATCCTGCCGGTTTGCATGCCTGCAAGGATCAACCAACCAGCTCCCTCTCTTGCGGTAATCATCTCAGCGGCAAGTACTGCCATCCAACTGGTGGAGAGTGATGTCTGCAAACCGGTGAAGATGTAGGGAATCGTGGATGGCAGGACAATCTTGCTGAATATCTGGTTCTCCTGTGCTCCAAGGACTTTCGCAACACCCACTAACTCGGTATCGAGGTTCTGTGCCCCGTCCATTGTGTTCATTACCATCTGGGAGAATCCTCCCATGAAGATGATGAAGTAGATGGTCGATTCGCCAATTCCGATCCATAGGATTGCCAGGGGGATCCACGCGATTCCTGGAATCGGGCGAATGATGCAAAAAATGGGATAGATGATTGCATACGCCATTTTTGAGTAACCCATCAATAGGCCGATGATTACACCCGCTACTGAGGAGAGCGCGTACCCGACCAAGACTCTCCTGAGACTGATCGCAATATGGGACAGCAGGGTATACCTGCCTATGGGTTGTACAAAGGCAAGGAAGAATGCACGTATGGATACCAGCGGTGTCGGGAATATCTTGCCGAAGTTGGTGTACATACATGCCAATTGCCAGACGAAGAGGAATGCAATGATTCCCAGAATGCCGTACAGCAAGGTCTCTCTGGAATCTTTTGTCATACTAAGTTTCGGCATCGTCATCTTCTTCCTCCCTTTACGAACTTCTTCTCGAGATAGGAGAGGGTACTCATCATGATGGCACCGAATACCCCAATGACCAGGACACCAACAAACACTACATCGATCCTGCCAACCAGACGGGCCGTTTGGATCATATAGCCAAGACCCTTGATCGAGGCTATAAGCTCAGCTGCCACCAGAGATACCCAAGAACCATTGAGCGCAACACGTGCTCCGGTGAAAATCATGGGAGCTGCCGAGGGAATGGCTACGGTAAAGAGGACCTGTCTATTCTTGGCCCCGAAGGTCTGGGCCACCCACATATGGACATCCTTCGTCTGTTTTATCCCGCTATATGCGTTGATCGTGGCAGGAATGAATGATGCGATGAAAATAACTGATACCTTTGACATGATCCCAATCCCAAAGAATGTGATCATGATGGGAACCCAGCCAACCGGAGGTATCGGTTTGATTAAGTCAAACAGAGGGCGGAAAAACATATCAAACTTCTTGAACCATGCCATGCAGATTCCCAGTGGTACCCCGATGGCAATACCGAAGAAGAATCCGAGTAAGGCTTCCTTCATACTGGTGGCAATATGCTCTCCCAGGGTCCCCCCATCAGGGTTCTTGTTCGAAAGCTTGTAGATGAAGGTATCGAACAACTTACTGGGTGCTGGCAATTTTCTTGCTGAGACAATTCCAGTCTGAGATAAGAACTCCCACAGGAGGATGAAGAGTATCAACGAGATGATGGAGATAAGGGTATATTTTGTTCTTGCTTTCACTGTACGTACCTTGAAAACGGCAGCTAGCGAGGTGCTAGCTGCCCCTTGTGTTTGAATTATTTTACGTCAAGAGCCTTTTTCCAAAGAGTATCAACAATATTCTTCTTGAACATTTCAGCCTGGTCTGGTTCAATCCTTCCAATGCTTGCGTAGAAGTCTGCAATCGCATTCTCTGGCTTGCCATATTCCATGCTCTTCTGTACTTCAGGTGTAATGAGAAGTCTCAGTTTGGCTTCCTGTCTGCAGGCATCCAAATCGCCGGCTCTTCCATTCTCTTCATACCACTTCACCAGCATTTTTGCCTTCAGTTCATGGTCAGCTTCAAGGACCTCTGCGGCACGATAGACAAGCTTCATGTACTCAACAATGGCATCCTGCTTATTTTCGTATGCATCATTGGATACAATCAGGTCACCGGTTGACATTACAAAGTCCGACAGTGCGGCAATCTCGACCCAACCATACTTTTCACCAACGGTCAGTGACCAAGGGGTGGGGAATGCAACGATGTCCCCATTACCGGTTGCAAATACCTGTTCACCGGTTTGGTAGTCCATCGGAACGGTGTCTACATCATCGATGGAAACACCCACACGCTCGAGATACTCAATGACCAACTGATGCAAGGATGTTCCTGGTGCATAGATGATGGTTTTTCCCTTAATGGAAGCGGGATCGCCATACATGTTGGGGTAGGTTGGGTTAAAGCCCTTTGCCTTCAGGATATCACTGTCAGCACGCACGAAGAGGGAGTCTCCACGGGTTTCAGTTTCCTACAGTTTTGCGTTGGTGTTTATGACACCAAAGACATATGTGGCACCCTGGAAACCAAGATCCCATAGGCCTGCAGCCAACGCCTCGTTTGCTGTTGCCCCATTGAATACACCTGATTTCGACATCCAGACCGGCCTCTTCAGCCCAACTCGATCCCTGATATACATGGCAACCATTCCATTGAAGCATGGCTGTGTCATGACGCTAAGCTTTGCCATTTCTCCTGCAGAAGCAGAAGCCTTAGGGTTCCTGTTGCCCCTGTGCAAAGAGGGGGAAGATCATTGCGAGAACTAGTAGAAAGATTGTACATTTTTTCATTTGCTACTCCTTTTCGATCCCAAGTATAGGGTCGCTTTTTTTTCCCGAAAGAAAGAAAAGGGGAAAATTGCAGTTTTCCTGTGACTGTTACCACACCCTTTTGCAACTTAGCACTAATTTGTGGGAGAACTGACACTAAAGCGGTATTGTATTCTCCCCTGTAGATATATTTGTAGATGAGAAGGCATTTTTCTTGTGCTCATGCTACTGCAATGGTACTGTTTCTTTTGAGCTATGAGTGTAAGAAACCTAAATCAAAAGACCATGCCCATAAAGACTTGTAGGTAGTGTTACTATGCGGATGAGAAGACATGCTAAACTCCATACTCTGCTCTTTCTCTTCATCATGCTGATGATTGTCCTGATCATTGCTACGCTTGGAAAACTCTCTTTCTATCTGTATGAGAAGGAGATTATCCAGAGCTTTGCCAAGAACCGGCAGGATACCCTCCTGCAGATCAGCGACAGCTTGAATACATATAGAGAGAGGGTTGAGAACCTTGCTTCTCTGTATAAAGAGAACGCATACATCCAAGAGAAAGCAATCTTGGGGGAATCTGCTGTCGACCAAAAGGCCTTCAGCAGGACAATCGCTGATCTGAAAAAGGTCATCGATCAATCGCTCTTTTTTCCCAACCTCAACTATGATCTCCAGATTCTCTTTGACAACGGTCTTTTTTACTCCTCGGATGCGTCGTACCTTGAAGGGTTGCTGAAACTCCCGAAGGAGACCTGGTTTTATCAAGCAAGACGGCAGGACCATGACTCCTTCTGGCAGTCAAATATCGCGTATAAGACGGAGCAAGGAAAGAAGAATGTAGTCTCCTTTGTCACCCTTTTGCGTGATGATGCACAACAAAGTATCGGCTTCATTCTCGTCAATGTTGATGAACGCGATTTCTTTCAGGTCTACTCACGTATTATCGGTGACCAGAGCATCATCTACCTCATTGACCATAAAGGGCAGATTGTATCCCACCCGATCGATACGATGATCGGGAGATTCTTCTACCAGATGGAGAAGTTCAACAGCTTCTTTGGGGACCGCAATTGGTCCCAGATCCAGAAATCAGAGAAGGAGTATCTCTTTTCTCGATATCTGAGTGAAGGCAGTCCTTGGATCGTGGTTGAGGAAATTCCCATGGCCCTCATTACCGACCCGCTGCAGAGGACTGCAAATACCATCAATCTGCTTACCTCTCTTCTGCTTGTGGTCACGCTTCTGTTTGCCATCATCTTCTCCCGCAAGATAAGCAGACCGTTTGAGGTCTTGGCAGAGTCAATGAACAGCGCCCAGAAAGGGGACTTGGATGTACATTTCAAGGAAATGGGGTGCCATGAGTCACGTAACATGGCCATCAACACGCAAAAATTCGTACTGAGGATCAATGCACTTCTGGATGAACTGAAGCAGAAGGAAAAGGCAAAGCGGATCAGTGAGTTGGATTTCTTGCAGATGCAGATCAACCCCCACTTTATATACAACACCCTCTTTACTATCCGCTGCATGGTCGACCTTGGGTTGGAGAAAGAGGCAAGCGATACGCTGGACCGATTCTCAAGTATGCTCAAGAAGATTTTGCGCATCGATGCCCCGATGATATCGATACAGGACAATCTGGACTATCTGGAGGATTATAACTTCATCATGAGCCAGCGCTATGGCTCTCTTTCCTTTGTCTATGAGATTGAACCGGGGTTGGAGCACGTGAAGATCCTGAAGTTCATCCTTCAGCCTTTGGTGGAAAACAGCGTGTATCATGGATTTTCAAACGGTGTGGAAAAGGATTCGAACATTTGTATTTCGTTCAAACGGGAAGAAGCACAGATGGTGAGCATTACCGTTGAAGACAACGGTTGTGGGATCTCTGAGGAACAACTAAATCGACTCGACACTCGGGAATCGGGTTCTGATACACAGCATATAGGATTACTGAATGTTCGAAAGAAGTTGGATCTCTACTATGAGGGAAAGGCCTCAATGAGTATTCATTCGGAAAAGAACGTGGGAACGCGAATAGAGATTCTCGTACCCCTGCAGCAAGAGGAAACAGATGAAAATACTCATAGCTGACGATGAGATGATGATCAAGGAGTGGCTCAGTTACACAATTATGAGCCTTCCTTTTGATATTTCCTTGCTCGATGTGGTGTCAAACGGAGAGGAGGCGTTGGAAAAGATTGAGGAGCAAACGTACGACCTCATTCTGATCGACATCCTGATGCCGAGAATGAATGGTCTGGATCTTTTGATCGAGCTGAACAAAAAACATACCAATGCCACCCTCATTGTGCTCAGTAGCCATGATGAGTTCAATTTTGCAAGACAAGCCATCAAGTACAATGTGAAGGAATATCTCCTGAAGAACGAGTGTTCAAAAGAGAAGCTGTCGGAGATTCTCCAAGAGTGTCAGGACAGAATCTTGGAGAATCAGAATCCTGATACCATGAACTCTGAGTTGATCAAGTCGGCACTCAGTGGTGAGGTCTCTGAAAGCCAGGTCGCCCACTTGAAGCGTCAGTTCCCTGATGCACATACAAAGCCTACGGTGCTCGTGGTCTTGGATGAGGAAGTCTTAATCGATTCCCTGGGCCAGCGATACACCCTCTCGTGTGAGATCAGATGGGAAGGGCTCGTGGGGAAAACGGAAGCAAATCTGTTTGTGCTCTTCTCTCTCGAGGGTGTAAACCATACAACAAATCTGAGCCTGGTAACCCATGAGTTTTCAAGAATGCTGAGTGAGACTTTACACAAGAAAGTTTCCGTGAGTAAGGTGTGCAGTGATCATGCGTCAATCCTTCGTGAGATCAAGGGAGGCTGGATCGCCTATCAGTCCCTTTTCTACGCTGACAAGCTCTATTGTTACGGCGTACACAAATACCATCAGAGTGATGAGGCGAAGGTAGGAGCGTTGAGTGATAGGATAATCGGGGCGATTCGTTCCTACGCAAAGGAGCGGACCACTTTCGCACTCCAAGAGCTTACCGGTTACTTCCAGGAGGTCCGACCGACCGATATCGATTTTGTGAAGCACACCTACGCTTCCTTACTCAGCACCTTCGTCATCTACAATAACAAACAGTCCCAGAGTATCTCAGAAAAGTTGGAGGTGATACTCTCAACGGTCTACAGCTTGGATTCTTTTGAAGCACTAGTCTCATGGACAGAGGAAATGATAGAGAATGATGCAAAACTCATACGCAGAAGTGGCTTCTCAGCCCCTGTCAAGGAAGCACTCCTCTTCATAGAGCAAAACTTTGCGTCGATCGGTTACGTGAAAGAGATAGCCGAACACGTAAACCTGAGCCTTGACTACTTCTCCCGGGTGTTCAAGAACGAAGTGGGCATTCCCATCAGCTCCTACCTTATGCACTTTCGCTTGGATAAGGCCTCTGTGATGCTCAAGTCCAGTGACCTCTCGATCAAGGAGATTGCGCTGAAGGTGGGCATTGAGAACGTGAGCTACTTCTCCAGGAGTTTCAAGAAGAAGTTCCAAGTACAACCCATCATGTTTCGTGTACAGGCAAAGGGGTCTGGTTCTGATGACATATAAGGCAATGCATGAACCGATGATTGCGTGACACAACTGCCCTCAGGCGCTTGGTCCAATACACTCCCTTTCCCCATCCAAGGGGTGGCAGGGGCGGGTATCTTCAGAGCATGACCAGATGAACTTTGCCCCAGTTGCTACCAAGGATTCCATCTCTGGTGCATCTTGTAATCCAAAGATAAGCTTCTTTTCCCTCAGGAGCTTCAGTGTATGCTCATCGCCAGGTGCTATCACAGGGTAGAGGTTCTGTACACTGAGAAGCTGGCAGGCAAACGCTTCATCAATGACACCATCAGGAAAAGGAGCGAAGAATGCGCAGTCGGGGTGTGCCAAGCACAGCGCGATGAGCGCACTTTTGTCTGTCTTCTTGTTTTT
>JAGYOG010000005.1 GCA_018399495.1 Sphaerochaeta sp.
AGTAAAAGGCCGGAGTAACCTTAATGGCAGTTTTTTCCTCTCCGATTATCAAAACGAATACCTTTAATATAATGCAAGAGCCGACACAATTTTTATACATTGCCTATCGTGAAATCAGAGGGCATTTACATTGATGCATCTTTGAGGCTGAGAATGCCGGTTTGAAGCGAACTGAATAAAAACATTGTTGTTGAGTAGCAACTCACTACACACCCAAAAATGAGCCCAGTATTCTGAGAATCCTGATCTTTGGAGACCTTTCGATATCTTGGGAAGTTGAACAGAAGCTTACCTGGCGTTTATGCGGTTGGCCTGTACATTTGTACTATCGGTAGTGAGAAATACTGAATTAATCTTTGACATCCAAATCCAATGGGTGTTTAATGAAAGGTGGTTCAATAAAAAATAAGAGGAGGACACTATGGATGTTGTATTGATTATGGTATTGGCCTTTGTTGGCTATATCATTGCATACAAGCTTTACGGTGAGTTTATCGGGAAAAAGATTTTTCAGCTTTCTGACAAGAACAAGACCCCTGCTGAAGAATTCGAAGATGGTATAGATTATGTACCAACAAAGAAAGGTATCATCTTTGGCCACCATTTTACCTCCATTGCCGGTACAGGCCCTATTGTAGGACCTGCAATTGCAGTTATCTGGGGCTGGGTCCCAGCTATTATCTGGGTCTTTGTCGGATCGGTTGTCATGGGAGCTGTTCATGACTTTTCATCCCTGGTCATGTCTTTGAGAAACCAAGGAAAATCAATCTCGGAAATTTCTGCCCAATATGTAAGCAAAAGAATTCGGTTTGTATTCTTCCTCATCGTATTCATTGAGCTGTGGCTATTTCTCGCTATCCTGGGAATGATCATCGCAGTCATTTTTCATATGTATCCACAAGCTGTATTACCTGTTTGGATGGAAATCCCTATTGCCATTATTTTGGGGCTTGCAATTTACAAGCGAAATTCGAATGTGACAAAAGCCACCTTTATAGCTGTTACATTAATGTACGTTTTTGTTGTGCTTGGCCATTGGATTCCTCTTGACATGCCGCAAATTGGAAGTATGCCTGCAACAGGGATTTGGACAATCATCTTGTTCATATATGCCTTTATTGCTTCAACACTTCCTGTAACAACCCTGTTGCAACCTAGGGATTATATCAATGCTTGGCAGCTGTTTGTTGCAATGGCCCTGTTGATACTGGGTGTAGTTGTCGCATCATTCAGTGGATTGCATTTTGTAGCTCCTACCGTACAGGCAACACCTGAGGGAGCACCCTCCTTATGGCCATTCCTTTTCATTACCATCGCCTGTGGAGCCATTTCTGGATTCCACGCTGTGGTAGCCTCGGGAACAACTGCCAAACAAGTTGCACGGGAAGAGGATGCCAAGTTCGTCGGATATGGGTCCATGTTGATGGAAGGAGCCCTTTCCGTACTGGTAATAATAGCTACAACTGCTGGTATCGGGCTTGCTGCCCGTGGTGATATCACCTCCCTTACAGGAGTGGCGAAATGGACAGAGCACTATGCATCCTGGAGTACCGCTGCAGGACTTGGTGCAAAAGTCGGTGCATTTGTCGAAGGGTCCGCCAATATGATCAGTTATCTTGGTATTCCCCAATCTTTGGGCTTGATCATCATGGGTGTTTTTGTGGCATCCTTTGCCGGTACCTCACTCGATACAACTGCTCGTCTTCAACGGTATGTCATTCAAGAGTTGCTTGGGGCAAAACGCGTTGGTGCCTCTGAAAAGAAGAATTTCTTTACAAACAAATACGGGGCCACCATCCTTGCTCTGCTCACAGCACTCATTTTGGCATTCTCAACAGGAGTAGGGGGTACAGGTGCTTTGGCTCTCTGGCCGTTATTCGGGGCAAACAATCAAGCTTTGGCCGCCCTTGCCCTGTTTACCGCCTCGGTGTATCTCAAACAATCTGGGGGGATGAAATATCTCGTGACCTTCCTTCCTGCGTGTTTCATGATGTTCATGACAACATGGGCACTTATCAGCAATGAGATCACCTATTTTACTACTGGTGAGGTCTTGCTGGGTATCATCAATCTTGTCATCATTCTCATTGTTGTTTTTGTCGCTTTTGAAAGCTTAAAGGCAATGTTCCGAAAAGTTGAGAAAGCAAGCCAAGAACCGTCAATGGCTTAGGAATCATTTTTCAAAAGAAACATACAGGACAGCCGATTCTGGCTGTCCTGTTGTAAAAGTTTTCCTACATAGGAAGTATCTTAGTATGGATAGACGTGATTTTCTCACAATTCGAAGACAAACCTACATCATGATGGCTTTGTTTTTTTTCGGGTTGCTCCTTGTTTTCCTGGTACACAGATTTTCTTTCACTATGCAAAGTGCAATGGAAGCAAACAGAGTCAATTCAGTAATAACCCTGTTGGGTGTTACCCTTTTTGCGATTGGTATTCCCATACTTCTTAGGACTGGGTATTTCCAGAAAGGATCAAGAGAAGGGGGATTGCCCCAATCTGATTTTCTGCGTATGAAGCGATTGATCATTGTTTCTGTAGGAATAGGTGAGTTTATCATGCTTTTTGCATATTACCTTCCTATATATACCTACCATCTGTATTTGGCGGTTCTGCTCGGACTCTATGGAATGTATTCCATTTTTCCTTCCTGGGCTACCTATCAGAAAGAATTACATACCTTTGGAGTACTTGATGAAGATGATTAGACACCTTGTTGATGTTGTAGGTGAATTCCTCTCTGGTATTCAAACCGCTTCGATGTACAAGGCTACGGCGCAGATAGAATATGAAATCAAGGAGATGGAAAACTCCTTTTCCCTCATGTTGTTTGGGAATTTTGTGGGGCTACCTTCACCTCCGATGCCTTTGGCACTGGAGCTCTTGCCAATTATGGCCGATGATTTGGATCGAATGTTGCTTCGTTCTTCACAGACAGGAAACGGGCTCAGCGAACTTGCAAGCATCATGGGAGAACCCTAATGGCTCAGCTACATATGTATATTGGAAAAGGTGGAGTCGGGAAGTCTACTAGTTCTTCGATGGAGGCTCTTCGCTTTGCAAACGACAAGGCAAAGAAAGTCTTATTGGTTTCAATGGATCCAGCTCATAACCTACATGACCTCTTCAAGACCAAGCTGGGGGAGAAACCGACAAAGGTTACTTCAAATCTCTCTCTCAGCGAATTCGACCTCGAAAAGAAAAGCCAAGAGTATATGGCTTCAATTCAGAAGGAACTGAAAGGACTGTACCACTACCAGCAAGCCCTAAATATAGACAAGTATTTCAATATTCTCAAATTTGCACCTGGTATGGAAGAATACGCCTCCTTATTGGTTCTGGAACAATGTTTCGCAGAGAACCATAACGATATTGTGCTTGTCGATACACCTCCGACTGCTCTCACCCTGAAAACTCTGGCGTTGCCATCTGTAAATCTCCATTGGGTTGATCATCTAATAGGAATGAGGAAGGAAATCGTTCAGAAAAAGAATTGCGTCGCCAATATCAGAAAGGAAAACCTCAACACGCTAAGTGAAGATCCCCTCTTTGGCAGATTGCTTCGTATGCGAAAACGGTATGCAAAGCTCAAGGAACAGCTGATGGATAGTGAGATTACCGAAATATGTCTTGTGCTCAATGAAGATAGCCTGAGCTTATCCGAAAGCCTCATGATCAAAGAACAGCTGGAATCACTCTCTATTGGCATCAGTAAAATAATAGTAAACAAGTTTTTATCAGAATCACAACAAATTCAAAGAATTGCCAACTCGTTCCCTGAGTCTTCCTTGGAACTGATCCCTTTAGGGGATAACCCAATACAGGGATTAGAAAATCTTGACAGCTTTTCGAAAAGAATAACCATGTATAGACAAAAATGAATCCTGAGTGGTTGTATTTGAGCTCTTGCGGCAATTCAATATTTCTCTATTTCTCTTTTGAGCTCTCCTCCATCTTGCGGTATACTCTTGTGTGAGGTGTACAGACATGGCTACAGCATGGTGGGAAGAGTGTATCGTCTATCAAATCTATCCACGTAGTTTTCAAGATACGGATGGTGATGGTATTGGTGATTTGAAGGGTATCATTCAACGAATGGATTATCTTGAGTCTCTTGGTATAGATGCCATATGGCTGAGTCCTGTATTTTGTTCTCCAATGGCAGATTTTGGGTATGATATCTCTGACTATTATACTATCGACCCGTTGTTTGGTACACTAGAAGATTCAGATCTGTTGATTCGAGAAGCTCATGAGAGAAACATGAAGGTTATCTTTGATATGGTGCTCAATCATACATCCATTGAACACCCATGGTTTCAAGAGAGCCGGCAATCAAAGGATAATGAGAAAGCTGACTATTACATCTGGAGTGACAGCATACCTAATAATTGGCACGGTGCTTTTGGAAAAAAAGCTTGGACTTATGATGATGTACGTAAGCAATACTATCTTCACTCTTTTCTTGAAGAGCAGCCAGATCTTAATTGGAGGAATCAGGAAGTTGTAGATGCAATGTTCTCGATACTGAGATTCTGGTTGGATCGTGGGATAGATGGTTTCAGGCTTGATGTGATCAATTGCATTGTAAAAGACAAGACGTTAAGAAGTAACCCTAAGATTGTTGGTTCTCGTCCTAGGCCTTATGACATGCAACGCCACATTTTTGACAGAAATCGGCCGGGAACACACCAGAAACTGAGAATGATGCGTCAATTGGTTGATGCTTATCCTGATAGGATGTTGGTGGGTGAAATCATGGTGGAATTGCCAGGAGAACCGGAACTGGCTGCTTCTTATCTCGGTAGGAACAGGGATGAACTCCATCTTTCCTTCGATTTTTCTCTAGCATATACACGATTCAATGCAGTTAAATGGCAGCGTAGTGCGAAACGATGGTGTGAAGCGATAGGTAAAAATAGGGTACCGAGTTGGGTATTAAATAATCATGATATATCGCGGCTAGTAAGCCGACTTACAGGTAATGTGGCAAAAGCAAAACTTGCATCCCTCTTTCTAATTACTCAGCGTGGATCAATCTTTTTGTATTATGGCGAGGAATTGGGACTGCCCGATTCCAAGGTTCCTTGGAAATACATTCATGATCCACTCGGGAAGCGGTACTGGCCCGTGCATCCAGGAAGGGACCCCGCTAGGGGACCAATGATTTGGACTGTGGAAGAAGGTCATGGGTTTAGTGTAGGGGAGAGTTGGCTTCCTTTTGCACCTGATGCAGCCTCCTATGCTGTAGAAGAACAAGAGAAGGATGCTTCTTCCATGCTCAATTATTATCGTTCACTGATCACAATGAGGAAAGAAGAGCCAATATTTGGACGAGGTACTTGTACCTATCTCAATACAAATAATAAGCATATTATCTGTTACCTACGAGAGTATGAAGATGAAAAATGTATGATAATCCTGAATTTCAATGGAAGGAAACAGAACGTTATCATCCACGACATGGTACATCCGAAAACCGATTGGACAATTCGGTTTTCTTCACAAAAGATGCTTCCAGATACCGAGACTGAAGCTTTTAACCTTCAGCCTTGGCAAGGGTGTATCTACAGTCTGAAGAGCAAGTCATCATAACTGGGAAATGGCCAATAATGCTTTTCTGTGTAAGTCTCAGCAAGATCTATATAACTTCTCAGTGTTTGCATTTGAGGCACCACTTCATCACGATAGATTTGTGCCTGTGTAAGAACTTCATCATTGAAGGATAGTGCTTTTGCTACACAAACATGCAAGTATTCAGTTGCTTCAATAGCTTGGTTGAGTGCATTCTGGACGATCTCAACATTTCGTTTTTGCAAGGTGGTATCGAGGTTGATGCGTTCTTGCTTGGCAATAGTATCACTAAGTTTACCCACATAACCACTTACTGCAGGAATGATGTATTTCCTGCACATCTCGACCATGATGGAAGCTTCGATGTTGATCTGTTTGCTATAGGTCTGCAAATAGATTTCCAGCCGGGAAGTAATTTCACCTTTGGTGAATACCTGCTGTCTCTCGAATAGCTCAAGGCTTTTTTCGCTCAACATCTGAGGTAGTGCACTTACGGTATCCCTGTATTCTGGGAGCCCCCGCAGTTTTGCTTCTTCTTTCCATTCAGTGCTATAGCCATTCCCATTGAAGACGATGCGTTTGTGTTCTTGATAGAATTCCCTAATAATATTGTGACACTCGATTTCAATATCCTCTGCTGCCTCGAGGCGGTTCGCAGCTTCTTCGAGGATCTGTGCTACTGCAGTATTGATATAGATATTGGGTCCTGCCATTGATTGTGAGGAACCTACCATCCGGTATTCAAACTTGTTTCCTGTGAATGCTATCGGACTGGTCCTGTTACGGTCAGTCAGATCCTTGGGAAGCTGTGGCAGCATGGTCATTCCCATTTGTACATATTGTCGGTCACTCTTAGTGCAAGATCCCTCCATTGTAATGGTATCGAGGATGGTACTGAGCTGCTCTCCTAGATAGATGCTGATGATTGCAGGAGGTGCTTCTGCACTGCCGAGGCGATGGTCATTACCCGCTGTAGCTGCACCACATCTGATAAGAGGTGCATACTCATCCATTGCCTTGATAAAGGCAGTGAGGAATATTAAGAACTGCAAATTATCCTCAACATTACTTCCTGGGCTGAGAAGGTTGGTGCCATCATCAGTGCTGAGTGACCAGTTGTCATGCTTGCCCGATCCATTTACTCCAAGGAATGGTTTCTCATGGAGTAGAGCAACCATTCCGTGGCGAAGTGCCACCATCTGAAGTACATCCATCAAAAGCTGGTTATGGTCCGTGGAGAGATTTGCTGCGTCATAAACGACTGCAATCTCAAACTGGTTGGGAGCTGCTTCCTTGTGTTGGGTCTTGCTACTGATGCCAAGCTTCCAAAGCTCAAAATTGAGTTCACTCATGAACACTGTAACCCGATCCCCAATGGTGCCGTAGTAGTGGTCATTCAGTTCTTGACCCTTGGCTGCCAGGTTGCCCATAACAGTCCGCCCTGTGAGCCTGAGGTCAGGTCTCTGGTCATAGAACTGCTTGTCCACCAGGAAGTACTCCTGCTCGGGACCGATATTGACTATTACACGTTTTGCCTTGGAATTTCCCAGAGCCTTCAGTACGCGTAGTGTCTGTTTCTCGAGCGCTTGGTTGCTCCTCAACAATGGTACTTTCTTGTCGAGAGCTTCCCCGTTGTAGGAGAAGAAGGCAGTAGGAATATACAGGGTTTTTACCCCGTTGACGTCCTTGATGAAGGCAGGGGAGGATGTATCCCACGCGGTGTACCCACGCGCTTCGAAGGTGGCACGCAGTCCACCATTGGGAAAAGAGGATGCATCACCCTCTCCCTTGATCAACTCCTTACCGCTGAATTCAAGCAGGACTTTGCCTCCCTTGGTCGGGCTGATGAATGAGTCATGCTTTTCTGCGGTAAGGCCGGTAAGGGGCTGGAACCAGTGGCAAAAATGGGTTGCTCCCTTTGCAAGGGCCCATTGTTTCATTGCACTTGCAACAAAGTCTGCAAGTTCACTGGTCAGTTCACGTTGACCACGTTGGACTTCCTTCAGCTGCCTGATAATCGGGTCGCTGAGGTACTTACCCATCTCTACTTCAGTGAAGCAATTAACTCCATAGAAATCGGTAACCGGTGTTTTGGCGTAGTCAATATCGAACATAGTGCCCATCCTCTGATTGGTATGTTCAGACAATACACACTTTTTGCATGATTATGCAAGAAGGCTCGGTTAAATTGTATCAGGTGGTATAATCTCTACAGTGATAGTATCCTTGTATAATCCTGCAACAGCATTCTCTGCAATTATGCTGTTGATAGAAGTAACCAGTACTTCTTTTGTATGTAGTTTGTTTCCCATAACTGACCAATTGATTGCATCGTTTCCTTTTACTTGCACATTATTAAATTCAAGTACATACGGAATCTCTCTGAAAAGTGTTGGGTCATCCAAGAGCAATCTGAAATCTTGACTCAGTGCATGGTCACTGAAAATAATTTGAAATGTGTACGAAGTATTTGGATCAGAATTGCTCAATGTCAATGCAAGATTTGCAATCTCAGCTTTCTTTGAACCATACGCATCGCTGATATTGAAATTTTGCTGATTATTAATCAAAAATTGATATTCTGCTTGGTTGTTGGGTGTTCCATAGGGAACAGGATTTGATAAAGAATTCCCAGGTTTTATAAACTGGACATCACCCATCAAGCCGTCAACAGAGATTTGATATCCTGAGTTATCATAGCCAGACCCTTTGTCGGCAACCCCTACCCTAAAGGTTAGCAATGACCCGCTTGTCATCGTATAAAGCGCACCAGGTTGGTAGCGAATCCAGTCTTGATAGCCCAGGAGATAGAGGTCCACTATGAGCTCTTCTGTGGAAAGATTTCCCGTTTCAGAACGGATTGGACTAGCTCCATCAGTTTGATCGAGATTCTTGACCTCAGGGATTCCTTTGAGAATTGATACTGCCACTAGGCGAAAATTTGATGGTTGGTCGTTATAATCGGGGTTGCCTGAACTGTCGTTGTTCCAACTCATGGGACCTTCAAACGTGAAGGCACTTTCAAAGTTAATATGAAGAATGTTTGGATCAAAAAACTGATTACCTTGTACATTAAAAGTGAGCGTACCAATATAAGCCGCAAATTTATTGGTGTCCATAGGGCTTGGAGCTGGTCCGAATTGTATGGTATCTGCTGGGGCCCATGTAGCGGTGACCTGTGCATAAAGAGAAGTATTGAGTGCTACGATACAAAGGACAAGCAGGGTAAGTATTTTCCTCATGTGTATATGCTAATCAAGAAATAGAAATTTTACAATAGATATTTTCTTAGTTAAGAATTATTCTTGATAAAAAGCTAATGTCGAATATGTGTTATAAAGGGGAGGTAAATGGAAATCCAGTAGATTGTGACTTTGAAAATTGTAAACTAAGTGTCAATTGGCATAATTTCAACAAATATGGTGTCTTTATACGTCCCTGCAAGTGCTGCTTCTGCTTGTGTCCTTTCTATTCCAGAAATAAATATGGGCATGCTGTTTGATGGGGGAAGAAGGTTTTCCCATGTAAGAGAGATACCACCAGTCACTTCACGGGTACCGAAGAGAAGCACGTACGGGATAGCATAGAGCAACTCATCATTGTTGAGATGCAGATAAAAATCTGAAGTATTCTGTGCATTTCTAAAGGTGATGTTAACTGCATACGGAAAACCCTCTATGGCATTTTGCAGTACGAGTTGGGCGTCTGCAACTTGTATCTGGGATCCAATATAGGCTTCTTCAATGGGAAAGGCCTCTACCTGTATGATGGAGAGAAGAAAGTCTACCTGCTCGATTGGATCCCCATAGGGAATAGGGTCATCAGGAATTGTCTCACCAGGTTGGAGAAGTGATGTTGTTGAGGACGGCTCCTCGCCTTCAATGATAACTTGGCCATTTACCGGTACATAGACATTGTTGTTCTGGTCGTCCTCATCCTGTATCTGGAGATTGAAGGAACCAAAGACTCCGCTTTTCCAAGTATAGATTGCCCCTTCAATATAGTGGTTTGCTTTTTGAGTACTGATTAGATAAATACCAATGGAAACAGAAGTGTCAGTAATTTGTAGATTCTCATTTTTCAGTAGATGGCTGGTTTGGTTGTCAATATAACGCCATTTGTTGTTCCATGTGCTTGCGAGTCGAAAATCTGAGGTTTGTACTCCATTTTTCATAGTGCCTTCAAAATAGAATCGCAGGTCGCCGTTATAAGATAGAAGTAATGGATCCTGGATGACATCTCCTTCGGGATTGTTGAATACCAATGTACCAAGTTTCGCTACAAAATCATTCTGACCAAACGGAGCATTGCCTCTCTCAAAATATAGGTAAGGGGAAGGAGTATAGTTTACTGTGATATCAGCAGACAGGAGGCTGGCAACCAAGATGAAGAGCAAAGCGCTGATTTGTCACTTTATTGTCATAATTTAAGATACTAACAAAGAAAAAAGACCTGGACAAGTAAGATAAAGTAATTTTGTACAATCTTTGTACAACTGATATGATGTGACCTCTTGTCAAGCATAATATTTGTTTTCTTTTTCCTCCAGTTTTTTGAAATACATGAAAAGGATTGATAGACAGCAAATCAGTTGTTCGGCACTTGACCATTCTGATATGCGTGGATTGGTTACCACAGGCCAATGGTCCGCCTACAGCCCTTTCTGTCTAATAACGTGAATCACCACATGGGTGTCAACATAGTTGCATCGAAGATGGCAGGATCGTTGCCCGATTTGCCTGTCTACCAATCCCTCTCATCCCACGGTTCCTTTTTTTTCCTGATGTTCAGTCAATCTTGTTGTTCATCATGCCCCAGATGAAACAGGAAAGTTCCCTTGCCACGGCAACCGTCGCCTTGTTCTTGATCACACCGCGGTTGGTGAGGTTGTTGTACACCCTGTGCAACCTCCGGTTCGCCCTGTCCGCGTAGGCGATTACATCTGCCTCGTTCCCTTGTTGCCTCGCTTTCAACCTTTTCGACTTCTGTCCATACAGGCTGCTTCGCAATGTTGCGTTCGCCCCTTCAATGAGCAGCAGCCTCAATCGGGTGTTCCCCGCTTTTGTGATGCCTCCCCGTTTCTCACGCTGCCCGCTTGAGTCCTCACCAGGCACCAGTCCCAGATAGGCGGAGAACTGCTGTGCGTTGGCGAACCGGGAGAAATCCCCGATCTCTGAGACCAGCGACAACGCCGTATGAGTCTCGATGCCCCGGAAGCAGCGCAGCCTTGCCACCTTTTCCCGATAAGCCTCCAATTGGGAGAGCTGCTCTATCCTCTGGTTGTACCGGTCGACCTTGTCCTGCTGGTCGTGCACCTCCTGCAGGTACTCCTTGAAGGTTTCCTGGTCCACCGGATCGGTGAACTGCTGCCGTTTAAGCCATGTGTAGTGAATCTGGGTCCAGTAGTTCCTTCCTTCGGAGAAGACCCTGCCACTCCGCAAGAGGAATGAGAGCAGATTCTGCTTTGCCTTCTTCAATGCATCCACCCGGGTGTTTCGCAGGCGGGTGTAGTTCTTGACCGCCTCATCCTCGGATGTGGGGACATGCACCGCACTGTAGGTGCCGAAGGCAAGGTGCTTGGACAGTTCCATCGCATCAAGTCGATCATTCTTTACATGATTCCCGGATGCCTTCGGCAGCGTGGTGGGAGCCATGATCACGCATCCAATACCCGCTTTCTCCAGGTCGCGGTACAGGCCGTAGCCTGTTGGACCTGCCTCATAGCCGCACAGGACCTCAACGTTCGGTTGCGATTCCTGTAGTTTCCTAACATATTTGATGACCAGATTGCTGTTGCTTGCAATCTTGGTCTGGCCGAAAGCCTGCTTCGTTGCAAACGAATAGGAACAGAGTGAGTAGGAATCCTTGTGGACATCGATGCCAATGTTGATTACAGTATTCATATGGTGACCTCCATTTGCATGCGGTAGCCGCATACGGTTTAGTTGATATTCCCAGTATGCAAGGTGAATCCACGATTTGCAAACTGGGAGGTCACTTCATATTGTCTAATATACTATTGTCTATCAGATACCATGCAAGATTGCATTTCTAACCAATATGTATTATTGTTAATACGTCTTTATTGGACACAATTTGCAATAGGAGTTCTCCATGAATCTATTTCTTGAAATCCTTGTCATAGCCTTTGGAATCAATACCCTGTTCTTCGTCTATGCCTTTATCCGAAAGACTGATGTGGTAACAGATCTCTCCTACAGCTTAAGCTTCTTGATCGCTACGCTCTATCTGTACCTGATACATGCAGAGAAAGCGCTATTGCAGACAGCATTGCTCGGAATTGTGTCTCTATGGGCCTTGCGGTTGGGTTTTTACCTGCTCAGTCGAATTCTTGCAACTAAAGTTGATCATCGCTTTGATGATAAACGAGATTCGTTTATACGGTTCGGTACCTTTTGGCTTCTCCAGGCAACTGCGGTATGGATTATTCTATTACCGGTAACGTTTGCAATGGGGCAGAAGGGATTGGTATTACATTATTCCTTTCTTGTTGTAGGGATGGTCATCTCACTGTTTGGTCTGATCTATGAGACTATTGCCGATTATCAGAAAAATACATTCAAGAAGAAGCATCCCAAGAAGCTCATTACCTCCGGTGTATGGGCCTATAGCCGTCATCCGAACTATTTTGGCGAGGTATTGGTATGGTGGGGTATCTTTGTAATGGTTCTCCCCTATCTGAGAGGGTTTGATTTTCTTGTCGCTTTCGGGCCGGTGTTCATAACCCTGTTACTGTTGTTTGTCAGCGGAGTAAACCTTTTAGAGAAATCCTGGAAAGAGAAGTATGGGAATGAGGAGTACTATCAAACATATGTACGCCAGACCTCCCTGTTTATTCCCTGGAAAAAGAGGTCCTAATGAGCAATCTGCTGGTAGCAACGGTAATCTGCCTTTTGGGGTATGTTCTTGGCGGCATCCCGACCGCATATCTTGTTGCTAGGAGAAAGCATATCGATTTACGCAAGAGGGGTAGTGGAAATCTTGGGGCTACCAATACCAGCAGAACCCTTGGGTTCCGCTTTGGACTCATGGTAGGCTTGCTTGACTTGTTCAAGGGAGTATTTCCCTCCTTGCTTGCCGTTCAATTTTTTTCCTTGCCAACCATTTCTCTTCTGTGTATTGGTATGGCCACCGTTCTCGGTCATATCTACACTCCTTTTCTCCCTTCCCATAGGGGAGGCAAGGGGGTAGCTACCGGAGCCGGGGTTATTGCAATCCTCTTTCCTTTTGCAATACTTGCCGGTCTGGTTGTTTTCTTTTCTGTTGCATGTATTAGTCGGTACATCTCCCTTGCTTCCATGCTGACCTATGGTGCACTCATTCCATACTATCTACTGTTTTCCGGCATTCAAGGACAACCGATCGAGTATTCCAGGTTGGTTTTTCTTGGACTGTTGGCCTTGTTGATTCTCTTCACGCACAGGACGAATATACATCGTCTGATGCATCACACAGAACCTCGATTCAGCTTAACAGCTGATAAGGAGCGCGCATGACTATTTCGGGAAAAGATCTCTATGGTTCGTTGACCTTTGGATTTTACCATCTCAGGGAAAACATGCAAAAGATCAACACCATCAACGTGTTTCCGGTCGCCGATGGAGATACTGGATCGAACATCACCTATACGCTTAAATCAATCCTCTCCAATACTGATGGATCGGGGTCTGTTGCAGATATTTCAAACAATTTTGCACGAGCAGCCCTTATTGGGGCCAGGGGTAACTCTGGAATGATCATCGCTCAGTTCTTTCATGGGTTCTCCCTCATAGCCAAGGAGTTCGAGGAACTTACTGTCAATGCACTCATAGACTCGGTAAAGGCTGCGGTTACTGCAGCCTACAATGCAGTTGAGACCCCTTTGGAAGGAACCATACTTACTGTTATGAGAAGTTGGGCTAATCAGCTTTCCCGCTCAGAAGGTTCAGATATTCCCATTCCTATTCAGTTGCGTCGAGCTCTTCGCGCAGCGAGAAAAGCTGAGACGGAAACAACCAACCAGATGGAACTACTCAAGCAACTAGGGGTGGTGGATGCAGGTGCCAAAGCATTTGTTTCCATCTTGGAGGGCGTTGATCAGTATATTCTCAATCCTGCTCGGGAGTTCTCCGAAACAGATTTGCTTGTGCATGTGGCTCCAGAAGAGATGGAGAGTTCCTATACGCACGAGAATGGCCGGTATCGGTACTGCACGGAGGCGCTCCTTCGCATTTCTGAAGGGGAAGAACAGCAGGTGAGAGAAGCAGTGATGGGTCTTGGGGATTCTCTGGTAATTGGAAGCTATGAGGATCAGATGAAGATACATCTTCATACTGATGATCCTGCCTTGATGTTTGAACGGCTTGGTCGTTGTTCCCGAATAGAGGAACAAAAAGTTGATGACATGTTCATGCAACAGCTTGCTGTCAGTTCACGTATTTCCAATACAGTCATTGTCTCTGACTCCTCAGCAGATATCCCCCAAGAGGTGGTTGATGAGCTGCGAATCTACAGGATTCCTCAGATCATACAGATTGGGGAGACCTCCTATTTTGACCGCATTACGATTTCATCGCCCTTGTTGTTGAATATCATGGATACGCTTCCTCAGAAGGTCTCCTCTTCGATGCCTTCAATTGGGGAGATACAGCGCCATCTGGAGTTTCTCACCCAACACTATGAGCACATCGTAGTGCTTTCTGTTTCTTCCAAGCTCAGTGGTACGTATAATGCGTATCGGTTGGCAGCCAAAACATTGCAAGAGAAAGGCGCCGATATTTCCATCATTGACACGAAGCTCAATGCCTCTGCTCAAGGTCTTGTGGCCGAAGAAGCGGCGCTAGCCGTTGCTAGGGGAGAGCAGGGTGAGTCACTCTTGCAAAGTATCAGAGAAACTGCAGAGCGTACCACGATATTGGTGTCGGTCCAATCGCTTGAGATGATGGTAGCCGGTGGTAGGATTCCAAAAAAACTTGGTTCCTTGTTGCTGAAGCTGAATCTTAAACCAGTGGTAGGGCTTTCCAAGGAAGGTGGTGGAGCCTTCCTCGGTATACGACTGTCCAGAACCGGAAGCATTTCAGCCTTGGTTGGACGATTCATGAAAGTATATCGGAAAACGGGTATTCAGGCGTATGGACTGTCATACATTGGCGATGCAGGGCTGGCTACCTCTGTTTCAGAGATAATTGAACAGAAAACAGGGATCAAACCAATGTTCGTGGAGCAGGCTTCTCCTGTCATCGCCTTGCATGCTGGTAAGGGCTCTATTTCTCTCTCCTTCATCGCGAAGAAGAGGGAAAATGAAGCTGTATGAATTAGGTGATCAAATTGGGATAGCTGACAATGAATTACCAGATGATCTAGTAAACAAAAATGACATAATTGCCAATGAGCAAAAGAATACAATGAGGGAGCTTCAATACAATTTTTCAATGGTTTGCGTTAAAATCAAAAGAAATTATTGTTGATGTAGTCGATGCAATTTTTGATTCCTATGCACAAGGTTTGAAGGAGCAATTCCGTATCACTGCTGGCAAATCTGCTAAAGGTGTTGGTGGTCCATATTGGAATTGGAGGAAGTCAGCTGTGTCTATGAAGACAAAATGGTAAACGTCCTGCTTTGCGCAAGAAATCCATTCGTGAGTATTAAAATAATGGCAATCAATAACCATCTTTTTTTCATAATGAAAGTTTAGGGGCTAGGGTTGTAGCCGTCAATGGTTCATTTCGTAATAAATAAAGGCTGGAACCAAAAATAGACAGAAGAAAGTGTCGAAAAAAAAATCACTAATGGCCCTGCTATGTTACATACTTGTATAAATTTGGTTGGTTGATATCTTAAAAAGCACAAAGAATGAAAGGTTAGCGCTTATATAATACAAATAGATAGGATCCATGAATTATGAAAAAGATTGTTGGTTTATTTTTTTTTTTTCATCCTGTCTCTTGTCCCAATATTGTCTGTTTGCTGAGGTAACTGCAACATACGTAAGCGAAAGTGCAATCACCCTAGATATCTCTCCTGGTTCATTCACTCATCCGATGTGTTGGGTGCAAAACTGGGCACATTTTGTCATAACTTCGACAACTGGAGAGATCTATAGCCCCTCTTTGGTGAATATTGGAGAAGCAAGGATCAAATTCCGCTCACAGGACTTATGAAAGATTGGGCTGACGGTCCTTTCGGGCTAAACACGAATGATTTCTACATTATATCTGTTGCATATCCCAATGGCTTTGGTTCAGAGCCGGTTTTACAGGTTCTCTATGACAATTTGAGGCCACAATTTCTTGGCAGACAATACGGTGTATGCAAACCCCTTTTATGTGGAGTTGTACCTGGTAAATACAAATAGTACCAATAGAAATGCTCAAAGTGGATGGCGACCAGCTTCTTACTTTAAATTGGATTCTCCCTTTTTCCTTACCCGTTGATTCAACCTCTTCAGTGTGGCTGTTGCAGATAGTCCAAATACCAATGTTGGTACGTCTACCACAGGGTCTGGTAGCGTGAAGGAATCGCAAGGCAGTTATGTTACTACCGACGGTTCTAGTGGTCCTGATAATACTCCAATTCTTGATCCAGGTAGTTATACCAACCGGATGATCCGGAAACACCAGGTTTTTACTATGGAGAGGTACCAGTCACCGAGAGCTTCTTCATCGATTTTCTTATACCTGAATCAAAATTGAACTCAGTGATGCCTATGGGAGCAACAGGGTGACCATAAATGAGCTCGCATAGAAGTTATGAATGGTATACAAGGAACCAATTATTCACAGCTGTTTACCTTTGCCAATCAATCTCAGGATTCTTCGTTCCAACTTTTTCCAAGTGTAGGTTCAAGTCCTATTGATTTTAGTTTTGCCTAGACAATGACTTAATTGAAAAGTGTAGTATACATGGTCCGGTTTACAGCCGGGCGTAATTGAATACTCGCAATATTCGTATCGGTGACATCAGTGAGACAGAAGTAATGAACAAAGTCAGCGGTACCTATACAGATACCATAACAGTAAATATCACCAACCCTGATTGATCACCTTGCCTGCTTGGAAGCCAGCCGTTCCTTGAGCAGTCTCAGCTTGTCACTCACCTCATCACTAGAGAGCTGCTTGTTTGGATCTACCTCGTCAAACAGTTCCTTGGGTATTTCCTCCAGAAAGCGTGAGGGGATACTGGTTACCAGCTCGAATCCTCGCTTTCGCTTTTCACAGCTGCTGATGATAAGCGCGCGTCTTGCTCGAGTGATCGCTACATAGAAGAGACGGCGTTCCTCATCAAGGCTGGCCGGGTTCTCTTCAATTGCCCTTGCATGGGGAATGTACTGGTCTTCAACGCCAGCAAGGTACACAGTATCAAACTCCAATCCCTTGGAGGCATGAATGGTCATCAATGCAATCTTCCCTGCATCCTCTTCCTCTGGGTTCTCCTTTCCTGCAAGACTAATTCGGTTGAGATAATCAAAAATAGAAGCATTCCGGTTCTCAGGATTTCGCTCCCACCGGGCAAGCATATCACAGAGCATACTGACCCCTTTCATCTTGTATGCTGCAAAGGCTTCATTGTCTGGATGTTCAGCCTCGATATGTTGCTTGTACCCTATCTCCTGAATCAAGGTCCTCAGTATCTGGTTCCTCTGGGTTTTGGTGTTGAACAGTTGGTAGTGATACTCTTCTATTAAATCTGCAAACCGTTTCAGGGTGCGTTTCATTGCTTCCTTGACCTGCCCATCGGTTGCAATGCTCATCAAAGACAGCGCACTGAAGAGGGAGCACTTATGGTCATCAGCTACCTTGCGCATTTTCTCAAGCGTGGTTCTGCCGATTCCCCTTCTTGGGGTGTTTACAATCCTAAGCAAGTTGATGTCATCATCCTGGTTGGCAATCACCTTCAGGTAGCTCACGATGTCCCTGATCTCCTTTCTGTCGAAGAAACTTTGGCCGCCGGTTACCTGGGTAGGAATTCCCCGTTCAGTGAACTTGGTCTCAAGAATGGTAATCAGGCTGTTGGTTCGCACCAGTACACCGAAATCACTGTATGGACGATCCTCTTTTTTGTGGATCATGAGAATTTCATCTGCGATGGTTGCCGCCTCATCCTCGT
The DNA here is from genome assembly GCA_018399495.1 of Sphaerochaeta sp. Classification (GTDB taxonomy): domain Bacteria; phylum Spirochaetota; class Spirochaetia; order Sphaerochaetales; family Sphaerochaetaceae; genus Sphaerochaeta. Next base: position 17,684 of record JAGYOG010000005.1, read on the forward strand.
CATGCGCAGGGTGGATTATCCGAATGGAAGACCCTTTGCCACTATCAGTCCAGAGCTTCTTGTCCTTCCTCATCTGATTGTTCACGATCAGGCGGTTTGCTGCCTCGAGAATATTTCCACTGGAACGGTAGTTACGCTCGAGCTTCACTTCCAGACGCTCGGGGAATTCTCGCTCAAACATTATCAAATTCTCATAGTTTGCACCTCTCCAGCTGTAGATGCTCTGGTCGTCATCACCAACCACGCAGAGATTACGGCTTTTTTGGGCGAGAAGCTCGACCATGCGGTACTGGGAAAGGGAGGTATCCTGGAACTCATCCACAAGAATATGGCTGTAGCGTGCTCTGAGCTCATCAAGAATCTCAGGATGCTTGTCAAACAATTCAAGGGGTTTCATGATCAGATCGTCAAAGTCGACAGCATTGTATGCCTTGAGATGTTTCTCATACTCATGGTAGAGATTCCTGATCTTGTCAGAGGCATTGGGACCAAAGACCTTACGCTTGGTCTTGATGTCACTGAACAGCGATGAAAGCTCAAACAAGTCAAAACTCTCGACTACATAGTCAAGATTCTGGATGACCTCCTTCATCAATGCTTTCCTGTCATTGGTATCATAGACAGTGAAGTTGTTCTTGAACCCAAGGTGTTGGATATACTGCTTGAGTACTCCCATGCCGAAGGAGTGAAAGGTGGTTGTGGTAAGCTTCTTCAAAGACAAGCCAGTGAGAGCGCGTACCCGCTGGGCCATCTCCTTTGCTGCTTTATTGGTGAAGGTCAGGGCAAGGATGGAATGTTCATTGATCCCTTCCTCCAACATATGTGCGATGCGGAAGGTCAGCATCCTCGTTTTTCCACTTCCGGCTCCGGCTATGACAAGCAGGGGACCGTGCAAAGTGGATGCAGCCTTGCACTGCTCAGGGTTGAGCTCTTTTTCTAAATTGAATTGCATGGTTCCTCAGATTCGTTTAATGAATACCGAATCGAAACCGACCCCAAGGACAACCAAGCTGGTGACGATCAGGCCGGAGACAATGACTCCGCCGAATACTGCCATCATGGTCTTGCGCTTGTCAAGGCCCAAAATCCAGGAACCGAGGGTTCCTGTCCAAGCACCGGTGATCGGCAAGGGTATTGCTACGAAAAGGAGGATTCCCCAGTAGCCATACTTGCTGACCTTTGGGTAGACACGTCTTTGTGCCCTGGCGACAAAGCGGTCGAAGAATGAGGCATACCACCTCCAGTGGGCATGGAATATCTTATGGAACGTTGCCAGAAACGTATACACGATTGGCGCAACCAAGGCGTTGGTCAAAACACAGAGCGGAGTTGCGATAAAGAGAGATACTCCATTGAAATAGGCATAGGGAATGCCTCCACGCAGTTCACTGATAGGGAGAAGGGAAAGAAGAATACTGAAAAACAACGTGGAACTATCCATAAAACCTTCCTCTAGGAGGGAATTTCTTCATCAACGAGTATCGCTGAGGCAGGGCATACTTCATGGCAACAGTAGCAACGGATACAGGCTTTGGGGTTGATGATGATACGTTTATCAACCATCGTCAAGGCTCCGGCTGGACAAATATCGATGCATTTTTTGCATCCGATGCAAGGATCGACCAGGAAGACCGGTGCCTTTCGTTCCTTTTTTACCTTCCAACGGATATAGCGACTAAAAATAAAGGGAACGATTAAGGAGTGAATGAAGCTGGTACGCTTCTGCACCTCAATGCGTATGTAGTCATCCTGTACCAGATCTTCTGCAGAGAGAGAAGGGTAGGAGCTGGGCTTGCTACCCAAACCTCTCCTGATCCCTTCTGAGACAATGGGTACAAGCATAGGATCATACCCCATGATAACAGCCTGGGCGTAATCCAATGCTACAGCATCACGGCTGGCAAGCACGAGCCCCAGATGGCGGGAGACCCCGTTTGCAGGACCCGGTCCTTCCATTGCGATGATCCCGTCCATCAGGCTGAACGCAGGTTCCACGATGGATGCAATGCCCACCATCAGGGAAGCAAACTGTTCACGGGATGGGAACTGCACATGACAGGGACTTTTATAGAGATTGGGCACCAACCCAAACAGGTTTTTAACCGCTCCGGTGGCATACATCAGCTGGTGCGTCTTGAATTTTGGGAGGCTGAACACCATGTCCACCTGTGAGAGCACCGCAGCAAGAGGCAGCTTCTTGTTACGGGCATAGGGAATTGTGTAGGTTTTGGGTTGTTTGGTAAAATCAATCCACTGCACACCTTCTTCTTCACATACCTGAAAGATACCTGATGCTTTCGGCTGGAAATTTGGTTTTTGCAACCCGGGTGAGTCGCCAACCAAGATTTCTTTTACTCCTTGGTGTTTCAAATGCCTGATCATAGCCCTAAGGACAGCTGAGTGTGTGGTAATGCCACGTTCTTCCTTCGCATCGCTGAGGATGTTTGGCTTGAGCAGGATACGCTTGTCCTTGACCTCAGGCATCTCTCCCTTCTCGCAGGCAATGGCAACCGCCTGGTCGACTAACACTTGTTCATATTGTTCACATCGTATAATGGCGACACTACTCATACATCTCTCCTGATCAGGCAAAAATAGAGAGGACCCCGTCCCTCTCCACGGTCAGGAAGGATGAGGGAGCCATATTGCCGCTCCTCACTTCCTGCTTGGGTATTATCCATGATGGTAAATCTTCCATCTCGTTTTTCAAACAACTTTTCAACAACACCTTCGTTTTCCATCGGATTGATGGAGCAAGTACTGTACAGAATGTACCCACCCGGTTTTACCGCTTCCAAGGCAGCAGCAAGCATGGCGAATTGGGTAATGGCAAGTCGTTTGGGTCTGGAAGGACTCCACATTGCCAGGGCTTTCGGATCATTCAGCACATGACGTTCACTCGAGCAAGGGGCATCGAGTAGGACACGGTCATACACATTCTGTTCGTACAGTGACCAACGGGTCGCATCATGTGCTGTTACCTGCACAATCTCCCGTTCGGCTTCAATAAGATGGTCCCTTACAACCTGCTTCAGTCTCGCCCTCCGGGCAGAAGACCGGTCATTGGAAACGAGCCTGCCATCTCCATGCAAACTGGAAGCCAGTACGAGGGTTTTTCCTCCTGGGGCAGCACACATATCCAGAACGGTCTCTCCCCTCTGGACCCCAAGAAGTTTTGCCGCAAGAACAGATGCCTCATCGAGGTAATACGGTAGGGTAAGGCCATCCTCATATGCAATAGGTTTCTTATCCTCACCCAAGGCTGACCGTAGCGGTTCCCAGCGGTCTTTGTAGATCTCCTGGTAATATGCACCAAACAGTGTCTCTCCATCTGCTTTGCCCTTCTGTTTTGCCATGGTCAGACTGTACCAACTTTTATCCCTCTTGTGAACCTTTTCCTCTTATGATATGCTCAGCCATGGCGTATATAACTGCATTTCTTGAAGGTATTATCAGTTTTATCAGTCCCTGTATCCTTCCGATCCTCCCGCTGTACTTTTCGTACCTCGCTGGCGGTGTAGCTGAACAGGAACAGGAAAAAAACGTGTTGCTGAAAAACAGCGTTGCGTTCGTCATAGGATTTACCATTCTCTTTGTAGCCCTTGGGGCTGCATCAACCACCATAGGACAGTTTCTACAGAGTCACCTGGACATGCTCAACCGTATTGGAGGTGTCTTGGTTATCCTCTTCGCGCTGAACAACCTGGGGTTTGTCCTGATCCCCGCATTGAACAACAACCACAAGTTCCAGATGAAAGGCTTGCAGAACATGAATGTTCCCAAGTCGATGCTTTTTGGCTTGGTATTCGCCCTGGGATGGACGCCCTGTGTGGGGCCTCTGCTCGGCAGCGCCCTGATGATGGCAGCCAATGCAGAACTGGTAACCAAGGGTATGTTGACCCTTTTCTTCTATGCAATGGGACTTGGTGTTCCATTCTTGCTCTCTGCAATCCTGCTCGAGCAGCTAGAAGGCGTTTTTGCTGCAATTAAGAAGCATTCCAAGCTTATCACGATAATCAGCGGGCTCTTTCTCTTGGCCTTTGGCATTGCCTTGACCTTGGGATTCAATCCAATACCCTATTTCTTTACGATTTTCATGAAAAAAATACCCGTACCCTGATGATTACCCTGATTTCATTCATCCGTAATCATTGTTGTAACTCAGTTGCATACAATGCATTAAAGGAGACCAGCTTTGCTCCGGCCTATATCGCCCTGCCAAACTACGAATATCCCGTCTACGAAAAACTAATGAGTTTTCTGAATGTACCTCCAGCGGCAGCAGAAAGAGCAAAGTGGCTACAGTAACAACAGATAGACGGAGGTCGCTGCGCCTACGGAGGCAGGAGATGATAAGCAAGCCGATACCCCTAGATCGGGAGATGCTGGAAGAAGCATCTGCTGAAGAAGCCCCAAAGATGCCGGATATTCCTCTCTTCACCGTTGACGGGAAAGAGACCAGTTTTGATGCCGTACGGCAGGGCAAACCAGCAGTTATCAACTATTTCGCCTCCTGGGTTCCTCCCTGCAAACAAGAACTTCCTCACTTCCAGGCTGCATATGATACCTATGGTGATGAAATCAGCTTCATCTTCCTCAATGCAATGGACGGAGAGCGTGAGACATTGGATACAATTACCAAATTCATGAAAGAGTTTCCTTTCACCGGTCCTGTTTATACAGATGAAGGGCTTTTCGCCTACATCTTCCAGACGACGAGTCTCCCGACCACGGTCTTCATCAATGCCGATGGTTCGATAGCTAACGGCTACCTCGGGTATGTCAGCGAGACTGTATTGCAGGAAAATATTGACCGATTGATCATAGAAGAGTAAGCATATAGCCCACATAGAACAGAGCGCTTCCCCCGATACAGAATAGATGCCAGATGGCATGGTAATGGGGGATGCGTTTACTTGCATAAAAAATTACCCCGACGCTGTAAGTCAAACCGGCTGCAATGATATATTTTAGCAAGTCGGAGGGGATGAATGGGACAATATCTTTCCAGAAAAACACAATCAACCAACCCATAGCCAGATAGAGCAGTACATGTAATACTTTGGCTTTGCCCCAGAAAATAAGGGTGAGAATGATCCCGATAATTGCGACCAACCATACCAAGATGGTAATTCGGTAGGCAATCGGGGTAGCAACATACATCATTATCGGGGTATAGGTACCGGCTATCAAGAAGTAGATATTACTATGGTCGAGAATCCTGCAAAGACGTTTTCCATTTCCGGGAGGAAGAAAATGGTAGAGGGCTGAGGAGCTATAGAGCAATAGCATGGTAAAACCCCAGATGATACTACCTACCTGGAGAGAACGACTGGGAAGTTGGGGAAGCTTGAAAAGAATAGAGATTAGAGCGATAAGTGAGAGTATTGCTCCTATCGCATGAGTAATAGCATTTTCTTTCTCTGCTTTTGGATCGTCATAGCTGTGAAGAGTGATATGTGCTTCAAGCCAAGCATTAAGACGTTGCATCGTTGATGCCTCCTGTTGCAGGATACCTTAGCGAAGGGAACATTTTCAAGCAATGGTAGATTTGCGCTGTTTGTACACTAGTAGAAATCTATCAGAAGAAAAAAACAGGGCCCTGAGGCCCTAATTTCAAAGAATGTGCTCCAAAAAGAGCTTTGTTCGGTCACTCTTTGGATTGGAGAAAATCTCATTGGGAGTGCCGAATTCAACTATTCTCCCTTCATCCATGAAGACAACCTTTGAAGCTGCTGCCTTGGCAAATCCCATCTCATGAGTGACCAGTAGCATGGTCATACCACTCTTCGCAAGTTTGAGCATGACATCCAATACCTCTTTGATCATCTCTGGGTCAAGTGCACTGGTTGGTTCATCGAAGAGCATTACCTTCGGCTCCATGGCCAAGGCCCGGGCAATGGCAACACGCTGTTGCTGCCCCCCAGAGAGCTGGGGTGGGTGCACATCAGCCTTTTCCTCAAGCCCTACGAGCTTCAATAAGTCCCTAGCTTTTTCCTCTGCTTTCTTCTGTGACATCTTTCTTACTTTCACAGGGGCGAGGGTGATGTTTTGCATGACCGATAAATGGGGAAAAAGATTGAAAGATTGGAATACCATTCCCACTTCCTCACGAATCTTCCTCAAATCTACATGGGGGTCTGTTACTTCATCTTCATCAATGAAGATTTTGCCGCCAGTAGGATTTTCCAATTTATTGACACTTCTCAGCAAGGTGGATTTACCGCTTCCAGAAGGTCCGATGATGACCACAACCTCACCATTCTCCACCGTCAGGTCAGCGTGCTTGACGGCTTCAACCAAGGTCTTGTTTGCAGTGATATAGTCTTTTGAGAGATCTTCAATACGTATTCTAGCCATTCTGGTGCAACCTTTCCTCCAGGATGCCTACCAATCGGGAAAGCAGGAGGGTGATAATGAGGTAAATAAGAGCGACAACCAACATGGTTTCCAAGGAAAGGAAGGTCCGGCTGATATACTCCCTTCCTTTTCTCAGAATATCACTAAGCGCGATGGCAGATACCAAGGATGAATCCTTGAGCATCGAGATGAACTCGTTTCCGATTGCTGGAAGGATTACTTTTACTGTCTGGGGAAGGATGACATGCCGAAAGGCCTGAGACCTACTCAATCCCAGTGCAATAGCAGCTTCCATCTGTCCCTTTGGGATAGCCTGGATACCTGCTCGTACAATTTCTCCCATATAGGCTCCGAAACAGATGGAGAGTGCAACTACCGCTGCAACCATTCCCTGAATCTTGAAGAACCGCCCCATAGCATAATAGATGAAGATCAATTGGACGAGAAGGGGAATACCCCTGATCAACTCTACATAGACACCGCTGAGCATATTGACCCAACGTCGTTTGCTTACCGAACCGAGGCCTGTGACCGTTCCAATCACCAATGCTCCTAAGATGGCAAAGACTGTTGCCTGGAAGGTGACCGGAGTTCCCTTGATGGTTACCATGAAAATGTCACGGAAGGGTTGAGGTTTGAACATTACCAAGCTTGTAAGCAATGCGATGGCACTGAAGAAGGTAATTCTCCATGAGTTAAGTACATGTCCATCGTCCTTACGGGGAATGAGCACCCCATCGGTCATCTGGATGGTCAGCGCCTTTTTTTTCTGTACAGTCGGATCAACCGAGACCACTTGGTCCCGTACCTTATGCAACTTTGCTGTTTCATTATCAAATGGTTGTTTTTCCATATATTCTCACATTCTACTGATATAAGGGAAGTACTACATAATTATGCATGTAAAGTCAAGCTATTGTGTATAATTATTCACATATTCCCTATAAGCAGTACAGCCGCCTTCCGGCGGCTGCGATTGTTTCGTAACCAGGGTTTTTTAGATAATGCCCCATTTCTCTTTCAGTGCATCCATCGTTCCGTTCTCTTCCATGGTCTTCAATCCATTGTTGACCAGGTCAAGCACTTCACTGTTTCCCTTCAGGGTTGCAATGGCAATAGGCTCTGGGTCTCCCAAGTCACTGGCACTTCCGGTGATCTTGAGCTTGCTGGCATAGTTTTCATTGGTCATGACGTAGTCACTGGCGATAACGGAGTCGGTCACCACTGCATCAAGATTGCCATTGAGCATATCTTCGATGGCAAAGCCGACTTCATCATATGCTTTGATGTTGACACTGAAGTCATCACGACTCTTGTCAAAATCATCAAGGAAAATGTGACCGGTCGTTCCAAGCTGTACACCGACAGTCTTGTTGTTAAGGCTTGCAGTATTGGAAAGTCCACTATTGGATACAGGAGCCAGGATAGCTTGGGTTACCACAAGGATAGGGGTGGAGAAATCCATGGTAGCCTTTCTCTCTTCGGTGACGGAAACACCACTGGCAACTGCATCATAGGCACCATTGGCGAGGCCTGCAAAAATTCCTTCCCACGCAACGTTGACGATGCTGATCTCAACATCATTCACTTTGGCAATCTCTTCAACCAGATCGATCTCAAATCCAACGATATCCCCTTTTTCATCAACAAACTCAAGTGGGGGCCATGCACAGTTGGCTGCAAAGACATACGATTTTTTTCCACTTTCAGCCTGGGCCTGTCCGAAGACAAGGGCAGAGGATACTACGAGCAACAGGGAAACAACAATAAGTATTTTTTTCATGATATTCTCCTTCTTCTGATATGCGAATAATGCATAGATATACAATAAATGTCAACTAATTAAGAATAAATATACATAAAAAGGATTATAAAATGCAAAAAAACAAGGGGCCGAAGCCCCATGCCCTATCAAAAAACTAGCTTACAGCAGATTCCACTTCTCCTTCAATGCATCGAGGGAACCGTCAGCCTTTGCCTTCGCCAGTCCCTCATTGATGAGATCCAGGAGTTCCTGGTTGTCCTTCTGTACTGCAATTGCAATATCTTCCTGAGTGAACGGCTCTCCAGCAACTACAAGGCGTGAGCTGTAGTTTTCGTTTGAGAGTACGAAATCGCTGGCAATCAAGGAATCACACACAGCAGCATCCACATTCCCATTGAGCATATCCTCGATGGCAAGACCGATGTCATCATACGCTCTTCTTTCAACAGGGTATGCTTCCAGTGCAAAGTCACCGGTGGTCCCAATCTGGACACCGATTTTCTTTCCTTCCAGATCATCGATGCCCTTGATCAGGCCTGCATCTTCAGTGCGGATGATGACTACCTGTCCAGCGGAGAGGATGGGGGAGGAGAATGCCATGGTGGCTTTTCGCTCTTCAGTTACCGTTACACCACTGGCAACTCCATCATAGGCACCATTGGCAAGGCCGGCGAAGATTGTGTCCCAGGGAATGTTCTTTACAGACATGGAGACACCGACTTTCTCACCGATGAGGGGGACCAACTCAACCTCAAAACCGGTCAAGATCCCGTCTTCTACAAATTCCAGTGGGGGCCAGGTTGCATCAGTTGCAAAGACATAGCCTTCTTTCGTTTCTTCTTTCTTGCACCCGCTAAGCACAAGAGCAAATACCAGTACTACCAACAGTACTGCTGTCATGGTCTTCTTCATGTTGTTTCCTTATTTTGTGATACACGTGTCATGTAATATTCTTGGTTTGGATAATGGGCAACTTTGTTACATCTGTCAATGACCCATGATCTGGTAGGTCGCACTCAAGCCAATGATGAGCCCCAGCAAGACTCCTCCCAGTACTTGGCTGAAGGAGTGGCCGAGCATGGTTTTCAGGTTCTCAGGGGTGAACTGTCCCTCCCTGTGGATGTCACTGAGGAGCCTGCTCCACTCATTGATGACTTCAGCCTGTTTTCCCGCTGCCCTGCGAATGCCCATAGCATCGTGGATGACGATTGCTGCAAAAGTAGCTGCTATGGCAAAATTTACGGTACCGATACCCTCGGTAAATGCAATCGATGTGACAAGGGCGATAACCCCTGCAGCATGGCTTGAAGGCATCCCTCCTGTGCTGAAGAGCATGGACCAGACAAATTTCCGCTCAAAGACCACATTGATGAATGGTTTGAGCAGTTGTGCTATAAAGAAAGCAATTGCCGCCGAAACAAATGGGGCATTATCCAACAAGGCATTGTTCATGCCCAACAGAGTAGCTTTTTTCCCCTGCTTGCGCAAGATTCTATCTTGTTCTAGAGTTGCACTCAACATTATCATTGGAGATATCATGTACGTTTCACAGCAGAAAAGTGATGCTATTCAATTCTGGGTGCTTAATATTGCCTCATTCTTTGGCCAGCTTTCTATAGCCATGGTCAATCTTGCCTTGGTGTATCATCTTCGTAAGGCCTTTTTTCTTGGGGCGGACCAAATAGGGGTTGCTGCTTCCATCACCACTGCAACCTACTTGGTATTCTGCTTGCTCGGGGGAAAATTTACGGTCCATTTCCGTCCACGCCACCTTGTAGAGACCTCTCTGATCGGTATGGCATTGGCAGTGCTGCTCTTTGTATCCACCAAAACACTATCCATCGCATACGTTGCATTGGTGTTCTATGGGGCTTTCATGAGCTTGCTCTGGCCTCAGATCGAGGGATGGTTTTCAAGAGGGAAGGAAGGAGCGCAGCTGAATCATGTCACCAATGCCTTTAATTTTTCCTGGTCTTTTGGCGTAGGTATCTCCAGCTATATTGCAGGCATACTGGTTGAGGTTTCCACAACCACTCCTTTCTATGTAGCCATCCTCATGTTTTTCCTTGTATTTCTTCTCCTTGCTATTACCAGCGCATTGGTACCTGGTATCAGGGCAGTACAGAGTGAGCATGCTGACAATATGGAGAATAATAGGGAGGATGCAAGTACACCTCTGCGCTTCTATGCCTGGGTAGGCATCATCTCACTCTATAGTGGTATGAGTGTCATTCTTACCATTTTTCCTCTCTACGCGCAGGATGTCCTGAAGATCAGTGAAAGTCAGACCGGATTGCTCTTGCTGGTACGTGGTGTTGCAACCTGTATCAGTTTTCTGGCGTTGGGAAAAATGGAGTTCTGGCACTTTAGGAAGCGTTACATCTTCATGGTACAGTTGCTCTTTGGCGTGCTCTGTCTTCTGGCTATGGGATTCTCTTCCCCGCTTCCTTTTGCATTTTTCTTTTTGTTGTTCGGTATTCTTTTTGCGTTTGCCTACGACCAGAGCATGTTTCATGGAGCAAGCGGTAGTGTGAACCGTTCTGGGAGAATGATTATCCATGAAGTGTTGCTGACAGTAGGAACCATTCTTGGAGCAGTTGTGGGGGGAAGCATCTACGAGCAGCTTTCCTTCTCCAAGGTATTGCTTGTCATTGGAAATGCGGCCATCATCCTCGTCTTGGGTGAGTTGCTTGTTGCTTTCTTCATTGAAAGAAACAGGAATCACGGAAAGTAGTTTTACACACTATGCAGAGTTCGTATACAATACAGATAAAGACGCCAAAAGGAGCCCACTATGAGTAAGACCTTGACTGAAAAAATACTAGCTTCCCACCTTGAGGAGGGAACGCTGGGACCAGGAAACCCCATCGGGATCCATATTGACCAAACGCTCACCCAGGATGCCACCGGAACGATGGCCTACCTGCAATTTGAGGCAATGGGTTTGGATCGCGTCCAGAATGAGCTGGCTGTGAGTTATGTTGATCATAATACCATCCAAGTAGGATTTGAAAATGCAGATGACCATCACTATCTCCAGACAGTTGCAGCTGCCAAGGGTGTGGTATTTTCCCGTCCAGGAAATGGAATTTGTCACCAAGTGCATCTTGAACGATTCGGCAAACCTGGCAAGACTCTGCTAGGCAGTGACAGTCATACCCCCACCGGTGGTGGAATCGGTATGATTGCCATCGGAGCAGGCGGGCTTGATGTAGCTGTTGCAATGGCCGCCCAGCCCTTCCACCTGATCAGCCCGAAAGTCATTGAGATCCGTCTCCATGGGAAACTTCGCCCATGGGTATCTGCGAAGGATGTCATCTTGACAGTGCTAGAACGATTTGGAGTAAAAGGTAATGTAAATTGTATCTTTGAATACACAGGGGTCGGCGTACAGACGCTTGAAGTTCCTGAGCGTGCTACTATCTGCAACATGGGTGCTGAGTGTGGGGTTACAACCAGCCTCTTTCCCTCTGACGAGAAGACGCGTGCGTTCCTCAAGGCACAGGGAAGGGAAGAAGACTGGCTGGAACTCAGTGCCGATGAGGGAGCCGTTTATGATGACCTGTTTGAAATTGACCTCTCGGCTCTGGAGCCCAAGGTAGCCTGTCCTCATTCCCCCGGGAATATTGCTACAGTAGCATCACTGGCAGGCAAACGGGTTGAGCAAGTGCTCATCGGTTCCTGCACCAACTCCAGCTATGCAGATATGAAAAAAGTTGCAGACATCCTTGATGGTCATAGCATCGCAGAACACGTAAGCCTTGGCATAGCCGCAGGAAGCCGTGAGGTGCTCCTGATGCTCAGCCAGGATGGTTCGTTGGCGAAGATGATCGCCAGTGGTGCCCGTATTCTGGAGAGTGCTTGTGGATTCTGCATCGGCAACCATCAGAGTCCTGGAACGGACGGTGTCTCACTCAGGACCAGCAATCGTAACTTTGAGGGACGTAGCGGCACCAAGAGTGGCCAGGTCTATCTGGTCAGTCCTGAGACTGCCGCTTTGAGCGCAATAAGTGGGCAGTTCACCGATCCACTCTCCTCCCACGGTATTGCCTTCCCCAAGGTAGTCCAACCTGAGCAGTTTTTGATTGATGACTCCATGTTCATCTTCCCTCCCAAGAATGGCAGCGAAGTTGAGATATTCCGCGGGCCGAATATTGGGGACCCCCCGAAGAATACTCCTCTCAAGGAGAACTTGGACGGGTATGTGACGATTAAGGTTGGGGATAAGATCACTACCGATCACATCATGCCCGCTGGAGCCAGACTCAAGTACCGCTCAAACATCCCTGTGTACTCCAAGTTTGTCTTTGAGCCGGTTGATGAGCATTTCAGTGAACGTTGCGTGGAGAATCAGGACCGGGGCAAGGACAACTTCATCGTAGCCGGTGCCTCCTATGGCCAGGGCTCGAGTCGTGAACATGCAGCAATCTGTCCGATGTACTTGGGTGTGAAAGCGGTAATCGCTGTTTCCATAGAGCGAATTCACCAGAACAATCTGTGCAACTTCGGCATTGTTCCCCTCATCTTTGAGAAGGAAGAGGACTATGCACGGTTCGACCAGAACGACGAACTGGTAATCGAGAACATCGCTGAGCAGATCAAGGGTGAGAAGGTTGTGCTGAAGAACAAGACCAAGAGCCGTGAGATTACCCTTCGATGTGACATCACTGAGGGCCAGAGAGCGATGCTCATCGGTGGTGGTCTGCTGAATATACTCAAGGAGAAAGCTTGATGGAAGAGACGATAATCATGAATGAAGGAGCCTTGCAGGTGCCTTATAACGTCATCATTCCCTACATTGAGGGAGATGGGGTCGGACCAGAAATTACCTCTGTTATGAAGAACGTGGTTGAATCGGCAGTAAAGAAAGCCTATGGAGAGACCAAGCATATTACATGGAAGGAGATTCTTGCTGGAGGAAAGGCAAAGGATATAACCGGGACCTACCTTCCAGAGGAAACGCTTGAGGCAATCAAGCAGTACAAGGTGGCTATCAAGGGGCCATTGACCACCCCGGTAGGCAAGGGAATCCGTTCCTTGAATGTCACCCTCCGGCAAACCCTCGATCTGTATGTCTGCCTCCGCCCGGTTTCCTACTACCAGGGAGTTCCTTCCCCAGTCAAGCACCCGGAGAATGTTGACATGGTTGTCTTCCGTGAGAATACGGAAGACATCTATGCCGGCATCGAATGGGAGTCGGGTAGTGAAGAGGTGAAGAAAGTCATTGCATTCCTCTCAGAGGAGATGCAAGTGAACAAAATCCGGTTTCCTGAAACCAGTGCTCTCGGTATCAAGCCTGTATCCATTGAAGGAAGTGAGCGCCTGATCCGCAGTGCGATTTCCTATGCATTGGAGCACAACCGACGCAATGTCACATTGGTGCACAAAGGGAATATCATGAAATTCACTGAAGGTGGGTTTCGAAAGTGGGGCTATGAACTTGCAAAACGAGAGTTCAGTGCCACAGAGGATAAGGACGGAACCGTGCGGATTGAGAGGGAAGGGAGAGATTCGTTGGTCATTCAGGACTGCATCTGCGATGCCTTCCTGCAAAACATCCTGCTCAAACCTGAAGCATACGATGTCGTTGCTACCCTGAATCTCAATGGGGATTATGTATCGGATGCCTTGGCGGCTGAGGTTGGTGGCATTGGTATTGCTCCAGGAGCAAACATCAACTACGAGAGTGGCTTTGCAATCTTTGAAGCCACCCATGGTACTGCCCCTGATATTGCTGGAAAGAATATAGTGAATCCTCTTTCCTTGGTGCTTTCAGCACAGATGATGCTCTCCTACCTTGGGTGGGATGAAGCAGCTCTCCTGGTTGCCCAGGTTGTGCAAAAAGCGATAAAGGATGGGATGGTTACCTCTGATTTCGCTCGCTTGATGGAAACTGAAGGCAAGGCGTGCACAAAGCTGGGAACCAAGGAGTTCGGTTCCTATCTGGTATCACTGCTCTAGGGAAAACTCAGAAAAATCTTTGATCAGGCCATGGACACCGTCCATGGCCTGTATTGTCTGGACGTCAGCACCAGGGCTTCCTACCGCAAAAATTCTTCCAATTCCCGCCCTGCTTGCAGAGAGAATACCGGCTTTGGTATCCTCAAAGACAGTACATGCTTCTGGATTAAGGCCTAACGCATTGCAGGTATCCAGGTAGATGTCTGGGGCAGGTTTTCCTTTTCTCTTGCCGTCATCATGGATAATCAAGGATGACGGTACATAGTTACTGAGGCCGAAGGCCATGCTTCACTTATGGCAGATATTGTCCACTCTCCTGCACTGGTGGCAATAGCAAGGGGAATACTGGCCTGTATGGCTCGCTTGAAGAGGTGGGATTGCACCGGGAGCAAGGCTGAGAGGACGATTTGTCTGACATAAATCTCCTCATAGAGTTCCTCTTTTTCGCTGCTGATGCCAGGAAACTTCTTCATTGCTGGGATTCCTTCCTAGCATATAGGCAATAGTCTCCAGTATTGGTTTACTTCCGTTAGAGATAGTGGCTCTCTTCCATCAGTGGCTTATTTCGTAGGCGTAATGAAATGGCACCCCAGAGCTTGCCGATGATAATCAGTGTCCAAAACAGGGTGCCATTGAAATCGAAAATCAAGGGCCTTATCGGTCTTCAAGCGGTACCACCTTGCGTACGAGAGGCGGAAGTGAAAGACTTGGCGTGGTCGACCAATATTCTGGTACAGGTCATGTCTCACATTCAGGCCAGTGGGCGATCAGCCGGGGAGTCTCCCCATGGCGAAGAGGACTGTAAACATTGATTCAAGGAATACCAATTGAGTGGAAGATGATGCAGTATAGAAATCAACATTAGGATAAAGATTACGTTCGATGAAGTAAGGATCGCTTAAGGCAGCCTGTTCCAAGTCCATGGCAATCTGGGAAAAGCAGGAATTCGCTCTGAAGCAATGGCACCAATGCTTGCTGGCTGAGCCGTTTTGCAATCCTTGCTCTGGGGTCATAGGTCTTATAGACCCTGTGACCGAATCCAGAGAGCCTGAATGGGTTCTCTTTATCCTTTGCCATCGCTATTACCTGCTCGATACTGAGTCCTTCATTGTGGATCTTCAACAGCATTTGCATGACAGCTTGGTTGGCTCCACCATGTTTACTTCCCCATAGAGCACAGCATCCTGCTGCTACCGAAGCATAGAGATTTGCTTCACTGCTGCCGACAAGACGAACAGCACTTGTGGAGCAGTTCTGCTCGTGGTCAGCATGGAGAATCAGGAGCACGTTCAATGCCTTTGCGTGCAAAGGATCAGGAATGTAGGCATTCACCGGTGTGTGGAACATCATATTTAGGAAGTTCTCACAGTAGGAATATTTGTAGGAAGGATCTACGAAGTCGAGTCCATTCATCTGTCGATAACTGAATGCTGCGATGGTTCTCATTTTGGACAGGAGCCTACTGACCGTCAAGTCGACATTCTCTTCTGGATCGGCATCCTCCAATTCGGGGTAGAACGCAGAGAGCGAAGCAACCATAGCAGAGAGGATCGACATCGGATGCGCTTCCTGAGGATAGTCACGGAAAAAATTCCTCATGTCGACATGAAGCAGGGAGTGCCGGTTGAGCATGTCTGCATAGGTATGTCGTTGGGCGAGGGTGGGGAGCTCACCTTTGATTAAGAGATGGGCAACCTCTACGAAGTCACAGTTTTCGACCAGGTCTTCAATATCATATCCGCGATAGCGGAGGATTCCCTGCTCACCATCAACAAAACAGATATTGCTCATACAGGATCCTGTATTCACAAAGCCTGGATCATAGGTGATGAAACCGGTGCTCTTGCGAAGGGCGGTTATGTCAATTGACTTTCCTCCCATATTGTCCGTAATGACAGTGAGATCGAATTCGCTGTCCTCGAGGACCAGTTTTGCTGCCTTTTCTTTGATATCCATTTCATAGCCTCCTTTAGGGGGTCATTTTGTGTAATTTTGTGAGCAGGTGGGTGAAATGTATCCTAGTTTGATTATTTTGGAAATATATTACCCATCCATTCATTGCTTTTCTTTCTCATCGGTAATGGTTATACTAGTAGGTATCAATCGGAGGAGATGCCCCATGGATGAATTTGTATTACCGTTGGATGAGGAAATTGTCGATATTGCAGACTTTTTTAAAGTCTTTGGAGACCCTACCCGATTGAAAATCCTGTTCCTGCTTGAGCAGGGGGAACGAGGAGTCAATGCTATCAGTGAAGAATTGAATATGCAACAGAGTACCATCAGCCAACAACTCAAACTACTCAGGGCTCGTCGTCTGGTACGTTTCAGAAAGGATGGCCGTAATGTTCTCTACCGTCTCAATGATGAACATATCCATGACATCCTTGCAATGGGAATCGAGCACTACCAGGAACTGTTCTGATTAATATCGCTCTCTGGTGTTCTGCGCATATTCATCAAAAAGCGCCAAACACATCTCTCGCTCAGATTGTGTAAGCTCAACGACCTCTTGGTCCTTGCATCCTTGTTGGAAATACCGATAGATGTAATCATCACGGAATCCAATTGCCTCGGCATCCTTAGGAGTGCATCCATAGTACACTTTCTTGATATTTGCCCAAATACTTGCTGAGAGACACATTGGGCAAGGGTAACAGGTGGTATAGAGGATGCAACCAGAGAGATCATGGGTTTCTTTCTTTCTGCATGCTTTACGGATGGCATTGATCTCTGCATGTGCTGTTGGATCATGCTCAGCCAACACAGCGTTTGAAGCAACAAAGACAGAACCGTCCTTAGTGTCTACAACAACTGCACCGAAGGGGCCCCCTTCGCAGTTGTTCATCGTCTTTCGTGCTTGGTCTATCGCCAAACGCAAATACGCTTTCGCATCCATAGTGCCTCATCTCCGCTATCTACTATAGCACATGTTTCTTTTGGGTGAAATACCGCCTTCAATCAGAGAAGGCGGTATTCAGATACGTCTTATCCGCGCATGGAGCTGGCGATCAAACGGATTGCATTGATATTGATGAATCCCTTGCAATCAACAGGCTCATAGCCCCCGGCCTTATCCATACTTCCCATCTCCTCGTCATACAGTGAGAAGGGGCTTTCCACTCCAGCGAAGATGACATTGCCCTTGTACAGTACAACCTTGCTGGTACCTGTTACCTGTTTCTGGCTCACTGTGAAGGCAGAGCGAAGCATCTCGAACTCAGGAGCACCCCAGTAACCATTGTAGATCAATTCGGCATATTTTGGCATGAGGTTGTCTCTCAGGTGCATTGCTTCCTTGTCCATGGTAATACCTTCAAGGTTGTGATGAGCCTTCCAGAGGATCTCGCATCCCGGGGTTTCGTAGACACCGCGGCTCTTGATTCCAATGTAGCGGTTTTCAACCATATCCACCCGGCCGATGGCGTTGTCATGTCCCATCTTGTTGAGATACAGAATCATCTGCAGGGGATCAGTGACGACTGTTTGGTCATTCTCGTTCTTTACTGAAACAGGGATACCATCTTCGAAGGTGAAGGTGAGGAGGGTTTCCTCATCCTTGGCTTCCTTCGGGCTGAGGGTAAGGCTGTATACATCATCTTCAGCGCGGAGGGATGGATCTTCCAAGACACCGGCCTCATGGCTGATATGGATGAGGTTCTCATCCTCACTATAGGGTTTCTTGGTGGATGCCTTGATGGGGATGTCATACTTCTTTGCATAGGCAATCATATCGCTTCTTCCCTCGAACTGACCCAGCCATTCAGGATCTTTCCAAGGGCTGATGATCTTGACCTCGGGCATATGCATATAGTAACCGAACTCAAAGCGGACCTGATCATTTCCCTTACCGGTAGCTCCATGGGAAACGTAGACAGTCCCTTCCTTGCGGGCAATTTCAATCTGGCGTTTTGCGATGATCGGGCGAGCCAGGGAAGTTCCCAGCATATAGGTCCCTTCATAGATCGTATTGGCCTGAAGGGCGGGGAAGATGTAGTCAGTGACCAGTTCCTCCCTGAGGTCTTCTACATACACTTTTGATGCACCAGTTGCCAAAGCCTTTTTTTCAATGGCGGCAAAATCTTCGTTTTGTCCGACATTCGCAACGTAGGCGATTACATCAAACCCTTTGTTGGCAAGCCATTTGAGGATTACAGAGGTATCAAGTCCTCCACTGTATGCCAGAATGATTTTTTCCTTATTCATATTCTTATCTCCCTGTTCGGTAGTGTATTCTGCCGTCAGTGTATAAATTCTTGTATAGAATGACAAGAGGTTTATGCATAAATATTCGTAAAATTCGTTATATATGCAATGAAAATCGAATATATCCATAAATATACTGCATTAATATTCATCAATGCTAATTCGAAAATATTCGAAATAGTTATTGCCAAATCATATTTTCCACTCTATACTGCAGTGGAGGTAGACAAATGCTGATATGTGATCAATTAACCAAGCGATATGGTAATCAACCAAGGAATGCCGTAGACGCCTTGAAACTTTCCATTGAACCGGGTGAGATTTTCGGTTTCCTGGGTCCCAACGGGGCTGGCAAGAGTACCACCATCAAGATGATCACCGGTTTGCTTAAACCGGATTCCGGGTCCATCAGTTTCATGGGACACTCACTTCACTCTGATCCTCTCGACTATAAGCGATTAATCGGTTATGTGCCTGATGAGCCACTTTTTTATGAGCGAATGAGTGGATATGAGCATCTTTCCTTTATTGCAGATCTCTATGGAGTTGGCAGTGGGGAGCGTAAGCAGCGTATTGACGAACTTGGGGAGCGATTGTTGCTGAAGAATGCCCTGAAGGATGAGATATCTTCCTACTCTCACGGAATGAAACAAAAACTTTCGATCATTTCAGCGTTGTTGCCTTCTCCGAAGTTACTTATACTCGATGAACCCATGGTTGGATTGGATCCAAAAGCAGCCTTCATCCTGAAGAATCTCTTGGGTGAGTTCGCTGGATCAGGAAATACTGTATTCTTCTCCACCCACGTATTGGAAGTTGCCCAGCAACTTTGTAGTAGCCTGGGGATCATCAAGGAGGGAAGGTTGTTGTACAACGGAACCTTCAAGGATCTGCAATCACGTGAGATGGAGCTTGATGCTTCATTGGAAGCACTGTTCCTAGAATTGACCGAGAGCGGAGAGTAGGGCCATGAACATGCGCGTAGTTTTGTTGCTGGTTCGTGCCTTCTTCTCGGGAACCAAACCGATCAAGGATTTCTTTGAGCGGATCAGTACCTCCCGTTCCCGTGTCGTAAGTATACTGGCCAGTTTCTTGATAGTCCTGGTATTTATCTATCTTGGTGCCATTTTGGGAGTTAACTATTACAGCTATCAAACCCTTGGCCTGCTTTTGGGCTATCCATATCTTGGCCTTGTCTTTGCCGCACTTTTAGGTTTTGCTTTCCAATTATTCTATAGTCTGGCCAGTGGTACCAGCCTGCTTTACGGAGCAAAGGATATTTTATTGGTTGGTTCATTGGCAGTACGTCACACTGAGTTGGGAGCAAGCAGACTGCTGATCGCTTATTTTCTGCAAGCTCCCCTGTATTGGTTTGTTACGTTTCCTTCCCTTATTGTTGGCCTCTGGATTGAAGGCTTCTCTCTTGTCTATTTTCTAGGCGGATTGCTCTTTCTCTTGATTGGGCCACTGTTTGCCCTCTCGTTTTCTGTAGTAATTTCCATGGGGTTGGTCAGGCTTACCAAGGGAAAGAACCATAAAATGGCAGAGGAGTTGGTAAGTGCAATTTCCTTGGTGCTGTTGATCCTCATGTTGACGGTCTCGCTTACCAGAAATATGACCGATAACGACTCGTTGCTTTCGTTCAATTATGAAGCGATGTTGCAGGTATATGCTCCAATCATTGAGAAAATCTTGGGTCTGTTTCCCTTTTTCCGTATGCAGGCACAGGTGGTTACCTCCCTTGTAAGTCAGCTTATTCTCCTTGCCTCAGGAGTGATTCTCTTTATTGGCTTGGTTTTGTTGGTAGGAAATACCTATGCTGCAAATCTCTCCTATGTACTCAGCAATCAATCAAGGGCAAGGACAAGAAAAGTCAAGCATACCTTGCGCTCTGCAAGTCCCCAGCGAGCGCTGATGAAACGTGAATTGCTCATTATCCGTTCTGAGAGTATGTTTGTGTTTGAAATAGTGGGTGAATTGGGTATTCCTGTTTTGCTTCTCGTGCTCTACAGTTTCATGGGGATTCTGGATGAACTTGCTGAAGTTGCTTCCCAGCTTATTGAGACAGGAGTGTTTCTCCAACTGGTGTATTTGTTGTTGCTTTTGTTCGCCAATCTCAGCATGATCAGTTCAACCAGTGTTTCCCGGCAGGGAAAGCGTTTTGGCCTCGATAAGCAGTATCCTCTTGGTGCTGGTACGTATGTTCAAGCGAAGCTGTTGTTCCATTTGGTGCTTGTATTCATTCCCCACACACTCTATCTGACGGCGGCTCTCTTGCTGCTCTCCCTGCCTCTTGCGCACATTCTTTGGATGATTCCTTTGTCATTGCTTTGCATTGGCATGATTGCATGTCTACAACTTGCAATTGATTACCATCATCCACGCCTCGACTGGAAGGTAAGCCAGCAGGCAATGAAGAGCAACCTGAATGGACTGTACGGTATGCTCGCCGCTTTTGTAGTGTTGGTACTCTTTGCCTTGATATTGCTATTGCCGATGCTTATCGGTTTGAGTATGGTTCTCTCAGTCTTGCTGTTGTTTGGATTGACCGGTCTTGGTTTTTCTCTTTCCTATCGCTTTGCACTCTCGAGGGCGCGTCTATTGCTTTCCAAATAGTCAATGGAGTGCAATACAGCTGACTCCAGGGAAGGGAAGGTGTCATAGGGATACTGCCGGTTCTGCTTGTTCCAGGCGACAATCATTCCATAATCTGCTGCCTCGATCATGGGTATATCTGTGGGGCCATCTCCGATGGCGATGATGGTTTCGTAGTCTTTTCTCAGGGATTCTACCACATCAGCTTTGGCCCTTGGACCGGAGATATCCACCAATAAGTGGGAGATGCCATCTGTATTCCTGACCAGTCTCTTTCCACGGATGAACGAGAATGAGTCTTCTATTCCAAGTTTCCCAAGGAATGCCTCTGCTAGATTCTCTGTTCCGCAGGTAAGGATGCCCAGGTCACTGATGTGAGAAAGTTCGAGGAGGGCATCTTTCTCCCTTTCCCCGATGTGGGAGACAAGGAGTTCTGCTACTTCTTCGATCATGGCTGGGGTGGCTCTTTTAACCAGCTTTTCATAGCGTTGGTGGAAGGAAGTATCGTCAAACACCCCCCTCTGGTCCTGTGCGATGAAGTGATTACCCCGTTTCTTGAACAGAACTCCTCTCTCCTTGGCTGCAGAAAGAATAAGCAGCTGTTCACTGTCATACGTGTTGATTGGGTAGAGGGTTCCGTCAAAGTCAAAGATGGTTAGGCTTTTCTCTCTCATGCGCAGAGTGTAGCAGGTAGGCAAAAAAAGAGGAAGGGAACAAATCCCTTCCTCCTGGTCGAATGCCTTAAGATTACTTACTCTTGGGCATCTCTTCCATAAATCAAATCAAAGTACTGCATGTCGGTGCTGAGGATCTTATCCAATCCAGATACCGTCTTGCGGTATGATTCCAAGGTTCTCCAGAATTCGAAGAACTCAGGATCAACCTCGTAGGATTTTGCATAAATCTGTGCAGCTTCAGCATCAGCGACACCCTTGACCTTCTCACTCTCAGCGTAGGCTTCTGAGAGAATCTGTTTCTCTTCTCCCTCAGTTTTTCCTTGCCACTGTGCGAGTTGTCCACGACCGTAGGAGCGATACGCTTCAGCAATCTGGTTACGTTCCTTGATCATTCTCTGGTACACGCTTTCGGTAAGGTCATCGCTATAACGAATTTGACGAATGACAATGTCAATCAGTTCAATACCAAATTCATCGGTAAACTGTTTTGACTGGGCAAACATCATGTTGCTCAATCCGTCACGACCGATTTCGATTGTTTCCTGGTTGGCTACTGTTGCCGTGAGGTTACGGAGTCTCTCTGCATCCTCAATACTCTCCACACTTTGTACCTGTTCCTCAACCTCAATGACATTGATTTCATTTGAGTTCCTTACCGCTTCATTGAGATAGTTCTCACTGATGATGGTACGGATGGAAGAATCAAGGACATCGTTCAGTCTGAAAATACCATTGTTGACGGTATTGACCGTTTCATAGTACTTGGCAGGATCTGCAATTCTCCATCTGGCTGTGGTATCAACCCAGATGAACTGGTTCTCTTTAGTAGGAATTCTCTGAGCAGCCCCATCCCAGGAGAGTATCTTCTTGGGATAGATTACCACGCTGTCAACCAACGGCATCTTGAACTTGAGTCCAGCATCCTGTTCTGTGTTGACAATCTTTCCGAACCGAGTAATTACCGACTGCTGGCCTTCTGCAAGGATGTAGAAGGGTCCAAGCAAGATAAAGATGGCAATAAAGACAACGACGACTACCAGGGTGGTAATTAGTTTCTTATTTGTATTTGTGCTCATTTTACACCCCCTTCAATCATCTGTACCGGAAGGAAGTTACTCAGGTTCTTGTCAACCAGGGTAACCGAACCACTTTCGGTAGGATTGATGACTGCCTCCATTGTCTCAATGTACAATCGAGTGCGAGTAATGGCCTGTGACTGTTCATAGACCTCTCGGACGCTGTTGAATCGTGCCACATCACCTTCAGCTTGGTTTACACGCTCTGCTGCATACCCTTGTGCTTGTTGGATGAGCTTGCTCGCTTCACCACGGGCAGAAGGAATGATTTTGTTGTAATTCTGCTTTCCTTCATTGATCAGGCGGTTCATGTCCTGGATTGCCTTGTTGACGTCCTCAAAAGCATCCTGAACTTCTCCAACCGGTGGTACGATGTTTTGTAGCTTGACTGTTACAACACGCACTCCCAACTCGTATGCATCGAAGGTTTTCTGCATATTTTCTTGTGCTTCAATCTCGATACGGGTACGTTCACTGGTCATGACAGAAAGGATGGGAAGATCTCCCACCAGCTTGTTCATGGCACTCTGGCTGATATCACGGAGTGTTGTTTCTCTGGATTCAACCTTGAACATCCAGTTAATCGGATTTTCAATTTTGTATTGAATAATCCACTGGACATCGATGATATTCAGGTCGCCTGTCAGCATGAGTGATTCAGTGGTGTAGTCACTGTTTCCAAAAAGTGGGGAAGTAGAGCTGTTTGAGCGATATCCAAATGTCATCGTCTGAACGACCTGTGTTGGTACATTGTAACTGGTCTCGATTCCTAGTGGTATCTTGGTCTGCAGCCCAGGACCTACTGTTCGGTTGTACTGTCCTAAACGAAGGACAACCGCTTGTTCGGTTTGGTCGACAACAAAGAAACTGCTAAGAACCAACATGATGAGGACGACGGCGACAATAATCCAGATCACCAGCTTGGGGCTGATGTTCTTGACTTTGTGCGCAGGCCTCGGTGGTTGCTGCATGGTATCCATGATAACTCCTCTTTGTACCTATACGGTACTCTTTCAATGTACTTACCTCTTGAGGACTCGTCAAGGATGTAATAACGCCAACATTGATTAACATTGCTTCGTTTGCCATTGAAATTAAAGACGGTGCGTTCTATTATATCCCTTATGAAAAAGAGACTAGTTACTTCTGCACTTCCGTATGTAAACAATATTCCGCATTTAGGAAACCTTACCCAAGTCTTGAGTGCTGACGTTTTTGCCCGTTTCTGTCGATTGAAAGGGTATGAGACGCTTTATATATGTGGTACCGATGAATATGGCACAGCAACCGAGACACGCGCCCTCAAAGAGGGCGTAAGTCCCCAGGAACTGTGTGACCGCTATCATGCCATCCATCGGGACATCTACGAGTGGTTTACTATCAATTTTGATTATTTCGGACGGACAAGCACAGAAGCCCAGACCGAGATAGTCCAGGATATTTTCAAGCGGATGGATAAAGCCGGTTATGTGAGTGAGCATGAGCTGGAGCAACTTTACTGTCCAAAGTGTGATAGATTCCTTGCAGACCGTTTTGTCGAGGGAACCTGTCCCCACTGCCACTCAGAGGGTGCGAGAGGGGATCAGTGCGACAGTTGCCAGACACTGCTTGACCCCATAGAGTTGATTGATCCCCACTGTGGTGTCTGTGGTACTACTCCGATTCTCAAGGAAACCAAGCACCTCTATATTAATCTTCCCAAAGCCCTGCCTATGTTGGAATCTTGGATGGAGAAGACCAGCAAAGAAGGTTTTTGGGCTAACAACGCCATTCAGGTGACTAAGTCGTGGATCCGGGACGGCTTGAAAGAGCGTTGTATTACCCGTGACCTGAAGTGGGGGATTCCCGTCCCGAAGCCAGGGTATGAGGGAAAAGTGTTCTACGTCTGGTTTGACGCACCTATTGGATATGTTTCCATCTCTGCCAATGCCACCAAGGATTGGAAGAAGTGGTGGTTCGATCCGGATAATACCGAGCTATTTCAGTTCATCGGGAAAGACAATATTCCTTTTCATACCGTAATTTTCCCCTCCTGCCAGCTGGCAAGTGGAATGGATTGGACCATGCTCCACCATATGAGCAGCACCGAATACCTCAACTATGAGGGTGGAAAATTCAGCAAGAGCCTTGGTATCGGAATTTTTGGTAATGATGTCAAGGATACTGGAATTCCCGCTGATGTCTGGCGGTTCTACATGTTCTACAACAGACCGGAAAAAAGTGACGTGACCTTCACCTGGGCTGACTTCCAGGAAAAGGTGAACGGCGAGCTTATCGGCAACCTCTCAAACCTGGTGAACCGTACCCTGACCTTTGTGAAACGGTTCTATGAAGACGTAGCACTTTTCTCTGCACCTATTGATGCCGAGTTGCATGCTCAGATTGTTGAACGTGAGAAGAAAATTGATTCGTTCATGGAGCGTGCTGAAGAGCGTGATGCGCTTAGGCAGATTATCAGCCTCTCCTCACTGGGCAACAAGGCATTCCAGGATGGTGAACCTTGGAAGATGCGTAAAGAGCAACCAGAGAAAGCAATGAGTCTGCTTAAAACACTCGTCTATCTGATTCGTGATCTGGCAGTAATGGTTCAGCCGTTCATGCCGACGACTTCACTGAAGATGCTTTCCTTCCTGCATGCTGAAAAGACCAATTGGAATGATCTCGGCACTTGGGAAGGCATTAAGGGAATAGGCGATGTGTCCCTGCTCTTCACCAAGCTTGAAGATTCGCTGATCGAGCAGCTACGCACACGTTTCAGCGGTTCCCAAGAGGAGCGAGAACAGAAGAAAACCAAAGAATTGGAGAAAAATATGGATCAGAAAGAGGACCAAGTGAGCTTGGCTGAACAATTTGCAAATCGAGTTATTCTCAAAGTTGCAAAAATTACCAAGGTGGAAAAGCACCCCCGTGGTGATAAACTCTATATCCTTACCCTTGATGTCAAGGAAGAGGAACAAAGGACAATCGTTAGTTCCATTGTTCCTTATTACAAGGATGAGGAGTTGCAGGACCAGAATATAGTCTTGGTAAGTAATCTCAAGCCGGCAAATTTCCGAGGAGAGAAGAGCTACGGAATGTTGCTTGCCGCTAGTGACCCGGAGGCAGAGGAACACTCCACCTGTGAAGTTCTCTTTGCACCACAGTTTGACGTGGGAAGTGTGCTCACACCAGAGGGATTTTTCCCCGTTGAGGAAAAACTCCCGTATGTGAAGGCAGCCCACTTTTTCTCCATGCCTATCTATACTGAAGCTGGTGTGGTAAAAATTGATGGGAAACCAATTGGAAAGGATGGGGTATCCCTGACTGCAAAAAAATATTTGAATGGCCCGGTAGGTTGATACCTGCCAGTAGTTTTACCATCTAGATAAGAATATTGGGGGCCAAATGGCCCCCAAATGCGTTATGAAAGGGGAGAAAAACATGCATATCCAGAGAATCGCAACCAATGAGCTTTCATCGAACGGTGCGATGTTTCAAAGTAGCTTCTGGGCAGAAGTGAAACAACGCTCCGGTTGGAAGAGCTATGCGTTCTCTGTTGAGATGGAGAGGTCAGCCTTTACCCTGCTTGTTCTCGTTAAACGGATGGCTCCCCTTTGTTCCTTGGCATACATTCCCTTTGGACCACCGCTCTCATCTCTGAAGCTCAGCCAAGTGGGTGTATTCCTGGAAGATTTTGCTAAACAATTACGGAAATTCCTTCCAAAAGGGGTTTTTGCGCTCCGCTATGACCTACCTTTTGAGGAGGTGAATGATCAGAATGTCATGACCTTCCAGACAAAAAGGTTGAGGACCTTGGAACAGAGTGTGCAACCTGAAGGAACAGTCAAGATCGATCTCCAGTGGGGTTACCATGCGGTAACACTGGGGTATCGGGAACGAGCCAAGCGTGCACTGAGAAAGGCAGACCAAGTCATCCAAGTACGAGTGCATGAGGGCGATGAAGCATCATTTCTAGCTTGGTATGATGTGTATTTGGAAACTGCTCGTAGAGATGGGTTCAGTCCAAGGTCAAAAAACTATATTCGTTCTCTATTACTGCACAGTAAGTATGATGATGAAATTTTCTCATCAAAGTTACTGTTGGCTTTAGAAGGAAAAAAAATTATAGGCGGAATCATTGTGCTGTTCAATCCCTTTGAGGCACTCTATCTCTATGGGGCTTCCCTGCGATTTGAGGGTGTTTCCTGTTCTTATACTTTGCAGGATTTTGCAATTAGAATGGCCTGTGAAAGAAAATGTGCGGTCTATGACCTGTATGGGATTCCCGGTCCGAAGGGCAGGGCAGCCCATCTTGCAGGTTTGGAGATATTCAAACGTTCGTTTGGTGGACAACCTTATTACCGCACCCCCTCAACCGACTATCTGTATAATCGGCTTACTTGGTATATTTATACATTTTTTGAGACAATACGCTTTCGATCAAGGAGAAGAATCAAGAGTCAAGCAGAAGCCCTACCAAGTTCTTGAACTGGTTTCCTCGGTCGAACTCATTGATAAATAGCTCAAATGAAGCACTACCCGGTGAGAGCAGAATGGCTTGCATAAGATTCGGCAACTCTTGTTCTTTCTGCCGTGCCATCTCAAAACTCTGCTCTAGGGCATCTCCCATAGACTTAAATGGGCCGTGGTAGGAGATGTTGTAGGTGTCAAGCAGAGGAATTAGTTTGTTTCTGGTGAAGCTTCCGTCAAGTAGCGAGAGACTGCTAGCATGTTGCAACTCTTCAAGCATTCCTTCAGCCTTGAGGTTTTTGTCAGTACCCCCACAGATAAGATGGACTGCCATGGTCCTGAATTTTGCATAAGAGAAATGAACTGCCTCAGGAATTGTCGCAGCACTATCATTGACAAACAGAATGTTGCCCATCATTCCCAATTGCTCAATACGATGGGGAACCCCCTGAAAGCTCTGCAAGGCTTTCAGGATGCTCTTGTATTTGAATCCTAATGCAAGCAAGATGGTGTAGGCGCTCCTGAGATGTGGTTGTTCCTCAAGTACTTTTGCACTAGCTCGGTCAATGCCTCGTATGTGCCGTTTGTCCAGTCGAGTCTGGGTCCTGATCCGATTGATCATCACATCGGGGATGACTGCCAGCTTGATTTTATGTGTGAACAATTGCAGTTTGTCTTCAAGGTAGCGCTCTATCGACTCATAGGAGTTCAAGTGATCAGGGTAGAAGTTGGTAAGAGCACAGAGTTCCATGACCGGTAGCTCTCCATGCATTGCCTGAACCGTGTCGCGAATCTGCCAAGATGAAAATTCACAGACAAGAAACTCGGGGAGAGCTCTTCCTTGTTCATTTCTTCTTTCCCACTCCCGGAGAATGCTGAATCCACTGATTCCCATGTTCCCGCATTGCATTGCTTCATACCCATGTTCCTGTAACACATGGGCAACGGCGGCACTGGTTGTGGTCTTTCCTTTCGTCCCGGTGATGCCGATGATCTTGACTTGTTCGCACCAGGGGGAGCTAAACAACCAGGCAAAATCATTGACAACCATGCGAGCATACCTAAGCATGGGATGGTTAGGAGGGATGGCCGGGTTCTTGACTACGATGTCAGCCCACCGAAAATCTTCAGCTCGATGTGGCCCAGTGATACACAGTGCCCCTCGTTGGTTGAGATCTTCCATCTCATAACCGAGATCCCTGGTTCCCTTCAAATCTGTAATTCTTACTTCATCTCCATGGTCGAGGAAGTATGATGCTGCTGCAAAGCCGCCACCATGCATTCCAAGGCCGAAGATAAGTACCTTCATGTGCCACCCCCTGGATGTCTCTATAGTAATAAAGAAAGTGTAAAGAGAGCAAGTGAATAACAACTGAAAGCGCAGGAATTTCGCTAGAATGGATACGGAAAATTTCCCCAAGTACCCTATTGACGTTGATTTATCTTCCCTGCATAATAGACCGGTAATTACAAAACCAGTCGTATTCGGTCTCTACCGAAAATAGAGACGGTTGGTAAGGAGCGCTATAGTGCCTTGTGGAAGAAAAAAGAAGAAGCATAAGATTGCTACTCATAAGAGAAAGAAAAAACTCAGAAAGAATAGACATAAGAACAAATAGTCTGTTCAAGTAGCCTTATACTTCGTACCAATGTACAAAACCGTCGGTCGCTCCGGCGGTTTTTCTATGGAAGTCACAAGCTGTTGTAAGGCTTGATGATGGAATGAGATTTGTTGACCAATCTATACAATGTATGGTAGGGTATGCAAACACCTCTTTATCCGCTCTTGAGGGCGGATCATAAAGTCCGTAAGGAGGAACCATGAGAAATTATGAGTTCACTGTTATCTTCAATGCAAACGAAGAAAACACACAGGCTGGTTTAGAATTTGTGACCAGCACATTTACAGCTGCTGACGTAGAAATTACAAAGCAGGATGACATGGGCGTCAAATATATGGCCTATGATATCAAGAAGCAAGAAAAGGGACACTACGTCTACTTTGAACTGAAGGCAGACCCCGGTAGCATCCTTGGCTTCGAGCAAAAGTTCTTGTTGAACCCGAACATCCTAAAGTTCTTGTTCGTAAATCCTGAGAAATAAATAAAAGAGAATGGGAGCAAAACCATGGCAAATGACCTGAATGTAGTCGCATTGGTGGGCCGTCTTACCAGAGATAGCGAGCTTCGCTATTCCAATGGTGGTATGGCTATCTGTCGTTATTCCATAGCAGTCAACCGGAGAAAGAGGTCGGGTGACAATAAATGGGAGGACGAAGTAAACTTTTTCGACTGCGTGATGTTTGGCAAGAGTGCCGAATCCCTCAACCAATATCTGGAGAAGGGTAGGCAGGTTTCCATCATTGGTGAGCTTAGGCAGAACCGATGGGAACAGGACGGTCAAAGTCGAAGTCGGGTTGAGATTGCCGTGAATTCGTTGCAGCTCCTTTCGAGTCCCGGTTCTACTGATAGTAGAAACACCTCTCGTCAAAGTGGACAACCACAGGCGAGAAACCAGGGATCTTATAGTTCACAGCCAGCTCCTCAGAATACCGCATCTCCCTTGGATATCGGCGGGCCTGAGCAGTTTGACGATGACCAGATTCCATTCTAAGACTCTGCCTTTTGGCAGATGATGTTGCAAGGAGAAACATATAATGCGCGATGACGATAACGATTCCATGAATAATGACGGAAGAAACGGAAGAGATAGAAGAGGGGGCGGACGTAAACCCAGTTTCAGAAAAAAGGTTTGCAAGTTCTGTACCCAAAACCTTACTCCCGATTACAAGAATCCTGATATGCTGCGGCGCTACATAACCGAGCGTGGCAAGATTCTTCCTGCCCGTATCACCGGTTGCTGTGCAAAGCACCAGAGGGCTGTTACTACTGAGATCAAGAAGGCACGTGTACTTGCGTACCTTCCATTTGAGAAGAAGTAACTTGTGTTGGGTGCCATGAACCAGCTTGATAATAAGATGTTGAAACAGGGATTGTTCCTTACAGTGGTGAGCTACGCGCTTTCCCGCTTGTTGATTGGAAACCTGCTCTTCACCATTCCCTTGATGGTTCTTGCCCCGAAGTTTTCCAATCGGAGGGAGGCGTTGCTTCCTGTTGGCTTGGTAGCTGCTTTGATTTTGATTACCGAGTTTGTCAGGGCAAAAGGGGCCTTAAGCAGTCCCGAAGGGCGCGTGTTGCTCGTGGTTGGAATGTTCATCCCGATTGTGCTCTTGGTAGCCAGTGCAGTATGGATTGCTCTGGATGACAGGCGTACTTTCTACCGCTATTTAGCATCATCCTTGTTTGGAATTGTTGCTTCGTTTGTGGTGGTTATTTGGTTTACGAGACCTAACGAGGCGCTTCAGCGGGTTGACTCAGCAATGTTTGAGACTTTCCGTACGCTCCTCGGAGATACAGCTGGTGGAACACAAACTTCCCTTGAATCACCTAGTGTAGCATTGGAAAGTTTGTACCGGATGTCTGTGATGGCAATAGGAGCCATGTTAGCTCCGCTCTGCATGGTATTGGTTGGTTTCTCGTCTTTCATAGCGATGAGCTACCAAGCCCGGTTCGACGGTTCCTTCAATGTACGGGTTTCCCGGTGGAGGGTTCCGGAAGTCACCCTTTGGGTGTTTCTTGGTTCCTGGGCCTTGGTCCTACTGTTGATTCTAGTAAAGGCATCCTACCTGTATCGGGCACTTGCGTTGCAAGTAGCGCTGGCAAGTAGTGTGTTGTATGCGGTGCAAGGAATGGCAATTGTGGTATATTTTATACTGCGAAAAGGTATTGCCGTAAACACGACTCGGTTGTTTTCCACACTGTTCCTCTTGGCGTTCTTGATACCAGGGGTGAATGTACTGGTTGTCTTTGTTCTTCCCTTGTTAGGGGTGACGGAGACTTGGATTATGTATAGACGTAATGAGTAAGGAGTGTATCCTATGAAAATTATTCTCAATCAGGATGTAGTCAACCTCGGTGAAGAGGGAGACGTTGTAGTTGTAAAGAACGGGTATGCCCGTAATTATCTGCTTCCCAATAACATGGCTGTGATGTTCAACAAGACAAACCAGTCTATTTTTGCAAGTCGTACTGCAGCTATCGAAAAGCGCAAGGAAGAGAAGCGTGCTGCGAGTGCAAGCATGAGAGAAAAGCTTGATAACGTTGAGATTACCATGGTTGTCTCAGCCGGTGAGAGTGGTAAGCTGTTTGGTTCTGTTACCTCTGCCATGGTGCAGGAAGCACTTGCAAAGAAAGGTATTGAAGTTGAACGCAAAAAGATCGAGGTTGCTACCCATTCAATCAAGATGGTTGGTACCTATTCTGTACGTGTCCGCTTGTATGAGGATGAAAGTGCAGAGGTCAAGCTTATTGTTGAGAGCGAAAATGCGTTGAAGAGACGACAAGCTGAGGAAGCTAAGGCAAAGGCAGAAGCTGATAGAGTTGAAGCTGTCAAGGCTGCACAAGAGGCCAAAGAAGCCAAGGTAGCTGAAGAAGCCAAGGTAGCTGAAGAAGCCAAGGTAGCTGAAGAAGCCAAGGTAGCTGAAGAAGCAAGGTAGCTGAAGAAGCCAAGGTAGCTGAAGAAGCCAAGGTAGCTGAAGAAGCTACAGAAGCGGAAGAAGCCAAGGTAGCTGAAGAAGCCAAGGTAGCTGAATAGCCAAGGTAGCTGAAGAAGCCAAGGTAGCTGAAGAAGCCAAGGTAGCTGAAGAAGCCAAGGTAGCTGAAGAAGCCAAGGTAGCTGAAGAAGCCAAGGTAGCTGAAGAAGTTGCTGCTGATGAGGCCGAAGCAGAAAAAGTAAAAGAGTAAGCAATATGGCGTCGAATAGCATGCTGGGGCGCGTTCCACCTCAGAACGAAGAGGCTGA
Organism: Sphaerochaeta sp.; assembly: GCA_018399495.1. Lineage (GTDB taxonomy): Bacteria > Spirochaetota > Spirochaetia > Sphaerochaetales > Sphaerochaetaceae > Sphaerochaeta. Next base: position 49,633 of record JAGYOG010000005.1, read on the forward strand.
ACGCGCAGTACTTGGGGCAATCTTGCTCAATGAGAAGGTCCTTGTAGAAGTGACCGATTTTTTGAGCAAGGATGATTTCTACAAAGTTGCCCACCAGCAATTGTTCGATGCCATCCTTTCCTTTAGACAGGAGAGTACTGAAGCACTGGATTTGATTACCCTTAGTTCTTATTTGAAGCGTAAAAATCAAGTTGATCAGTGTGGAGGGCTCTCCTATATTTCCACGCTCACCAGCGACGTACCTACCACGACGAACGCTGCTTACTATGCAAAGATTCTTAAGGCATTGAGTCAGCGACGCAAACTCTTATTGTTTGCATCGAAACTCAAGGATAATGCCTTCGATGAATCACAGGAGATCCAACAGGTCATTGACGAGGGAGAGCAGACCCTCTCCAAGTTGAATAATGAGACTGCAGGTAGTGATGCATATCACTCCATCAAGGATCTGATTACCCAGACCATCAGTGACATTGAGTACCGTAGCACACATGGAACAAAGAATGGGCTGGACAGTGGGTATACTTCGCTGGATTCCATTACTGGTGGGTTTAAAAATCAAGAACTCGTTATCGTAGGGGCCCGACCTTCGATTGGAAAAACAGCATTTGCCCTTTCCGTTACACTGAACATGATTACCAGGATGAAATACCGTGTTGGTTTCTTTTCCTTGGAAATGAGTGCTGCAAGTTTGATGGAACGCTTGCTTACCGGGCACAGTCGCGTTGATTTTTCTCACATCCGTAAAGCCACCTTGAAAAACAGTGAGATGAGCGCAATTGTCGATGCATCTGGTTTGCTTTATGAAGCTGAGCTTTATATTCAAGACACGCCTAATATGAAGCTTATGGAGCTTCGGGCGCAGGCACGAAGAATGAAATTGGAGCATGATGTCCAGATTATTTTTGTTGATTATATTGGCTTGATTGATGCACAGGCAGATGCTCGTATCCCACGACATGAGCAGATTTCCATCATCAGCAGAAATCTGAAACAGCTTGCCCGTGAGCTTGATATTCCTATTGTTTGCTTAAGTCAGGTTGGTCGTCAGGCAGATGGGGTAGAGCCGAAGCTTAGTGACTTGAGAGAGAGTGGATCCATTGAACAAGATGCTGACGTAGTCATCCTTCTTCACCGTGAGGTAGGCAAAAACCGTACTGATAGTGAGGAAGAACGACAGAAGAACAACATCCAGGAGACGAAAGTCATCATGGCCAAAAACCGAAATGGTGAGACAGGAATATTCTCGCTTGCCTTTGTAAGCAATATCGTTCGTTTTGAAGAGATGGAGTTCAGCCACAAGTATGTGGCCGGCAACAATCCTAATGCCTAAGCGACAGGAAGTGTCTCACATCGGCAAGTGTTAGTACCAAAAACAATACAATGACAAACACGACTCCCATAAGTTGGAGATAATAGTATGTTCTTGGTTGTATCTGTTTTCCGGTAATCCATTCAAATGTAGCAATTAAGATCTGTCCACCATCAAATGCAGGAATTGGAAGTAGGTTGACCACTGCCAGGGAGATGGAAACTACTCCCATGAGATAGAGCAATCCTCGAATACCACTGGTTGCATTATTCTCAAACCCAAGCGTAGTGATGTCCCCGATCATAAGCGCCGAGCGAGCCATGCCGGTAACTTCTGATCGGATGTCTGCATCTTTTCTTGAAACAAGGCTACGCAGAGAATTGATGGTTTCTTGAGCAATACTCCATCCCTTACGTATCCCGCTTAAGAGACTGAACTGTTCATCCTGTCCATCTTTTGTTTCGACCATCAGTGAGAAGCCGAGCACTATGGTTCCTATCTCATTGCGATTGGGCATGAAGCGCAATTTCCGCTTTTCCTTGTTTGCACGCTCGACAGTAAAGGAAATCTCTCCCTCTGCATGAGCATCCAGGATGGCAAGGAGGTCGAGCTGGTTCATGACAGGAATTCCTCCCACATTGGTAATCACATCCCCCTCTTTTAATCCTTGCTGGTAAGCAGGGCTACCATATCGTACGGATCCAACTTCCAGCTTCTGGATTGGCGTTAATCCATAGCGGAACCCTCCGGCAGGGGTAGGCTCGCCCTGCACTTGGATGTTAGAGGATTCATCGTCACGTAAGATGGTGAAATTCTCGATACCCCGGCTTACTGCGAGCTGTTCTTCCAGATCCTGCCAGTCAGCAACAGGATTTCCTTCAAGAGCAAGAATACGGTCTCCTTTTCTCATCCCTGCCTCATAGGCGGGACTCCCTTGGTTGTTGAACAGGGAAGGATACTCTGCAGTTGTCGCAACGACCGCTTCGGTGGTGATGACTTGTGTTGGTAGGCTGGCAAGAATGGCGTACAAAAAGGCTGCAAAGAGGAGATTGGCTATCGGGCCACTGAGATAGGTGAGGATTCTTCTTGCAGGATGCGCTGAAAACAGTGATCCTTCCTCAGTATGGGTGAATTGCTTCTGTTTATGGATGAGTGCTTGGCTCAGATCATCAGAGCCCTTGAGTCGGCAATATCCTCCCAACGGAAAAAGGCTTATCCGATATTCGGTGCCTTTGTGATGGGTTGAAAGCAGCTTGGGACCAAGACCGAATGAGAATACCTCAACATCGATTCCATGTAACTTTGCAGTTACCAGATGTCCGATTTCATGTATGACCACTACGATGGTGATTCCCACCAATCCTATGAGATACTTCACCAGGATGGCAGCTATTCCGCTCATAGGTAACTTCTTGCAATATTCCGAGCCCGTTTGTCAAGGGCGAGAGTCTCTTCAAGACTTCCCACCGTCTCATTCCAAGGGTGTTCCAAGGTCCTCTGGACAACCTCTATCATCTTGGGATATGAGATGGTCTTCCTGAGAAAGGCATGTACTGCAATCTCATCGGCTGCATTGAAGGCAAGGGCACTGGATCCTCCCCGTTGTAAGATGGAGAACGCCAAACCAAGAATTGGAAATCGCTCATAGTCGGGCTTATAGAAATTGAGAGAGAGATTGCTGAAATCCAAGGGAGAAACCAGCGATGAGTGGCCTTCTCCCAGCGCATTTATGATTGGGAGAGTCATGTCAGGGTTGCCCATCTGCGCATACACAGCTCCATCAGTGGTACGGACCATGGAGTGTACAATAGATTGGGGGTGAATAACCACTTCAATTTGGTCTGCCCCAACATTGAAAAGGTATGAGGCTTCGATCACCTCAAGAGCCTTGTTTGCCAAGGTTGCACTGTCGATAGTAATCTTCCTTCCCATGTTCCACGTGGGGTGGGCAAGCGCCTTTTCCACGGTAATTGCGGTGAAATTTTCTTTAGCCAATGTTCTGAATGGTCCACCACTTGCGGTAAGGATCAAGCTCGAAACAGAATCAGGATCTCGTCCTTTCAGCAGTTCCCAGATTGCAGAGTGTTCACTGTCCACCGGGATGATGGATGCGCCATGCTGTCTTGCAACATCGAAAAGATAGGATCCTGCACACACGACGCTTTCCTTGTTGGCAAGGGCAAGATTAAACCCGCATTTGAGAGCAGCGAGGGAGGCTTTCAGTCCCTCAAAACCGGCAATGGCGTTCAGTACAATATCTGCTTCAAGGGATTGCAGCATCTCCTCAAGGCCATCGAAGCCTGCAAAGGTTTTTACCCCTTCGATTTCAGTCAGGGAAGAGCCGGTAGTGCAGATGGCTTCTGCCTTGAACTCACGGGCAAGGGAGAGTAATTCCTTTGATCGGGTATTGCTGGAAAGACCCACCACCTGGAAGGGGAGGGCCTTGTTGCGGATTGCCTGGAGTGTCGTGGTACCGATGCTGCCGGTACAGCCAAGAATTATTATTCGTTTCATACCATTAGAAGAGCGTAAGCAACAGCCAGTAAATTGGGGCACTGGCGAGCATGGAGTCGATGGAGTCTAGCAGTCCTCCACGGCCTGGGATGAGGAATCCACTATCCTTGACCTCTGCAGAACGTTTGAATGCGCTCTCGATCAAGTCTCCTATATTTGCAGCAGATGAGGTGGCTAGACCAAGCACAACTGCCATCCAGATGGAAATGTCTTCTTTGATACCGGGTACAAACAGGCAGTACAGTACCGCAAGTGCTACAGCACTTAGAGTTCCTCCAATGAACCCTGCAAGGCTCTTGTTCGGACTAACCTTGATGATACCCTTGTTTTTCCTTCCCATGGACATGCCGAAGACGAAAGCGAAAATATCATTTCCGAAGACAAGCAGGAAGAACAGAATCAGGGATGCAGGGGGGTGTGGCAGTGTAAGAATTCGTTGGATGAACGTGATGAGTAGTCCAGGGTATAGGATAAGCAGGCTCTCGCCGCCAATCCTGGAGAGGGATTTTGAAAAGTTATCCCTGTCTCCATACCGTAGTTCAGTACTGAAGAAAAAAAGTGCCAGTAATACCACTGTAAGGTCAACCAGCGGGAGATTTGGTGCGAGGGCAATTTCAATCCACTGAGCGAGAGGAAGCAACCCTATAGCCCAAGGAGAAATATGCAGGGTAGTCTCTTCTGCCTTTTCGTATAATCCCTTCAGTTCTTTTGCTCCATAGGTTGCAGTCAACACTGCAAGAAGTGAGAGCACAAGATAGGAGTAATGGGGTAACAAGAAAATGATGATAAAAAGCGTTGGAAGGGTTATTACTGTTGTGATAACCCGCTTTCCCATTGATGTCATTGTACCCCCCCAAATTTTCTGACCCGCTTTCCGTAGTCTTTACAGATTCTTTGGATGTCTTCTGCATCCCAATCAGGCCACAATTTTTCATAGAATGCAAGTTCAGCGTAAGCACTATCCCAGAGCAAGAAATTGCTCAAGCGTTTTTCGTTTGCACTTCTCACTATCATATCGACTGGGGGGATGTGAGGCAAGTCCAAATTGCTGGCAAGCGTTTCCTCTGTAATCGTCTGGCTAGGCTGTTTCACCATGAACTGGTTGACAGCACGACAAATCTCATCTCGTCCACCATAATTGAGCGCTATGATTGCTGTAATTGTGGTATTGTTGCTTGTTTCTTGAACAGTGGTATCCACTGCCTGCTGCACTTGTGCAGGAAGTCCGCTGAGATCGCCTCTTACCAGAATACGGATCCCATGACGGTTATAATATCCAATCTCTCCATGGAGTTTGGAAACGAAGAGATGCATCAGATAAGAAACTTCTTGCTCGCTTCGTTTCCAGTTCTCCGTAGAGAATGCATAGAACGTGACAAACCCGATGCCCTGATTGGAAGCCTCACGGATAACCCGTTTGACTGCCTTCAAACCTTCCAAATGTCCAGCAGTGCGGGGGAGTGAGCGTTTTTGCGCCCAACGTCCATTACCATCCATAATGATGCCCAGATGGACAGGGACAACAGGTTTTCTCTCCATAGTCTAGATCTCCATGATTTCCTTCTCCTTCTCATCGGAGAGGGAGGTGATCTGTTCGACATGAGAGTCTGTCATTTTCTGGATTTTACTTTCACCATCCTTAAGTTTGTCCTCGCTGATATCACCACTCTTTTGTAGTTTCTTCAGCTCATCCATTGCTTCTCGCCTGATGTTGCGGATAGCAACCTTGCTCTGCTCAGCAGTAGCTTTGGCATTCTTTACCAGTTGCTTGCGTCTCTCCTCGTTCAATGGGGGAAAATTAAGTCTGATCAATTTTCCATCATTGTTCGGGGGAAGACCAAGATCACTCTTGAGAATTGCCTTTTCAATTGCTCCGAGAACACTCTTATCCCAAGGCTGGATAACAATTGTTCTTGCCTCAGGGATACTGATGGTTGCGACTTGGTTGAGTGGGGTTTCTGCTCCATAATAGTCTACTCGAATCTTTTCCAACAGAGAAGCTGAAGCCCGACCAGTGCGCAGACCGGCAAAATCTCTTGAGAGGCTCTCAAGACTTTTTTGCATTTTACTTTCACATGTGTCCAATACCTGTTGCATACTCATCTCCAATAAAACGACCGCTCACAGATTGTGAGCGGTTCATATCAATCGATTATGCTCACACGCTGCAGGAAGCAGCACCAGCGCGCATGAATACATACTTAACAATTTCCAAAGAAGCGCCAAATGCTTTGCCCACTTCTTTTGCCTTCTTCTCTACAGACATTGAGTCGTCCTTTACAAACGGTTGCTGTAGGAAGCAGATCTCACTGAGGTGTTTATTCAGCTTGCCTTTGATGATTCCTTCAACAACCTTTGCAGGCTTGCCAAGCTTTTCAGCCTGTGCAGCGAAGATTTCAGTTTGTTCCTTGATATACGTCTTATCAACAGCTTCAGTATTGAGATAGGTAGGAGTAAACGCAGCGACATGCAATGCACAGTCGTTGGCAAACTCTTTAACCGTTTCGTTTTCGAAAATCTTCTTGTCGTCAGATTTAAGAACAACGAGGACAGCAAGAGCACCATTGCCATGGACATAGCTGCTGGCGAACTCATTGTCACCAATATCAAACATTTGGATTTGCTTGAGAGCCATGTTTTCCTTGATAATGGTAATCAAGTCCGTGACCATGCCTTCCAGCTCTTCGTTGACTTTCCTGTAGCCTTTCTCAAGCGATACAGCACAGATGTTATCTCCGAGCTCTGCAAATTGATCATTGCTGGCAACAAAGTCTGTTTCACAGGAAAGTTCAGCCATGACAACCTTGTCTTTCTTGATTTTTACGAACACACGACCGTTGTTGGTTGCGCGGTCCTGGCGCTTTGCCACGGCAGCCAAACCCATCTCTTTGAGAATTTTTTCAGCTGCAGCGAAATCGCCATCCGCCTGGGTTAGTGCCTTCTTGCAATCCATCATACCTGCGCCAGTAATATCGCGCAGTTTCTTTACTACTTCAGCGGTAATTGCCATGCTTCACTCCTTAGTCTTTATACAGGGTTTCTTCGTCAACGAGGAGATCTACAGTTTCTGTTTCTTCCTCTGTTGCTGCTACTTCTTCTATCTCTACGTTCTCTTTCTCTTCGAAGTTAGAAAATTCAGCACCCTCTTCAGTGGAGAAGACAATCTCTTCAGTCTCTTCTGCCTTTTCTTCGGTCTTTACTACCTTTTCTTCCTCATCATCGTTGCCAAGGGCTTCGATAATCTGGATTCCAGCCTCATTGTCAGCATCGACAACTGCATTGGCGATAATCTCAACAAATAGATTGATGGCACGAATGGCGTCATCATTACCAGGAATAGGATATGTGATATCAGTGGGGTCACAATTGGTGTCAACGACAGCAATAACAGGGATGCCTAGGCGCTTGGCCTCAACAACTGCAATAGCTTCCTTCTTGGTATCGATGATGAACAGGGCTCCTGGGAGCTCCTTCATATCCTTGATACCGCCAAGGTTCTTTTCAAGTTTAGTCTTCTGCTTGGTGAGCAGAGAAACTTCTTTTTTGGTAAGAGAATCAAATGTACCATCAATTTCCATCTTCTCAATCTTCTTGAGTGTTGCAATGGACTTCTTGATAGTAGTGAAGTTGGTCAGCATTCCACCAAGCCAACGGTTGTTGATATAAGGCATACCACAACGCTTTGCTTCAGCTTCAATAGCTTGCTGAGCTTGTTTCTTGGTGCCTACAAACAGAATAGGCTTGCCCTGCTTAACAATTGCACGTACAGCGTCATATGCTTCGACGATGCAAACGGAAGTTTTCTGCAGGTCAATGATGTGAATGCCGTTTCTCTGGCTGAAAATGAAACGGGCCATCTTGGGGTTCCACCGTTTTGTCTGGTGGCCGAAATGTACGCCTGACTCAAGCAGGCTCTTCATGGTTACTACGGACATAATCCTCCTGTCTGACAACACAGACGACCTATAGGTCGTTACTTGTGCGTCACCCTTCTACTATTACTCACCACTAGGGTGGAGATTCCTCTGTCACTATACGAACAAAGGTGCAACCAGTATTTCAGAAATTTGTGACAATGGCAAGCCTATGACGATAGCTTCATCACCCTCAATTTTTTCAACCAGACTTCTACCAGCTCCCTGGAGGCGATAGGATCCGGCAGCCCCCATCCACTCTTCGGTATCAAGATAGGTGGTAATGCGTTCAGGTCCAAGCTTTTTAAATGAGACTAACGCAACATCCGACCCGCTGTATACTTTGTCTTGGTACCACAGTGCCCAACCTGAGTGTACCTCATGTTTTTTTCCATCGAACTGGGATAGCTGTACAAAAGCTTTCTCTCGGTTTTGTGGTTTTCCAATCAAAGAACCTTGGAACGAAATCATGGTATCACAACTGAGAACAGGAATCTCATAGTGTGGATACTCCCTTTGATAGGATGCAAGTTTTCTTTTTGCGAGAATCTCAGTGGCTTTCGCTGGATTTGTTTCGTTATGGGTTTCATCACAACCGGTTTTATGTATCTTCACGGTTACTCCCAGCGACTCGAGTAACGCCCTACGTGCTACTGATCCACTTGCCAGTATCATAGACGGTATTAGTGTAGCAAAATCAGCCAATTTCTACCTCCAATTCCTCTATTTCTTCACTCAGCTCAAGCCAAGCATGTTCCTCAGCATGCAACTGCTCGCTGAGTGTTTCTTTCTTCTTTACCAGGCTGGTGATGGTTATTGCGTCGCTGTAATTCTCCTCTTTTGCCATTTCCTCTTCTACCAAGGCAATTGACGCTTCCAGTTTTTCATGGTTTTGCAAGAGGTTTTCACTCTGGCGTTGCAGTGTTCCCAACCGATTCCTCATTCTGTTTGCTTCTTTGTATGAGCGGGCTTGTTTACTTTCAGTCTGCACGGAAGCGGTATTCTGTTTCTCTACCTTTTCCTTTTGTTCCAACTTGTATGAAAAGTAGGAGTAATCACCTTCAAAGAGCTCGGGAGGATTGTCAGTCGTAAGGTAGAGTATCTTAGTGGCAATGTGTTCGATGAAATATGCATCGTGACTGACAAAAATCATGGTTCCATCATATTGCTTGAGAGCCTCAAGCAACATTTCTTTTGCATTGATGTCCAAATGGTTGGTTGGTTCATCAAGGATCAATAGATTAACCGGATGCAAGAGAATCTTAAGGAGTGCCAAGCGGCTCCGTTCTCCTCCACTCAACACTGAGACTGACTTGAATACATCATCGCCACTGAACAGGAAAGACCCCAGATAGGTGCGAAGCTTGGGAAGGTCGTTTGTTGCTGCAATACTGGAGACTTCCTCCAACACAGTATTTTTGGGATTGAGTGTCTTTTCAGTGTCCTGTGCGAAGTATCCAACACTTACCCCGCTTCCCATTCGAATTGTTCCCTCGTATTCACCATCTTGTCCACTGAGCATTCTCAGCAGCGTGGACTTGCCGGCACCATTCTTTCCGGTAACAACGATACGTTCCCCTTTGTTGGCAAGAAATGAGAAGTCATCAAGAATGACCTGCTGGCCATAGCGTTTTTTCAGATGGTCAATGATGATCACATCATTGCCGCTATGCGGAGCAGGAGGGAAGGAGAAAGAAAGTTGCTTCAAATGGGAAGGGACTTCCACCAATTCAAGTTTTTCCAACATCTTGATCCTACTCTGGACCTGTTTGCTTTTGGTGGCCTTGTAACGAAACTTTTCAATGAACTGCTCAGTCTTCTGCAGCTGGTCTTGTTGCAGCTTATAGGCAGCCTCCAGCTGTTTTATCTCCAGTTCGCGTTGTTTGATATATGCACTGTAGTTGCCGCTATAGCGTTTGAGTGTCCCATTAAACAGTTCATAGACTTCGTTGACCGTCTCATCGAGAAAACCCTGGTCATGGCTGACGATCATCAAACCGCCTTCGTAGACTTTCAGGTAGTTCTTCAGCCAATATATGGCCTCAATATCTAGGTAGTTCGTCGGTTCATCCAGCAACATGATTCCGGGATTCTCGACGAGAATCTTTGCAAGGGCGATACGCATCTGCCACCCCCCTGAGAACTCACTGCAAAGACGATTCATGTCTGCCATGGTGAATCCGAGACCGAGCAAAACCTGTTCAATGGTTTGCTTGCGTGAGAAATACCCCTGGGTCAATAGGTACTCCTGTATTTCGGAAAGGCGGTGCAGAAGTGGTTCGGTGGAAACTGTGGGGTCACTCTCAGCAAGCTGGCTTTCGATTGTCTGTTGTTCCCGGCTCAGTTCCTGAAACCGAGAGAAGGCTTTCTCTACTTCTTGGTAGACCGTTCCTGCGTTGAATACGATATCACTTTGGGGAAGGTAGGAGATTCGTAGGTTCTTGGAAGTTGATACCTGCAGGTCATCAGCACTCATATGAGCGCTGATCACCTTAAGCAGCGTTGACTTGCCGCTTCCATTTCCTCCTGCCAGTGCACTCCTACTTTGTTCACTCAGGGTGAAGGAGACATCCTTGAGGATATCCCTGTCCCCAAAAGCAAGGTGTACACGTTGGACTTGTAAGGTTGCCACACTCTCTCTCCTTATACTGAAACGGGTGTTGAAAAGCCCGGTGTTTGACGGTATGATTACCTTAACACAAGCATGTGTTCGGTGACAATCCACCAGAATTCAGGAGGTTTATAGTGCTTTGCCTAACTCTTACCGGCTCGACCTTGGAGGAGAACCGGTCTTTGGTGGAAAGAAACCGGAGGTGGATCGCACTTGCAGAATTGCGACTTGACTACTTGCTTCCCGATGAACAGAAAATAGCATCCTCTTTTCCCTCTACCGTGGACCTTCCTGTGATGTTGACCATGCGTCGCGGCGTTGACGGGGGAATGTGTAACTTGCCGGAAAAGCAACGTCTGCAATTGCTCTATGAGGCGGCAAAAGGCGATTTTGCCTACGTCGATATTGAAGATGATGTCAAGAAAAGTGACTTGAAATTCAAGGACCCACTCTTCGAACAGAAAGTGGACCTCGAGAATTCACTGAGGGCACGCAGGGTAAGGATTATTAGAAGCTACCACAATTTTGAGTGTGTCCCTGCAGATTTGTTTGGGAGGATTCACAAATTAGCCTCGAAAGGAGATATCCCAAAAGTAGCCGTCAACCCTGGAAACATGATGGATGTCATTACGCTCTTTAGGGTCCAACAGGAACTTTCTGGTCTTAAAGAAAAAATTGTAATCGGTATGGGGCCTTATGGTGTTTGTACCCGTATACTCTACAAGAAGTGTGGTTCCTTTCTGAGCTTTTGTTCAGATAGTCAAGCAGCTCCCGGCCATCTTACTGCCCAAAGTATGAGTGAGCTGTACCGCTCTGACAAGCTTGATGAGAAGACGCATATCTATGGAATCATCGGTAATCCGGTCAGTCATACCTCTTCACCCAGAATCCATAATCCTGGCTTTGAAGCAATTCGCTATAATGCGGTTTATGTACCGTTTTTGGTAGATTCGGTCAGAGCTTTTTTCAAACTGGCGGAGATGTTGCAAATTCACGGTTTTTCAGTAACCGTTCCCCATAAGCGAACCGTGCAACCATACTTGGGACGAATAACTCGTGAAGTGAAGCAAATTGGATCGTGCAATACAATAGTCAGGATCCAAAATATGTGGAAGGGAATCAATACAGATTATTATGGGTTTCTTGAACCGATTGATGACCTTATCACTCAAGGGGAAATCAGAAATGCTTTAGTCATTGGTGCCGGTGGGGCGAGTAGGGCAGTGGTCTGGGCTTTGCATAATCATGGAGTGAAGGTCACCATCCTAAATCGTAGCATTGAACATGCCAGAACCCTGGCAAATGAGACGATGAGTGGTTACGATACACTCGAAAACGCCCATCTTTACAGTAAAACTGTTGATCTGGTGGTACAGACAACCAATGTTGGGATGGGGGACCTTGAGGGGCAGAACCCTTGCCCAACCCTATGTTTATCAGGTCAGGAAATTGTGTATGAATTGGTCTATAAACCAGAGGAGACGGTCTTCCTCAAGAAAGCCAAGGAAGCCGGCTGTACCATCATCTCTGGAAAACAGATGTTGATGGAGCAGGGTAAATTACAGTTTGAGGCGTTTACCGGATATCACTATCCTCATTGGGTCAAGGTAACACTTTGACTCAGGCAAAATGAAATCGAACAAGTCGAATTAAAAATAGTTTGCTGACAGGTAATATTTTAACCTCCATCGAAGGCATTACTGCTGCCTTGAGCAATGCTTCCTTCTGGGGAGTGAATGCAAGTTCAAGTGCCTGGACAATAAGTTCTTGGTCAGGAAGTTGCAACTCCAGAAGGATATCTTTCTTCCCAGCAGCCTGCTTACAGAGGCTCACCTTCCCTTGGTAGTCAAATCCACCAGCTTCGAGGATGGGATTGAGTACCTGTGGTACAATCTGGGAATGCAAAAAGATCGTCCTGTTCTGGAACCGATGTTCGAGGTCTTCCCGCTCTGCCTTGGAGAGATCTGCCTTGGCAATGGCTTGCCGTATTGATTCATCCAAAGACATTTTTTCTACTGTTTTTTTGGGTTTACAGGGAAGGGTAGAACACTGTTTAAGCGTTTCAGCTCTTCCAATCCGTTCTCGTAGGATAGGGTGTTCTTTCTTCTCCAATATTTCAATTGTGTCAAAACTCTTTGTGGCACCGATGAGTTGTCCGGCATTCTTCAGCACCTGTCTCCAGGCATCCTCGCTGTCTCTGCGCATGATGAAGATGGTGGGGGTGAGTGTAGCAAGACAATGCTCAGAAAGCGATGAGAGATTGTGTACGAGGTTTGCGGTCCGCTCATCGCAGGAGAGGACCATCCCATCATAGATGGTAACGTTCTGGTAACGCTCACTGAGCATTTCAAGTTGCTTGAATAGGGACGTATTCATGCCTCTTGTGCTGTTGGTCTCAAGATACTCCTTGATTTGTGGATAATCCAATGAGGAGTCGAATGCCCCCAGCACACTCTCCTTCGTAATATGATATTTTCTTTGATGATCCAAAACCTCAAGGTAGGAAAACCTGTAGAGAATGTCTCCTTTAGGGCAGTCCCCTTGGTAGCTGATGGTCTGGTCACTGTCAATAAGCAGAGCGGTGCGTTGCTGTGTTCCGTTGATGGCCGAAACCTGCCAATTCTCATCCAAGGTAAGAACCCCCCATGTGGAAAGTTCATTGAACAGGGAAGCTGAATAGGTAACTTGGTAGCGTATGCAAAGTCCCTTGATCAAGAGTTTCAGTGCGGTAGTGTCGCAACCTCCAATTGTTTGCAGTGTTGAGAGCAGAGCGTTGACAAATTCCAGGGGTGCAGTACCTTCAAGGTTTCTTGCAAGCAAAAGACAAAGCAACTGATAATCGGAAAGAGAAAGAAGCGCTTCTGTTTTCTGCCAATCGAGTGTGCATCGTCGTGCGTCTCGTACCACGACATCCATCTCAGTGAGATATTCGCCTAAAGCTTGATACATCTCCTTGAGTCGGTCGTGCTCATAGGTAGGGAAGTAATTGGCAATGCTCTCATGATAGATGCATTTCCCTTCCTTTGCCACCAATGAGAAAAATCCCCGGAGGAACTCAGTGGAACAGTAGGGAGCTTCCACACAGGTATGTTCTTCTTCGCCAAACAGTGGACGGAGCGAGCAGTACTGTAGCAATTGGTCTTCAAGCAATGGATTGAAAACCAACCTCCCTGCATCACTGAGTAGTATCATTCGTTCCTGCAGATTTCCCACCCGTCTTAGAAGGTTCCCATAACTGAATGAGCCTTTGAGAAGCGAAGTGATTTGTTCCACAGTGAGCGGGCCAAATGTGGCAAGCAAGCTTAGTACTACCTGGTCAAAGGAGTCCAGCATTGAGAGCATTTTTTGGACCATTGAATCCTGGTTGAAAAGTTGGCAGAGCTTGGCCGTCAGCTGTGGTTTATGGAAAGGGGACTGAAGTTTCCCCATGTAGTTGCGTGCAAGATAAAAATAAGTATCTTCACTATATCGACTCAGTAATGTCTTGAAAGTTTCTTGTACTCTTTCGTTCACGTGTCCCATACCTCTATTTCATAGGAATAACCTTGCTCAGCAAGGAACTTCTGACGATTGGCGGCAAATTCCTCTTCACTGGAGTAGCGTGTCACCACCGAATAGAAAAAGCTGGAGCGGTTCTTCGGCCTGAGAATCCTACCTAGTCGTTGTGCTTCCTCACTACGTGAACCAAAGGTCCCGCTGACCTGAATGGCCACCGAAGCATCGGGAAGGTCAATTGCAAAGTTTGCCACTTTACTGACGACAAGAATGCGTTGTTTTCCTTCCCTGAAATCCCGGTATAATTCTTCCCGTTTTATGTTCGGTGTGCTTCCTGTGATGATTGGCAGGCCAAAATGGTTTGCAATGTTCTTCAGCTGATCAAGATACTGTCCTATGATGAGGATGAAATCATCAGGATGACGGTCCACCAAGGCCTGTACCACCTCCAGCTTTCGCTTGTTCTCACTGGCAATACGGTACTTCTCCCGTTTCGTCCCTATCGCGTACGGTATTTCCTGCTCCTTCGGCAGGTCTATTCGCACCTCATGACAATACGCCTCAGCGATGAACCCCTGTTGTTGTAGCTCATTCCAAGGAACATCGAAACGTTTGGGGCCAACGAGACTGAAAACCTCGTCCTCACGTCCGTCTTCCCTGACCAAGGTTGCTGTAAGGCCTACGCGATACACGGCTTGCAACTCGGCGGTGATCTTGAACACTGGGGCTGGAAGCATATGTACCTCATCATAGATGATCAACCCCCAGTTTCCTTTGGTGAGCAGTTCAAGATGTGGGAAGGGCCCTTCCTTGTCTGGACGGTAAGTAAGCACCTGGTAGGTGCAAACTATTACCTCTTTATTTTCCTTTTTATCCCCGGTGTACTCCCCAATTTGGTCTTTGCTTAAGGTGGTCTTGTCCAGTATTTCGCTGATCCACTGGTGTACCGCAGCCACATTGGTTGTTACCACCAAGGTTTTGGTGGAGAGGCGTTCCATGATATGCATTCCTACCACTGTTTTTCCTGAGCCGCAGGGAAGGACAATGGTTCCAAACCCGCTACCGGGGCCTAAGTCACCGAGCAGGGCATCTGCTGCCTGCTTCTGGTAGGGACGTACAAAAAATGGCTTGCCACCCAAGGTTGTATCCCGGAGTGTAAAGGGTAAAAGAGGTCCATGGTTCAGGGGTATCCTGTCATCAACGGGATAGCCGATTTTGATCAACTGCAGCTTGATTTCTCCTCGGTTGTATGACTCAAGAAGAAATCGCGATTCATCTTTTACAATCAATAGTTTAGCAATAGCTTGTCGGTTCAGCAGCTCAGTCCAAATCCGTTTGCTTTCAACCCAGAGTTCATAGTAACTAGGGTCATCACTGCCTGAGAGCACGATCTTTCCCCAACGTGTAGCCATATCCTCAATGTAAAATCGTACCGATTCAGGTACAGGAAATTTCGACCAGTAATCAAGCCGTGAGAGGATGAAGGATGCATCCACCCCGCAGCTTGAGGCGTTCCAGAGACTGATGGCGCTCAAGGCATAGGTATGCATGTGCTCCGGGCTCTTGACCAGCTCGCAGAAACGGACAAGGTCATTACGACATGCTTCACTCTGTTCATGGTGAACATCGAGAAGCAGGGTTTTGTCACTTTGTACTATAAGCGGAGTATCTTGCATCATGCCTTCCCAAATGCGGTGTAATAGAGATCGAGCAGGGTGATTGCGACCATTGATTCGATGACCACCACTGCACGGCTGCAGATGCAGGGATCATGGCGACCTTCAATTTCCAATGTAGTGGTCTCATTACCCTTGGTTACTGTTTGTTGTGGTTTCCCAATGGATGCCGTTGGCTTGATAGCCGCCTGTAGGACAATCTCCTGCCCAGATGAGATACCACCAAGCATTCCCCCTGCATGGTTGGATAGGAAGCCGTCACTGGTCCTTTGGTCGTTGAACTGGCTGCCGCGCATGGATGCGCATGCGAATCCATCTCCGAATTGGATTCCCTTCACTGCTCCTATACTCATCACGGCATGGCTGAGCAACGCCTCAAGTTTCCCGAATATTGGTTCTCCAAGCCCCGGCATCACTCCAGTAACCCTACACTCGATGATACCACCGATGCTGTCTTTCTCGCCTCTCACCTGTTCGATGAGAGCTACCATTGATTGTGCGGCTTCCCGGTCAGGACAAGAGAGTGGATTGTCTGTTTCATTCCAACGTCTCTCGTTGGCTACGACATTCCCAACCTGTACCGTGCCAGCCTTGATTGTGATATCTCGTTTTGCAAGGAGTTGTTTTGCCAAAGCTCCTGCTGCAACCCTGGCGCTAGTTTCTCTTCCGCTCGAGCGGCCCCCACCGCGGATATCCCTGATCCCGTACTTCTGGGCGAAGGTCCAGTCTGCGTGACCGGGACGGAATACGTTCTCGAGGTGGGAGTAATCTGCAGAGCGCTGATTGGTGCTGTAGAGGATCATGGCTATCGGGGTGCCGGTGGTAATGCCCTCATAGAGACCACTGAGAATGGTCAACTTATCGATTTCGTTTCTTTCAGTTCCTGTTGGGTTCGCCCCGGGCCTGCGACGGTCCATCTCATTCTGGATGGCATCCTCATCAATCTTGAAGCCAGGTTCGACCCCATCGATGATGACCCCCAAGGCAGGTCCATGTGATTCACCAAATGTGGTGATGGTATATGCTGTGCCAAAACTGTTGTGCCCCATATCAAACCTCGATTTTCAGTGTATCAACAAGAAACCGCGCTGTATCGCGGACGTCCGGATAATTTGGTAATCGTACCATGATGTCACAAATGTTGCTATAGCGTGCATGTCTCCGCTCATAAAGCGAAGCGAAGGAAGACTGGGGATCCGAGTGGTCGAGAAAGGGGGGGATGCCGCCTTTGAGTATCCGCTCGAGGAGCACTGGCTCCTCCACTTCCAAATAGACAAGCTTTCCTGATTCCTTGATCAATTCAATCAAGGCTTGGTTATCTGAGGCACCACCACCAAGGCTGATGATGTAAGGAGTTTTCCGAGTGCTGAGAAAGGTTCTGAGCGCTTGGACCTCCTCTTCCATGAAAGATTCTTTACCTGCTCTCTGGTAGAATTCACGAATGGAACGACAAGGTGCTATATCCTGGAGGACCAAGTCATCCAGATCGACCCAGGAGTATTCCAATGCTTGGGCAGCAAGTCTTCCCAGCGTGGATTTTCCGCTGTGTTTGATTCCGCAGAAGTAGAGGTGTTCCATATTCATCTCTGATCGAAAAGATCGGTCCAGGTGGTACTGTAGGCATTTAAGATGGGTCTTGCTGCAGGAGCCTTTGTGTAATATTGCTTTCTTCTCTTTTCTTTTCTGCCCTGTACCATCATCTCCACTGCCATCTGGTAGCGTGCTTCATGTAGATTCTTCCTTACCTGTTCCTCGTAGTGGTTCACCCTGATAGTCTTTTTCAAGGCAAAGTGGAAGGTTACAATCATTGCATACCAGAATAGTGAGAGCAACAACGGTTGCAAGTCGAGATAGGAGTAGGGAATGCTCACCGCCGTAGCGTTGCTTGCCACTCGATAGAGATTGAGTGCATTGGGCCAGAGAATGAAAAAGGTAAGAAACAGTGGTACAATCCAGTAGAGTCCCTGTCGTGAAAAAAGGAAACGCAGGCAGGCTGCGAATGCAAGGAAATTCAAGAGCAGGCAAACCAAAGGCAGTGCATAGATTTCAATCATGGTTCCTCCGCTATCCAAAGGGTCTTTTCCTATGATACCATAGGGCAACTCTTTGGGGAATAACTATGGAATTACAAAATCAGATCTCAAGTGCATTGTTGAAGAAACGAAAACGAGAGAAAACAGAAGATGTTCGTGGTCCGTATTATCGTGATACGACAGCCATCATCCACTCTTCACCGTTTCGTAGGCTTAAGCATAAGACCCAAGTGTTTTTCGCCCCCAGCAATGATCATATCTGCACGAGAATGGAACACTGTTTGCACGTATCTTCCATAGCTTCAACCATTTGCAAGGGCCTTGGCTTGGATAGTGAAATTGCCTGGGCAATTGGTATGGGGCATGACCTGGGGCATACCCCATTTGGTCACACTGGGGAGAAAATTCTCTCCGCAAAAATGCAAAAAGCAGGATTTTCAGCATTTGAACACGAGGTGAATAGTCTCCGTGTTGTTGACTTTCTTACTTCCCACGGAAAAGGACTGAATCTTACCTATGCAGTAAGGGATGGCATTGTCTGTCACAACGGTGAGCAGTTGGTGCATTCCATCAAACCGACCTTCACCGTAAGAGATTTGGAGAAGATCACCAGTAGAAAAGGTTTGGTTCCTGCTACATATGAGGGAGTGGTTGTGCGTTTCAGCGATACCATCGCCTACCTTGGCAGGGATTTCGAAGATGCCTGTAGGCTGGGAATCATAAATCAAGAACAGCTCCCACAGCAGGTAGCCCGTATCCTTGGGAGAAGAAATGCCGATATCATCGACACCCTGGTCAGTGATGTCATTGACCACTCCAACGAATCGGTGGGAATCAGTTTCAGTGATGGAATATTCCCAGCAGTGCAGGAGATGATCAAATTCAATTATCAGTCCATCTACAAAAGCCCTATGCTTGAAGGGTACGAGCGGTATTTTACCCGTTTGTTTACCCTCATCCTTGATTACTTGAATTTTTTGCTGGAAACATACGGTTTTCGAGAGGAATTGTACGTGCAGGAAAAAAACATGCTTGCCATGGGTTTCTACCATCACTTGATGGACATGCATGAAGCATATGAGCAAAGGGATGGGAATATCGGACGGCTCATCTATGACTATGTGGCTGGTATGAGTGACAATTTCTGCCTTGATTGTGCCAATGAGATTCTCAAACCCGAGCATCTCAATGACAGTATAGAACACTCCCTAACCGGGAAATGGTTTGATGCACGCTAGGCAAGTTCCTTGCCCAATTTTTGGATTTCTGCAATGAACTGTCCCAGGTCATTAAAAGCCTTGTAGACAGCGGCAAAACGTACATAGGCAACCAAGTCAACTTCTTTGAGTTGTTTAAGTGTCTCATCTCCAATATCACTGGAAGCTATCTCTCGTTTGCTCCCAACATTGAGCATGATGGCATCCTCAATGCTCTGTAACAACACGTCAATATCATTCTCACCGATATTCAGTTTTTCGGTACAGGAACGGACCCCTCGGCCAATCTTATTTAAATCAAACGGCTCTCTTCTGCCATCGCGCTTAATAACCATTAATGGCTTGTCTTCTATCCGTTCATAACTGGTAAATCGGTAACCGCAAACATTACACTCCCGTCTTCGTCTGATTGACGAACCACTGGAGTTCTGTCTGGATTCGAGAACCTTGTCATCCATTGCTGAGCAGTGTGGGCATCGCATCAGTGTATTCCTTTCTATATGTAGTATACCAGTAATATGGCATAATTTCAATGAAATAGTGTTTTATAATGAAGCAACTTCAAATAATAATATTAAAACAACACTATATGTAGATTTTGTTTGATAAGCGGGGAAAATCAATTATGTACAAAAATCTACTATTACATACGCAATTTGTTGCAATTAAAACGATTCTGTGATAATAATAACATATTGGAGGGCAGTATGGCAGATTCAGTGAGTAGCTGTGTAAAAAGAATTGTGGATAAGAGTCCATTCATCCATGAGATGTTAATCAATGGAATTCTCTCATTCAGTAACTATGCTTCCTCTATCCAAGATGATGTTCAGAAGGCCTATGGCAAAGAAGTCAAAGCCAGTGCCATTGTAATGGCACTCCGCCGCTATGGTGAAGAACTGAAGAAAGAGAGTGCAAAGACTGATCATGGAAACGTCGAATATGGAATTGTCATGAAAACAAATATTTTCGATGTGAACCTGGTCAGGAAAGACGACTTTATCAGCAAGTTGGGGGTCCTTTATCGTAACATCTCTACCGAAAAAGGTGATTTTCTGAATATTACGCTTGGCAGTCATGAGGTTTCTCTAGCGGTAAGTGAGAAATATCGTTATCTGGTCGATGAGTTGACCGAAGGGGAGGAGATCCTAAACCAGATGAACGATTTGGTTGCACTCTCTCTGGTGTTTACCGGAGATTTCCTGCAGACCCCTGGTATTGTCTATGAGGCAGTGCGCCATCTGGCTTGGGAGCAGATCAACGTCATTGAGATTGTCTCCACCATGAATGAGTTGACCTTTGTAATCAAGCGTGAGGACTCCATGAAAGCATTCGATGTGCTGCAAGGGTTCCTCCGTGCAAGCTAGCCTAACACTTCACGTTGCTGAACGTGACCAAGGAAAGACTACTTCCTTGGTCCAATTGATTCAGCAATACGACATCGAGAATACGCCTCTGTGTGGGGTGCTTGCCCTTGCAAATCCCGAGAAAACCGTGTATAGACTCAAGGACCTCTTTTCACAAGAAGAACGTTTGGCACTCTCTGAGAAGCCAATCGGGCAGGGAAATCGTATCGGTAGGTTCTATCTGGATGAGAATGCCTTCCTTTGGGCCAACGCTCAGATACTCCAGAGTCTGGAGTATTCACAGGTGGCCATCTTTGATGAGATCGGCAAGTTGGAAATTTCTGGAGAAGGACTTGCCATTTCGTTCCGGAAAGCCTTGGACACTCCAGGACTGCAGGTGTTCGCTGCAGTACGCATTCCGTTCATAGAAGAGGTACTGAATAGGTTTTCCATCCCCAAGGAAAGGGTGGAAATCAAGTATGTTGGGTATAAGGAATGAAACGCAATGAATGAACTTTTCTGGATGGTAATGCTGGCTCTGAATTTCGTCATGATTCTTATCGCTTTCAGATTGTGGGGGAAATTGGGACTCTACATTTGGATACCCATCAGTGTAATCGTGGCAAACATCCAGGTAACAAAGAATGTAATGCTCTTCGGCCTTGATGCAACCTTGGGTAATATCGTGTATGCCACTGGGTTCCTGGCTACTGACATTCTCAGTGAGCTCTATGGGAAGAGGGAGTCAGCCAAAGCGGTTGCTATCGGATTCTTCAGTTTACTTTCGATGACGATCATCATGCAGGTAGCATTGTTGTTTGAGCCGGCTGCATCGGATATTGCCCACACATCACTCTCTTTAGTCTTTGGCCTTATGCCCCGCATCGCCTTCGGCTCCCTGGTAGCCTATGTGGTGAGCAATCTCCACGATATCTGGGCTTTCGACTATTGGAAGCGCAAACACCCAGGAAATCGTACACTCTGGTTGAGAAACAACCTAAGCACCATCGTAAGTCAACTCATTGATACCTTGGTATTTACGTTCATAGCGTTCTGGGGTGTCTACCCAACAGAGGTACTGACCGGGATTGTCATCAGTACCTATCTGTTGAAATGGATTGTGTCTGTACTGGATACCCCGTTCATGTACCTTGCTCGATTTTGGTACGATAAGGATAAGATTCCCTCCCCTAGCATTTAGGGGGGAGCACTACCTTAAGTGCATCGATGCATTTCCTTGTTCCCACGTAGAGGGAAGGAGAGAATGGTTTGCGGTGCAAAAGGAAATCATCATTATAGACGAATGGCTTTCCATCCACGTACTCCACCAGCATTCCTGCAGAGAGCAAGACTGCGTGGGAGGCTGCTACATCCCAGACATAACAGCTTTGGTTGACACATCCTTGGATGTGCTCATAGATTACAGGGCTGAGCATATGGATGATGGAGGAACCGAAGATCCTGATCTTCCCTTCGTACCGGGAAAAATCCATCAATCGCTGCCCGCTTGACCCCATCGTGATTTGATGGGGAAAGTCCTTGTCCCCTTCAATAATCAATGGTTGTCCATTTATCAGTATCTTCATACCAGGATCAAGTCGTACAAATAGGTCATCCTCACCAATTCCCCAGCGGGGAGCACTGATCATGGCACCGACGGGTACCCTGTCTTTATTAAGAATGCCCAAAGCCACCGCCCAGGAAGGAAGCCCCTGGGAGTAGACATCTGTGCCATCGATTGGATCGAGTACAAAGGTGAATGGAGCTGTCTCGCTGAATGGTGTGAGCGTCTCCTCACTGATAATGTTAGACGAGGGGAAGAGTTCATTGATAACGGAGATGATCCGCTTCGAAATTGCGAGATCCGTTTCCGTAATCACTGATCCATCCTTCTTGTAGGATCGTTGAATATGTTGCTGCTGTTCTTTGGCATAATGCCCTGCTTCCTGTACGGCAAGAGCGAGCGCATCCAGTGCTTTCTTTTTAAGTGTGCTTTCCATTATCTTGCATAACCTTCTTGCTCATGATAGGGTAATGGCGCTTATGCAAACACCTATTTCAACCCTTGTCCAATCGTATATCAAAAGCAGTCCTGCATACAAGGCGTATGGTGCGACGACCCGACATCTGCACCTGGAGGGATTGGAAGGGTATCCACTTGCCCAGTTCCTTCGTATGATTTCGCGCAAGCATACAGGTCGTATATGGGTCATATGCCCGACTGAGGAGAGCGCGAAGGATTTACTCAAGGATAGTGGTGTCTCCCAAAATCAGGATACACCCTACACAAATGAACTTAAGACGATATACCTTCCCAGCAATGGGAGAAAGCTGTATACCCCGTTCAGTGGGGACAATGTTGAGTATGACCAGCTCAATCGGTTAACCTCCATCACCGAAATGCGTCATGGGATGATCGTAACCCACCTGAGAGCCTTCGTGGGCCCGCTGGTCAGTCCTGAGACTCTCTCAGCCTCATCCCTCTCAGTGAGGGTAGGGGGAGCGTTTGACAGCACAAACATTGCAGAACAGCTCTCGAGAGCAGGATACATTCATACCGTTTCCACCAATGCAATGGGGGAATTCAGTCTGAGGGGGGAGGTCATGGATATTTTCCCCTATGAGAGTGAACATCCTTTCAGAATTTATGCAGATTGGGATCAGGTGGGTAAGATCAGCAGCTTTGATTCCATCACACAGGAGACACGTTCCAAGGTTGACCACTTCAGCCTCTCCTTGGTTGATGCCACTGACAAACTTGTCACCTCCTCGATCAAGGGATACCTTGATGATGCTGATCTGTTCTGTTTTATCGGGGACAAGCGGCTTGCCACCAGCTTTCATAGTTTGCAGCTGGAAGCGAAGTCACTCTACCGGCAAGCATTCCTGAAAGACAGGGATGCACTCAAGCCGGATGTGTTGTTGCTCGATTTTCTCTTCTTCCAGACCACCTGCCGGTATTCAATCACCGTGATGGATCTTGCTGGGCAGACCTCTGATGCCTTCAAGTTCGATATTGAGGGTCCCCGTTCCTATTTTGGGAATTTCTCGATGCTCAAGGATGACCTCAAGAGCTTTGAGAAACAGGGATGGAAGGTGACCATCTTTGCCGAGAATCAGTTGCAGCTGCAACGACTGAGCCAGATGCTCAGTGCTTTTTCGTTCCTCTCCTATGAGAAGATGGAACTCTCTGGGGGATTCTCCCTTCCAGGTTCCAAAATTATTGCAATCTGTGAACACGAGATATTTGGACGAAGAAGGCAGGTGGTAAAGACCCTGCAGCATACCCAGTCGACCCCTCTGGACTCATTTGTTGACCTGAATGAGGGCGATTACGTGGTACACGTAAACTATGGGGTTGGAAAGTTCGTAAAGATTGACCGAGTTTCAAGTTTTGACCGCGAACGTGACTTCATCAAGATTGCATATGCCGACACTGAGATGCTCTATGTTCCCATCGAACAGGCCAACTTGGTACAGCGCTATATCGGAAGCGACGGTGGAACCCCAAAGCTTGATAAGCTTGGTGGTATAAGCTGGGAGAACAAGAAAGCGAAGGCCCGCAAGAAGGCCGAGGATCTGGCGAAGCATTTGATTACACTCTATGCAAAACGCCAGAACAGTCCTGGGTTCGCCTTTCCCAAGGATACCGATTGGCAGTTGCAGTTTGAGGCGTCCTTCCCCTTCGATGAGACAGCTGACCAGCTGTCCTGCATCGAGGATATCAAGGATGATATGGAAAAGCCGATGGTCATGGACCGCCTGGTCTGTGGTGACGTTGGCTACGGAAAGACTGAAATAGCCTTCCGTGCCGCGTTCAAGGCGATCATGGGAGGAAAGCAGGTTGCTTTTCTGGCTCCTACCACAATCCTTGCCGAGCAACATTACCAGAACTTTGTCAGTAGATTGGGGAGTTTTCCCGTCCGCTGTGCCCAACTTTCCAGGATTGTACCCAAGAAAGATCAGAAAAAGACCTTGCTGAGTGTTGCAGAGGGAAAGATTGATGTGCTCTTCGGGACCCATCGAATTCTTCAGAAGGATATCATGTATCGGGATCTGGGGCTCCTGATCGTTGATGAGGAACAGCGTTTCGGTGTCAAGGACAAGGAGCGCATCAAGGTACTGAGGAACAGTATCGATTCGCTCTCCCTCAGTGCAACGCCCATTCCGAGGACCCTGTATATGTCCCTCCTGAAGATCAGGGACATGTCACTGCTTGCCACTCCTCCGATCGCTCGCCGCCCCATCGAGACACACATCGGCGAGTACGACCAGGATGTCATCGTGAGGGCGATCAGGGAGGAAGTGGATCGGGGTGGACAGGTTTTCTTCCTGCACAATCGTATTGAGAGCCTTGATGAGGTTGTCCAGCAGTTGACGAATTTATTGCCGGATCTGATCATCGAGAGTGCCCATGGGCAGATGGAAAGCCGAAAACTGGAAGATACCATGAGGCGCTTTGTCCATGAGGGAATCCAGGTATTGGTCTCAACCACCATTATTGAGAACGGTATCGATATCCCCAACGTGAATACCATGATCATCGACCGTGCAGACCGGTATGGCCTCAGTCAACTCTACCAGCTCAGGGGGAGGGTGGGACGCAATGACCGTCAGGCCTATGCCTACCTCTTCTATCCCCAAGGCAGTGCTCTCAGTGAGATTGCAGTCAAACGACTCAAGATCATCAGTGAACATACTGAACTCGGTTCCGGGTTCAAGGTAGCCATGAAGGATATGGAGATACGGGGAACCGGGAATCTCTTGGGACGTGAGCAGAGTGGTCAGCTCTCCTCGGTTGGTCTTGATATGTATATCAGAATTCTTGATGAGGCGATCCGGGACCTGAGGAAGGAAGGGTTGAAAGAAGAGGAGAAGGAAGTATTCCTCGAACTCGATTATACCGGTTTTATTCCCGATACCTATATCAAGGCCCCTTCGGTGAAGTTCGATATCTATCGAAAGATTGCCTCCATAAATAATGAGGAACAGTTGCACTCCTTGAGCAGTGAACTCAGTGATAGGTTCGGTCCACCTCCCGAGGAGGTCGCTAATCTTTTGTATATTGCTCAAATCAAGATCCTTTGCCGAAAATTGTCCATCATCCATTTGATAGACCGCAAGGGAGTCGTTGCCATTGAGTTCGGCAAAGTCGCAGATCTGAATGTGAACAAGGTGATGAATCTCATTGCCTTGAGTAATAAACGTGTGTGGTTGGACATGCGAAAGATGAACATCATGTATATGAAGACTGATGCAGTTTCCCTCAAGGATAAGGCCGTGTTCCTGATGGAGAAGTTGCAGAGGTTGTTGTAGGAGTTTGCATGCAGGTTACGCAAGATACAATCTTCCAAGATATTCCGGAATTGCAATGGGTTGAAAGTAGAAGTGAAGGCGCCAGGAGGCCGATCAAGAGCTATGTGCTCAGAGGGTCCTATCTGAAGACGTTTCAGGTGGAAGCGGTAAAACGTTATTATGCCACCTATGGAATTCCTTTTCGTCAGAAATTGCTGGATTACTCCCAGGTGTATGGGAACGAGAATCCCTTGGTTATTGAGATTGGCTTTGGTATGGGGACAGCAACTTCCCGTATTGCCAAGGAGCGCAACCAGTTCAACTATCTGGGTCTGGAGGTGTTTCTCTCCGGATTCACCAAGCTTCTGGATGTAGTGGGGCGGGAAGAGCTTGATAACGTACGTCTGATGCGTTTTGATGCTGTGGAGGTGCTTCGCACCATGATTCCCGACAACAGCATTGCTGGATTCCACATATTCTTCCCTGATCCATGGCCGAAAAAACGTCAACAGAAACGGCGGCTCATCCAACAACCCTTTGCTTCCTTGCTCGCAAGCAAATTGGTAAAGGGTGGGTATATCTACTGTGTTACTGACTGGGAAGAGTATGCTCATCAGATGCTTGAGGTGTTCGGTGGGACTCCCTCACTGGTAAACCCCCATGGTGGGTTTGCCCCTCCCATCCCTTGGCGTGATACCACCCGCTTCGAGGAGAAGGGGATTGCAAAGGCCCATCCGATCAATGAGGTTTGGGTGGAAAAACGTTGAGATGAGGGAAGGGAGCCTGCCGCCGCATGCTCCCTTCCAAGGTTCCACAAATTCACTCTCAAGCAATCAGAAAAGCAATAATCTGATTGTCCACCACCTACTCCTCATCCGCCAAGGAATCCTTGTAGGCCTTGATTACCTCATCAGCCAGTTTTCCACTGAGAGGCTCGTAATGGTCAAACTCCATTTCAAAACTTCCCGTACCACTGGTCATCGACTTAAGGTCGATTGCATAGTTGAGGAGTTCTGATTGAGGTACCTGGGCTTTTACCAACTGTAGATTTCCCATATCTTCCTGACCAAGTACTCGTCCACGTTTGCTGCTCAAGTCAGAAAGGATGTCGCCCAGATAATCATTCTCTATATATACACTAAGAAGCATGATTGGTTCAAGTAGGACAGGTTTAGCCTTGTCTATGGCAAGTTTCATCGCTCCCTTTGCAGCGAGTTTGAATGCCATTTCACTGGAATCAACCGGATGTTCCTTTCCATCAATGAGGGTAATACCGATATCCATCATTGGGTACCCAGCAAGATATCCCTCTTCCATCAGTTCATGCAGGCCCTTCTCAATACCTGGGATGTATCCCTTACTGACAGAACCTCCTTTGATGGCGTTGGTGAAAGAGTAGTAGGCCCCTCTTTCCAATGGTTCAATCTCAATCAGAACACGGGCATACTGACCATGGCCTCCGCTCTGTTTCTTGTGTGAATACTCGGAAATACCACTTTTCTTGGTGATGCTCTCTCTGTATGCAACCCTGGGAAGCTTGGTGATGATGGAAACCTTCTGTTTTTCCTTGACCTTGTCGAGAATCATGTTCAAATGCAATTCGCCCATGCCGGCAACAACATTTTCCTTGGTTTCCTCATTGTACTTGATCAGGAATGTCAAATCTTCCTCAGTGACCTTATGTAATGCCTCATTCATCTTCACTTCGCTCTTCTTGTCCTCAGCACTGATTGCAAGGCTGTAGATTGGCTGAGGGAATGCGAGAGGTTTGAATTGGAATTTCGTATCAGTGCCTTCTACCAAGGTTGAATTGGTGGAGGAAATATTACTCTTTGCTATGACTCCTATGTCACCAGATGCAAGCATATCAGTCTCAATGAGCTTCTTGCCGACGAGTCTGTAGACTTTCCCTGAGCGTTCTTTCCGGTTGAGATGCGGGTTATACAATTCGGTATCGCCCTTGAGAGTTCCTCTGAGGATCTTCAGGAAGCTCAACTTTCCACTGAACTGGTCAATGGTTGTCTTGAATACCACTGTTGCTGTAGGACCTTCCTCTGTAATGGTGAACTCTTCTTCATTGCCATCTTCTTTGATAATCCAATCGGTTTTACCAATCGGCTTGGGGAAGTTGTTCCTAATGAAATTAAGCAGGCTTATTATGCCACTTCCATTTTCAGCTGCGCCGCAGAAAACAGGGATGACCCGGCTTTCATCCATACCCTCACGCAGTCCTCGGCGAATATCCTCGCTGGAAAGGGTCCCTTCATCAAAATATTTCTCAATTAGTTCGTCGGCACCTTCAGCGGCATTTTCTACAAGGTCGTTGTGGTACTGCTCTTCAAAATCTTTCATATCGGAGGGAATTACAACCTCGTTTTCTTTGCCGTTCTCGCTGAACATATAGGCCTTGTCTTCAATCAGATTGATGACACCCTTGAAATCCTTGCCACTACCAATGGGGATTACAACGGGGACAAAATTAGCTTTGAAAGTTTCCCGAAGGTTTTCAATTACTTTTGTATAGTCTGCACGGTCCCGGTCCATCTTGTTGATGAACACCGCCCGTGGTTTATTTCGTTGATCAAGATGTCGCCAGAGTTTGATAGTTTCAATCTGGGCTCCATCACGTGCGTCAACAACCATTACGGCCGACTCACAGGAGCGGAATCCGCAAATAGTTTCACCGATGAACCCTGCGGTTCCCGGAGTATCGATAATGTTCAAAGTTTTGCCTTCCCATCCAAGGGAAGCGAGGGAAGCATGAATGGAAATCTTATGGGAAATTTCCTCATCCGTGTAATCACTTACTGTTTTTCCGTTGGATACTTTTTCTGCCCGGGAAATCACATTGGAATAAAATAACATTTGTTCCACCAACGTGGTTTTCCCGGTGTCGTTGTGGCCGATGATGGCGACATTCCTCAAATCATTGCTGACAACGCTCATATTTCCTCCTTTGATCACTATATGCTGATCTAGAACGCATGCATGTATGGTACGCCCCATCAACCCATATGTCAAAAGAATTTTGTTTTTGCGCTTAATCGCCGGATACAAAAAAAGCAGACATCCTCCTGCCAGAGGATGCCCGCCGGTGCATGCGTGAGAACAATCTGTATGTCTTCACCTAACGGGTCAGGCTGACATTCACATCAATGATGTGGTTGATGTCCTGTTTTAGCTTGTATGCAAATTGATCCATAACGGTGACATCATTGGGGAGCTTGTCCCCGTCCTCGCAGAAAAATGTCCAACAGGGTACATCCAACGCAGCACTGATCTTCTCGATGGTGGAGAAGGAAGGTGCTTTTCGTGAAGTTTCAATCTCTGTTACAAATGAAGTGGAAACGCCAATCTTCTCAGCCAACTGGGCTTGGGTTAGGGAGAGCTTTCTTCTACGCTCCTTCAAATTCCTTGCGAAAATGTCCTGCAAATTGTAGGTTCTAGCCATGTTGTACTCCTCTTAAGAAATTGCAAAGTATAAAATCCAACCGAAAAGTGTGTAAAAAGTTTCTAACGGTCTAGTATTTACACATCTTTCAATATATTTTAGGCATAAATGTCGCAATTCCGCAAGGTTTGAACCATGCCGTTTCGAAGTTTTTCCATACCATTAGCGGCTTTTTTGCGCGTAGTGGTCGAACTCCATTGAGAAGGTTCCCCTGCCTTGGGTTGCTGAACGTAGTGCCGTGGAATATCCAAACAGTTGGGAGAGTGGGGCCTGTGCATGGATATGCTCACTAGCCGTTCTACTCTCAATACTGTTGACCAAGCCGCCTCTGCTGGTGATGCTGCTTATGGCTTCTCCGACGTATTGCGTTGGGACGATTACCGTAACCTTCATCACTGGTTCCATCAATATTGGTGTAGCTCCCTGTGCCACCTTGTCAAAACACATCGCAGAACACGCCTCAAATGCGAAAGGGGTTGCCGTAAGTTCATTGTAGGTGATGCTGGTTACTTCAACCTCAAGATCGACGGTTTCATACCCGAATTGGATACCACCCTTGAATGCATTGGTGATTCCTCTCTTGACTGCTTTGTAGTACTGTTCGTCCATACCTCGGATCTTCGCCGAGCATGTATAGCGGTTTCCGCTACCGGAAGGAAGAGGACGAATGGTGATACCGACTCCGGCGTTGTTCTCCTTTCCTGCAATGATCTTGGAGAACTTTTCACTGCCACTGTTTTCCTTGGTAACCGATTCACGATACGTCACCTGGGGATTACCCACACGTGCCTTGATTTTCATTTCCTTGGTCAGCCTGGTCACCAGGACATCCAGATGCAGCTCACCCATACCGCTGATAACCAGCTGTCCTGTCTCATCGTCATCACGATAGGTAAAGGTAGGATCTTCTTGCGCGAGAATACCCAGAGCGGAGCGTAGCTTGTCTCCATCACTGAGACTGTTTGGCTCAATGGCAACAGAGATGACAGGGATGGGGAAGTGCATCTCTTCAAGGAGTATCTGGGCACCTTCACTTCCTACCGTGTCACCGGTCCGTCCTTCTTTGAACCCGATGATGACACCAATGTCACCGGCATCAAGTTCACTCAACTCCTCAGTTCGGTCTGCGTGCATTCTGAGTATCCTGTTTACCCGCTCTCGTTTCTTCTTACTGATGTTCATCAAGGCGGTACCTTTTTTGATGGTACCATTATAAACTCTGACAAAACTCATGGGACCAGCTTCACGGTCCACTTGAATCTTGAAGATAAGGCCGAGTGGTGGTTTTTCTTTATCATATGAGATTTCCACTGATTTCTCAGTCTTCTGGTGGATACCAAAAATTGGGGGAACTTCAGATGGGGAGGGAAGATAGTCTATAACTCCGTCAAGCAGTGCCTGGACACCGATATCCTTCAGTGAGGAGCCGACAAAGACCGGTAGTGCCTGACGTGAGATGGTTGCCTTTTTCAAGGCTTCCTTGATCAGTTCGATACCGATGGGTTCCCCTTCGAAATACAACTCAGTAATTTCATCGCTGAATGAAGCGACGCTGTCAATAAGCTTCTCGTACCAGCTTTCCACTTCCTCCTGCATGGAGGACGGGATCTCCTCTTCTGTATACGTCATGCCTTGGTCTTCATTGCTGTAGACGAAATATTTCTTGGTCAGCAGGTTGATGATGCCGCTGAAGTTGTTCTCGGATCCAACCGGGAGATAGAGGGGAATGGGGTTTGCTCCCAACTTGAGTTTCAATTCGGAAACCGCCTCATGGAAGTTTGCCCCCAAGCGATCCATCTTGTTGATGAATGCGATACGGGGAACACGGTAGGTGTCAGCTTGTCTCCAGACAGTTTCAGTTTGTGGTTCCACCCCTCCAACAGCACAAACGACCATGACCGCGCCATCAAGGATTCGAAGGGAACGCTCCACTTCTGCGGTGAAGTCAACGTGACCAGGGGTGTCGATGATGTTGATCTGGTGGTCCTTCCAGAAACAGGTAGTGGCTGCACTTGCAATGGTGATGCCACGGTTCTGTTCCTGCTCAAGGAAATCCATGGTGGCCTCTCCATTGTCAACCTCTCCGATGCGATGGTTTTCACCTGTATAATAGAGGATGCGTTCGGTGGTAGTGGTCTTCCCAGCATCAATATGTGCCATTATTCCAATATTTCGTGTTGTCTTCTCATTCATGTACTTTTTCCTTCAAACAATCTGAGAAACATTACCATACCTGTCTTTTATAATCAACGAGAAAGACGGAGCAAAAGGATGCGCAGGGCATTGAAAACAGCTATGATGGTCACCCCGGTATCTGCAAATACCGCCAGCGCCATGGACGCATACCCCAATGCACCCAACACAAGCACAATTCCCTTTATCCCTAGGGCAAATACAATATTCTGCTTCACGATACGCGAAGTTTTCTTGCTTATGATCACCAGCTTTTCCAGCTTTGACAGGTCTTCACTCAGAATTACAATATCTGCGCTCTCTATGGCTGCATCACTGGCCTTGCTACCCATTGCGATACCGACACGGCTGGCAGCCAGGCTTGGTGCATCATTCATTCCATCCCCGACGTATGCCAGGTGTGGATTGGTACGCTCGATTTCTGCAAGGTGTACCTGCTTCTGATCAGGAAGGAGTCCTGCATGATAGCCATCAAGCCCAAGCTCGGTAGCGATTGCCTTGGCATGCTGTTCCTTGTCTCCTGAGAGCATCAGCATCTGCTTGATCCCGAGGTTTCTCAGTGCTTGAATGAGCTGTTTTGCGTCAGGACGGATTGTATCCTTCAGGATAAACGATGCTGCATGGATGTTCCCTACTGCCAGGTGGATGGCTCCTTCATCTTCATCCCCACCGGAAAGCAGAACGGAATGAGCTGCAAATAGGGCGGCGTTTCCTGCTAAGACTTGCTTTCCGTCTATCAGGGCAGAGATGCCCTTACCAGCAATTTCTTGGATATTGCTTGCTCCATAAGGTGCTTCCAATGAGTCGAATGCCCGTGCAAGAGGGTGGTTGCTCTGGCGTTCCAAGCTTGCAGTCAGCCCCTTGAGATAGGATTTTTCAAATTTGGTATTGTCGGTCTCTACCATCTTTTCCAAGGAAAAGCTTCCATAGGTAAGCGTACCGGTCTTGTCAAAGATCATGGTATCGATGGAGGAGAGAGCCTCCAGATAGTTGCCTCCCTTGACCAGGATACCTTGAGATGCACTTTTGCCGATTCCTGCGAAGTAGGAGAGCGGAACACTGATAACCAGTGCACAAGGGCAACTCACTACTAGGAACACCAGGGAGCGGTAGATCCAAGTTTCCCAAGTCCCCGTAACCAGAGAAGGGATTATTGCAAGGGCTAGGGCAAAGAACACAACAAAGGGGGTGTAATACCGTGCAAACGTCGTGATGAACTGTTCAGTGTGGGCCTTTTTGGAAGAGGATTCTTCGACAAGACGAAGTATCTTTGTCGCCGTACTATCTTCATATACCCGGGTAGTCAGGATATCAATGGCTCCAGTGAGATTCATACTCCCACTCGAGACGGCTTTCCCCTCTGCTGCATTCTGGGGAAGGGACTCCCCGGTTAGGGATTGCATATCCAGGGTCGATGATCCTCTCACGATGGTTCCGTCCAAGGGAATTCTCTCTCCTGCCAGTACCCTGATGATGCTTCCCACTGCAACTGATTCACTGGCAACAATCTCTGGTTTTTCCTTATGGATTATTCTTGTTTCATCTGCTCTGAGGTCGAGGACTTCCATTACAGCATTCCTGCTTTTCTGGACTGCCCGATCCTGGAAGAACTCTCCGATCAGGTACAGCAGCATGACAGCAGAGGCTTCCCCAATCTCTCCTATGGCGAGAGCTCCAAGGGTGGCTATACTCATCAGGAAGTTTTCATCGAACACCTTTCCATGTATTAGGTTTGTTCCCGCCTTGATCAGTACTGAGTATCCGGCAATAAGGTAACTGGGCAGGAAGAGCCAGGGAGTGTCAAGGAAGAAGGCGAGGGCAAAGAACAGTGCCGAGAGGGTGATACGGATGATCATACGTAATGAGGTTTGCTTTTCCCTATATGGCTGGGAGGTAACCTTTAAAGCAGGCTCTACCCGTTTTGCCTCGGCAATAAGGGATTGAAAGAACGCATCATCACTATCTTCCGTACTCTGGATGTGGATTTGTTTCTTTGCATAATCAACTCGTGCTTGTTTGACGCCTTCTACTTTGTTCAATTCCTGTTCAATATTGGCGGCGCAGGCAGCACAGTCAAGATTTTGTACATTCCAGATACACTTTTCAGCCATGAACTTCTCCTATCATATCTATATATGAACATATAATCATATAATATGTTTTGTTCCCTTTTGTCAAGAGGAGAAAAAGAAGATGAGGAAGCGCTATTTGTATGGTAGAATTATTCTACCTGCGAAGAGTATGGGCTCTCTCTCTTCGTGTGGATTTTTTTTGGACAGAGGAAGCCTTGTAAGGTTTCTAAAGGAGTTATTATGTTGGAACAGCTGAAAGAAGAGGTGTGTAAAGCAAATTTATTGCTTGAGCACTACCACCTAATCACTTTTACCTGGGGTAATGTCTCGGCGGTTGACCCAAAGCGTGAGTGTATGGTCATCAAACCCTCCGGGGTTGCCTATGAGGAACTCACACCGGACAAGATGGTGGTGGTGGAACTGGCGACCGGCAAGATTTTAGAAGGTTCCTACAATCCCTCTTCTGACACCCCGACACACCGGTACCTATTCAACCATTTTGCGGAAATCAAGTCGGTTGTACATACCCACAGCCGATGGGCAACCATATTTGCCCAGGCAGGACGGGGAATACCAGCCCTTGGTACCACCCATGCAGATTATTTCTATGGGGAGATTCCCTGTACCAGGGAGATGAATAATGATGAGATCCAGACAGCCTATGAGGAAGAGACAGGCAAGGTCATCGTTGAACGCTTTTCCTCTCTGAATCCTCTTTCCATCCCAGCGGTACTTGTGCATAGCCATGGGCCTTTTACCTGGGGCTCCAGTGCAAAGAAGGCAGTGGAGAATGCTGTAGTTCTGGAAGAGGTGGCCAATATGGCCTATCACACAGTGCTGTTGGAACAGGATCCTAAAAGGATGATGGACCAGGTCCTGCTGGATAAGCACTATCTGAGAAAGCATGGAAAGAATGCCTATTATGGACAGAAGAACCAGGAGTAAACATATGAATAATATTGCACAGGTCCGCCTGGGACTGGTTGCCGTGAGTCGCAGCTGTTTCCCGAAAGCCTTGAGTGAACGAAGACGGAATGCAGTCAAGGAAGCGTATCAGGAGCCAATCTATGAATGTCCTGTTACCGTTGAGAATGAGAAGGATATGCGCTTCGCGCTGGAGGATATCGCAAAGCATGAGGTCAATGCACTGGTGGTGTTCTTGGGAAACTTTGGCCCGGAAACTGCTGAGACCCTGCTTGCAAAATACTTCGATGGTCCGGCGATGTATGTTGCAGCTGCGGAGGGAGATGGAGATCTGCATGATGGAAGAGGGGATGCCTTCTGTGGAATGCTCAATTGTTCCTACAATTTAGCGCTTCGATCCTTGCGTGCGCACATCCCTGAGTATCCTGTTGGCAGTGCTCGGGAAGTCGCCACCATGATCGAGGAGTTCATCCCTGTAGCGAGAGCCGTCATATCTCTCAAGCAACTGAAAATCATCTCCTTTGGTCCGAGACCACAGGATTTTATGGCATGCAATGCACCTATCCAGGGATTGTTCGACCTTGGGGTGGAGATTGAGGAGAACAGCGAACTCGACTTGCTGGTTGCTTACAACAAGCATAAGGATGACAAGCGTATTGGCGCTCTGGTGAAGGAGATGGCAAGCGAAATCGGCAGCAGTCCCTATGAGGGGATCCTTCCCAAGCTTGCCCAATATGAGTTGACCTTGCTTGACTGGGTAGAGGAACACAAGGGAGACCGTCAGTTTGTTGCCTTTGCAAACAAGTGCTGGCCTGCGTTCCAGACAGAGTTCGGCTTTGTCCCCTGCTATGTAAACAGTCGTTTGACTGCCCAAGGTATACCCGTCAGCTGTGAAGTTGATATCTACGGGGCACTGAGTGAATACATTGGAATTTGTGTGAGCGATAAACCTGTGACCTTGTTGGATATCAATAACACAGTTCCTTCCCAGATGTATGAGGAGCATATCAGAGCAAAACGTTCTTATCGCAATGATGAGCTGTTTATGGGATTTCACTGTGGAAATACTTCCTGCTCCCTGCTGAAGAATCCTCACATGGGGTATCAGGTAATCATGAAACGTGACCTTGAACCAGACCTTGTTGAACCCGATATTACCAGGGGAACAATGGAAGGGGATTTGGTAGCAGGCCCGGTTACCATGTATCGTTTGCAGTCCGATGCCCGGGGATGGCTCCGTGCATATGTCGCGCAAGGAGAGGTATTGGATGTCCCCAGTGAAAGCTTTGGAAGCATCGGGGTGATTGGCATTGAGGAAATGGCTCGGTTCTATCGATATGTGCTCCTGAAAAAGGCCTACCCTCATCATGCTGCGGTAGCATTCAGCCATGTTGGGAAAGCCTTGTTCAATGTCTTCTCCTACCTGGGAATTGTGGATATCGCCTACAACCAGGGGGAAGGATTACCCTACGAGGGTGAGAATCCGTTCAAGCATTGATATTGTGTAAACAGAATTACAGCCCCTGGATTCCAGGGGCTGTAATCATGATGGCCATTATCTTACGTCCAATCGTCAATGAGTTCTTTGATTTCCTCTACAACTACAACATCACTTGCTTTTAGTTGCCCCAGCATATTAGCCTTTGCAAGAGCATAGGAGAGGACCATGACGGCTTCCTGTCGGTCACTCATCCTGTCCAGGGTGACAGATGAGTAGAACGGCTTGGTCTTTCCCCCGTCCTTTCCTTCGTAGTAACGGTATTTCTCGAGGTTGGATGAGGCTTTCTTCCAGTCCTTCTCCATGCTTCGCATTTCTTTGCTTCTCTTGGATGTACTCCAATTCCTTGCATACAGTTCTTCAGCAAGTTTCTGGTAGTGGCCAGGATAGAAAAGATGGTTGGGAATGGTATCCATGGCCATTCGCATATAACTTACAGCCCATTCCTTGTTCCCGAAGGAGATGAATCCACCGGGAAGTTCGTCATAGAGGCTGGAAAGCACGTACCAGGTTTCACTGGAGTCGAGCACATTCAGGGTGTTTACAATCGTGGTCAGATCCTTAAGCATTCCCTTCGCCTTTCCCAAAGCATTCAGTGGTCCCTTAGTCTGTCCCCAACGACCGATGTTCGAGCACTTCCAGAGGTACCCTTCCCATGAAGTGCCTGCTTCAATGGATTGCAAGGCGTATTGTTCGCCTTTCTCATAGAAGGCAAACCTTCCATCTTTGTCATCCTCATCCAGTTCGTCTCCTAGGGATACCTGGAGGCGGGCCAGTCGCCAGAGAATCTGGGCACGGTCTGCATTATTGTTGACTTGTGCCAGCTGTTCTTCCAATAATGACTCAGCCTGGGTGAATGAATCGATCTCATACAGTGCATCTGCCCTTGCCGTATCAACCGCTGCGACAAGCGCACCGGTGACTAGCAGGGTGAGAACCAGCGTTAAACCTACTATCTTTTTCATGAACCCTCCTAAGAAAACAGTCGTTTAATCAAAGCAAGTTTCCCCCGGTAGGGGGCATAACGCAGTTTTATCTCAAGCCATCGTTTACTTTCCAGCACACTCTTTCTATGGCTGAAGGTGTCAAAGCCATGTTTTGCATGGTAGCTTCCCATGCCGCTGGACCCAACTCCTCCGAAGGGAAGGTGTGGGTTGGAGAGGTGCATTACCGTGTCATTGATACATCCTCCTCCATAGCTGACGGTTCGAACCACATGTTCCTGGTGTTCCTTGTCGTTGCTGAACAGATACAGTGCCAATGGGTGTTCCCTTGCTTGTACGTAGCCGACGGCTTGTTCAAACGTTTCATACGTAAGAATGGGAAGGATAGGGCCGAAGATTTCGTCACTCATCAAGGAACCGGTTCTCTGAACATCCGTTATCAGGGTTGGGGCAATTTTCAGATTCTTTGGGTCTATCTGCCCGCCATAAGCAAGAGTGCCCTCCTCAAAAAGGCTGATAAGCCGGTTGAAATGTTTCTCGTTGATGATGTGGGGAAGGTCATCGCAATGTAGCGGGTCACTGCCGAACATGAGGGTGATTGCCTGTTTCATTTCTTCAATCAATTGCGAAGCTACTGAGTGTTCAACCAATACATAGTCTGGTGCAATGCATGTTTGCCCTGCATTGAGACATTTGCCCCAGATGATTCTACGGGCTGCTAGTGGGATATTGCTGTCTGCTTCCACAATAGTGGGGCTTTTTCCTCCCAGTTCCAGGGTAATCGGGGTGAGTGTCTTTGCCGCAGCTTCCATGACAACTCGTCCAACAGTCGGGCTGCCGGTGAAGAAGATATGGTCATAACGATGGGAGAGCAATTCCTGGTTCATCTCGCTGCCTCCCTGGAACACCGTCACATAGTGGCTCGGATAGAGTTTAGCGATCAGTGATTCCAGGACCTGGGAGGTATGACTGCTGTACCTTGAAGGTTTGACGATGACACAGTTACCAGCTGCCAGGGCACTTACCAGGGGCGCAACGGTGAGCTGGAATGGATAGTTCCAAGGGCTCATGATCAACACGACCCCCAAGGGGATGGAGATTGTATAGGATTTGGAGGGGAAGGAAAGCAAGGTATTTCTTACGCGTTTCTTGCCGGTCCAAGCATCCAGATGCTTGAGGTGTTTGTCAATTTCTGTATAGACCAATCCAAGCTCTGTTGCAAATCCTTCAAAATCAGTTTTTCCCAGATCCTCGAAGAGTGCATCAAGAATCTGCTTTTCGTGTTCTTTGATCCCATCCTTCAGCCGTTTAAGTTGAATCTTTCTCCATGCAACCGATTGGGTTGATCCATTACGGAAGAATGTTCGCATCTCACTGATGCAGAGCTGCACTTCATTCATAAGTATTCCCCACTTTGTGCCAGTATGACACCTGGTTACCTGTTTGTCAAAATCAATGCATCAGAACCCAGCGATTATCTCCTGGCTGAGATTGCTGAGAATTGCCTTGGCAAGGCGGATTGAGCTTTCCACATCCTCCACATTGCTGATTCCCCAGTGCGTGTGTGCATATCTGACAGGGATACCGATTACGATGGTAGGAATACCTTGCCCAGACAAGTGTAGTGCAGCTGCATTGGTTGCTCCACCGTTCCGCACTCCTTGCTGCACGGGTATCTGGTGTTTCTCAGCGAGATCGAGGGCAAAGCGTTGGAACCTCGGGTTGGTAATCATCTTTGAGTCGATGAAGCGAAGCATGGGACCCTTTCCTACAATGGTCTGCCGCTGGTACGGGGGAAGGAAGGTGTCATCGGCTGGGCTGCCCTCAAAGCAGATGGCTACATCTGGATTGACCTTTTTTGCCGTCAACTGTGCTCCTCGGCACCCCACCTCTTCTTGGCTGGCGAATCCAGCGACGAGGTTCACATCCAGTGTTTTTTCCTGAAGGTCCTCAAGAACATCAAGAATGGTTGAACAACCAAGTCTGCAGTCAAAGGCCTTGCCGAAGAGCAAGTTTGTTTCAGAGTTGTAGGTACAGGCTGCCTCGGGAATGACAGGACTTGCCACTTCTGCTCCCATCTCGATCGCATGCTGTTTGCTTGAAGCCCCAATATCAATGAATAGGCTGGAGATGTCTGGAACACTCTTTCGTTCTGCCTCACTCTGGTAGTGAGGGGGTTTTGATCCTACGATGCCGGGGATTGTGGATCCGTCACGTTTTTGTACCCGTACCATATGAGCAGGGATATTGGTGGTGACCCACCCCCCGATGGGTATGAATTCAAGCATGCCATCCTCACGGATGCACTTGACCATAAAGCCAACCTCATCGGTGTGGGCGTCAAGCAGTACTGTTGGTTTTCCCTCTTGGTTCTGTGTTCTGGTAAGGTAGAGGTTTCTCAATGAGTCTTCTTCAAAACTGCCCAGGTGTGCTCCGTCCTTACGGATGACCTCAAGCACGGCATCCTCAAACCCCGAAATGCCATTGGCATCACTGATTCTTTGTATTCGTTTAATATTTGTCATGATTATTTCTCCTGATATCCTATTTATTATCCATAGATTGATGGAATTGTACACCTGTCAAATATCCACACTTGACCAAGAAGCTAAGCATTTTCTACAATAGGGCAGGCGATGGAGTTCGCCGTCTCTCCTTACCATAAGAGAAAACCGCAGCTATTGCTTCTGCTGATAACTCCTGCAACCTAGATAAGGTCTGGAGGTGTGTCATGGCACTAAGTCTTGCGGAGTTGATGATTCTCTGTCTTCTTGTTGAATATCTATTACAGCGTATCCATGTTCCCCCACTCATTGGGATGTTGGCAGTAGGAGCGGTCCTGGGTCCACAGATATTGGGATTGCTTGATCCTGATTTAATAAGGATTGGCTCTGATCTGAGAATGATCGCTCTTATCGTCATACTCTTGCGTGCTGGGTTGGAGCTCTCAAGAGAGAGTCTG
This sequence comes from Sphaerochaeta sp., assembly GCA_018399495.1. Taxonomy (GTDB): domain Bacteria; phylum Spirochaetota; class Spirochaetia; order Sphaerochaetales; family Sphaerochaetaceae; genus Sphaerochaeta. The sequence goes on from JAGYOG010000005.1 coordinate 89,090, forward strand.
CATAAGGTCGGCCTCCAAGCAGTATTGCTCGCTTTTCTTCCCGCAGTTTTTGAGGCAGCTCTCATTATTGCCCTTGCACCCTCTCTGCTTTCGATAAGCAGAGGGGAGAGTGCTCTACTGGCTTGTGTTCTTGCTGCAGTCTCCCCGGCTGTGGTGGTTCCCATGATGGTCCAATTCATCAAGGAGGGAAGGGGTACCAAGAAGGCAATCCCGACCTTGGTGTTGGCTGGTGCAAGCCTGGATGATGTGACGGTCATTGTTGCCTACAGTATTGTTCTCTCTCTCTACCTTGGGGATACCGTGAATGTTACATGGATGATTGCCTCCATTCCCCTCTCACTGGTTTTTGCAATCGTGGTGGGCTATCTGATCGCTCGATTTTTGATAAAGTTGTTTGAACGGTATAATCCCCGGGCAACCAAACGAGCAATGGCGCTCTTGGCAATCGCTATCGCTTTGGTCCACATCGGGGACACCCTTGAGACCAAGCATATTCCTTTTGCAGCGCTCCTAGCGGTAATGGCTATAGGGTTCATCATCTTGGAAAAGAGGGAATCCATGGCTCACGAACTTTCCAGCAAACTGGGGAAAATCTGGGTATTTGCACAGATAGTGCTTTTTGCAATGGTAGGTGCCCAGGTCGATCTCCAGGCTGCCAAAGAAGCAGGACTAGCCTCCATCGTTCTTATTTTTGTCGCTCTGGTCAGTCGCTCGGTGGGTACGTATCTCTGTACGCTGGGGTCTGGCTTCTCTGTAAAAGAGAAACTGTTCGTTGTCATCTCGTATCTCCCCAAGGCAACAGTACAGGCCGCAATCGGATCTGCCCCCTTGGCAGCGATGAGTGAGCGTGGCATGGATACCCGTCCCGGGCAGATTATCTTGGCTGTCGCAGTGATGAGTATTCTTCTAACTGCACCCCTTGGCGCGTTTGCGATCAGTTGGGGTGGTAAACATCTGCTTTCAGTGGATGAGACACAAGGATCGAGCTCTTCTGCTTTGGAAGAGAGTCAAGCTGAGTACGATTTGCTCAAGGATTGAACATAAAGAGAGCTGCAATCCAAAGGCTTGCGGGTGTGGATACAAGAAAATGGATTGCAGCCCGGAAGAAGGGTACATCACATGGATGGCTGGTAGCGATTGGGAGATATGATGCTATCAGAAAACCACCCTGTATTTTCTTTGTATAACGGGTTCTAGGAGAAGTCAAGAGTAGGGTCGACCTTTCACAAGAGGTAGGTACTCAGAGCTTTCTATTCCATACCTGCAGTACTGAACAGCAAAAAGGGAACCTACCAGACGGTAGGCTCCCTTAAGCATCTCCTAGGGGAATTGAACCCCTGTTGTCGGGATGAAAACCCGATGTCCTAACCACTAGACGAAGGAGACAAAATATGCATGTTAAAAACAGATGCAAGATGAGCCGCACAGGATTCGGACCTGTGACCCACGCCTTAAAAGGGCGTTGCTCTACCAGCTGAGCTAGCGGCCCTTGCAACGTAATGGACTATACCAGAGAGCTCAAAAGGGTGTCAACTACTTGAGAAGAATTATTGCTACATCACGTATACTTCATGATTGCATTCTTTACATAACAAAGGATACAGCCGAGTTCCAGCTTCTATATGGCAGGGTGCCCAGTAAAACAGAAAACTCCGATTTCTATTGTGGTATTATGCATACAGTGCTGATGCAACTACCACTGCAATGATTGAGACAAGTGTGTCCAAGGATAAGGTATTATCTACATAATCAGATTCACCTTTCTCATCACTACGCATATAAATGGAAATTACAAAGGGAGGAGGTGTGAGGAACATGGTCATCAGTGCAACTTGATACATCCTGTCCATTCCCAACAAGGAATCTACGACCAATGCATTGAGAAGGAGTGCAAAAAGGGTGAGAAGTACCCTTCTTGCAAGTATTGTCTTCAAAGATTTTCCTATCAATTCTTTTTTGATGTGGATTCCATATCCGATTGTGATTGCAATGAGGGGAACCGTTAAACGGGCTAATAAGTCGATGCATTCAGCAAGTGTATCCAATATCGGAGAACTTTGTACATGTGGAGCAATGAAACTGGAAGCAAGGCCAGCAATAATTGCAAGTATTACAGGGCTGGAAATGATTTTTTTCAGTAGGTCACTGCTTTTTGCGGTTCCATCACGATGCTTGATCAGTAATGCCATCAGAACAGTGAATACAAACACTACCTGTCCCAGATCTACCAACGCAATCTTGCCGAGGTGTGCTTCCCCTTGGAAGGAGACGAACACTGCATATCCAAACATTCCCATCTCGAAACCACTCATCATCAATGCAAAGTAGGGACTGTGTATCTTCAGAAGCTTTCCAATAAAGTGACCCAATACAATCATGACCAGGCACACAATAAAAATGAGGACCACTAGAATGAGGTAACGGCTTTCCAGTTCTATTGATGAAAAGGCTTGAAACAACAATGCAGGCAGTGCCAGATCAGACACAATTCTTTTCACATGAGACAGTGATTCAGTAGAAAAGAAATTGGTTCTCTGCAGCGCATAGCCCAACAAGAAGAGCAGTAATAATGGTACGACAGGGAGAAGCTGTTCAATCATTGATTTCCTCTATGCAATTATGATGGTAGTTACTTACCACTGCAATATCTTCTGAATGGATCTCCAAATCATCGGATACAGTAAGTAACATCAAGAAGTATAAAGGGTAATATTCCAAACTGCTAGAGTTCCTGATACCAAATGAAGCAACTCTTAAGAAGTGGAAACTTCCGAAGAATCATCTACCCGCTGACGGGAATCTGAAACAGATGTTTGTATACAATAAGCTCTTTAAGGCCGAATCAAGTACCCAGTCGTCACATCTTTGATCAACAGAAGCGGAGCGTTCGTAGGAGAAGTTCATGGGGATTGTTCAATGTGGTTTATTCCTATACTAAATCCTGAAGAGAACAAATTGAATCACAAGCTTGGTGAGATAATCCTTTCTCAGGTTATGGAATCTTAACAACCTTACCTTAAAAGGGGTCAATGGGGACTAGTACTCGCTGGTACTCACAGAAGCAGAATTAGCCGATTTTTATCCGAGGTTTCTCTGTCCTTAAGGTGTCATACTTAATTCTTGTGAAAAGTAAATCTCCTCACTTGGACCAGCTACTCTTTGCATACGCTCACCTGAACCGTCTACTCATTACGGGAGCAAGCGCAAAGAACTTTCCATAATTTGAGTTGAGTGGTTAACTTCTCAAGGAAAGAGGTAAACCATGATGAGTTTCTCTTGTTGTAATCCTCGTTCCGGCGAATTACCATATCGGATCTCTTGTTGATATTAATTTTCGCTCGCGTGACATACTATTCAGTTGAGGACATAACAGGGGGACCCATTCCTAATTGACCGGATAGCTTCATTCGCAGCAAGCATCGGACTACTTCTTACTCAGACTGATTCCGTATGTGAAATGAAAGGTATCAATACCTCAGGGCAAGCCCTGAACCCAGGAAGCGTTGCCTTCTTTTCCGTCCCAAGGGACGGGGTATCTCACCTTGCTTTCCCTGCACTCGCTCGGGAGAAGAACCATCATGATGGTTCCTTTCCTCTCGCTCCGTTGGGGAATCAAACTTATATTCCTTGTTGTCCTGTACAGTCTCCATTTACAGTTATCATCTCTGTTCAGTGAAAGGCTGTACATCAAACCTTAAATAAACTATTGTTATTTTTTCTGTTTAAAGGTATACTTTACCCACGAGGTGATGATATGAATACTGATATCCTCTCATCCAACATTAAACGCTACAGAAGCAAGAAGAAGCTTACCCAGCAAGAGCTCTCTCAGTTGTCAGGAGTCTCACTTCCTGCTATCAAGAATATTGAGAGGAAGAAGGGACTACCACGGACTAACACTCTGCTAGCAATTAGTAAGGCTCTGGATTGTCGGCTCCAGGATCTTGTTAAGCCCATTGGAGAACTCTCCGCTGTACGCTTTCGGGCAAGAAGCAAGATGAACAGGCGAGAGCAGATCTTGGCCCAAGTCTCCAAATGGCTGGATGATTTCTCCTTCCTTGAAGCGTTGTTGTCGGATAAAGAAGAATACAAACTACATAAACTTGTAGAGACCTCAAGAGAACGCTCTCCTATCGAGTATGCAGAAGAAGCGAGAAGGATTGTTGGACTGAAAAGCGATGAACCTATTTATGATATCTGCGGCTTGTTAGAAAGTTGCGGAATCAAGATCCTTACCCTTCCTTACTCCTCGGATGCCTTCAATGGATTATCTGTTGGCGAGGACGACATGGGCCCGGCTATAATCATCAACACTTGGGAACGGATCAGTATTGAACGTCAGATATTCAGTACTGCTCACGAGCTCGGTCATCTCCTTATGCACCTATCAAGCTACGATGGGAAAGCACGCTCTGAGGATAAAACCCAGGAGAAGGAAGCGGACCTCTTTGCTGGGTACTTCATCATGCCCGAACAGGGATTTGACTCTGAGTGGAAAGAAAGTGCTGGTATGCTCTTTGTAGAAAGGGTAATGAAGATAAAGAGCATCTTTAAAGTTAGCTATAAGACCGTCCTCTACCGCTTAAAGCAGAAAGGGATTGTTGATGACATGATTTGGCTTCGATTTCAACAACTCTACGAAACCAAGTACAACAAGAAGCTGTCATTCAAAGAAGAGCCCTTTCCAGAAGGATCGGAACCCTTCGGACTTAAACCATTTGATTTCAATGCAGACCGATTGAGCCGCCTCGTTAGGAAAGCCATTGAGGAGGAAAAGATTTCCCTTTCTCGGGCGGCTGAGATTCTGAACTTATCCTCCGAACAAATGATGGAACGGATTGCAGAGTGGGAGGATTTTGCTTGAGCAAAGCTAATTCGACCCGATTCTTGATTATGGACGCCTGCGTTCTAATTGACTATATGAACGGAGAACCTGAACTATTCAAGCTCATTTCATTCCATATCGGTTCAATCTATATCGCGACTCCAATCCTGGAAGAAGTGGGCTCCATCAAGTCTATAGAAGAATTGAAAGATCTAGGGCTCATACCAATAGAACCTGAGATTGAAGATGTATTCACAGCGGAAGAGATGGCTGGGCGAACATCCTTTCAGGATAATATCTGCTTCCTCACCGCAAAAAGACAGAGCTTCACCTGCGTCTCAAATGATACAAACCTGAGACGACAATGCACGGATGCGAGTGTACCCATTGTCTGGGGACTGGAACTTATTCTGAATCTCGCGAAAGCCGGTGGGCTACTTAAGAAGCAAGCCTCCAGGATTGCAAAGGATATACATAAATCAAATCCAAGACATATTAATGCAAAAATTCTAAGTGAGTTTGAAGCCAAATTGAAACGTTTATAGCAAGTTCTTTTCTTCAACTATAATCAGGAACCTGACACCAGAAACTTGGTTACGATGGGTAAATAATGGACAATTATGGAACTCCATTTTTGCAGTTACGTATTAAAATTGAGACTATATACAGAGATAAAAAACCTTTAACGAAGACGCCACCACGAATCATAACCCGAAGGTCGTAGGTGCAGAGACACGCGAAAGAACAGTGATTCTTTATCATACCAGAAAATGAGGTAACTTGTTTGGCGACAATGGTCATACAGCGGGTTGCCTTTCTTGTGTCTTTATGGCTCAAGGGGAAAATCTGTGAGATTGGGAAAGACGAAAAGAACTGGAAAGAGTCGTTTTAAATAGAAAAGAGACAGCCCCTCTGTCAATATTTAGTCAACAATAAACCAAGCTAACAAGGTCGGACGCTCATGGACCATTATAACGATACCATCCTACTTATTCCGGTGGTAATGACGGTCTTTAGGAAGTAGGTAGAGCGAGTATGCCTTCTCCATTATCTCTTGGGTAACCGATTCCTTTCCTTCCCAGTCCGCAATCACCTGAGCGAGGGTACAGCAGAGCTTTGCTCTTCTGAGGCTTCTCTGTGTGTGGGCCATCACCTTGCTGTAGCGGGGGAACAGATGAGCAACTCCCTCCTGTTTACGTACTGATTGCAGGGACCGAATATGCTCGATGACCTTCATGTCCACATGGAAAGACTCGACTGTTCCTGTCAGCAAGGGTTCCGGTTCCAAGGCAATGGCAATGGCGAATCGGTCAAGCAGGGGATAGCCGATGAGTCCCCAGAACTGGTCGATTTGTGCCTGGGTGCAACGACATATTCCATTAGGATTACCCAGATTTGCACAACGGCATCAGTTAGTAGCGGATACCATGGTGTAATTGAGTGGATAGTCACCAACTTGGTGTGTGTCCAGCAACTGTGCGAGTGTAGTTCTTACTTTTGGTTTCTGATTTGAGAGTTCATCTACGAGGAGTGCTCCCCCATGCGCTAAGCTTATCCAGGGAGGATTACCAGAGAGCATGCTCTATTGGCTCATTCCAGCCTCCAAGCGTAAAAGAGGGGATTCAATGCTTTGTTTTCCATGGATTGCCCAGACTTCCTGTATTCGTTCTCCCGTAAGAAGAGGAAGCAATTGTTTGGTCCTGCTCAGCAATAAACTTTTCCCGCTTCCTGGAGGTCCATAATTAATAGAGAAGGGCAATTCTCCGGCTACTGCATAACAGAGTGCTTGTTTCGCTTCTCTCAGACCGAGGATTCCTGTGAAGGGATCCTCTTTGAGCATATACGTCTTTGAATTATCACGCTTTGGCTCCTCGTTTTCTGGATGACGTAACGAAAACCTCCAGATTTGGCTCAATGCAGAGGCAATGGAAGGACAGGGAATACAGTATTCATGAATAGGGGAGATATTCTCACCGCATAGGATCAGGGAAATTCCAGCTTCTATGCATAACTGTGTCAGTTCTCTCTGCAAAGGAGGGGGACTTACCAAGGAGCCTACCAGATTGACAGTCCCATACAGCAGGATTGAGTGATTACTTATTTCCAGGAGGTTTTTCTCCATGCAGAGCATTGCAAGCAGAACTGGAGCAAGTATGCCATCGATGGATGAGTGGGGTGGCACTTGGATTGAGAGTTGGGGAAGAGGGCCCTGATAGTAGGCTTTCACTTCTCCCTTCAAGCGGGAAGATTTAGCCAGGGAGAGTCCACGTATAGTGAAGCTGGTGTTTGATCTTGCCACCTGGACACGGAGGAGGGTACCGGTGAATCCGGTTCGTTGATATCCATATATTTGCATACCCCCTAAGGGTGGTCATTAGGCACTTTGCTTCATGATGCGGCGGAAATGACGCATTTGGATTCGGTAGGCAAAGATCAGTAGGATGGCTGCGGCAATCCAAGCCATCGGACTGGAGAGGATGATTCCCCTATACCCCAATAAGCCTGGAAGCGTGAAGGCTGCCAGAGCGCGAAACAGCAACTCCTGGATGGAGGAAAGCATGGGGATCAACCCTGATCCAAGCCCTTGACAGGTGTTTCGGAACACGAAGATGAGTCCAAGTGGAATGAAGAAGTAAGAGATAAGTGAGAGATATTGGTTGGTTTGTTTAATAACATGCGTCTGCGAGGAATCGATGAAGAGCATGGCAAGGAAATCACCGGCAAAGAATACCAGAAGAAATGCTGCCATGCTGAAAAGTACATTCAGCATGAGAGCACTCTTCAGGCCTTGGGAGATTCTGGAGAGATAGCCTCCTCCCAGATTCTGTGCGCTGTAGGTGGCCATGGCAAGGCCGAGGGTCATCAGCGGTTGGGTTACGAGTTGCTCGATGCGTGTGCCTACCGAGTAGGCTGCAACGGTATCACTTCCAAAGGTATTGATAACGGACTGTACCATCATGACACCGATTGCGCATACAGAAAACTGTAATGCACTGGGTAGGCCGATGCGCAGGAGTCTGCCGATCATAGGCCAGTCAATGCTCCAATCTTCTTTTTTGAGGTGCAGAATCGGGTATCGCTTATATATATAGAAAAGACAGAGCAGGGCTGAGATTCCTTGACTGGTAATAGTGGCAAGCGCAACACCTTTTACACCCATACCCAGAATAATCACAGAGACAAGGTCTCCGATGATATTCAGTACGCTTGCTATCAATAGGAAATAGAGAGGGGATCTGCTGTCGCCCAATGCCCGGAGTATAGCCGCCAGCAGGTTGTAATAAATGGTAGCCACAATGCCCAGGTAGAGAATAACGAGGTAGTCATGTGCGTCATTGATTATGTTCTCTGGGGTATTAAGTGCTTCCAATAGTGTCCTGGTGGAAGCTACCGCAAGAAATGAGACTATTACAGAGAGGAAAAGCGCTGAGAGAATGCTCATGGCAACTGCCTTTCGCATACTCCTCTCATCTTTTGCACCGAATTTCTGGCTGATGATTACCGAAAATCCTGCGTTTAGGCCGATAACGAACCCAAGGACAAAAAATGTGATCGGTCCTGTGGAGCCCACCGCTGCCAGCGCCTGAACACCGATGAATCTGCCGACCACAAAGGTATCCACCATTGTATAGAATTGTTGGAAAAGATTGCCTCCAAGAATGGGAAGCATGAAAAAGAAAATCAACCTAAGAGGATTTCCTCTGGTCATATCCTGCTGCATTGGAACATTGCTCCTTCGATGGGCAATCATATTGCCAACGAATGGTTTGGGCAAGCATCTCAAGAAAGATACTTTATACAATGAATTTCACAAAGTCACTGGACAGATAGCAGGAAGTCCTGTATAGTCGCTTCTTGTCGGCCAACGCCGGCCGCCGGAGAAGGGCCCTTGGGAGCTTTGGAAAAAAGGGCCGAAAGGGCCTTGACGGAAAGGCGGCAAATCGGGTAAGTTGACCGAGCGCCTCCCGAGAGGGGGGAGCGAGAAGATTTATGAAAGCATAGCGCAGGGAAGAGATGAGAATAGGAAGGAAGCAACCCCCAGTG
>JAGYOG010000050.1 GCA_018399495.1 Sphaerochaeta sp.
TTTAAGTAGTAGTAAGTATATCTAACTACATTATCAGAGAAAAGTCAACCCCTAATGTGGAGTTATTTGAACTATTATAAAGATTTGTTTGGAATATATAGGGTTTAAGAGAGAACTACATTAACGAACATGGGTATCAAGGCTGACCAAGTATAAACAAACCTATCTATAACTGTCATGTATAGTTGCACTGATTTCTCACTACAGATATATAAAAAAAATCTAGAGTACGTTAACGCAAATTCTTGTTGTTTGCCTTCATCTTGAGGGTACTTTATAAAAATCACTAAGTATTATTTATTTATATCTAATTGTAGTACATATTAGCAGTTTCATAAAAATCATGAATAATTTTCTTGACTTTTCGATGAAAAGAATTAACAATGATTAGTGTGATGCGTTAACGTAAACGCATAAAAGCATTAAGGAGGCTACATATGAAAAAGATGCTTGTAGTGGCAATGGTTCTACTGATTGCTATGAACATGGTTTTTGCAGGAGGGGCTGCAGAAACATCATCAAAAGGAATGATCGGAGTGGTCATGCCTACCAGATCGGAGGAACGCTGGAATAAGGATGGAGCAGCAGTCAAGTCTGGTTTGGAAGAGCTCGGTTACAAGGTTGACCTGCAATTCTCAGACGATGACATTCCTACCCAGGTTCGTCAGATTGAAGACATGATCACCAAGAGAGCCCAAGTACTCGTCATCGCTTCAATCGATGGATCAGCCTTGAGTGATGTTCTGTCAAAAGCCGCGGACGAAGGAATCCCCGTAATTGCCTACGACCGTTTGATCATGAAATCACCACATGTCGACTATTATCTGTCATTTGACAACTACGCTGTCGGCCAGCAAATGGGTGATATCCTCATCAATGGTATGAATCTTGACAATCCCCCGAAAAAGCCATTGATGATCGAGTTGTTCGGTGGTTCACCTGACGACAACAATGCCTATTTCTTCTATAACGGCGCCATGGATAAGCTTAAACCTTATTTTGACAATGGCACCCTCAAGATTGGCTCAGGCCAGCAGGGCATGGACACAGTAGGAACACTTCGCTGGAGTAACGAATTGGCAATGTCCAGAATGGAAAATCTTCTTTCTGCTCATTACACAAACCAGACGCTCGACGGAATTCTTTCCCCATATGATCCAATCAGTCTTTCCACGCTTGAAGCTTGTAAAGCCGTCGGATATGGGACTCCTGGAAAGCCGTTGCCGGTCGTTGGTGGACAGGACTGTATTGTAGCTTCCTGTAAGTCAATTCTCGCTGGTGAACAGTATGCTACCGTCCTCAAGGATACCCGCGTACTTGGTATGGCTACTGTAGAGCTCGTTGACACCATCATGCGTGGCGAAGTCCCCCAGGGTCTCAATACCACCACGTACGACAATGACTCCATCAAGAACGGCAAACCATATATCGTTCCTTCCGTTTTGTTGGAATCTATGATCGTTACAAAAGACAACCTTATAGCTGAAGTAGTCGATACCGGCTACCATTCTGCAGAGGATCTTGGACTGTAAGTGCATTTGTCCGGCCTCACTATTGAGGCCGGAATTGTATCGCAAGATCTCGAACCCGGTGCCATCTGCCTAGGGGTAATTTGGAATCGGGTTCTAGTCTATCTAGTGGGGAGCCATGTATGCCAAACAATTCTGTTCTGCTGTCAATGAAGCATATCACCAAGTCTTTCCCGGGGGTGAAAGCACTTGATGACGTCAGCCTAGACGTAAAACCACATGAAATTCATGCCTTGGTTGGCGAGAATGGAGCTGGAAAATCAACATTGATGAAAGTTCTCTCAGGGGTGTATCCATATGGAAACTACGATGGGGACATCTTTTTTGAGGGCAAACACTGTAAGTTCTCCAGTATCAGACAGAGTGAACACGCAGGAATCGTAATTATCCACCAGGAACTCGCGTTGAGCCCCTATCTTTCCATAGCGGAAAACATGTTCATTGGCGATGAACGGGCAAAATTCAATATCATCAACTGGGACAGGACACGTGAAGACGCAGTAAAGTACATGAAGCGAATCGGACTCCATGAAAATCCAAATACTCCTGTGAACAAGCTGGGAGTGGGTAAACAACAAATGGTTGAGATTGCCAAGGCCTTGGCCAAACATGCCAAGTTGCTGATTCTTGACGAACCTACTTCAGCACTCAATGAAAAAGACAGCGAGCATCTCCTTGAGATCCTCAAGGAACTGCGAGATAAGGACAACATCTCCTCTGTGTTGATCTCCCATAAACTCAACGAAGTTGCTGCTGTAGCCGATTCAATAACAATCCTACGTGACGGTAAGACAATCGAGACGCTCGATGTGGAGCGTACTCAAGATACCCCTGTCTCAATTAGCGAAGAACGAATCATCAAAGGTATGGTTGGACGGGAAATAACCGATATGTTCCCTAAGAGGAACACCACGATTGGTGACATTCTGTTTGAGGTCAAGGACTGGACGGTACAAAACCCTGACAATCCCGAACGAAACAAACTCGATGGTGTTAACATAACAGTACGCGCCGGCGAGGTAGTCGGTTTGGCCGGTCTGGTTGGTGCTGGGCGTACTGAATTTGCCATGAGTGTGTTCGGCCGAGCGTACGGTGAGAACATCACCGGACAAACGTTTATCGAAGGCAAGGAAGTAGACATCAGCTCAATTCCTAAGGCAATTGCAAATGGTATCGCCTATGTACCTGAGGACCGCAAGGAACTTGGGTTGGTGATGATTCAGAACGTCAAGGAAAATACCACAATTGCAAAACTGAAGAAAATTGCCAATCTTACGGTAATCAACGAGCACGAAGAGAATGTCGTAGCAGAAGAATACTGTAAAAGACTCAACACAAAGACGCCATCGATTCTCCAGAAGACAGGAAATCTTTCTGGGGGTAATCAACAGAAAGTCGTGTTGTCAAAATGGTTATTCACCGATCCAAAGGTCCTGATTCTTGATGAACCAACCCGTGGTATTGATGTCGGGACGAAGCATGAGATCTATACGATTATCAACTCGCTCGCCAAGCAAGGGTATGCATGTATTCTGATTTCCAGTGAGATGCCGGAGATTATCGGGATGAGTGACAGAATCTATGTGATGAGCGAGGGCAAAATCACTGCAGAACTATCGGGAAAAACTGCGACCCAAGAAGATATTATGCGCAATATCCTGAATAACTAAGACAATGCTAATCCCTCGGCGATGTGGGATATAAGTTCCGATAATAATTTTACTGAGTACATACGATAAGGAGTATGGGATGAGTGTCTTGATTGAAATTTTGAAAAAGAATGTGAGGCAGTACATGATGGTCATCGCCTTGGCTGTGGCGATGGTCGCATTTGGTCTCTTAACGGACGGCATCTTTTTCAGACCAGTGAATCTGACGAATTTGGTGCTTCAAAACAGCTATGTTCTAATTCTTGCCGTTGGTATGTTGCTGTGTACGCTGACGGGAAACATCGACCTTTCTGTCGGATCCATGGTCGCTTTCATCGGTGCCCTTTGCGGAGTAATGATGGTAGATCTGCAGTGGAACCCGTACTTGGCAATGCTTATTGCCTTGCTATGTGGAGCATTGATTGGGATGTGGCAAGGATTCTGGATAGCATTCGTGAATGTCCCACCGTTTATAGCCACCTTGGCAGGCATGTTGATATTTCGTGGTCTGGGACAAGTCATCATGAAAGGACAGACAAAGGCCCCGTTCCCAGAGGAATTCCAATTGATCTCATCCGGTTACATTCCTGACCCATTCGGGGGGATAACAATCGGAGCACTAAACTTCCATGTTTTCACCTTATTGATCGGGTTCCTTATTGTCGTACTGATTGTTTTTGGGGAAATCCAAAAGCGGAAAAAGCAGAAGCAATATGCCTTTGATTTGCTGCCGCCGGGAATCTGGCTCGCAAAGGTAGTCTTCATAGCTGCTGTTCTGATAGCTTTCACCGTCGTATTCGCCATCTACAAAGGATTCCCTAATGTCTTTATCCTGCTTGGGGTCCTTGTTATAGGATATCAATTCGTTGCATCCAAGACCGTTCAAGGGCGCCATATATATGCCCTTGGAGGAAACAGGAAAGCCGCGGAGCTGTCGGGTATCAAAGTTAAGTGGGTGATGTTCTGGATCTATACCAATATGGCAGTTCTGGCTACGGTAGCCGCAATGGTATTTACAGCACGCCTCAACTCGGCCACGCCAAAGGCTGGTCAGAACTTTGAGATGGATGCCATCGCCGCGTGTTATGTAGGTGGATCGGCTGTCTCAGGAGGAGTTGGAACAGTAATTGGGGCTGTAGTCGGAGGACTGTTCATCGGAGTGCTGAACAACGGCATGTCAATCATAGGCGTCAGTACGGACTGGCAACAAGCAATCAAGGGCTTTGTCCTGCTTGCAGCTGTTGCATTCGACCTGTATTCGAAATCAAGATCCTCAAAAGTGGCTTGATCATTCATCGTTTCTGCTTCTGAAAAACCCCTGTGGCCCATTTGAGTCACAGGGGTTTCTAATCTTCCAAGAGGATATCTGCCAAGGCAAGCCTCTCCACAGTAAGCCCATCACTGATTCTGCTGATACCCCCAAACCAAGACTCAGTACAAATCTTGATAAACTCAGGGTCATGGATAGGAAATCCTGAAGCATTTCCTATCAAGCAATCAATGCCGCACATCGGGCATTGTAATGTTTTCTCTCTCGGAGCACTCTCGGTAATCCAGTACAGTTTCTCTTCTGTCTGTGGATTGAAGGTATGGCCGCAATAGAAACATATACAGCTATCACTTTCCAGAATCTGACTCTCATTGGCGAAGGTAGCCTTGTGTGCCTGTTCCACATACGTAGGTGGGTACTTCTCAGAAATAAAGGGAATATAGGGTGACTTCTTTCTCTTCATGTACTTACCTTCCATCCGCCTTCGATCAATGCATCGAGTGAATCATACTCCCCTTCCAGTGCATCACTTTCATAATTGAATACTCGATAGCGATATGCTAGGGCATCTTCCTTGGTGATGTATCCAAACCTTCCGTCCAGGTGGTCAAGATAACAACCCTTGTTTTTTCCAATAAGAGAAAAAGTGAATGCAACAAAGTCAACTTTTTCTATTATCTCCCTCGTAAGTGCTATCTGGTCATCTCTCCAAGTTTTCATGGGAGCCTCCTTACACCCTTAGTATAAGACTCCTCGTGTGACATATACTGTCACAGTGAAAAAGTTTCGAATTTTTTTGTGGCAGGCGGGCTCTTTCCCATCGCTCTTTTTCATTGTATGATGGGTACTTGGAACACTAGGAGGCACCCGATGGAAACACCTCACACCCTGATTACCTGTATTGTGAACAAAGGTATGGCGGAAACAGTTATGGATGCCGCCCGTAAAGCTGGCGCCACAGGCGGTACCATCCTCCCTGCAAGGGGAACCGGAAAGGAAGAGGATGTGAAGTTCTTTGGTCACCCATTGGTCCCTGAGAAAGACATGTTGCTCATTCTTGTCGGATCGGGTTTGACCGGAGAGGTGTTGGAAACAATCAAGCACCTTCCGCTTTTAAGCGAACCAGGCTCAGGTATTGCATTCTGCATCGATGTTGAACGGTTTATTGCCTTCGGGGATTCTCCTGAGTAGGCAATCTCAACACCAACCCTAAAAGCAAACAGATTCCAGAGACAACCAGAATGCCAAGCCCTACCCCAAACAGGGTGCTCATCCAACCCAGTAGGAGAGCGATACCAGCAGCAAAAAGGGACTCAGCTTGGGACTCTACTGAGAGCGCGCTCGCAAGTGAGGATTGGTCCATTTGGTCACTGACATAGTGAATGCTCATCGGTTTTCTCAAATTTTCTAGAATGTAGATTCCCAGGTACAATACCACTGCCAATGTTGCATAGGTAAGATGCAGCAACAGCCCACTTACCAATCCAAGAGAAATACCTACCACCAAGGTGATGTTCAAGGGAGATGCAAGTTCGCTGAACCGCTCTGAGAACCTACCAGAATTGCTGGAGGCAATAGCAGTGGTTGCGTACAAAATTGAGTATACGATTCCCACAATCAACGCAGTTCTTTCTTGATCTTCATATGCGAGTAGAATAGGAAGACTAAGCGCAAATGTCTGTAATATTGGCTGTAGATAATCCTTGAATGCCTTGTAGTACCCACTGAAAAGCGCCTGGCTGGAGATGGTACGCACCATGGACCAACTCTTCATGGTCTTCGCCAAGGAGCGCAAGACTGAAGCAAACTCATCCCTGATACGCTTGTCACTCGTATGCCTCGGTCCATCCAAATCCTTTGGGTAGCTCATGATCAAAAGCAGGTTCAAAACATAGGGGATAATGGTAAACAGGAAAATTGGTGCGTAGGAACCATTGTAAAAGACCAGAAAAGCGGCAATCAGAGCTGAAAGCGCAGCCCCACGTTGGGACCAAGCCCTGGTACTGCCATAGTAGTGGGTCTTCTGGTCCTCCCATCCTCTCATCCTGAGATAGTCGAAGATCATCGCCTTATGGGTGCCGGTTCTAAAAGCATCTCCAAAGGCATACAACACCATGGCCAGAAGCAGGATGCCAAACTCTTGTGCTACAAAAAAGACAATGAAACTGAAAATATAGGCAAGGAAAGAAAAAACCATCGTCAGTCTTCTACCCAAGCTGTCAGCAAACACCCCAGAGGGAATCTCGGTAATATTGATCAACACCTCTCTTACTGCATACAGGGTACCAATTTCCAGGTAGGACAGGCCTTTGTCCAAGAAAACCAGCATCATGAATGGTTCATAGAACCGCAGGTTTTTTAAAAACCCATAGGCACTAAACTTGGTGTACTGCAAGTTCCGCTCAAATCCCTTCTTTGCCATCTCCTTATTCTCCCTAGAGAGATGTACCACTGAAACTGTTACCTGTCAAACCAGTATACTACTCAGATTTAGGGGCACCGGTGGAAGAGCGAACGATTAGACGATTGTGGTACTCGATTCTGGTGACGCCACTTCCCTCTAACACACGAGAGGGCTTCTTGCTCATTTTTTCACAGACCAGCCGTACTGCACTCCTGCCCCCCTGTAGGATAAAATGCTCAACACTGGTCAACCCCACTCCTCCGAAGGAGGATGGGTAGATATTGTCAAACCCGCAGACGCTGTAATCTTTAGGGATAGAAAACCCTCCATCATTGACAGCATCCATTACC
Organism: Sphaerochaeta sp.; assembly: GCA_018399495.1. Taxonomy (GTDB): domain Bacteria; phylum Spirochaetota; class Spirochaetia; order Sphaerochaetales; family Sphaerochaetaceae; genus Sphaerochaeta. The sequence continues at coordinate 7,203 of JAGYOG010000050.1, forward strand.
CCATAGGCTACCATATCGTTGATCGCAACCATTGCAGTTACCTCTGGGGCTTCCACAATACAGCGCCTGGCCAGCACATAGCCTGTTTCATGCTCAATTTCGATGGTATTCAATTCGGTGAGAGATGGAATTTCACGTGTAAAGAGTGTAAGCTCCGCACCCCCCCTTGCTTGCTTGATCTGAGCTTTCAACCCTTCATAGCGGCGAACACGAGCACTATGCTCACTGTTAAGACTGGTACAAAGGTAGGCAATTTTTCTATGCCCCAACTCCAGAAGATGACGAGCAACGAGGACTCCAGCATTGTAGTTGTTCACATCCACCGTATCCAAACCAAGCTCATTCTGTTTGTCTCCTACGGCTACTACAGGGACAGTAGTGCTTAATTCCCGTACCAATTCCGGTTGCTGGGGGATCATGGTAAAAACCACCCCGCCGACTATAGGCTCCTTAGCAAACTCGCATACCCGCTTCTCTTTCTCCGTATCCCAGTACGTGGTACAGAGCATGGTTCCCAGTCCTTGTACATGAGCCTCCTGCTCCATTCCCTGGATGAGCGTAGCAAAGTAAGGATTTATTACCGAGGGACACACAATAAGCAGGATACGTCGATCTTTCTTTGATCGCTTGCTTACATATCCGAGCTCCTTGCTCACACTATAGACTGCGTCAATTGTCTCGTCAGGAAAGCGTGAGAGGCTCTTCCCTGCAAGAATCATGGAAACACTTGCTGTCGATAGCCCCACTTTCTCAGCGATGTCCTGTAATGTCACGGTTTTTCTTCTCATGTATCTGCCTCGCTTACCAGTAGTTCAATATTAAACAGTCTTAAGCATCGATTGCAAGAAAAACCGTTGCTTTATCATACGCTTTTCTTAAACAGCAATGAAATACTCCCTCAATTATCTGGTGCCAACCGTACTTCGTACTTTCTTCATACATTCAAGGTGGACAAGGATACCTCTGGTGGAGTACTCTTTTACAGAGAGGAAGCAAGTGTCGAAAAAACCACTTTTTGTCCACTTGGCCCAACCAACATATGGAGCCATGGCTTTAAAACGTAATAAGATCCAAGTCGTTGGAATGGAATATTTGTCAGAGCTTAAACCTCCTTTTTTGGTCATGGCAAATCATGCTCATACCTTTGATCCAATTTTTATCTCTTCAGCATCCCCCGTTCACATACGGTGGGTAGCAGGGGCGTACCTCTTCAAGATGCGGGGAATGAGAAGCATGATGGAAAGATGGATTGGTGCCATCTCAAAACAACAAGGCAGGAGTGACCTATTCACCATCAGGGCAATCTCAGAATCTTTGAAACAAGGTGATATTGTCGGCGTCTTCCCTGAAGGAACGCGTACTTGGGATGGAGAGCCTGCTGGATTTGACGAAGCCATTGCCAAGCTGGTGAAGATATTCAAAGTCCCCATTGTGCTCATCAACTTGGAAGGGGTATATGGGCTAAAACCCCGTTGGGCAGAAAAGAAAAGGAAAGGAACAGCGATTCTCAGGGTCCTTCCCCCTGTTCATACCGATGTGATCGATCAACTCTCAGTGAAGGAGCTCTATGCATTCCTTAAAGAGAAGCTCTATCATAGCTACCGATCATGGCAAAATGAAATGCAGTTTGACTATGTCTCAAAAAGAGGAGCTGAGGGAGTTGAGAAAATTCTCTACCTCTGCCCTGACTGCCATGCAACGAGCACCATGTATTCCAAGGGAAACCAGATAATGTGTACTCATTGTGCGCTCACCATGGAGCTGGATAATCATGACAAGCTCCATACGGTACAGGGAAAAACCAACTTCGAGGATGTTGCTGCCTGGCACTCATGGGAGAAGGAATACAGTGCATCAAGCGAAGGGACACAACTGATATTCCCTCCTGACAAGGGAGTCTTGTTCCAGACCGCTGACGAGAGACATCTTAAGCTGATCTCTAAGAATTTCACCCTCTCACTGGAACAGGACGGAATGCGGCTCAAGGAGGGGAATGGTATAGAACACTTAATGGCCTTTTCTGATATCCAATCCATGATTATCAATGCAAAAAATACGGTAGAACTCTATCACCAGAATACTTTGTATAGGATACGAATTCACAAACGAGGATGCATCCTCAAATATGTGGAGGCGTACCAGCGCAACAAACTAACCCAGAAGGGGGGATCTTCATGAACTGGAACTTCTTCTTCCATATCGGAATCATCTCAGTCGCACTCCTGCTAGCAGCACTTATTCGTGCCCGAATTCGGTTTTTTCAACGGTTCCTCATCCCTGTGCCCATCCTCTCTGGTATCATGCTCCTGATTTTCTACAACTTCATTGCTCCCAGGTGGGGGCTGAAGAACGACTTCCTTGGAGAAATTGTCTACCACTTACTGAATATCAGTTTTATCTCAATGCTGCTCAGAGTCACTCCAAAAGCTCACACGGAGGGAAGGGGAAAACGAACCCTTGCAGCCAATGTAACTGCAGTCCTGGGGCAATATGGCCTGCAGTGCTTTTTTGGTCTCATTGCAACTGCCTTGATCATTGCAACGTTCAAGCCAGACCTGTTCCCAGCCTTTGGCTTTACCCTACCCCTAGGTTTTGAGCTTGGACCAGGACAAGCTTATTCAATTGGAGTCGGTTGGGAATCAATGGGATTCAGGGGAGGCTCTTCAGTAGGGCTCACCATGGCAGCCATCGGATTCTTGATGGGAAGTTTTGGCGGTGTGATTTTAATCAACCAAGGGCTCAAGCGTGGTTGGATTGGTGCAGAACAGGCAAAAAATATCAATGACAGGAGTGTAAGAACTGGTTTTTTCAGCAGGACAGAACATGAACGTCCTGTCGGTTCCTACCTATCCACTGATGGAGAGTCCTTGGACTCCATGACCTACCACATAGCACTGATCATGATGACCTACCTGGTCAGCTGGTCCTTTCTTACCGGGCTATCTGCCCTTCTTGGGCTTATAGGTCCTTTGGGCACTGAACTCGCAGACAGCCTATGGGGCATCAACTTTGTATTCAGCTCCTTCAGCGCCCTTGGCGTGAAAATGCTTATGAAGCTGTTCAAGGTGGAGACCACCATCGACAATGCAACGTGCAACCGCCTAAGCGGTTTATCAGTAGACTTGACTGTTGCATCCTCTCTTGGTGCTATCAGTTTGGTAGCAATACAAGGATATTGGATTCCCATCCTCATCCTCACATTGGGAGGGCTCTTCATTACCATTGTCATTCTTCCCTGGTACTGTTCCCGTCTCTATGATGACCATCAGTTCTTCAGGATGTTGATCATCTATGGATCAGCAACAGGTACCCTTCCAACCGGCCTAGCACTGCTACGTGTAGTCGACAAGGAGTTTGAGACACCGGTTGCCACTGATTACCTCTATTCGGTAGGAATCGTCTTTATTCTGGCAATTCCCATCATCTTGAGTATCAATCTCCCGGCATTCAGTGTCACCAAGAACAACCCTGCCCTCTTTGGTTGGGCAATTGTGATCAGTGGAGTGTACTTGCTTGCATCGTTCATCTCCTATCTAATCATTGCCAAGAAACGTGCGTTCATCAAACCAAAGACCTATTTCTATACCGAAAATTAACCAATTGGGGAGATAATTGATTTCAAGAAGGATGAGGCTTGTACCGTGTACAGGCCTCTCTTTCTTGCTCTCTCTAATTTCTCAGCGAGAAGCACATCAGAAACGTATACGTGCTTTTCTTTTTGCCACCCATGTTCTACAGTAGAGGAAGAATAGAACGGAAGGTGTGATTCATGAAATGTCGTGTTGCAGTGCTGATGATTCTTCTATGTATAGGAATATTCCCCTTGGCTGCGGTATCCCCTGCCCAGATT
>JAGYOG010000051.1 GCA_018399495.1 Sphaerochaeta sp.
CATCCCGGCATCCATACTGCTGGCTTGCTTTATTGTCTATCCGATTTTTTACTCACTCTACCTCTCTTTTACCTCAACAAAGGGAATCGTGAGTGAATTTGTCGGGATCAAGAATTATATAAGGATGTTCAACGATCCCATGTTTTTCCTTGCCCTGAAAAACACCTTCAGGCTGTTGTTGCTCCAGGTGCCGATCATGTTGATTCTCGCTATAACGTTTGCAGCGATTCTGAATAATAAGAAAATTCGGTTCAGAGGGTTTTTCAGAACTGCGCTCTTTCTCCCCTCGGTAACGTCACTGATTGCCTATTCCATCCTGTTCAAGATGCTCTTCAGCTATGAGGGACTTATCAACAATACGCTGCTCAAGCTGAATATCATTGATATTCCCCTGCAGTGGATGAGTGTACCCAGGCTGGCTACCTTCGTCCTCATTGTTGCGATGATCTGGCGTTGGACAGGATACAATATGATTTTCTATCTTTCAGCAATGCAAAATATCTCTGATGATCTCTATGAAGCCGCTTCCATCGATGGCTCTACGAAGATTCAGAGTTTTTTTACCATCACAATACCGCTCCTGAAGCCGATAATTCTCTTTACCACGGTCATGTCTACCATAGGTACGCTCCAGCTGTTTGATGAGCCAATGAACCTGTCACAGGGAGGAACGACAGCGAGTATGGTCGGTCCGGACAACTGCTTTCTCACTCTAAGCGTGTATATTTACAATCTCTGTTTCAAATACACTCCAAACTTTGGCTATGCTGCCACTGTGAGCTATGCAATCCTGGTCATTATTGCATTGTTGACCCTCGTACAGTTCAAGGTAAGCAGCGACAAGGATGAAACCATGCAAAAGAAGCTGGAACGAGCAGAAAGAAAACTAAAGAGAGGAGCAGCAAAATGAATATGAAGAAAGGTTTGGGTACATTTTTCCTCTACTTGTTTTTATCTATATCGGCATTTCTTTCCATATTTCCATTCATTTGGATTGTCTTGGGATCGACCAACAGCGCTGTCGATATCCAAATGGGAAAACTCTCCTTTGGTGACCAGTTGGGTATCAATCTGAAGAACCTGTTTGGTCAGGCTGATATGGGTGGAGCGCTGTTCAATTCAGCAAAGATTGCGGTCCTCACCGTGCTACTCTCACTCTTGGTGACGAGTATGGCAGCATATGGGTTCCAGATGTATCGATCAAGAGTGAGAGAAAAGACCTACTCATTTTTCTTGCTTACCATGATGATTCCATTTGCCTCTCTCATGATTCCTCTGTTCCAGATCATTGTGGTTTTGCGTATGCTGAACTCTCATACCGCGATTATCCTGGTAGGGAGCATCAGTGTGTTCATGATTTTCTTTTTCCGACAGAGTTTCGTTAATTATCAGACTGAGATCCTGCAGGCTGCCCGTGTGGATGGGGCAGGTGAGTTTAGAATTTTCTTTACCATATTCTTTCCCAGCATGAAGAGTACCTATGCCGCTGGTGCAATTTACTCGTTCATGACAAGTTGGAATGCGTATATCTGGCCTCTCATCGTATTACAGTCGAATGATAAAAGAACCTCGACGCTTTTAATCTCTTCATTATCTTCATCTTACACACCAGATTATGGGGTCATTATGACAGGTATTGCATTGGCGACTCTTCCCGTCATTGTAGTATTCTTCGCCTTCCAGAAACAATTTGTGCAGGGCATGGTAGGTTCAGTCAAACAGTAATAAGGAAACAACATGCAATTTGAACAATCCATTGACCCCACCGTTTTTCAAGAGAACCGGCTTTTTGCCCACGCATTGTTTGAAAAACAGGATGTAGTGAAGAACTTCAGCCTCGATGGAACTTGGAAGTTTTCCTATTTCGATACTCCCGGGGAGGCTACTTCCGATTTTTTGAATATAACACAACTTACCGATATGCAAAGCATTGAAGTCCCTTCACACTTCCCCTTACAAGGCTATGGTGTAGCGCAGTATACGAATACTGTCTATCCGTGGGACGGTCTGCATGCAATACGTCCTCCTGCGCTTCCTGACCAGAACCCTACAGGATGCTATGCGAAGATTGTTATCATTTCAGGTGAAGACCTCGAGAAAGAGATAAGCATTCGCTTTGATGGAGTTGATTCGGCGCTCTATCTCTATGTAAACGGAAACTATGTGGGGTATAAGGAAGACAGCTTCTCGCCTGGGGAGTTTCTCATATCCCCCTTTCTCGAGAAAGGGGAGAATCTTATCTCAGTGATGGTTTTACGGTTCTCTACGGGGAGTTGGCTTGAAGACCAGGATTTCTGGCGAATACCCGGCATATTTCGTTCAGTAAGGCTTTTTATCAGTGAACCGATCAGGATAGTGGATGTGTTTGTCCGCCCAACGCTTAGTGATGATTACACAACAGGAGAGGTGTTCTTTGAGGTAACTCCTTCAAGAGAAGGAAGGTATGAGTATGAGGTACTCATCAATGATCACAAGTATCCTGGGTTGAAGATGTCTCTCAAGAATCCATTGCTCTGGAGTGCAGAATCTCCCAATCTGTATCAATACACCTTGGTTTTCAAACAAGGCAATCATGTACTTGATTCAGTGACAGGACATTTCGGTTTCAGGAAGATTGAGATCAAGGGGCGGACAATCTATCTAAACGGAAAGAGGCTGATACTCCGCGGAGTCAACCGGCATGAGTTTGATCCCTATACGGGAAGAGCCATTGATGAAGCATTAATCAAAAAAGACTTGTTGCTCATGAAGCAGCATAATATCAACGCATTGAGAACCAGTCATTATCCCAACCATCCGTATGTCTATGATCTATGTGATCAGTTGGGCATCTATGTAATGGACGAAATCAATCTTGAAACCCATGGCACTTGGATGGTTGCCGGTAGGGCGGAGAGGAAACCCCATACAATTCCCGACGATAAGATGCAGTGGCGGGATGCAGTGCTTGATCGGGCACAATCAATGGCAATGCGTGACAAGAACCACCCCTCGATTCTCTTTTTTTCATGCGGTAATGAGAGCTTTGGCGGACCCATCATCGCCGAGGTGGCTGCATACTTCAGGAGTCTGGGTGATAATCGACTTGTTCACTATGAAGGGATTTTTCATGACAGGAGATATGAGCTCAGCAGTGATGTTGAGAGTAGAATGTATGCGAAGATTCCGGAGATACGTGAGTATCTCAACCAGGGAGAGAAACCTTTCCTGCTTTGCGAGTATGCCCACGCTATGGGAAATAGTGTCGGAAACCTGGATGAGTATGTAGCCCTCGAAGATGAATCTGAAGCATACGCTGGGGGATTCATCTGGGATTTTGTCGACCAGAGTCTCATACAGGATGGCAAGGAACTTTGTGGGCTGGGTTTCAGTAGCCCGACTGATGGCTATTTCTGCATCAATGGGCTTGTTGATGGACAGCGTAACATATCTGCTAAACTCCAGCAGGTTGCATATTCCTATAGTCCGGTAACAATCGAATTCATGCAAAATGTGTCCAGCAAGAAAGAAAAACTGAATGAGATCCAGATACGAAACAAGCATGCGTTCATCAGTACCGATGGGTATACGTTTTCATACACCTATACGCTGGATGGTAAAGAGATAGAATCAGGGAATCTGAGTGTTTACCTGGGCCCTCTTGAGACAAAAACATATCAGATTCCCCCTTCAAAAATGGTGCATTCAACAGCCGTTGAGCACCACCCTGCCTTGGTTGGAGAGCTTCAACTGATTGTGAGCGTAGCACAAAAGCATGATACCCCTTGGGCAAAAAGAGGGCATACCGTTGTGAGCGTTGGGCAGGTCCTGTGTTGTGGATACCCCCCCATGGCGCGACATGGAGAAGCCGATACCCTGATCGAAGGTGATATGCATTCAGGTCATCGTCATGGCAATTTCTCCTTCTTGATCGATCATCATCTTGGGGAAATTGTCGCGATACAACACAAGATGCGTAACATACTCCAGAGCGCAGTGAAGTTTGAATTCTGGCGTGCCCCGACAGATAATGACATCGGGGTCAATCCGCTACTTCCCACCATGGAGTGTAAATTGGCATCGCTCTACCAGGTGGCCGAGTATTTCCACAAAGAAAACAATGTGTTCTCTGCAGGTATCCGATGTGGTTCTGTGCTGGTGAATGTCTCCTATTGGTTCTCAGGGAACAAGGTAATCATGAACGTTGAACCACCGAGATTTTCAACCCCTATTCCTTGTTTTGGGATTTCCTTTTCGGTAGACAGCAAGTATCAGCATGTCTCATATTACGGAAATGAGATGCTGGAGAGCTATCAGGATCGTAAAGGCGGTAATGTGCTGCGATGGGTTGATTTCAATCCATATCATGACCAGAAACCGTATCTTCATCCTCAGGAGTATGGGAACAGGGTTGACGTAAGAAGTCTTACGCTTACAGACAATAGTAATCAGGGATTGACCATCAGGTCCAATAGAAGCATTGAATGTTCTGTAGTACCGTACAGTTGCCATGAACTTGAAAATGCCAGATATGTGCATGAACTTCCAAAGACAGAAAAATTGCACGTTAGAATTCTCGAAGGGCAGAGTGGGGTTGGGGGCGATGACTCTTGGGGAGCCCCCGTGCATGAAGCATATAGATATCACGGGCCAGAAAGTGCTTGGGTGGTTGAAATTGAGGCATTCGAATGAGTACTACTTTCTAAAAAGGGGGGAGAGCCTATAGTTCCAAGAGAGAAATGTAGGTAAAGATACAAGTAAGGTATTGTGCTAAGGATTTCCAATACTATTTTTGCATAATGAAATTGACAAAGGGAGTACTAGAATTGGTGCTCTCTTTGTCAATTAAATCATTCCATTTTTTCTGTACTGGTTGTATACTCAGCCACATGTACAAACGCACCATTCGAGCCTGTTATCTAGGTAATTTTATTGGAGCCTTGACCTGTAACTTGGCTCCGTTGTTGTATGTAACCTTCATGAGTGAGCTTGGACTCTCCTTTGAACAGGTGGGTCGTCTAACGTTGCTCAATTTTTTTACCCAGATTGTTGCCGACCTTGCCTTCAGCAGACCGGTGGATCGCTATGGGGTTAGGCCGTTCATTACCCTGGGACACTTTCTGGCGTTCGTAGGTTTCCTGTCCCTCGCCCTTGCTCCCCGTCTGTTTCCGAACAATACGTATCTTGGTTTGATGGTTGCCACCGTTATCTACTCTATCGGGGGAGGGCTTTTCGAGTTGCTTCTCAGTGCCATCGTGCAGGCAATCCCTGGGGATGCAAAAGAGAGTGCAATGAGTCTGTTGCACTCATTCTATGCTTGGGGATTTATTGTTGTTGTTATCGGCACAACCCTGATGATCCAATTATTCGGCCGTGGAAACTGGATGTTTGTAGTCTTGGTGTGGTCAATCTTCCCTTTGTTGAATTTCATAAACTTCTTGTCTGTCCCGCTTGCTCCTGCAATCCATGAGGACCATCGAACAAAGATTCGCGAGTTGCTCGCATCCAGGTACTTCCTTTTAGTCCTACTTGGTATTGCCGTCGGTGGTGCGACCGAGGTTTCCATGAGCCAGTGGACAAGTACCTTTGCAGAGACGGCCCTAGGCCTGCCTAAGGAAGTAGGGGACTTGGTAGGACTTTGCTTGTTTGCCCTACTCCTAGGAACCATACGTGCCGTCTACGGAGCATGGGGTACTCGGTTCCCGTTGCATAAGGCAATGCTTATGGGGGCTGTACTCTGTGTAGTCTGTTATCTTGTGGCTGCCTTGAGCCCTCTACCGGTTATCAGCTTGATCGCCTGTATCTTTGCTGGGTTGGGTGCAGGTCTGCTCTGGCCAGGCTCTGTGGTAAACGGTGCAAACCGCTTTCCCCTTGCAGGCTCTTCACTGTTTGCGTTCCTAGCAGCTGGTGGTGATGCAGGAGCAGCATTCGGGCCCTGGTTGATAGGTTTGACAGCAGACGTAGTACCGAATTTGGTTACCAAGGCTCCGTGGCTACGAGGGCTTTCTGAGGCTGATGCTGCGCTGAGAAGCGGAATGCTTGTAGGCACCCTGTTTCCAATATTGATGGTACTGTTTCTTATAATGATGTATCGCCTTGAGAAGCAGAAGTAGGCATGGTCGCACGGCTTTTCACCATGGCAAGCATTTCATCTGCACCACGAAGCCTTCTTGAGATATCCCGGGCAAGGTTGAGAACGAGCATGGTGTAGGTCTTCAGATCAACCATTGAAATCTTGTAGAGGTCCTTGTTGGAGAGTGTGATGACTCGGCTCGGAGCAAGGGTTACAACTGAGGCCGCACAGTTCTGGATATCGATGAGTTCCATCTCACCAAAACTATCCCCATTATGCAATGTTGTGATGATTCTGCTCTGCTTCTTGTTGGTCTCTGATTGCCTGACTATTGCTACCTCACCTTCGACAATAAAATGTACGCTGTTGTTGGGTTCTCCCTGCTTGAGAATGGTGACGTTTTCGTTATAGGTATGCTCCTCAAGATAGGGCTTGATGAGCGTAAGAGAAGCATCGTTGAGTCCACCGAACATGCTATGCTTACAGAGAAATTCATTGTCAATCCTACATTCATTCATACTTCATCCTACATTCATATATTTCAGAGTGCAAGGTTTTGTCCCTTGCTATTCAAGGGAAAAGAAATAATGTATAAAGATTGATACAAACAAGTTATAGCTATAATGTTGTAGCTTTTAATAAAAAACGCTTGTCCATTGATTGCCGAAATGTATCATATTGAGTACTGTTTCCTTGTTATAACCTAAGGAAATGCTATGAATAGAAAGATACTTCAAATGGTAATGTTGCTGATTGTGGGCATGGTAGGGCTGGGAGCAGAAAACCTGACTCTTGATGATGCCCTGGAGCGTGCACGTATGCACAATCTTTCCCTCCAGGGTAATGCCATCGATGTCAATGCAGCAAAACGCGATATTGATACCTCTTGGAACCTCTTCCTTCCCAATCTCAACCTCTCTCTTTCCCATTCCGGATCAGGTCCAGTTTTTGAGCCTGCAACAGGTTTTACAGGACCTGCCTCGTTTGCAGATACCGGTCTTTCCCTTGGCCTCAATATGCAGTTCACCTTGAATGCAGCGGTAAAGGAACAGCTGGAGAGCTATCATCTGGGATACCAGATACAAAAGGTTACCTATGAACAAGCGAAAGCTGAAATACAAAGGAATGTGACCAAGCTGTTCTACTACCTCTTGATGGAGAAGCAGAACATTGAGGTGCAGGAAGCTAATCTGGAGCTTGCCCGTCAGCAATGGGAGGAAGTGCAGGAGAAGTATGAGCAAGGATTTGCCAGTGAGGTTGAGGTGCTCACCTCTGAGCTTTCCTATGAGCAGATGAGACCTCCCTTACAGCAGTCAAAGAACCAATATGCTACAAATGTGCTCTCCTTGAAGGCTCTGATCGGAAGCCCATGTTCTTAAATGTAGTGCGTAGCCACTCCTAGACTTTCGGCTTTGGGCCCCTCTTCTTCTTGAGTTTTGCTGTCACTTTCTTCGGTTCCACAGGCAGGGGGACATCCAGACACTTCAGAATCATCGCTTGTCTGTCAGAGACTTCACACCATGTGGCCTTTCCTTTTATTTCGAAGGTGTACATGCAATCCAGTTCCTTGAGCAGCTTATTGTATGTCATCTTCCTGGTGAGCTCATTCCTGTGGTCGCGCATCCTGTTTCGGATGACCGTGGATATCATGCCCGCCAGCATGATGATGAACACCTTCCCTTGTAGGGTGGCATCGGTCTTCACCGCAGGGCGGTCGAAGCCTATGTCGTTCTTGGCGTTGTTGAAGACACGTTCGACCCCATCCTTTGCCCTGTAGATGTCCAGAACTTGGCCTGCAGACAGGTCTTCTGTACTTATGAGCATGAAGTATCCCAACTTGCCCCTTGCCTCATCCACGGCCTTGGCATCCATCTCGAACACACAGGTGCTGTTTCCTGTCTTGCGCACGATGATGAGCGACTTGTGCTTGCACGTGAAAAGCCTCTTCTGGGAATCCTTCCCACTTTCGGCAGTAACGCTTTCCAGAATCTTGAATAACCAAAACCCAGCTTGGAAAACTACCATAACTGGAGCTTTCTCCAATAGCTGGGGAACTATAGGCAGAATTTCATTGTCAGCCCAGTCCTCCTAACCGTCCTAGGAGGATAATCAGACTGGGTTTCCTAGCAATACAAGCTTTTTCACCTATAGCAGGTATGCCCAATGGCATGTTCTATTGTCCTTCCTGCATGGATGGTTTTTTGGGATGCCTGATAGGGATCTTCAAGAGAGGGCTGTCCGCTTATATGCTCCTTTCAAAAGCCTGTTCATAGGGAGAACCCAGATAGTACAGAACTTTCCTTACCTCAGGAGGAAGAGTAGTCTGTATCAGCATCTGCTGCCCTCCTGCAATGGTAATGGATGTCGTGCCCAGGTGGTCAAACATTGCAAAGATCTTCATCAGGGTAGGCTTGGCATTGTTCTTGTAATTGGCGGGACCATTGTCCTGGATGCGGATGGTCTCATTTGCCTTGGCAAGGGACGTCCTCAACTGGTTCTCGATGATTGAATACACCATGAGTGAAAGGCACATGACAAAGCTCAGGGCCTGTATGCGCCTGGGTGACTTGAGGAAGACGGGCGTGAGCTGGAAATCCCCGTTCTTCAAGAATCTAAAGCCCCGTTCAACAGTTCCCTGTTGCTTGTAGGCTTGGAGTATCTGTTCGTCACCCAGGGTGAGGTCATTGGTGGCGAGCATGAACTTCCCTATGCCCTTGCAGGCATCCTCAAAGGCCTGGGGATCCTTTTCGAATGCAAGGCTGACAGAGAAGATCTCCACCCCTTCCCCTGCCTTGGGTCGCCCCTTCTTTCCTGCCTTGTTCACCGTCTTGGTACTGACCTCGGGCTCCATAGCCTTCAGCAGAGGCCATTCTTTCCCCAATTCTGCGGCAGCGGCCAGGGCGTCGGGCTCGCACTTGAACGTCTTTGCCTGCAGATGGTAAGCCTTTGCACTGGCGTCCTTTAGTTGTTTCTCCTGCTTCCTTTGCAAAGTATTTACCTGCCGCTTGTACATCTGGTCGCTGTGGACAAGGACCCATCGTTGGTCAACCCCGCCATAAGAGGAGTCCAGCCCATATGTGCTGTACCCTTGTGCCTGTGATTCGACGAAGGGCAAGGCTTCCATCGCCAGGTACTGCTTCACTTCATTCAGGCTCTCCTGGGCATGACTGATCCATTTTCCAGAGAAGGTGGCGATGTTGTCCCTGGTGTAGAAAGAGCTGTCCGCAATGAAGGTGCTGGCAACCTCAGCCATCCCCTCAGCCTGCAGCGCTTCCTTGAGGGCTGTCATCCCCTCGATGATGGTCTTCTTGTCGCTGGAGTTCCCGTCCAGCGTCTTCATCGCCACTGGGATGCCCATGGCGTTTACTATCAGCAGCAGCGCCCAGCGCTTGAGGTCTGTACGCTTATCCTTTGCATGGCCATAGGTTATGTGCAGACCGGTCGGAGTGGCCCCTCCGTCGTAGTACTCCCCTGCCACGGAAAAATTTGAGGTGTCTGCATGCAAATGGGCCATATCGATGTCCACCTGTTGCCTGAGGTGCTCCAGCACCTTTGCAAAAAGCTTGTCCTCCCCAAATTTGACGATTGCGTCGAGAGTCTCACCCATAGTGTACTCGTTGAAATATTCCGCCCTGGCACCGGGGCCGAAGATATACGGGACATCCAGGTCTCTAAGCAGATCCGTGTACAGGTACAGGGGAGTGCGGGTAGTAAGGCAGTCACATACGAAGAGCAGGATGCACTGGCCATGGGTGACATCATGGTGGCGTCTCTTGGGGAGCAGCGAGTCAAAGAACTCGAAGAGCCCGTATTGCTTGAAGAAGGCTGAGAGGATCGGGTAGTGTTTGAAAGAGAGCTGAGTGCTTTTTACAGCCTTGATAACCTGTTGCATGGGGCCTCCTAAAAATGACTTAACTGCTTACAATACAAGCATATAAAGTCATTTTTGTCAAGAGTTAAACCCTTATTTTATAACAAATTATAGTGATATTATGAAAGAAATTTAGCACATTTTTCCCATGCCGGGGAGCATCAAGACTGCATTTTCCAGGAGCACAGAAATCCCCTCAGGTGCTGAGGGGATAAGAGCTGGATGATGCCTGCGTGTTAATTCTGAAAAGTGGAATCTGTTACTGCCGAAAGTGGGATCCTTTACCGAAAGCTCCTTGTTTGCAACCTTTTCGGTAAGGGAGGCGATGGAGTCCTCAAGCTCCCCATAGAGCTTGGGTTCCTGGTCTGCGGCCTTCATCCTGTTGTAGTAGACATGCACATGGACCTTGGTGGGATACTCCTTCTTCTTGTCGTC
>JAGYOG010000052.1 GCA_018399495.1 Sphaerochaeta sp.
ATAAATATGTGAACGATGATGCTGTTCCCGGTGAATACATTTCAACGGTAACCATTTCAGTTGCTGCTGTGTAAGCTAATCCCTTTATTTGGTTTTAGCGAACAAGGCTGTGCAGTTTTCTGCACAGCTTTTTCTTTCCCCCTCTTTTCAGCGGGAATGGTTGCTGGTACTATACATATAGTTCGATGGTATTGGGAGATGGATATGAAGAAAGTTCTCTTGGCATGTATGCTTCTCTTCTTTGTGTTGCCATTGGCAGCAGAGGATCCTCCACGGCTTCCTTCTGCCACCGTGTATATGCAGGGTGTCATCGAGCCAAGGGATCTAAGGATCTTCATTTACAATGAAGCTGGTGAGGAGCTCACAGGTGAAGATGCAATGCTCAGCTTCGAGTTTCCTAATCTTGAGGAGTGGGAACTGACGCAATCTCTTTATTTTAGATACTCATCCCACCTTGCAGATCCTAGGGTGGGAAAGCTGATCTTCTTGCTTAGTGACCTGGAAAAGGATGAAATGAACAGACTCAGAACAACACTGGAGCTCGAGAGTGAGAATATTTTCACCAATGTAGAGAATGGAAATACCTTCAGTACCAGGTTTTCTGCAGGTGCCCAAGATGATGTAGCCATCGGAAAACTTACCCTCAGGATAAGAAAACGAACAGCTGATGTTTTTAGTGCCGGAACCTATTCGGGTTCTTTCTCAATTAATTATACCGAAGGAAGCTGAGTACTTGTTTGTTGGCAAGTTATTGTGACGATGGGGTGGTTAATAAACCGATTGGTAAAATAGTTACGAAATTGCCAAATTAATGTTTTACAGTGCGTGAAAACCATGCAATAATCATGAGTGTCGTTGCTCGAGTCTAGACCGAATTTTCCAGCGGATAGACGCGTACCCTTAGGAGAGGAGTCCTAGGGTTCTCAAGGAGGTTGCCGCTACCCATTTGGGTAGCGGTTTTACTTGTTCAAAGCCCTTGCATAGTCTGCAACATTCTCCTCTGGAATACCCATCTGTCCAAGGCAACAGCTACACTTCCTAGTACAGCACTTCGGTCCTTGAGCTGGGAGCGTACCACGGGTATGTCGGCAAGACTGTGGTGGGCATGCTGTTGATAGTACTTCTGAAGCACTGAAAAGTAATCGTCTGGGAGGTTCGAGATACCTCCGCCCAGGATGATTTTATTGCACCCAGTAATCGCACTGGCGGCTGTTAGAGCCATGCCCATGGCTTCTGCGGCCTCCCGCAGAGCTTGATGCACTTTGCTGTCTTGGCTCTGCGTCAGGTCTTTGACTGACTTGCCTGCAAACCGCTCACTGAGAGCCCAGCCAGCAGCTACGGTCTCGAGGCATCCAATGCCACCACAACGGCACAAGCCTGTTTGGCGGACAGGGAGGTGCCCAAATCTATTTCTCTCTCCTACAATGGTGTTGTCTTGCACCAATGCCCCGCTGATATGCTCTCCCCAGTTAACATAGAGAAATGACTTCTCATCCTCATCAGCAAACCACTGCTCAGCTTCCACCATCGCCCTTACAGAATGTACCAAGATAGCAGGAGTCTGTGTATATTCACTGATAGCTTTTGCAAGTGGGACCTTCTCCCATGGCCAGTGGTCATGGCGAAGTATGGAAAGTCCATCCTCACTGATGAGGGCACTTGTAGCTACGGTGATACCTGCAATGGGAGCCTTGGTTATCCGTCTCATTTTCAGGCATGTCTTGATGATGGTCAGACCATGTTCCTTGGCATCAGGTTTGATCGGAGTGGGGATTCGTTCAAACCTCAGTACATTACCCAAGAGGTCAGATAGGGTAAAACAGGTGTTCTTACTACCCAGTTCCACTCCAAGGACCAGCCTGGAACCTTGCTGTAAGGCAAGCGAGGTGGGTCTCCTCCCATTGGCGGTCTTGGCTTTTCCTTTTTCCTCTACAAGTCCTTCCTGGAGCAACTGTTCCACAATCTCACTGGTAGATGGCTTGTTGAGGGTCAGACGACGTGCGATATCAGCACGACTGCACTCGCCCTCACGGGCAAGTAGATTGAGAACTCTCAGACGGTTTATTGTTCGAGCTGAGCTTGGGGTGGAAAACTGCATGCCCAAGCATAGCCCACCTCTGCGTTTTTGTTAAGGAACAATTGCCGTTGGTTGAAAAAATCAGTATGTTTGCCTATATCCCTTTGGAGGTATCATACTAAGATGGAACAAAAGAAGTTCAAAACTGAAGTATCAGAGCTATTGCATCTGATAGTCCACTCGCTCTATTCACACAAGGAAATCTTCCTTCGCGAGCTGGTATCCAACTCGTCCGATGCACTAGACAAACTCAAGTATCTCACTCTTACCGATGACAAGCTCAAGGAACTAGCCTTTGAGCCGCGCATCGACATCTCCTTTACTGAGGAAGGTGAAGACCGTACGCTTACCATTAGTGACAACGGTCTTGGAATGAGCCACAACGACTTGGCAGACAACCTAGGTACCATTGCATCCAGTGGCACCAAGAAGTTCCTTGCTTCCCTTACCGAGGAGCAAAAGAAGGACAGCAACCTCATCGGCCAATTCGGTGTAGGGTTCTACAGTGCCTTCATGGTTGCAAAGAAGGTTGAGGTGGTCAGCCGGAGGGCAGGTGAGGAGCAGGCATGGAAGTGGAGCAGCACCGGAAAGGGGAGTTATACCCTTGATGAAGCAGAGCGTGAAAGCCAGGGTACTACAATTGTCCTGTACTTGAACGAGGAAGGCAGTGAGTATGCCAATCGTTGGCAGATTGAACAGTTGGTAAAGAAATACAGCGACCATATTGCCTATCCAATTTTCCTTTCCTACGACCAGCCTTCCTATGATGACAAGAAAAAGGACGATGAAGGTAATCCCTTGAAAACGGTCGAGCACAAGGTTGAGCAGATCAACAGTTCATCAGCCTTGTGGAGACGAAGCAAGAATGAACTGACCGATGAAGAGTACAAGGAGTTCTATAAGCAGAGTAGCTATGACAGCGAAGATCCCTTGTTCTACCTGCATACCCGCGCAGAGGGTGCAACTGAATACATCACGCTCTTCTTCATTCCCAGCAAAGCTCCGTTTGACATGTACTATGCCGATTACAAGCCGGGCGTTAAGCTCTACGTGAAGCGGGTCTATATTACCGATGATGACAAAGAGTTGCTTCCCTCCTATCTTCGCTTTGTACGCGGTGTAATCGACAGTGAGGATCTTCCTCTCAATGTCAGCCGTGAAATCCTACAGCAGAACCGCGTGATGAATGCAATCCGCACAGCATCTGTGAAGAAGCTGCTTGGGGAGTTCCAGAAGATCAGCGAACAGAACCCTGACCTCTATGCAACGTTCATTGAACAGTACAATCGACCCCTGAAGGAAGGTTTGTACTCTGATTATGCCAATCGGGATGCCTTGCTTGAGCTGGTACGTTTCAAATCTTCCAACGAAGATGGCTTTGTAAGCCTCGCTTCTTACAAGGAGCGGATGAAGAGTGACCAAAAATCAATCTACTACATTGCTGGTGGAAAGGAAGAGACCCTTAAAGCAAGTCCCTTGCTCGAAGCGTATCGCAAGAAGGGTTATGAGGTTCTCATCATGAGCGACGATATTGATGATATCGTGGTGGGTTCGATCGGCACCTACAAGGAACTGCCTCTGAAGGCAATCAACAAGAGTGGTGCTGTCGATGACCTGAAGGAAGAAGGGGAGAAGCAGGAAGAGACCAAGGAAGCTAAAGCACTTATCGAGAAGGTAAAGAAGGCCCTTGGAGACAAGGTGAAGGATGTAGTTGCATCGTCCCGTCTTGCAGATTCCCCTGCTGTTGTGGTGGTTGATGAGAATGACCCATCAGCACAGATGCAGCAAATTCTAAAGAGTATGGGGCAGACAGATTTCGAAGAGGCCAAGCCAATCCTTGAAATCAACGTGGAAGACGCGATGGTCAAAAAGATTGAGAACAGTGACGATGAACAGTACATCGAACAGCTGAGCTCAGTATTACTGGATCAGGCTCTACTTGCAGAAGGTGTTATGCCCAAGGATCCTGTAGGGTTCGCGAAGCGTCTGCATGCTCTTTTGTCTACATAATAAACAGTAATTAATTACTTATCATGCAAGGTGAAGAGATAATTTTCTTCACCTTGTTTATTTTCTCTACCGATGGTAGTGTTTTATATAACACGTATATAAGGAAGTAGTAATATGGTTACAAATCTTATGGCCCTAAGCAGTGAAGCCGTTGCTGAAAGCTCCGCCTTTGGCCGTTTTGTCGAGAAGATCGACAGCTGGATTCAAATTGGTCCGGTCGAATTCTTGGTAAACGTGGCGATTGGATTGCTTATTGTGTTCATCGGAAAATTGGTGATCATGGGCATTTCCCGTGTGCTCAAGCGTGCTCTTGCTCGTTCAAAAAAAATCAATGACCTGATGGCGCGTTTCATCTTGAAACTGGTCAATGTCATAGGATGGATATTCCTCGCCATTGCATTCCTTGGACGCCTTGGTCTTGATATGGGACCCGTGCTTGCTGGTCTTGGTATCACCGGTGTCGTGCTTGGTTTTGCATTCCAGGATACCATTGGGAACCTGCTCAGTGGTATGATGATCGTTATCAACTCACCCTTCAGGATTGGTGATTACATCGAGACTGGATCTCTCAGGTACAGTCAGATGTTATTGACAGAAAGATTTAATTGGGGAACCAGTAGCACCCAGTCAAAGGCCATTTAAGACTACAGTGAAATCCCCAGCCCCATGGGCACTTGCAGCCTGGCGTGTCAAAAAGACTATAAGTTTAGGCTTGTGAGGTCTTCCATAACCAGCTCGATTATATTGGATCGGATAAGTGTCTGCAACAATGGCCAAGGTGGTGCAGAAGAGGAACACGGTAATTTCTCCATCTTTAAGAGTGGTTATTCTTCTCATATTTTACTCAGCTAGGAAGTGAGAACTCATCAGCCAAGGTGATCCTAGCTTGGTCCGTCCCGTATCATTGAATGCCTGTCATCAAACCATACCCATGTTTCATCAACTATTGTTCACCCGCTTCTGCAAGGTAAGACGGCGGTTACGATTTTTCCGGGTCGGCTAGAGGTTTGGCGGTTACGATGACAATAGGGCTAATAAAAGGTATTGAGTATGCGACAATACCAAGGGTGGCCTTGTAAGAGATGAGAGGTGTCATTGTTAATTTTGATTGGTTCCCCAAGAGAAGAAGTTCGTCAAGTTGGTACGATTGAGCAACCATTAAGTGTCCGAAGATTGTTTACTGCAGATATTATTGGCGGTAACCAATTGCTCACCAGAACCGCACGTTGTCCGATCGCACGAGCCAGATTACCGTGCATTCCAAAGAGAATAGAAAAGGCATATAGGAGAACAGCTCTGTGAACAAGATCAGTACTTGGCTCTCTTCCAGTGAGATGGAAAGTCGGCTTGGCTCTTGCAGGAGGGGTGTACTGTTTTTGTTGGTGGTTTGGATGGTCGCTGGTGACAGCACTTTGCCCATGTGCATAAAGCTAAGGCAGGTCCAGCCGGCCGAGGGGAGCGCCTTCGCGAGGAGGGGACCCCCAATGTCGCAATCAACAAATGACTATCATAGCAGCCAATCGACCGGAACAGCTGGCACCACACGCGAAAAACGGGAAATCTATCAGGCTGGAAAATGGTGAATCAGGGAAGAAAGATCTGTATTGCCTTCCCACACAAACATCTAGTGAAGATTACGTTCCGGGCAATAAGACAACAGATCAGGGACGGAGCGGAGAGAAAGGCTTGGTCAAATATATTTCCAACATAAAAGCCCGGAGCAAAGAGAGCCAGGTCCCTGAGCGGTTCTTAACTGAAAGGGCATCTGGTCCAGCTTGGGTTAACCCGGAAGTGCAGGGGCGTTCACTGAGAAGGTAAACTTGGCACATTCCTGAAATATGGATGCCGTGTACAGGCGAAAGAGTGCCAGGAGCGCGGGTCGTATGGTTATTCCGGGATGGCAGTCATCAAAACACAATATTGCAGATGGGACGTCGCTTGACCTTTAGTCTTAGCTCATCCTCGTTTGGATTTTGTCGCGCAGTACTGAGAGACATGCAATCAATCAACATCAACAAATTGACAGTTCTATTGGCTCCGTGAGTACGAAGTGGCAAATACTCAAACCAGGGGGATGGAGTTGAACAACGATTGGTCCCAGGGGTTAAGGGAAAACCGAAGCGACAGAAGAAGAAAACCATGAGCGAGCAGTTTTCCGGCCGGACTAAATCGGAGTTGAGAACGACACTTTGGAGGAATCATATTCAAATGAAACATAACAAAATGGCAACTTGAGTAACTTAAAATTTTTGAAAAATATATATTTTTTATTTTTACTTAAAAAAATCCCAATATAAAATTGTATAGTTATAGGCAGTTAGAGTGAAGTTCAATGCATAAATAAGAAGTAATCACGCATTATTGAGATATCGCTAAATTAGCTGGGAAGTTTTTGAACAGTTGTAAACCAGGGATTGGAGTCCATAGGCTCTCAGTACCTTGCAGGGATACGATGAAGCTAGAAAGGGCTTATGCAAAAACCAGTCGGGCCACTGAGTAAAAAAACCGGCAGCGTTGCAAAGAAAAAAAAATGGGGCACCCCCATCAGAAGGTAAGTGAACATCGCTCAGGTTCAATCAAAACCGTTTGGTGAAATCAATGTGTTAGGCGACTGCTCCACCAGTCATATTCCCATCAGCGAGGTAAAAGACGTAGAAGCATTAGTGTCTTGAAATGCATCGAAACAGCGGACAAAGCCGTTAGGCACTCCCATGCAGGGGAGGGCCTTTGGTCGAAGAGATTGAATCATAAACAAGGGGAATCCCTATCCAGTCTTCCGTGGTGTTTTGTAGTGCAACTTTGGGGGGCCTCCCTGCTCCTATTGTTGCATGGTACAGCTCGATATTGCCGTGAAAAGCTTGATGTCAGCAAGCGTAAAGAATAAAAAGTTACGAGTCGATGGTGACTAATGACTTATCTATTGGGTCACCAAGTACGGTTGGCATGAGCCAGGGTTCACTTTTTGGGTGTTAGGTTGCTGGGTCTTCAAGGAAGAGCGGTTCCTTTGTCAACACTCTTTTTCTTTTGGAAATAAGACATCGGGTTATTGTACAGTGGCGAGTCAATCACTACAGTCGCGTAGCAATGGAAAATTGAATGTATTCATGGGTTTCATATGGCTTGGGCGGTCGGGCGTGGCGGTTGCCTTGCTGCTTCCTAAATATCATCATGCATTATTACCAATGTATGGTGGTCGTTCAGCGCATTCCATTGACTTCGGTTGATGGGGGCAACACACGTCCAGGTCAGTTCGGGTTCATTGGTAGCGGGGCATCGGCCTCTTCGGTCGGATGACCGATCATCTGTAGGGTGTTTTAACTTGGTATTTTGGCAACAATGGGGAACCCGTTACGAAACATGCTGTTTTCGTCGGTGCTCAAGGGAGAGCGGAATAAAAGGTTGATAACACAGAAACCCATCGGGGATGTCCGTCCTTGTACCCTGTGGGGAACAGAAGTTTCAAGAGAGGGCAAATCGAAAGAAACAACGAGGCCGTTCTTTTGCTTGCCTGGGTCCAGGGCGCATGCTTGGGGATGGGGGGAACCTGCCACTGTTAGATGGGGGTGTCGAAACTCCTTCATGGGGTCAACGTCTCGTGGTCCGGGTGCGAACCGTACATCATTGTTGTTGAGCTACGTCCTTTTCTTAAGACTAGGCATTCATCATCAGGGGGAATGAGTCCCTGTTGTTGGCACATTGGCAATCTGGTCAAAAAATTTTCGAGATTCCAGGGAGAGATCGTCGACCGTCTTGCTGAGGTTGGAATCTCAGTTCCATTTAACCAGCTCGATGTGCATATTGTAGATCAGAGCGCTACGTGACAACTTTCCCTCCTAATGTCGGGAGTCTTCTTGTGCTCTTTCTTATAAATCATTGCTATTTGTCTGCAAGACAATGGCCTTCAAGGATGGTGCAGAGAAGTCCTTCGTTCCTACCCGTAATGTTGACTGGTATGTAACCAGCTCCCCCGGTGGTGGTTCTGACATCTTCACCCGTACGATTACCGACATCGCTGTTAAAGAGGACCTGATCAACGGACAGAATTTTGTTATTCAGTACAAGACTGATGGTGCTGGTGAAGTTGGAAGACTGCTTGTTTCCAACATCAAAGGCGGCGTCCAGGCTGACCACACCTTGTTGACCTTCAACAGTGGTGACTTGATGCCGATGGCAAAGAACACCAACAATCGTTTCCAGAACTTCCAGCCTGTTGCTCACATGGCTGTAGACAAGCACCTGATCTTCATTGGTGAATCTTCCAAGTACACCAGTGCTGAAGAGATCATCGAGGCTTTGACAAATGGTGAGAGATTGGTTCTTGGTGGTTCCAAGGGTGATGACATCGCTTGTCATGCTGCCCTTATCAAGGAACTTGGTATTACCCAGGATCAGCTTTCCTATATCGCTCACGATGCAACCAGTGGTGCTATCACTGCAATTCTTGGTGGTCACTTCGACCTCTTGATCTCCAAGCCTGCAGCTGCTTCCCAGTATGTTGAAGCTGGCAAGCTCACCCCTGTTTTGGCTCTTTCCACCAGCCGTTTCCCTGGAAACCTCAGTGGTGCTCCGACCCTCAGCGAACTCGGTTACGAGAACGTCGAGGTTCCCAACTGGAGATCTGTTGTTGCTCCTAAGAGCATGAGTGCTGCTGCAGTCAACTACTGGAGCAATGTCATGAAGCAGGTCAACGACACCGATGCTTGGCAGACTGGCTATATCGAGAAGCAGAAGCTGGTTCCCGATTTCATGGACACCGATACTTTCAGAGCGTATGGTATGAAGTTCCAGGCTGACTACCTTGAGTCAATCGGTAAGTCTGAGTAAGGACTTACGAGTCTTGTGACTTTGATCTTGAGGGGTGGGAGAGGTTCTCTTTCATCCCTCAACTTCGTGTTACACTAATTACAGCTGAATGAAATGAAAGAAAGAGGGGATACTTATATGAAACGTGTTGCACTTATCCATACGGTACGACCTGTGCTGGGCAGTTTTCCGGAATTGTTGGAGATCGTAGTAGGGCAGAAGCTGAAGATTCATAACATGCTTGATGATTTTCTTGCTTCCGATCCTGCCGAGATTGGCTATTTCTCCTTGGAGAACCGAAAGCGGTTGTTCAATGATCTGCAATCTTGTGAACTGACCAAACCCGATGTCATCGTCGTTACCTGTTCAACACTTACCCCTGCAGTACAACTTATCAGACCGTTTATCAATGTTCCAATTGTTGCTATCGATGATGCAATGACAGAGAAAGCTGTCCGAATCGGCAAGAAAATCAAAGTGGTTGCCACCGCCATGAGCACCCTTGAACCCACCATTAATAAACTCAAGCAGGAAGCTGCAATTGCAGGAACCGAGATTGAGGTGGATGCTGAGGACAATGAACCAGCCTATACCGCTATGCGATCTGGGGACATGGAAACACATAACCGCCTGGTACTTGAGATGATTGAACAAGTGAAGGGGTATGACTGTATCGTCCTCGCTCAAGCTTCCATGGGGCATTTGCAAGAAGAGGCAGAGAAACTGGCGGGTGTGCCGGTACTGGCAAGCCCGATTCTTTGTTGCGAGAAGGTAAAGAACATTCTGGAAGGGGAAGTGTAATGGACAAAGATATCCAAGCATATTGTCGTCTTGGGATTGTGGTCTCCATGGCCTATCCTTCTTGTTTAAATAGTGAACAAGATTACCATGAATCACTTAAGAAGCTCCTTGTTGACCCCACATTTCAGGTGATGGAGATTGGAAGTCTTCCGTTCTCATCGTTGTATGAGTTGGTCCCTGCCATGATCAAGACCGCACACTGTGATTGTACCTACAGTGGGCACTCTCTTCTCTTTGCGAAGAAGTTGAATATCAACA
>JAGYOG010000053.1 GCA_018399495.1 Sphaerochaeta sp.
TTCTTTTTGACGGTGATCTTGCCTTTGACATCAGGAATACCGATGGTGAAATCATGATACATACTGCCTCCTGTACGAGTTTAACGGTTACACTTAATATTGTACAAGACCAAGAGGCGAATTGCAACAAAAAAAGCCCGGAATTCGTTATGAAACCGAGCTTTATTCAACGAGAATGGAGTATTTCAGAGGTTTGAGTGTAACAAATCAGCAGAGATCACAATAAATCGGTCATGTCACAAAGGTACTTTCTTGGTGACACATTCTTCTCCTGTTTGAAAATCCGAGAAAAATAACAGGGATCATCATAACCCACCATTTTTGCGATGTCCTTAAGGGGGATATCGGGGCATTCGGTCATCAAGGAGATACTTCGGTCAATTCGTTGTTTCCTGATATACTCAACAACACTCTGTTCGTCTGATTTTCTGAACAACTTGTTGAGATAGGAAGAAGAGATAGCAAAATGCATGCATAGTAGGGATACTGATAGTTCATCTGCAAGATGCTCATTGATATACTGTTTTATTTTCTGGTAAGAGGATTTTTTCTCACAGTGAAAGTCCACACACTTCAGGTTCCCAAGCATATGCATGAGTAGTTGGTCAATGTCTTGCCATAGTTCTGTAAAATTCAATGCTCGACTGAAACATTTATCAAGACCAATTTCCAACTCCAGATTCAAAGTCATTCTCTCTGGAAAGAAGTCCATAATCCTGTCAAAAATCCGTGAGATGTCGATATACATCTGCAGCAGAGGCAGATGACTATGTTCGGCATGCACGAAATATCCATGAATCTTTTCTTTCAATCCCTGATAGTTCTCATATTGAGTCATATATTCGATCCTTGACAGAAAAGATGAATCAAAAAATCGTATATCCGGCAAATCAGACTGGATGAAACAGGAATAGACAACAGATTGACCTATGACTGTTTTCCTTCTGATAATTTGGTATGAATCGGCGAGGATCTTCTGTAATGCATGGCATGGAACCCGATTTGATAGCACAGTGGTTGTATAGCTGCTGTCAGGGATCATGGCAAGAACCATATCCACAATCACCTTGAATCGTTGTAGCTCAATACATGCATATCGCGCTAGAAGTAT
This sequence comes from Sphaerochaeta sp., assembly GCA_018399495.1. Taxonomy (GTDB): domain Bacteria; phylum Spirochaetota; class Spirochaetia; order Sphaerochaetales; family Sphaerochaetaceae; genus Sphaerochaeta. The sequence continues at coordinate 1,112 of JAGYOG010000053.1, forward strand.
GTACTCACAGCTATCTCTACCTCCAAACAACCAGATATGCTCAGCCTCCCCCAGAGCGAGTGCGGAAAAAAAATTCTTTTCAATCGGAGGGTCAGCATCATGTACAAGATGGTCAATATATTTAGGATGAAGGCCATTCTTCCTGATAACCGCTAAGATCAAGAGCTCTCCCTCGGAAGATAATGCACCTGAAAGTGTTATTGGTTGCGAGAGCATTTTCCGAAATTCCTGCTTGGAATACTCATAGTATTGCTGATCCAACTGTTCTGCGATATTGGTAAGAATTTGTTGGAGTTTCCCGATATTGATTGGTTTCAGCAGATATTCTATGACCCCATAGACAAGCGCTTTCTTGGCATATTCGAATTCCTGGTGTCCTGTTACGATAATCTTCCGTGTTTTTGGAACCGCCTTCGATATCTGCCTGATAAGATCCAATCCATCCATCACCGGCATGACGATATCACTTATCAACACGTCAGGAGAAAGATCAATTGCCATCTTCAGAGCCTGTTGGCCATCCTCAGCAATTCCACAGATTCGAAATCCAGAACATTTCAGCTTGATAATCTGCATCAGGTGTTTCTGCGCCGCAGGTTCATCTTCTGCTATTAGAATGGTATATTCATTCATGAAAGGTCTCCCTGAATCTCGATCGTTATCGTTACTCCCTGATCAGAACTCACAGAGAACCGAAGTTTTTCCCCGAAAAACAGATACAGTCGGGCAAAGGTATTCACCACGCCAAGTCCCCCGAAATCAAGGTGTAGGCTTGCTTTCTGTTGATCAAGATGGTTACGAACCTCTTGAATCTCCTGTAAAAGATGTTGAAGTCTTTCTTCTGACATCCCCTGTCCATTATCACTGATTACAATAAACCAGGAGCCGTCATCACGAAAGCCTGCACTCACAGACACAGAGACAGGGTAATATCCTTTGTCGAGATTATGATTGATACAGTTCTCGACCAGTGGTTGTAGCACGATTTTCGGGATGTATACAAAGGAGAATCTTTCTGGATCAATCGATATCTGGAACAATACCTTATGTTCATAACGTTTTTTGATCAGCTTTAGATAGTTTTGAACATGCTCGAACTCTTCTACAACCAACGCTTGAGTTGAATACGTTGATGACGAGTATCTGAGCAGAGAGGCGATATCATCGCAGATCTCACAGATTTCCTCATTACCGGTTTCAAGTCCTCTGCTTGAAATAACATTCAATACATTGAACAGAAAATGAGGATCAACCTGAGCTTGAAGAGAATTGAACATTGTCTGTAACTGAAGCGACTGTAGTGCTATTTCCCTGTTTACAGACTCTTGGAGTCGTTCCTGCAAGACTTTGAAGGCATAACTCATCGCGGCGGTTTCATCCTGCAACGTCCCGTGCTGCCATTCGACATCCAGACTCTCAAACTCCATCGAGTTGATATGTTTGATCAAGTCCTGCACAGGCTTGGTTATCTGTTTGATAAAATACCTAATCGTCAACAAAGCAATGAGTAAGAGTGATACAATGAGTAGGAGGAACAGCAATGAAATCTTTATTTGTGATGCTGCGGCCTGTACTTTCGGTCTGGCCAGATAAACGGTGATACCCGAATAATCTGATACGAACTGGGCGTGAAAGGATCGCTTTAGATCAGCTTCTTTTCCATTGTCATACAGGATATCACCAGATGCAGTCTTGAAGATTACCTGTGTATGCAATTCCTCGCATTGCCAGGCGATTTTTCTGATGATATCCATATCCTGCTGAATCTCGATAAATCCTGTATATACATCATCTCTTAACCCAAGGATAGATCTCACCAGTGCGAAAACTTCAGTCGGGGTACCTGTCACCCATGGATCATCAAACGGAAGTATTAGAATAAACTTCCGAGAGCCATCTCCACTCGGGTGAAAGTGCTCATTGTTTAAGAACCATTCTTCAATACCCCGATAGTTATAAGAAAGTGCCAGATGGTTCGTAAAGAAATCCTCGTTCGGAGTATATATCGATATACGGTGAAAATCCCTCATCAGGGAATACCGATAGAGGGACCTTTCCAGATAGAAAACAGCATCATTGATGGTTATGGCATTCTGCTTGTCAGTACGGTCAAGATACGCAAGAACGGATAGCGACGGCATGAAATCTGCTTGAGACATCAAATCCACTGCGGCATAATCCATTGTCGCTATGATGGTATCTATCTGCATGCCCATCCGTTCTGCAGTATTGTTCAGGTCAGATTCTACCTTCTTGCTCCAATCTCGTATGATATAGCTGAAGAAGAGCAAACTGAACAGAATAATGACAACAGTCACAATCAGGGAAAACGTGATAAGCAACCTTTTCTGCAGTCCTCTTCTCTTTACCAAATAATCTTTCTCCTGAATCGGGATATCCCGGGTTTGATATCCAGTATCTCCTCAGTCTGTGGTATTTGTAAAGTACCGGTTGTCTGAATAGGGATGGTAACGATGAATTCACAGGTATCATCCTTCATTTCCCATTGCAGGGAGACTTTCCCGTACGGAGTTTCCTGCGAAGCAGATACCCATTCAAGTCCTTTCATCGGGTGTGGGGTAAAACACACCTGATGATACCCGCACTTTTGCTCACTAGTATTAATCCCTGCGACCTTTCCCATGAGCCAGGCTCCGATTGACCCATAAGCATAATGATTGAAGGAGTTCATATCTGGACTCCAGAGAGAACCGTCAGGTTTGATGCCATCCCAGTGTTCCCATATGGTTGTCGCTCCATGCTTCACCTGATACAACCATGACGGGAAGGTATCCTGTAGTAATAGTTGATAGGCAATATCACAACGACCATGATTTGTAAGTACATCACACAGATAGGGAGTACCGAGGAAGCCGGTATTCAGATGCATACCTGCCTTCTCTATCAGTACTACAAGGTTATCTATGATCCCAGAAATAAAACGCTCAGGAATCAGTTCGAAATGCAGTGCTAGAACATGTGCAGTCTGTGTCTGAACTGTCAAAGAACCATCTTCTTTCAGGAATCTTGCACAAAAGGCTTCGGCAATCTGATCATGTAGTGCATGGTAGTAGGTCTCGTCTTCAACCCGATGTAAAACGGCAGCAATCTTTTCCATGATCTTCACTGAATTTGCATAGAATGCTGTTGCCGTCAGGTCATTTGGTGTAGCTCCAAAATAACTGCCCGGTTCACCGTCAAGAGCAAGCCAGTCTCCGAAGTGAAAACCACTGTCCCAGATCACCTTATCAGTGGCATGCTGTTCCATATAAGAAACCCACCGTCTCATCATGTCATAATTCTCACTCAGGTAGGTTGTGTTGCCATATTGCAAATACAACTCCCAGGGGCATATGACAGCCGCATCAGCCCACCCTGTAGCGGATGCAGAAGGAATCGATCGTTTCTCTTCTGGAACAGATTCAAAGATATCCGGTATGACATGAGGGATCCCTCCATCGGCATGCTGTTCGCTCCGCATATCTGCAAGCCACTTTTGAAAAAACGTACCGGTATCGTACAATCTGCAGGCAGTATTGATGAAGACTTGCGCATCTCCGGTCCAACCCAGACGTTCATCACGCTGAGGACAATCGGTAGGTATGTCAAGGAAGTTGCCCTTCATGCCCCAGACAATATTTTTGAACAGTTTGTTAACCCTGGAATCAGAGCAGGAGAAATGGCCTGTTCTGTCCATGTCACTATGATACACGATAGCTTCGAAACGCTCTGCTGAATATTCACCACTAAACTTGTCGATCAACACATATCTGAAGCCCTGAAAGGTAAAATGAGGTTTCCATATCTCTGTACCATCACCCCTGCATAGATATTCAATTTTCTGCTTAGCCGTTCGAAGATTCTCGGTATAGAGATCGCCGTTCTGATCAAGAATCTCTCCGTGATAGAGCCGTACGCACTCTCCAGCGTTTCCTGTAACAGAAAAACGAACCTGTCCGGTAATATTCTGCCCGAAATCAAGGATGATTCGTCCTTTGCTGTCACGCAATTCAGCAACCGGCTTGATGATTTCCTGCTCAAGGACTTCCGGCCCTTCTTGATACACCATGCAAAGAGAATCCTTCTTTTCACAGACAACACTGCTTATGTGCATAAGGTCCCTTTTTATCTCTTGCACCGTACGCTGTTGTTGCGCATCATAAACTTCACCATGATAAATCTCGGAATAAAGCACAGGAGACCGACAAGACTTCCATTTTTCATCGGTAGATACGGTCTGAAGAACTGCATCTTCATATTCAATGTGCATCAGCATACTGAACCAGTTCCTGCTTCCATAGATACCGCGTAGATCAAGCCACCCACCAAGGTCTCCCTTGTACCAGCCGGTACCAAGATGTCCCATCAGCAGGTTTTCTCCAGGTTCAATGAGGGCAGTGACATCATACCATTGATATTGTAGTCTTCTCTTGTAATCTGTCCATCCAGGAGAGAATTCCTGTTTTCCGGCTCTTTTCCCATTGATGTACAGTTCATACATACCGAGTGCTGAAGCATATACGACAACTCGCTGCACCGGTTTTTCAATCTTGATGCTATGCATCAGATACCAGCCGCAGGAGACATCGAATTCAGTATCCTCAATCGGGGAGATGAAGGGTACAGGCCACCTGTCATTTGCGAGCATCAGTGCTGTGTTGAAGCTTGTCAGGACCCAGTGAGTCGTAATCTTGTCAGTATCAGTCAGCCGTACACGCAGAAAGTATGTACAATCTGGTTGTAGTTGCTGCCCTGCATAGGCTATTAGATGAGTCTGATTACTGATTACTTCATTTGAATCCCAGTAGAGCTTGGAGAATGCCGGTGAATCAGAGATTTGGATCTCATAGGAATACTGTTTTGTGCCATCATCATCCGATTCTACTGTCCAACTGAATTTTGGATTCTGATGATCAATCATAGTCGGGGTGGTCTTTTGGTTACATTGGATTCTGGTGATACTGAGCATGCAGGAACCTCACTTTGTCGATGCAGTCTTCCTCTATGATAGGAGGGGAGTATTACAATGACTATGGATTATTCCTCACTCGCTATTGGATAATTAAGGACATGCCGAGAGGCAGTCTGTACCAGGTAGTGCGGCCGAGCATAGGTCGCTTTGACATATAGCGGGTACGAATCCCGTCCGGAAAGGCCTAGCCAGCCACCGGTACTCAGTCTTGGAGGGAATCAGGCAACTGGTTTCTTTAAGCGTAGACAGAGGAGCAAGCAGGCCGAAAGCAATAGCTGAAGGTGTTGAGCCCCGAAATACCCAATGGGGAAGCCGATGGTATTTCCTGACCAGAAGGCAACATCCTGAAACCGATTTGGCAAGGTTGAAGGGATTTCCTCGGGGTCCTAGGCCTTGGCATGCTTGACATGGGTATGAAGCGGCAACTCGGGAGGTCCCGCATCCTCTTCAGTGAATGGAGTATGACCGACAAACCGAATAGGTGAGGGAGTCAAACGGGAAACGGGAAGTCGGATCATCGAATAGTACCTGTGATATCGGGCAATGCCGATGGAGGGAAGGCGATGACGCAATGGAGACCTCAAGAAGGCGACATGGACCACACCGGAGGTGGAGAGGGCATGGGAACGGAACTCGAGAGGATAGCCGAGATGGCAAGAAAGCATCCGGGTGAGAAGCTGACGACACTGGCACACCACATCAACGAAGAGGCTCTGAAAGAGTGTCATCATGATATGGATCGCCAGAAAGCTGTCGGAGTGGATGGAGTGAATTGGGAAACATACGAACAAGACCTGCAGGCAAATGTCGATAGGCTCATGCAACGTATGAGAAAAGGAGCGTATAGACCGCAACCGGTGAGGAGGGTGTACATCCCCAAGGCTGGAAGCGATAAGATGCGGCCTTTGGGCATTCCCTGCCACGAGGACAAATTGGTGCAGATGCAGGTAAGTCGGATTCTGGATGCGGTATATGAGCAGGAGTTTCTTGATTGCTCGTTCGGATTCAGACCCAACAGGAACTGTCACGACGCATTGAAGGTTCTGAACCATGTCATTGAAAAGAGACACATCAAATATGTGGTGGATGCGGACATCAAAGTTATCACCAGAAAATAATAAACCCTTCTTTGCACAGTGTTGCTAAATCAATCCTCCTAAGATAAAATGGAAGGACATTTTCTAGCAATAATCAGTGATTCTGAAGTCCCATTATTGCTGCCGGGAGATGAAAGGACTTCCACTTGCCTAACAGTAAATACCGAACAAAATCACGAAAAGAGACTCCGTGGACTTACAAGACAGAGCCGGAAAGCGATGAGAAATTCATTGATGATTGTATAAACAATCTCTATAAGATCAAGCATCCTTCTCTCAAAAAATCAGAAGAGTCAGAGTTTTTGAATTCCCTCACTGTAGATAAATGTCGAAAGTGTGGCAGTATTGAGTTCAAGAGAAACGGGACTACTTCAAATGGAACCCAGCGTTATTGGTGCAAATCCTGCAAGAGGACTTTTACAGTTACCACCAACACGCTTTTCGAGAATCACAAGATACCGGTGACTGAGTGGGTTGACTTTCTTCTTGGAATCTTTAGGAGTCAGAGCTTCAACTCAATCTCTAAAAGCAATCGAAATAGCTATACTACAACAGGTTATTGGCTTGCAAAGCTCTACCTAGTCCTTGAGAACTATCAGGATGATATCGTTCTTAAGGGTGATGTCCAGATTGATGAGACTTACTATTCAGTGATTAAAAAGGATATAAAACTGAAGGAGGATGGAAAAAAGTTCAGGGGCCTTTCGAGGAATAAAATTTGTATAGGCATTGGTTGTGACAAATCCGGCCGTGTATATTGCAGGATTGAAGGTATGGGCAAGCCGAATCAAAAGAACACCCTGGAAATCTTCAAGGATCACATCAAGGAAAGTTCTCGAATTGAGCATGACATGGATAAGGCCCATAAACCTTTGGTTGAAGCTTTAAAGCTGATAAGTGTTGAGTATAACTCAGCAGACTTGAAAGGACTTCCAGACAATGAGAATCCCTTGAATCCCATCAACTCCTGTTGTTGAGAGCTTAAAGCCTTCTTAAATTCTCATAAAAGCTTTAATAGAAGAAACCTTCCAGACTATCTAAACCTCTTTGCCTTCATCCATAATCCACCAGATGATCCCCATGAAAAGATCAAATTGATTCTAAACTGGATCATGATTATGCCAAAAACACTATCTTATCGAGAGAAATGGTCGAATACAAGCGAAATTGAGGTATTCTAGGTAAAATTAGCAACACTGTGCAAAGAAGGGTTTAAAATAATTATCACCAGTTGATGCATGCAAAGTCATATTATGGAAAAAGAAAAGTCCTTACAACTGGTGATAATGAGTTTCATCCAAACCCCTTTCAGTAAATAATGGATAAATCAGCTTTGGCTGAAATAATCTTTGCTGGGAGGAAAGCATGAAAGTCATGCAACTTATTGAAAACGCAACCTTGTATCTTCAGAATGAGGGATACACTGAATCTACAAAACGAATTAACTTCACGAGACATTGGAATGCATTCAGGATTTCAACAGAAGGAGACATGGATTACTCGTCCAGTCTGGTAACAGATTGGCTGTATTTAAGAAAAAAACCTAATCTGCACCGTGTTGATAAATTTGCATTGAACCAATACCTCCTATAGCACTATACTGGTA
>JAGYOG010000054.1 GCA_018399495.1 Sphaerochaeta sp.
CAAGATGTGCAACTTTTACTCGAGCTCCTCATTCAACAACACATAGTGGGCATGATCTTCCCACTTCCCATTGATCTTTAGGTAGTTCTTGCTTACTCCCTCATAGAAGAATCCGTTCTTCTTCACAACTTGGATTGACCTCTTATTCCTCGGCATGATGTTCGCTTCAATGCGATGAAGGCGGAGATCGTGGAAGGCAATTTCAATTATTTTTGCGACTGCTTCATTCATGTATCCATGGCCGGTGGCTTCTTCATCCATTTTGTAGCCAAGAAAACATGACTGGAATGGTCCCCGTACAATGTTTGAAAGGGTTACGTTTCCAATAATCTGTTTCTCCGCAATTCGTGAGAGATAGAGGCTCAGTTGCTGCTCTTGGGAGTCGAGGAGAATTTCCTGCTCGATTTTCTGGAGGATTGCTTCTTCACTGTAGTATGTGTCATCACGCAGGGGCTCCCAAGGGCCAAGAAACGTTTTATTCTTTACCAGAAACGCTTGGAGATTTTTTATATCAGGAATGGTAATGGTTCTCAGTGACAATCGTTCTGTGGTGAAGTGCTTCATGGATTTCTTATAGGCTGGAATTAGGACCATAATCAACCCTAGGACTGTGGAGGTGTGCTATTTCCATCCGGGGAGCAGGGAGTCACACCTTCCATAATCTATTGAAAGACCTACACACGTTGCCAATTGTTCCAAATTCTTCTTGCTCTCTGCCTTAGACTGTTTGTTGGGGTATATGGCATACTGGTCCTTATAATGATGGGAAGTGAAATTGGGCATGATTACATTTGCCCCTGCTGTGAGTCCTTCAAGGCGATAATCCCTGTTCAGGCTACCGAGGGCAGTTGTAGCAGGCATCCAGGGATACTTGGTGGCAATGCGGGTTACTGCAATGGTATTGAGGGTGAGCAGCAGATTCCCGGCAGGGCTTTTAGCGAGAGGCGTTTGAGGATGAGGGATGAAAGGGCCGATCCCAATCATGTCAAACTGTTTCTCACAGAAAAACTGGATATCGCGGGCAATCGTGGTAATGAACTGTCCTGGAACCCCTACCATGATACCGCTGCCTACTTGGTACCCCAGCGAGCGGAGATGCTCAAGGCAATCCAATCTGCTGGAGAGGGTGCGGTCTGTATGCAGGTTCCGATACAGAATCTCATCAGTACTTTCAATACGCAGCAGATAACGATCGGCTCCAGCAAGCTTCCATGCATGGTAATCATCATAGGGTCGTTCACCCAATGAGAGCGTGACGGCTATAGGGAATGTCCGTTTTATCAGAGCGATTATCTGAGAAATCGATTCAGTTGCAGTTCCATTTTCACCCGATTGCAGCACTACAGTCTTGATCCCCTGCTTGACGGCTAATTCTACACATTGCAGCAGTTCTTCTTCTGTCATTGTATAGCGAGAGGCTTTTTTGTTGTATCTGTTTAGACCACAATACAGGCAAGAGTTGTGGCAAAAACTTGAAATTTCAATAAGAGCCCTCAGTGCAACACGTCCTTGGCAAAATTCATTGCGGACTGAAGAAGATGTTGCATGTAGATACCTGATCTCATCAGGGTCGCAAAGTCCTAAAAGAGTTTCAAGGTCTTCTATACTGGGAAACGATGATTGGATACGATCCAACGCATCATGGACACACTGTCGTATCATGGACAGGATTCCTCTTGAGCCTGCTTATAGGCAGAGAGGGCATGGGGAAACGGAGAGAGCGTGCGCTCTGCCACCTCATGCAAGACGGAGATGGCCATCCCATAGTTGGTGATGGGCACTCCCGCCTGTTTTGCCTGTTCCATTCTCCACAGCATCTCACGTCGGTTCAGGGTACAGCCCCCACAGTGAATGATGAGTTGGTAGTGAGACAACGCCTCTGGATAATCGCTACCCGCACAATGGGTTATCGCAATGTCAGGGTCACAGAAGGTAGTGATCCAGTGGGGAATCTTCACCCTGCCGATATCATCTGATGAGGGGTGATGCGTACAAGCCTCAGCAATCAATACCGAATCCTTAGCTTTCAGCGTGGTCAAGGTACCAGCCCCGATTGCCAGCTGTTTGATATCACCTTTGAAGCGGGAAAATAAAATAGAGAACGTGGTACACATGATTTCTTTGGGAGTATGTTGGATCATAAAGCCGACTATTTGGGAGTCACATATCACTAAATCGGGCAAACATTTGAGTGTTGAGAGAAAATGAACATAGTTGCTCTCTTTCACCACCACCACTGAAGCATTGTAATCGAGCGCATCGCGGATGGCTTGTACTTGAGGGAGAATCAAACGACCCTTGGGAGCACCCAGATCGATGGGCACAATACACACAACGAGTGGGTATTCTTGTTGGGAGGGGATCAAATCTCCCAACAACGGAGGACTGTGGAGAAATTCATCAGGACAAAGAGCAATGAGTGTGTGTTTGAACTCGCTCATAAACCCTTCACGGTCACGTCCCTTTGTAGAGCAACACAGCAGGTGACTGGAAATCTCTTTGCATTGCGCAAGAAACGAGGAAGATGGCGTACAAAGATCCCCCTTGTTTACCACAAGAACCATGGGAATTCGATACTGCCTGCAATGGACAACCAACGCGTCTTCAAACTCGGTCCATACATTGCCTTCAAGAAGAATCAAGGCAATGTCGATGGAACCAAGCTTTTTCATTGTCCGTCTTACCCGCTCTTTTCCCAATTGGGAGAGGTCATCAATACCGGCTGTATCAAGAAAGACCACAGGACCGATTGGGGAGAGCTCCATCCTCTTGGTGACAATATCGGTGGTTGTTCCCGGTATTGCAGAGGTTATGGAGGTGTTCTGCCCCGTAATCATGTTTAGGAGACTGGACTTGCCGGTATTGGTTCTTCCACAAATACCAATACGCAACAAGAGTGAATTTGGTGTGTTATGCATTACAGTTCCTTGCGCAATCCATGCTTAGAAATAAAGGTCCCGTACGCCATGTTTTATCTGATCGTGATTAGATAAGAATTTGGTAAAGGTTGCTTGCGAAAAATCTTGAGGTACACGCTTTCGGATTTCTTCAATTTCTTTCTGAATGAGCGCCTCTCCGATTTTTTTTGTCTGTTCTGAAGCAAAATCCTCAAGCCATTCTTGGAACGTGAGCACTGCATTCAGCTTACAGAAACACCCCTCTTTGCCGCTTTTGAGAAGCCCCATGATTTTGTCTCCGGTGCGTCCACAACGGTATCCAGCGGTACAAAATGAGGTGATATGATTCCGTATGGCTAGCTTCTGAATTACTTGGTCCAAACTACTGGTATCGTTGAGCATAAACTGTTCTCGTTCAGCTATCTGGTCTTTTCTATACGTATCGGCATAATCTCCAATGCCGATTTTGCTTTCTGCATCGCGTTGCGTACACATATCAATAACAGACTCCATGATCTGGGGAGTTTCCCTATTGGTAATAATCATACCAGCATACGGTATTGCAAGACGAAGGACAGCAATGAGATGGGCGAAATCGGCATCATTTACTTGGTGACGGATATGATCAAAGTTGGTACCTACTGCAGGGGTCAACCGTGGGAAAGAGACCGTATGAGGCCCGATGTGGTACAGGCGCTCAAGATCCCTGGCATGTGCAACCAATCCCATGACCTCAAATTTCCAATCATACAGCCCAAAGAGGGCTCCGATGGCTACATCATCAATTCCTGCATCCATAGCCCTGTGAAGTGCATACAGTCTCCATCGATAGTTCCCTTTCAACGTATCGGCAGGATGTACCTTTTGATAGGTTTCATGATGATACGTTTCTTGAAACACCTGGAAGGTGCCTATTCCAGCTTCTTGTAGTTTTTTCAGGTCACGAATCGGTAATGGGGCGGCATTTACATTCACCCTTCTGATCTCTCCCATTCCGCTGCGTACGGGGACTTTCACCTCATAGATAGTTTTCATGGTCTGGGCGATGTAATCTGCATCGGTTTCAGGATGCTCCCCAAAGACGACAATCAATCGTTTATGCCCAATAATACCGGCAAGAACGCGGGTTTCTTCCCGTATTTCATCCATGGTCAGGACTTTTCGGATTACTGATGGATTGTCACTTTTGAATCCACAATAGGCACATCGATTGACACATTTACTGCCACAATAGAGGGGAGCGAATGTGACCACCCGGTTATCGTATACCTTTTTCTTAATTTCCTTTGCAGCCTGAGCTATTTCATTTCTCATGTCGGGGTCTGATACTTGTAGCAGTGCAGCAACATCATCACCAGACATGAGCTCAATGGAGTAGGCTTTTGCAATAATCTCCCGGATACGTGAAGGATCTGTTTTGGTATTCTTCTCTAATGTTGTATAGATTTGTTGCTCATCAATGAAATCTTTTCCATCAACAAGATACCGGTCTATTTCATCCTGGGATATAAGTTGTTCTTTCCATTCTTTGATGCTTTGTGTTGTATGTGTGTTCATAATAAGTTCCTTATAGTTTTGCAAGGGTTGATTTAACCGTAACACCTTCGATACGGCCCAGTTTTCCTGTAAGTGCACCAATCTGATCGGTTGATGCATCAACAATGAGGGTTATTATGTTAAGATTTCGTTCTCGATAGGGTAGCCCAATTCTCCCTAGGATTATTGATCCATATTGTGTGAATATGTCATTGACTTCGTAGGCAACGGTGTCACGCTCTTTAATAATGATTGCAATAACACCAACTGATCGACTTTCCATGTTCTTATACCTTCCTTGCAAGAAATTGTAGCGATACTCCATGAGTACCAAAATCCTGCAGAAAGGTCGCACACACTATTTCTTCTACCTGACAAGAAAAGCAGGTAAAGAATACACAGTGTTGTCTTTTGTGACCTTGGCTTCAGAACACCCAAGTGAACCTGACCGCAGGCAATAGGGAATGATGAGGCTTCATCTTTTCCCATACCGGCGAAGCGTAGCACTTCTGTTTTATTATTACAATAAACATTTATTGATAAAAGTATAAATGGCATTGCATACCCTGCTTGCTTCTCCCATGCTATACTTTCAGCAATCTTTTCCTTGGAGGTATTACCAGATGGCTGAACACAGAGATATCATCATTGTAGGAGCAGGAATATCAGGATTGACTGCTGCCACCTCCCTCGCCATGCGAGGCCACTCTGTCTTGCTTCTGGAGAAAGGAAAGGTGCCTGGAGGGCTGGTAAACTCTTTTACTCGAGAGGGGTTCCTCTTCGATGGGGGAGTGAGAGCCCTAGAGAATGCTGGTATGCTCAAGCCCATGCTGCAGGAGCTGGAGATTGATCTTCCTCTTCTACCAAGTAATGTTTCTCTCGGGGTTGAGGATAAGATCATCAATGCAAATTCCAAGGGTAGCCTGGAAGCATATAGGAATCTTCTCATGGAGCTCTATTCTGAAAGCAAGGAAGATGTGGAGAAGGTCATCAAGGTCATTGGAAAGTTCGACGTGTATATGCAGGTGCTCTTTGGGAGTGACAGTCCATTCTTCAAGGATGCAAAGCGAAATCTTCCTTACTATTTCACGACGTTCCCTCTCTGGTTCCTTCGCTTCCTCGCAACCGGAGCTGCGATCATGCGCATGCGAATGCCGATGGAGCAGTTCCTCTCTGGCCTCCTTGAGAACAAGCCACTCAATGACGTCATCAGCCAGCACTTCTTCAAGAAGACCCCTGCCTTTTTCGCCATGAGTTACTTCTCTCTCTATCCTGATTACCTCTATCCAAAGGGAGGGGTGGGCAGTATTCCCAAGGCTTTGACTGAGCGCCTTGTGGCACTTGGCTCAGAGGTGAGAACAGAGACTGAAGTGACACATCTGGATGCATTCCATAAGACACTTACCGATGGGAAGGGGAATGAGTACAGCTACGACAAACTTATCTGGTGTGCTGATCTGAAACATCTCTACCGGAGGGTCTCCTTCGAAGGTTTTACTGAGAAGGAGATGAGTGGAATTGCCAGTGAGCAGAAGAAGGTGCTCTCCAGCCGTGGGGCAGAGTCAGTATTTACCCTCTTCCTTGCAGTGGACTTGCCCCCTTCGTACTTTGCAGGTATTTCAGAGGGACATTTCTTCTATACCCCGTCAAAGCAAGGTCTTGGGGAACTTCATCGCTCTGAGCTCACTGCCATCCTAGAAGGATGGGAGCATTTGGACAGGGAAGCATTCTACACCTGGCTTTCTGCATTCTGTCGCTTGAATACCTATGAGATTGCAATTCCTGTACTCAATGATAGGAGTGCAGCTCCAGAGGGACAAAGTGGCCTCATTGTCAGTTTTCTCTTTGACTATGAACTCACACGAAGGATTGAAGAAGGCCGTTGGTATGAGGAGTTCGAAAGCCGTATCAAGGAGATGATGATTGCCTCCCTTTCTGCTTCGGTCTATCCACAGCTGGAAGAACATATCATTTTCTCGTTTACAGCGAGCCCTCTGAGTATTGAGCGAAATATGTACAGCAGTGAAGGCGCCATTGTCGGCTGGTCATTTGAGCAGGATATTCCCATAGACGCAGGCATGCTCAATATGAAGAAGGCTGTGCTTACCCCCATTCCTGATGTCTATCGTGCAGGGCAGTGGACGGTCAGTCCGGCTGGCCTTCCTACCTGCATCATGACTGCGAGGATGGCCGCAGACTTGGTGCATACGGGATGAGCATGATTTGATTGTTCAAATCCTAGGGATCTCCTGTTAATACATATGAGCAGTAGCAGACAAACTCTGAGACACAGTGATGCTGCCTCAGCAGGGTAAGCCTGTATGCTGCCATGACGAATAATTGGAAATGTGTTTCTATCCATACATAAGACCAAGAGGACTTGCTCTATGAAAGTAAAGCTGTATGGATATGGTGTTATAGGATCGCATATAAATCACTAATCTTTGTTCTTGTATAAAAATAAGGTTGACATATTATTATACATACAAGAGGGTAGAATTATTCTCACATAAATTTCCTTGTAAAGGAGTAATTGCCCATGGATGAAAAGGCTACACTTGATCATATGATTCTCTGTCTTGTTGACGAAATACAGTCATTTCATTACTCAATAAGTGCTCTTGATCATATCTGGGAGATACCGTTTCCTGACCAGAATGGTTCTTGGCATCTGATCAGAGTTGTTTCTTATCGTAAGCACATCGCTCTCGTTGATATGAGTGGCAAGCAGGGTGGCTACGAGTTCGAAGACCGTAGTGATATCAAGCCTCTGGAGATACCGCGTGAGTATCCGGATACCAAAGTTTGGATTACCTATCTGAAGGCTGCCTGTGCTTGGTTGAAGCTGGTTAAAAAGGATTGGGTTGCAACGAATAAGCGTATTCAGAGAGAGTATCCCCTGGAATTACGACAGGGGATTGCTCCTCATGCGGTCATTCGATCGGCCTTTCCGGATGCCTATCGTCTAGATGAAGCAATTGGTTTGGACAATGCGAAGAAAATAGTGGACCTTGTTGAATCTCTCTATTTCCATAAGCAGCAACATACAGAAGTGAAAACATTCACCGCCAACGAGTACTTTGCTTACTGTAAAATTGCATATCTTGCAGCCAAGGGGGACGATGAAGTAATAGATACCTCCCTATCAGGTAAGGAACTATATCGTCAATTTGCTGATGGCCGTGATGAGGGCCTGCTCAAGATTGATGGAGACTCCCCGGAGGAATTTGCTGATTGGATTGACAATAAACACCCCTTGCGGTCCATGGGAGGACACCCCTGGGAGATTAAACGAGGAGGAAATACCACACACATTTCTCTCGCTGTGTACCGCCCAATGTACAGGGAAGAGGGGTATGTCATCCAATTGAGTGGAGAATCGCTGGGGAGAATGGAAGAGACGTTGCGTATGTTGCTTGCTATCCATGAGGCAGGTCTTCCTATTACGATTACAAATCCTGAGTCTGTCAGAAAAAGACTCCTTGCCCAGGATAATATAGGGATCATACCTGAATATGTTTGGTTCCATCGTGCAAACCAACGATTCAGAAAGGATGAGGATGTATTTGAGGTAATGCATTACAAGGAACTTGGCCGGTACAAGCGAAGGGTCACTCCCTTTATCACTTGGCAGCCGATTCCTGTGCTACGTCCGATTGGTGGTTGAGGGTTTTTGCAGGTCTCAACTAAGAGCATTAGGCTGTTCCGTCAGGCAAGAGCTAGGCTGGTGAAGTCCATGTTGGGTCTGGATAACCCAAGTGCTTTCTGGTGCAGATCCCAAAACTAGATTGCCTCGGATTACCATCAAAAGTCTTGTAATCATGTCCTAGATCATAGGAATCATGTTAATGCCTATGTGGCAAAGTTGGTGATTGAGAAAGATCGTATTTATGCTGAAACCAGCTACATGAGGCTGCTACCATTGTGGTTGGTCCTACTAAAGTTCCAAAGTCTCATGATGACACTTTGGATGACACTTTGGAGCTAAAAATAATTTCGCTGATACAAAAGAACCCCCGAATCAATCAACGTGAGCTTTCTGA
>JAGYOG010000055.1 GCA_018399495.1 Sphaerochaeta sp.
ACCCAATCCTCTTCCTCTCCAGGATACTTCTTATCTCTGGTTCACTTGAAAAAAGATTCTTTCCCTCTGGATAGAGGTTACTGCACCCCGACTCTCCATCCATGATTATGTTGCCCTGTTTGTTAATGATTTGGAATTGCAGATTTTTCATCAATGAGGTCTGATACACCGAGAGGAATGAGAGGAGATAACAAGCATCGTAGTCTATGGCAATGATACCAAGCATTCTTGAACCCTGGTACACAGGAAGTGCCAAGGTAAGTACAGGATTCCCATCTGGTTGAGAATGTATCTCGGAGATGTAGAGAACATCAGGAGCAAGTGACCTCGTTTCTTGCACCATCTCATTCATACCGATACTTGCCAAGTCCTGCCCTCCTAATAGGCTCACCTCACCATCTTCATCGGTATCGGCTTGGGCAAGCAACATACCCCGTTTGTCAAGCAGGCGTTGGTGCAGGATATATTGTTTTTGTTCGCTGATACGAACCAGTAGTTTTGCAACCTCTTGCAAGGTCCCTTCATCCGGATTCTCTCGATAGGCTCTCAGTTCATTGGAATTATGTACGACCAAAAGATCGGAGCCAAACTGGCTGAACGCATTCTCCACCTGGTTTGCTATAACCGAGGTACCCCGTTCCTGCTCAGCCTGGAGCCGTAGCTTGACTTGGTCACGTAACGATGTTTCATATCCTCTCAGCAAAAATAGGATAAGGAGTACCACCGGCAACACAAACAACAGGATGTACTGCACAATTCTCGTTGCGGTCTTGCGCTGTAATCGCATCATTGCTCCCTTTCAAGTCACATAAAAAGACTAGCATAGGGAGGACCAAAGAGAAAGAGAACGTTAACTACTTATTAAGAGATAGTTGTACTTAGTATCAAGAAGCAGGTACTATTCCAATCCCATCTGCCCAACACATCCGTTTCTCCTCATAGCTGAGTGTATAGGCAGGGCTTGTGGAAGGCATGCTTAGGAAATCACATGAGGCGGGGACGTAACCAACGAGTCGCATGTAGAATTCCTGTGCCTTTTTTCCGTTGAACAACACTCTTTTTATTGCAGGGTGTTCCTGGAAAAATCGTTCAAAATCATTTGGTATCACCGCTGTGTACGCAGAATCGGCAGAACCCTTGCGCTCAAAGGCTGAGAGGACATCCCACAGGGCAATATCGTGAGAGAGCAACAAATCCCACTTCTGCTCGTAATGTTCAATATCGCCACCGAGCAGGTCGCGCATGATCGGCCAGAAAGCATTCCTTTCATGACCATAGTACTGCTGTTTCAAGGCAGACCTGACACTGGGACCAGTGCCCAGGATGAGCACGGTACTACGAGGACTCTCGATCGGGGGAAATCCGTGCAACATGAAAAACTCCTATGGATTGGTCCTCATTCTATCCGCTGGTTGCCCTTCCGTCAATTGTACAGAATGTAAAGACGTGATACTGTACCCCATCATGGATAGCAATCTTATTCTCGGGCAGTTACTTGCTCTCATCACCGCTGCTTGCTGGGCTCAGAATTCCATCATTTACCGACATCTGGGAAAACAGGTTGGTTCTGATGCTGTAGCTCACATCCGCATGTGGTTGGCCCTACCAGCCATCGTCTTGCTTACCTATGCGATAGAAGGTATCTGGTTTCCCCTCTCCCTTTCTCCAAGAACGTACTTCTTTCTCTTAACCAGTGGTGCACTGGGGTACTTCATTACCGATAAGTTGCTCTTCCAAGCCTATGTGCTGCTGGGAAGCCGGGAATCGATGGTTATCATGACACTCTCACCTGTAGTAACCGCCATCTTTGGTTTCTTTCTTTTCTCTGAAAGACTGAACGGTATACAAGTTCTGGGCATTCTTACCACCATACTAGGTGTGTTGTTGATGGTTCTGCTTGACCGTAAGCCACTTCTTGCCCAACAGGAGCAGAAGGATCGCTCTACAGGCCTGCTCTTTGCGATTCTTGCATCTGTCCTGCAATCTGTCTCATTTCTCATGGCCAAATTTGCGATGGAAGAGACCGGTCCTGTTTCGACAAACCTGCTACGAAACGTTGGGGGTCTCTCCCTTTTCATCGTTTACAACTTTTTCTATAAGAAAAACGGGAAAAAGCATCTGGAGCTGGTAAAAAAACCACGGATCTTGCTCCTCCTCTTGTTTGCCGCCCTTGCGGGACCAGTATTGGGAATGACGACCCAGATGAAAGCCTTCACCTTGGCTCCGGTAGGCATTGTTACCACCATAACTCAGGTTACTCCAATCCTCCTTCTCCCCTTTGACCGTTTCATTCTCCATAAGAAGGTCACCCTTGCTAGTCTCGGAGGTACCCTGCTCTCCATCGCGGGAGTTGCTGTGCTGTTTCTTGCAGCTTGAAGTATCTTGCCTAGGCATCCGCTTTTCGCTACGCTCAGAGTATGAATGTACTCTCATTGGAATCGGTCTCAAAGACCCTCAAAGACGAACCGCTGTTTCAAAATGTCAGCTTTGGACTGGAAGAGGGCGACCATGTTGCCCTTATCGGGCGTAACGGAGAAGGAAAATCTACCTTTCTGAGGATTCTCGCCGGGGGCATCCTCCCAGACAGCGGAACCATTGCAATGAAAAATGGGACCGACTTGGTCATGTTGGAACAGGGAGTCCAGTTCAGGGAAAAGGAAACCGTCTCTTCCTACCTTCTGCAGGGAAGTGGAATGAGAATTGCTGTTTGGAACGCCTACCATTACGCTGTTTCTCACCCAGAAGATGAAGATAATCTCATCAGGCAAAGTGAACTGATGGATAGTCTTGATGTATGGAACCTTCAGAGTGACTATCGCTCACTTCTCGGTGAGCTTGGACTCTATGACATTATGGATTCCCCAATGGCTACACTCTCAGGAGGTATGCAGAAGAAGGTGGCTATCGCCCGTGTTCTTGCTTCCCATCCGACCATGTTGCTTCTTGACGAACCAACCAACCATCTCGACATCGAAACAATTGAATGGATGGAGTCCTACCTGAAAGGTAGCCCTGCAACCATCATACTGGTTACCCATGACCGTTATTTTCTCGATACCGTCTGTTCTACGATACTTGAATTGGATGGAGGTCAGATGTATCTCCACCCTGGTTCTTTTGCCGATTACCTAGCCCGACGTGAACAGCGAATCGAGAGGTTGCAAAAAGAACAGGATAGACTGAGTACCATCCTCAGAAGAGAACTTGCTTGGCTCAGGCGAGGGCCAAAGGCACGTACAGGAAAAGACAGCGGCAGAAAGGATCGCATTGAAGCCATGCTGGCAAACCAAGCCATGGTTGGGGACCAAGCTCAGAAATCCTTCCAATCGGCAAGCAGACGATTGGGAAAGAAGATCCTTGAGGCAAAACATCTCAACAAAGCTTTCGGTGCAGAAACCGTTATTACGGATTTTTCATTTTCCTTTACCAAAGGGAAGAAGATTGGGGTGGTAGGACCGAACGGAAGTGGAAAAACCACGCTCCTTGATTTGCTTTGCGGGCATCTTGCAAGTGACAGCGGCACCCTTGATATTGGTGTAAATACCATCTTTGCCTACTACGACCAGACAGGCAGAAATCTGGAAAGTAATAAAACTATCCTCGAGTATGTGGAAGAGATTGCCACCCAAGTAGTGCTTGGGCCCTCACAAGTAGTGAGTGCTGCAAAGTTCCTGGAGCTCTTTGGCTTCCCTTCATCAATGCACAGAAGCACAATCGCCACCCTCTCAGGAGGAGAGAAGCGAAGACTCTACTTGGTTTCCCGGCTTCTCTCCAATCCCAATTTCCTGATGCTCGACGAGCCTACAAACGACCTAGATCTGCCTACCATGGAGAACTTGGAGCAGTACATCCAGGATTTTGAGGGATGCGTGCTCATCGTGTCCCATGACCGTGCATTCCTCGACCTCACGTGCGACGAACTGTTTGTCCTTGAGGAAGGTGGTACTGTGCGTTATGAGGCACAGCGCTACAGTGAGTGGAAAGAGAGGGTGCAAAGTGCACCGCCCAAACAGAAAGAGGCTCCAGAAGCCCCGGTACAAAAAGCGGCTAGAAGGTCAGAGCAGAAAGGTCTTTCATACAGGGAGAAGCAGGAATTTGAGGCCCTTGAAGAGAAGATGAGTACACTCACTGAGCGTATCGATACCTTGGAAGCAAGCTTCTCACATGCCGAAACCACCAAGGAAGGAACCCTAGCAGAGCGTACTGAATTGTATCATACCCTAAGAGAAGAACTCGACACGGCGGAACAAAGGTGGTTGGAACTTGCGGAAAAACTATAGAACATCAATAGTTTTGCTTCTCATCCTACTGGTAGGTACTTCTGCTGTGTCAGCAAACATAGAATCACTCACTGTGGGAAGCAACAATGACTGGTATACGATGGGGCTCGGCTATAACCATGACGACGGATTATCCTATGGTTCATTGGTGGAAGCAGTCTTTTCATCCTCCTTCACCCTGAGCCTTTCCAGTGGAGGTTATACCGATCGCATCGATACCATGCAACGCTATGATGTAACAGCCCTTGTTGCATCATATCCACTGCAGCATCAATTGTTCACATTCATCCCTCGATTGGGTTTGGTTGCCAGTGGCAATCTTGCTTTTGACGAGGCACAGAATTTTTTACATAGTCTTATTGGTCGCGATCCCGTCAACCTCTCCTACACCACAGAGGAGAGTACCCTGCACCCTTTGATAGGTGCCCGTACCTCATTCGGCAGTAGGAAGGGTGGAATGAGGTACTCCTTCGAGTTGGATCTGGATTACGCACACAACTGGGAACAAGCATACAGTGGCAATCTACGGCTGCAGTTCGACTCTTTCCTCTCTGTTCGCCTGGGATATGTAATAAAAAGTACAAACCACTCCTGTCCAGTTCACAAAGAAATGGTAGACCGCTACCAAGGCCCCTTCCTCTCCTACCATTACGATGGAGGTCTGTTGCAAACACAGTTCATCTCATACTTGGAAACTGGACGTTCTTTTGGAGGATTCAGCTTCGATGTACTTTCCTTGTGGAAGGAGAAACAGTTCCGCTCTGCAGATTTTGTCTTCTCCACTGGATTCCTGTATGACCTCAATGGACAGCAAAATCGACTTTTCGCATTTTCCTACAAGACTGTAAGTTTTGAGATACGGCATAAGAATGGACCAATGTTCAATAACATGGAAGACCAGAATGACCGGCTCAACGTAGGCTCCTGGTTGTTGGGTTACTCCTGGAATATTCCTGTTACTCCTCAATTTGAGCCATACGGAAAACTCCTAGCTGGAGTTCAGCGTTTCAATCTTCAGAAAGACTTCATAAATACGATAGTGGAATCACTTCACCCCACCATTGCGGTGGAAATCGGACTCAAAGGCTTGGGTATTCCTGGTTGGATCATTGAACGACAGAATTATCGGCTGCGTTTCACTTCAACACTTCAGTATATCTTTGGGACCGATGAGGTTTCTGATGATGATACATATTTTGCCGAACACACTGGTCCTTGGCTCCTCATGACAGGAATCGTCATAGACGTAGAGCATGACCGGGAGTAGAAAAGAAGTCGAGAATACCCTGTCCGTTCATACCAACGGTGATAGCCCAATTATCAGGACCAAAAAGATAGGCAAATCGAACAAATGGCTGGAAGGCAAACGAAGGTCCTCCCATCACATAATTGCCGGTAAGCGTCGCTCCCATCGCCCAAGCGTTTTCCCACTGTATTGTCCCATCTGTGAGATACCACGCAGTTTGTGCAGTGAATTCCAACCCTGCCTTGGTCAATCCTCCATAGAGAAAGGGAAGATCAAGCAAACCAAGAGGAAGCAGGTAAGATCCTGAAAGGCGAATCTTTGCATCCCCATCCCCTCTGGGGCGGAAGGAGAAAAGCGGATAAGCACTTTCTACTCCATTGGTGCTGGTAATACCAGAGAGAGAAGCTCTTACCATATGACGGCCCCAGAACAACCTCTGTTGGTGCATGAGTCTTGCAAAGGCCGCATACCACTGCGATGAGAAATCGCCATTTGTCAAAACCTGGATTCCAGTAGCTACTTCGCTCATGCTCGGTCCAAAAAAGTCGATGGTACGGTAATCCCTCGACACGAAGGACCCGCCAATGGTAAGTGTTGCTGCTCCTGCCCAATCAGAATAATTCGTAGATACTAAGAGAGACGGTTGGAGAGAAATCCTTTTGGTCGTTTTGAACCCTGAATGATAATACACAGGAAGGCCCACCGTCGCTGAGGCATTGGTAAGGTATGTTGCTTCTTCAATATCATAGGTATTGAGATCACCGGTAAGCTGAAGGGAATAGCTGCCACCAGCATATTGATAGACCACATTGGAAATCGGCCGATTTCCCTTGAATGAGTATCCAACACTCCCTATCAAACTTTGTTTCCTGAGATTGCTGGCCGAGTGAAACCATATGCCTGGCTGAATGTTGTTTGCTTCCACAAAGGGGAATGGAAGCACAAGATTAAGTCTCAGCCTGTCCCGATAGCTGGAAACGGGATACTCAACCTCGTCATCAAGGACTTCAATACCCATCTTTGGTTCAGAAAAAACGGCTGGGGTCTCCTCGATACGATCCACAGCTACCGATTTCAGGGCAAACCCTTCTGGAGTGTAGGTCTCATAGATAAGGGAGTCGCCGATAATCCGTGCGGCGAAGATACCTGAAGGATCACTGAAGAGTTTTACCGTTTCCTTCCCTTCCATATCATAGCTGTAGACACTGAATAGTTCTTCATGTTCCCCAACGAAGAGGATGGTTTCATCCTCAGTAAACAGAGGCGAGCGTAGTTCATCTTGGGTTGGTCCAACGAGCGTTTGTATGGTTCCTTTCCGGTCAAGAAGCTTAACAGTGGAGTTACCCTCCTCCAGGGAAAGGAAGACGAGCAGAGAGCCGTCAGCATTCAAGGATGGTTCAAGCAGACTTGAGCGCTCCTGTCGATACAAGGGCTCCACAGCTTTTTGCTCCAAGTCAATTTCTACCAGCTCATGGTAGGATCCGTTGATGCGTGAGGCAACGGCCCTCTTACCGTCTCCACTGAGAGTGGGATGTACCAGACGTTGATTCTCTGTCAGTCGGGTAGCCTTTCGACTTTCCAAGTCCAGAAGAAAAAGGTTGCTGTAACTGACCTGAGCCAGAGAGAGGCTTGAGGGATCCTTAGGGTCGATGGATTCAACGGAGAGCAGAGCCTGTTCATCAGAGAGTGCTAGAGAGGAGCGACCGGAAATTGGAAGCGGGAAAAGGCGCTCTGGTTCCTGACCTTCCGTATAAAGATACAGGGCAGACCCATCATACGGACTCTCACGATAGCCGACCACTCCAAGGCTTACTTCATGGGGAAGATAGGAATTCCCTTGACCCCTTACACTGAGCATCTCTCCCTCGACCGTTGCAAGGGGTTTCTTCCTCTCATCCAAGGCAAAGGTAAACAGCTCTTTTGCTGAGTATCCTGTTACCTTTCGGAATGCAGGAGAGAGACCGAAGAACGGGAAGGCCGCAAACTTGCGGTTGATGGTATTGAATGCATCAACGCCATAGGTATCAATTAAATAGTCCACCATCAGGTATCCGGTGACGTAGATACGGCCTGAAGGGGCAAACGGACCGTTGTATGCACCTTGGGATAGACTCCACATTGAGCCTTCCTCCAAAGGTACTTGGTATGAGAGGGCAAAAGGAAGGGAATCTCCCCTTCCCCCTTCTGCAAAGGTTGTCTCGGTATGCGTCGTGATTCCTTCAATCCACCAACCCGGCATAAATACGGTACTGAAGGCATTCACACCGGGACCAAGAAATCCTAAGACCTTCGCTGGTCCTACTTTTGCATTCAGGTGGAGGTAGTGGGTCAGTTCATGGGTGTAAAGGCTCTTTAACCAACTAGAGGTCCTGCTTCCAATGAATCGATTATCTGGACTGGTAATATACAGGTAAATAGAAGCCGGGAAGGGAGTATAATACCCATTTGCCCAAGCTGTCTTTCCCGTCATGACGACTGGTACTTTTGTGTCACTTTCATAGTTCAGGTACGAGGCAAGGTTTTCATAGACCTCATCAGCAAAGGATGCAACTTCCCTCGCGAATATCTGATCCTGTTCTTCAAATATGATTTTGGTATGTTGGGTCTCAATCTGTTGGTAGGCAAACACAGAAGAAGGAAAAGAAAATATGAATAGGGTTAACAGTAGAATCTTGCGCATCGAATACATACCTCCGGGGGATACTGATACCACTGTACAGCAGCCTGTCCTCGAGGTAAACAGGCTCTGTGAGAGTATCCCAAGTAAAATAAGTCATCTACGCAAGCAAGATCAACTATGCAAAACTACCACTCATGTTGATGGCCAATCTAATGAAAGGTATCAATACCTCAGGGCAAGCCCTGAACCCAGGAGGCGTTGCCTCCTTTTCCGCCCCAAGGGACGGGGTATCTCACCTTGCTTTCCCTGC
>JAGYOG010000056.1 GCA_018399495.1 Sphaerochaeta sp.
CGCATGGAGTACTGGATTAAGGCGATGCAGTACTTCAAGGAGAGTCCTTCTATAACGGAATCCGTCCTTGAAACGTTCCTCTTCTCGGTAGCTGACCATGCGGAATTTCTTTATTCCGTGTGGGACAGCTATCATCTTATGAGCAACTGGGGTGTTTTGGAGAACCATGGGCTGTTTCTTGCCTCCCTCGCTCTCCAGAAGAGTGATCTCAGTGAGGTGTATTGCAAGGAAGCAGTCAGGAGACTGGCTAAGGAAATAGAGATACAGGTGTATGACGATGGGATGCAGTGGGAGCAGTCTCCCATGTATCACAATGAGGTTCTGCATTGCTATCTGGATGTGGTGCTCCTCGCAAGGCGTTTGCACATCCCTCTTCCTGATGTTATCAAAGAGAAGACCTACAAGATGAGTATTGTATCCTTCTGCTGGCAGAAACCCGATGGAACTGAGCCCTGCATGGGCGACAGTGATGCAATCGACCAGAGGGATCTCATAACCAAGGCTGCCTATTTCTATCAGGATGGCGAGCTGAAGAAGGGCGGCTACCCCCATCTCGATTTTGATACCATCTGGGAACTCGGTTTCAAAGCGGTAAAACAATATGACCAGCTACCTAGTCTCTCCACCTCTCAACACCTCTTTGTATTGCAAGAGAGTGGAAATGCCATCTACAAGGAAGAAGATGCCTATCTTCGCTTTCACTGTGGCACCCTGGGAGCTGGCCATGGGCACAGTGACAAGTTGCATTTTGACCTCTATGCAAATGGAGAGGACCTTCTGGTGGATGCCGGTCGGTACACCTATGTCCCAAAGTCTGAGCGGTATGAGTTCAAGGACAGCACTGCCCATAACACCACAACAGTGGATAACAAGAACTTCACCGTATGCAAGGACAGTTGGGAGTGCTCCAAGCTCAGCGCACCCATCGGATTCCGCACGGCTCAGGAAAATGGGTATATTGCTTTCCAAGGTTCGCACCAAGGGTATCTGGATGTCGGGGTGCTTCCACGTAGAACAATCGTGGTATTGGAGAAAACCCTTATCCTGATCTGTGATGAGTTTTTATCACAGGAACACCATAGGTATCAAAGCTATCTGCATTGTAATGATGCAGGCAAGGTAAGTCTGAAGGAATCCGGACTGGTGTATCAGAGCACGAAGAATGCAATGTACATCCATACCGTCTCGAGTCAGGGTGTTACCCAATATCTCAAGGCAACACGGCTTTCTCGTCACTACAATGAGCTCATCGACAACAAGACGCTGGTGAGCGAGGTGGAAAGCGATGGGTTTGCATCATTGTTCACCTTGATCTCAATCAATGAGGATGCTGTGTTGAAGAAGGAGCGGGTATTCTCTAATTTCAAGAAGATAAGGTTCCCTGACTCCCTGATAGAGGCTGTTTCCA
This sequence comes from Sphaerochaeta sp., assembly GCA_018399495.1. GTDB lineage: Bacteria > Spirochaetota > Spirochaetia > Sphaerochaetales > Sphaerochaetaceae > Sphaerochaeta. Next base: position 1,409 of record JAGYOG010000056.1, read on the forward strand.
TCAAGAAGGGAGAGGCTGCCTATACGGTGGTATTCAGTCACCAGGAGTGGGCGAGTCCTACCGACACCTTCAATGCTGATGGATGTATTGGCTTTGGTTCCTTGGTGGTATTTGACCGCGAAAAGGGGGAGACAGAGATTGGAACACGACTATTCACCTAGAATCAGGTTCTGTGGAAATAGTTGTTTACATCCTTTCCCTATTTTGCTATTATCCAATGGCAGACGCGCCAGTAGCACAATGGTTAGTGCTCGTGCTTCCCAAGCATGAGACGAGGGTTCGATTCCCTTCTGGCGCTCTCAGCCCCCTTGGTCATTGACTGAGGGGGTTTTGTTTTTTTCTCGAGAGAGATGTCCCAACTGTACCTGTTTTAAAATTAGACAAGATTCGGCAAAAAAAATATATGCCGAAAATAGTTAAAATAATTTGAGTGTTAATAATGTGTATGGTATACTGCTTCTGAGTGAGAGTAATAGAGGATGAAACAGCTTGAGTTGTCAAACAAGGTAAAGATTTTTTCTATTGATGACCTAAAGAAATTAGGGCTTTCTCACTATAAGATAAATAGGTTAGTGGAAAAAAAAGTTATAAAGAAACTCAACCGAAAATTCTATGAGAATCTCCAATATGTAGGAGATGAGTCCGATTTGTTCTATGTATATGCGTATGTCCCGAAAGGAATTGTTTGTCTTATGAGTGCAGCAAGAATGTACCACCTCACTACATTTCAACCAGAAGGCGTTGATGTGGCAATTGAAAGGAAAATGAAAATAGCAACCTTGCCTGAATGGCCTCAGATACATCTGCACTATTTTAATCAGCTACGATTTGAGACTGGTATCTCAAGATACTCCGATGCTGTACATGAAATTTCCGTTTACAATACTGAAAAAACTGTCGTGGATATCATCTCTTTTCGAAATAAGATTGGTATTGAAGAAACAAAGGAGGTTCTCACAAATTATCTGAAAAGGGCAGATAGGAATATTAATCAACTCTATAGATATGCAGAAATAATGCAATGCAGGAGTACCTTGGATACATACTTGCAGGTGCTACTTTGATGAATGTTCAATCTTTGAAAGCTCAGCTAAGGAATTATGCCATACGTACTAATCACACATTTCAGGATGTGTTAATCCTGTATGGTATTGAACGGATGGTGTATCGAATTTCCATTTCGAAGTATGTTGAGAATTTTACTTTGAAAGGTGGAATGTTTCTATATGCTTTATATGATAGGAATTTTGCTAGATCTACTGCCGATGTTGACCTACTTGCTAATCACACAAGTAATAACATTGAAAGTATGAGATCCATATTTGGGGAAATAGTTGCATGCGAGGCTAATGATGGATTGAATTTTGATGCAACAACACTTGAATTCCAAATGATTTCTCAAGTGAGAGCGTATCATGGAGTGAGAGTTTCAGTGAGGGCATATCTAGATAGGACACGCATTCCTATCTCACTCGATATTGGTTTTGGAGATGTTGTGTACCCTAAGCGAGTGCAGATGATTTTCCCCACGATTCTTGGTACGGATGAACCAGTGATTTTTGCATATTCGATTGAGTCAGTAATTGCTGAAAAATTTGAGGCTATTGTACAACTTGGATACGCAAACAGTAGATACAAAGATTTCTATGATATCTACATTCTGAGCAAAACACAAAATATTGATGGAGTAGTGTTACAGAATGCAATAGCTGAGACGTTTCGTAATAGAAGGACGTCGTTCCAAGATATAGTGGCTTTCACCACAGAATACATGAATGATCTTGTGCGTATTTCAAGATGGAATGCATTCATAAAAAAGAAAAAAGCCTTGGTGCCTGTAGGTTTCCCGGAGTCTGTGGTAAAAATTAGGCTCTGTTTTCGAAGTGTATTGAATTGCTATCCCGCAGCAGGGAATGGTAGTGGTGGCTTATGGAATACCTCCAGATAGGTGGAGCATCTTCCGATTGCTTGCATCTTGTCTAGTAACAATGTTTTCAGATCCAAACGATTCAGCCCGGGATTCTCAGCCTCAAACCCAGTCCATGCAAGATAGTTGTCGAGGTATTTTGTTGAGACACCCCTGAAAGCAGCAAGCAATTTCCTCAATGGACTAATACTACATGATTCTGTCTTGAGGCTGAAAAGAAGACCGGGTACTAAACCCGGCCTTCCAAATGAGCACATATGTTGATGGTTTGTCTTGCTTACTTGTAGACTACAATCGCCTTTGGCTCCAGTACCCTGAAGGTGAAAGACTCAGTAGCAAGAGGGTTACCTCCTTGGTGTCATGAGTCTCGTAGCCCAAGGCAAAGTCCTGTCCGATAGTCAGCTCAAGGTCTTCGCTGTCAAGGAAACTGAGGTAACTTCCCTCGATATTTGGTGAGTAGACCACCTTTCCGCCGAGCATCCTCTCCGCACTCTTTCAAGCAGGTTCTGTCCGCGGGCTTCCTTGTTCAGCGCGATCCATCCATCTTTTCCTACAATAAGGGAGTAAAGGGGCCATGCGCGTAGCTTTCTTGAGCAGGATAAGACCTTCAGTGACTGAGGCGAGAATATCGCTGGATTCCTTGCCGAAGGTAAGAGCCTTATACTCACTCGATTCCTTCAGGCCCTTGATGCCACCTTTCTCATACCCATCGTAGATGGCTCTTTCTTCGAACAAAGCCAGTTTTTCGATGGCAGTATCAAGGCTGTCAAAATCAATATCTTTTGCACCACGAGCAAGATTGTCCAACTCCCACTTATTAAGAGCAAAGCGAATTCTGGCTTCAGTCAAAGGTTTTGTAGTGTAGACACCAGCCTTTACATCGCCATCATCAACTAAAGAGAGACGGCCTTCACTGATGGCAGTGAAGTCGATTCCCTTTGGTCCGTTGACGTTGACTACCTTACGAGCAGTAAGACGAGTGAGTAATACTTCTCTTGCCCTGTTTTCTATTTCTGCCCATGCCTCAGATGAGAGAGGGGCTAATTCACGTTTAAACATATCCATACATGTACCTCCTGGATCAATGTTATTTCTTCAGATCACCAATCGAGAGAGAAGTAGCAGAGGAACCTTCAGTACCTTCACCACCTTCTTCTCCTTCCACCTCAAGTAAACTTCCACTGCTGAAAAGGTAGGTCTTGAGTTCATCATCCCATTTGTCCATGTTGCGTCTCAGCCATTCGAGGGCCATGGCTGCATGTTCGATCTCTTCATCACGGTTGTGCGCCATTACGCCAGCAAGTTCGGCATCTTTGGTGGTATGTACCCGTTGGTTGTACCAGTCGATTGCCTCAAGTTCTTCACGAAGGCTGGTAATTGCACGGGAGATGTCCCGCGTCCTTTCGTCTAATGCATCATAAGGTTCACTGTAAGCCATACTATCCTCCTATTAAGACTTTGTATTACTTTAATGATACTCATGGATTGCCAAGAAAGAAAGGGCTGATAGGCAAAAATCTTGTGAGCTGGCTGTAATTACACCCAACACAGTGTTTCTTCGAGCAGACAAAGTTGCATACAAGCACCATCTGCTTTGTATCTTTCTGGTGCATGTCCCCTTTGTCCTTTGTCTGGTGTTTTCTAGTATTTTTAGGATTTGTTACACGTGTAAAAAAATATTAGTATTTCATAGATATAGCAATTAGTACAAAATTATAGCTTATAAGTAGCGAAAAAGTCTTTTATTTAAGACAAAATCCGTACTGTATAGGAAACCAATTTGTATTATACTTATAGTATACATTTTACTCCTGAGCTTGCACACAATGAAGGAGCACACATGGCACTGAAGTTCAAGACTGTTTTCTCGCAGCTGCAGATGAAGATCATTTTCGGAGAATGGCCGGAAGGATATCGAATCCCGACTGAGATGGAGCTTTGTGAGCAATATGGAGTCTCTCGAGTCACCATACGTCGTGCTCTGGATGGGTTGGTTAAGCAGGGGTACATCTCCCGCACACGAGGTCGTGGGTCCTTTGTTCTGTTTAAACGGAAAGTAATAGGTCTCGGGTACCCCCAGATAAAGATTGAGGGGGAAGAATCTCCGAAGAATGGGTATTACAAGATTATCTTGAAAGAGAAGGTGGAAGCATCGCGTGCGGATCGCAGTCAGATGCACTTCTCTGACGATCCAAACGATAGTGAACTCTGGCATTTCAAGAGTTTGCATATCGTGGATGGGAAACCCTCAGTTTTGAGTGATTACTACGTCACCTCACGATTTGGACAGGAAATTGCCCTTCTTGGGGATGAAAGCGAACGTTCCTTTTTTGATCTGGTGAGTTGGCATGTCGGCCAGAAGTGCCATTTTGTCCAGGGAAAGGTTGCTGCCATCAATCCGAATGAAGAGATCTGCAAACAACTTGGTATCGATTGCAGTTCTGCCAGTCTCTGGTGCAGAGGACTCTGCGTCCTCGATGATGGTACGGTGATTGGAAGGTGCACCAAGGTCTTCAACGGACTCATGTACGAATTTGCTGTTGAGGATCAATCAGACGTTTCTGCAGGTGGCTGATTCTCTATTAAAAATGTATGTTCTCTCCTTGAATGTGTGGTCTATTCCTTGTGTTTTCTTGACATCAGCTGTATAAGTGTTATTAAAGACTACTAGCTGATGAAGAGGAAAATAATGAAAAGAACTATCATAGAAATGTTGCACGAGGCTACGAAACGTTACGGTGATCGTACCTATACCAATACAAAGAATGATGCAGGCTGGGTTGCTTGTTCTTTCAAGAAGACTGATTTGGAATCTGATTTTGTAGCTGCATACTTACTCAACCATGGGTATAAGCCAGAGGAAACAATAGGTATTCTTAGTGAGGGAAAGAGTAGTTGGGTTACCTGTGAACTAGGCTTGATCAAAGCAAAGATGATCAGTGTGCCTCTTTCCATCAAGCTTACCCCTGAGGAAATTGCGTTTCGCATCAATCACAGTGAAGCTGTCGCTTTGGCAGTCTCTTCAAATACCCTAGGCAATGCAGTAAAAGCTCTCCCCATGTTCGACCATCCCGTTATGTTTATCTATCTCGATGAGCAGGATGAGCGATTGGAAAAACAGGTCAAAGAGGCAGACTGGAAGCAGGATGTGAACTATGTTCCCTGGGGAACGCTTATGCTCGACGGGGCAAATCTTCTGGAGCAGAAGCCTGGTTTGGTAGGGGACACTGAAAAGACCATAGAAGAGAATGACACAATCAACATCTGCTACACCAGTGGAACTACCGGTAATCCAAAGGGTATTATGCTTACCCATCTTAATTACTATGTGAATGTGCATGATGCCATTGACCTGTTCCAGCTTCCCGATGCGAGCTATGAGACACTGGTCGTACTTCCTGTTGACCACAGCTTTGCTCATACCGTAGGCATTTACACAGCACTGCTTAGGGGAATTACCTTGCACTTTGTCGATTCCAGAGGTTCGAATGCCTCGATTATCAGAAACTTCCCCAAGAATCTTTTAGAAGTGAATCCAGTCTTCCTGATGACTGTTCCCTCCATCACCGGTAACTTCATGAAGAAGATGATCCAAGGCATTCATCAGAAAGGACCTTTTGTTGAAGGTATCTTCAACCGTGGGCTTGAAGCTGGGATGCTCCGCAATGGGGATGGTTTCCACAAGGGTGGCAATTGGGTCAGGATCAAGACCTGGTTCCCGTACACCTTGGCGAACCTTTTGGTATTCCCAAAGCTGAGGAAAATCTTTGGGGATAAGATGCTCTACTGCGTAGGAGGAGGAGCACTCCTGGAGGCAAAGCAACAGCGGTTCTTCGCTGCCATCGGAGTTCCTGTCTTCCAGGGCTATGGTCTGACTGAGGCCGCCCCGATTATCAGCAGTAATACCCCTCATAAATACAAGTTTGGCACCAGTGGCATCGTTGCTGGCAGTGAGATTTGCAAGATCATGGTTGATGAGACCACTGAAGCAAAGGTTGGCCAGCGTGGTGAGATTGTCATCAAGGGCGAGAATGTAATGAAGGGTTACTTCAAGAACCCCAAGGCGAGTGAAGAAGTCCTCAGGGATGGCTGGCTCTGGACAGGGGATCTTGGTTACTATGATGAAGATGGCTTCCTGGTGGTTACCGGAAGGGCTAAGGCATTGCTCATCGGCAGAGATGGTGAGAAGTACAGCCCTGAGGAGATCGAGGAGGTGATGATCAACCACCTGTCCATTATTAACCAACTGATGGTGTATAATGATCACCAGAATATGACCACTGCTCTGGTTACCCTGAATGAGAGTGATGTTACCACCTTGATTCAGGATAAAGGGTACTCGACTGCTGAACAGGCACTCGATGGGATTATCGCTGAACTTCACTCCTATGAAACTCATGCCACAGCTATTCCATCCATGTGGATTCCTTCTCGTTTTGCCTTGATAGAGAAACCCTTCAGCGAAGCAGATGGTCTGGTAAATTCCACCATGAAGCTGGTTCGCTACAAGACAGCCGAGTTCTACAAGGACAGAATCGTCACGCTCTATGAGAGTGAGGAATCTAACCATAAGGCAAACCTTGAGGTAGTCAAGAACCTGTTCTTCAAATAATGGGAGACTAACCAATTGAGTAGGAATCAAAGGGCAAGTGGATAAATAAGAATTCCGCTTGTCCTTTGGAGTTTCAGAGTAGACAATTAGCATAAAATGTGTAACGCTTTGGTTGTAGAGACGTTTTACTAATGCAGGGTGTGATATAGCCTGCGGGAAACTGGACTGATAGCCTTGCTTGAAGAGGTGAGGGAACGAAATGATACGAAGGGATTCCCCTCAGGAGGAGGACGTTATGAAGAAGGCTTTACTACCAATCTTGTTGGTGCTACTGCTGACATTGGCATTTACATCATGTGATGCCAGTCTAGAGAATATCACAGAATTCATGGGTGGATTTAGTGACAATGTGTATATTGAAAGTGGAATGGTTGAAGCAGATTTAGGCGCTTCTGAAGGTGTAGCTGATGTTACTGTCGCTATTGGTACCTCCTCAGGTACTTCTGGTTCTGCAACTGTA
>JAGYOG010000057.1 GCA_018399495.1 Sphaerochaeta sp.
CTCTATCGCAGCATCCTCTCTGGAACACTCGACCCGGACAAGCTTGACTACCTCAACCGTGATGCATTTTTCTGTGGGGTGCCCTATGGTACCCAGGATGTATCCTACATCGTGGATAGACTTGTCGTTGCAGAGGGCAGAATGGCCTTGCAAGAGGAGGCACTTGGATCGGTGGAACACCTCCTGTTCAGCAAGTATCTGATGTATCGCAATGTCTATTGGCATACCACAACCCGAAGTGCCACTGCCATGATCAAGAAAGCGGTACTGGCATCCTTATCTGATGGATCGCTGCAGGCAGAGGATCTCTATGGGCTGGATGATGAACAGTTTTTCTCGCTACCGCAGAAAAAACACTTCACCTACAGCAATCTTTTCTCTTTAGTTCGTGATAATCAACTCTATACAGCGAAGTTTGAGAAACCCTTTGAAAATGAGGGAATGCTGGAAAAAAGGAACAAGGATCTCTTCTCGCGTCTTTCATTCGAGGAAAGCATTGCAAACAAACTTGGATGCAATCCCAGTGAAATCATCGTGGACATTCCAGAGCCAATTAGCTTTGAAGCAGACCTACCCATTCTCCATGAGGATGGGTCGCTCAAGACCTTTGGGGAGGTAGACTACTTATTTTCCTATGATATTGGTAGGGTCTTTACAAAAAGCCTGAGAAAATTCAGAATCTTCACACCACACACGCTCTCTTCAGAAGCATTGGGCAGAGCATTGGAGTTCTGAATACATGGAAAAATTATCCTATAGGACGCTGCTTGAGGGGAATATCCCCCCTTGGGTTATGCGCTTCATCAAACATACCGGCAAGGCCGTGAATACATACTCGATGATCCGAGAGAATGAAACGGTGCTTCTCTCTGCAAGTGGAGGAAAGGACAGCCTTGCACTTGCCTTGGCCCTCTCCATCAGGAGAAAATGGCTGCCTATCAACTACAATCTCAAGGCTCTGATGATCAACTGGATTGAACACCCAATCCCAGATGAGTACCGCAGTTTGCTTACGACCTACTTCACAGACCTTGGATATGATTTTGAAATTGTAGACGAGCATCAATTCCCCGAATCTTTCAAGGGTGAATTCAACTGCTATCTCTGTTCCAGAAATAGAAGGAGAATTCTTTTCACTCGTTGTGAGGAAGAGGATATGAACCTTGTAGCAATGGGTCACCACCTCGACGATTTGGTGGAGACCAGTTTGATGAATCTCTGCCTGAGAGGCAGCTTTTCCACCATGCAACCGGTACAACCCTTCTTCGATGGCAAGATCAATGTAATACGTCCTATGATAGAGATACACGAGTCAGTAACCAAGAGACTGGCAGAAGCATACGACCTTCCAGTAATTAAACCAGTCTGCCCCTATGACCAGACGAACATACGCTCCCGTATCAAGCCGATAGTCAAGGAGTTGTCACACTTGGATAAGCTGAGCCGAGAACACATATATAAGGCCCATCATTACGAGCCTAGAATGTAACTTGGTCGCGCCCAGCCTGTTTACAACCATGACGGGTTTGTGTGATGATTGTAGTGAGGGAGGAGGGATGCAAACAATGCATTATCGTGCCTGCTTGCTCTTCTTATTGGTGCTGCTGACCGTCTTCCTGCCACTTTCTGCTGAGGAAATTGATTCTTCCTCGGACCAAGTGCAAACAGCGAATGACGCAACAGTATCAGAGGAGCCAAGCACACAACCGCAATACGAGGAGATTCCAAGCAATCCGGAAGGATCGCTTGATTCAGATACGCCCTCAGACCTGGATGAAACCTCTCCTGGAGATTCACTATCAGATTCACCCTACCAACCAAGTTCTTCGGATAGCCTGTTGGAAGGTATGGCTTCATCGGATGGTTCATTCAGCATCTCTTATAAACCGGACTTCTCTATTGGGAACCTCTCCTTCCAACTTGATCTAAGAATTAAGGGTAAAGCCACATTTGACCCATTTGAACTTACCCTCGATTTCTCCCCTTGGGAGATGCCACAGCGGGAAGAGGAAGAAATCTTAGAGGATTATGCTCTCAGGGTAGCAAAGCATTATGGCTCATTCATCCGTTCGATCCAGTGGGGACAGCGGTATGATTCCTTATATATTCGCTATGGAAAACTGATGGGGATTACTCTTGGTGATGGCGCTTTGCTCAATGGTTATTTCGACTACAGTGTTGGATACCTAGAGAGCCAGCCCGGGCTTGATATCATGCTTGATGGGAAATTGCTCAACATCCCAAATGCTGGATTCGAATTCATAACAAATGATCTCTATGAGCCCACCTTGCGCGCATGGCGTATTTATGCACGTCCATTATATGAGTACTCGCAGTTTTCCTTATTCTCAAAACTTGAAGTAGGGCTCTCACATGCGAGCAGTCCAGTACAAGAGGAAGACCAGGTAGCCTTGGGCAGAGAGTTGATAGCTCTCGATTTCTCTCTTCCATTGTATGAACGTGTTTTTCTTAACCTTGATGTATTTGCTGATATTCTGCTTCAGCTCCCTGACGTACAGAACAAGCAGTTCGGCTCGGCCCTTCGCTATGGGCTTTGGGGCCACACTAGAAGTTTCTTTGTGTTCAATACCAGTTTGACAATTCCTACCTTTGGAAGTTTCTACACCAACTACTACTCCTCAGATTTTGAAACAAGAGACGCGGCGGAGACAGAAAAACTGCGTCTCGAAATTGGCTCAATCCATATTGATGGCATGCTTGGATTGAATTTTACCCGCCAGGGACTTTATCTAAGTGCCCATATGAAGAGCAATCTCACTGATAAGAACTTCCACGACTACAGTTTTGTTGCAAATGCAAGGGTCGATAAACCCTTTATGCATATCGTTTCACTAGACTTGCAATATGAAAAGCTTTATCCTACCAGTACAGGAGAAGGTTTCTTTGAAGGCTTGAAAACACTACGCAACGTGGTGCTTTCTTCGACAACAGTCATCAAGGTAAAGCCTTATTCATTTGATATCGGACTACGTGCTCACTTTGATGAAAATGCAGAACCTACGTATTCGGTGGACACGCTGGTGAAGATATCAATCCTGTAACTTCATGATGGGAGTTTCTATGAAACGATTGGTGATATATATTGTTCTCCTTCTATTGATTCTAACAAGTGGCACAGCCCTCTTTGCAGAGGATGAAGTATTCATCGGTGATGGAGATATCGCCGCTCTGCACTTGTATGACAGTCAGGGGAACCGGCTTGAGGCGACCAGTGAGCAGGCACAGAATATTGCTGAAGGTTGGATCATCCACAACCCCGATACCCCAATCCTGCTTGTCACGCCTCGTGGTACGATTAATGTATTCGAGGACTCCCTGTTGGTTACCGGTGATTTGGTAGGCCGTAATGCTGATCTCTATCTGGTCAGCGGAAAGGCTACCTTCAACACCTATGACATGGAAGGCGGATCTCTTACCGTCACAACCCCTGTCTCCCGTTTTATACTACATGGAAACGGTGAGATGCTGGTCATTACCTCAGACGATGAAGAAAGCGTTACCACCTTTTCTGGCAAGGTTGATTCATACAACGCGCTTACCGGTGCGAAACGAGAGGTCAAGACCTTTGAGAAATTGTTCATGCAGGAACGAATGGCTCGCTTGGAGCATATCGAAGCAGGATACTATCTCACCTATGCAACCTATCCTGACATGATGCTTGCGAAACAGATTATGCAGGAACTCAGTGAAAAAACAACCTCTCCCACGGCCCCGCTTGCACCAAAAGCAATCGTGGAGAAGATCGAGCTTACCCCACCTTCTTTGGAAGGGGTAACGATCCAGGCCTTGGCTGAAAAACCATCTGCTCTCGCAGTTACTGAAAAAACTGAATTTATTCCCAGCCCCATGCAGACCCTGCAGGTTAAAGTGGAGGCAATTAAGATTCCAGAGCGTGTTAAGCAAATAAGCTCTGTCATTCTCGCTCCACCAAAGGACAGGATCAAGATTACCATCCGCCCGATGACCCCAGAGATTCCCACCATTTCCAGTGTATCGCAAACTGTCCAGACGCCCCCTTCTCCCTCCTCTCTTCAGGCATCAGTGGAAGCAGAGGAAATTGTTGTTGTAACTGAGATTAAGGAAGAGGAGCCAGTCACCGTTGAGATCCCTGTCGTTGAGGAAGTATTGGATGCTGAGGCTATCGAGGAAATTGAAGAGACCATCATTGAGACTGTTCCTGTAGCTCCTAAGGAAGAAGCAGTGCTGGAGAGTGCATTGGAAGAGGCCGCGGAAGATGAAAAAGAAGAGGTTACACTTGCATATGCATCAGAAACCACTCGTCCTGCCTTGGCGTTTTCTGCAGAAGAGGCAAAAGTAACTGGATCAGTCGGTCTGGAGTTTGGCTATCGCTTCACTTTTGATGGAAGCGACGCAGATTCCCTGCAACATCAACTCTTCCTCAAGCCCTACTTCGAGAAAGGATTGTTCAGTATCAGGTTGCAGGGTGCAGTCGAAACTGAAGATTTTACCTCATATACCAATACAGCATATCCCGTTCCAACTACCCGCTTTGAGCAGGCAGCATATGCGTTTTCATTCATTGACAAATTGAGAATTGGTTACAGCAGTAGCCCATTCTACCTGACCATGGATCGAAAATTCCCGATTACCACTGAACTGACCAGCTTGTTTGCGCCATCGCTTATCTCTGACCAGAAATTGGCGGTATTGAACCAGCTCAAATTTGGACCAGTTACCCTGGTAACAACGTTCGACGACCTCTATCTTGGTGCCCTTTCTGAAAATAATCGTCAGTTTGGTTCTACCTTGCTTCAGTTCACCCCTAAAAGTGGGTATCGCATGTCCGTCGCAATCGGCGGACTTGCCGTTGTTGATAACAATCCTTCCTGGAGCATCAATGCATATCCATTCCTTGGACTCGGGTTCCCAGTTGTTGATACCAGAACTAGTGAGTTCAAGTTTCTCTTACAAGCAAGCGGATATCTTCCTACCTATCCAACCCTTGATACCGACGCCTTTATTGACACCTCTGTAAGTACGTTCTTCCCCAACTACCTTCTTGGTACCGGATTCTCTGTGAAGAAAGATCAATTCTTCTCAAAATTACTGGTCTCCATGACCAAGGGTGAGAACCATCCACTCATCGCAAATGAATTTGCATCATTCCTGGATACGAGATATACATCATCAGTCGAGGTACTGGGCGATGTACGTTTCCAAGGAGAGGTTATAGAAGCCAGATTACTGTTCAACATTCCCTTCAGCTCTGAGGCTTCCATCGCAAATCTCACCTTCCCTGTTTCTGCAGCTCACCAAGCTGACTACAGCCAGATATCTTTCTCCTATACAAAACAACGACTTCAGATTGGTCTGGGATTTGCACAGCTTGGTATCATAAGCAACTTTGCAGACGTATTTACAGGAAATGAGGATGTACTATCTTTACTCAGGGGTCCTTACAGCACGAGTTTCCTTTCACTCCAATATGCGTTCGATCCCTTCACACTCAAAGTGAAGGCTCAGTACCCTCCCCAGATAACAAGCTATACCAACCCAGTACTCAGTGTTAGTATCTCAATGAATCTTGGAAAACAGTTCTAGAGAGAGGTTTTGTTATTTTACCCCTTCTGTGGTAGAGTCATGCTATGAGAATACAAAAGCTCGATTCGCTTGTTGCGCAACGTATCGCTGCAGGTGAGGTAATTGATAGACCAGCTTCAGTCATTCGTGAATTGCTTGACAATGCACTTGATGCTGGAGCCAAGACATTGGTTGCCAGTGTCACGGACGGCGGACTTGAAACGATAAAATTGATCGATGATGGTGAGGGTATTGCAAAGGAAGATATTCCCCTGCTCTGCGAGAGCCATGCAACCAGCAAAGTTCATGACCTTGAAGACCTGTACCATATCAAGAGTATGGGCTTCCGTGGTGAAGCTTTATACAGCATTGCAGCAGTCTCTACAGTTACCATTGCAAGCAGTTACCAAGGGCAGGATGCGTTTCAGATAACCGTGGACAATGGAGAGAAAGGCACGATACAACCTGGAGGCCCTCGAGAGGGGACAACGGTAAGCGTAGAGGGCCTGTTCAAGGAACTCCCAGCGAGACGCCAATTCCTTAAAAGACCTTCAACGGAAGCAACCATGTGTCGTTATGTCCTGCAGGAAAAAGCACTGGCCTTCCCTGAACGAGCGTTTCGGTTCATTTCAGATGGTAAAATCCGGGTAGATCTTCCTTCTACAACCAAGAAACAACGTGTTCTTGATGTCCTGGCCATCAGCCAGAATATTGTTCCCTCGGAAATGCTGGAACTCTATGACAGCGCAGGACGCTTCAATCTCTATGCTGTTTGTTCTTCCCCAGCACTCTACAGGAGTGACCGTTCCCATATTAAGATTTTCGTGAATAATAGACCTGTTGAGGAGTTCGCCCTGGTACAGGCCGTTACCTACGGGTATGGTGAAATGCTTCATGGAGGAGCCTTCCCCTACTGCTATCTTTTTATTGATGTCGACCCTACCCTTGTTGATTTCAACATCCATCCTACGAAACGAGAGGTAAAACTCAGAAATAAAGCTGAGATTCATCACCAGGTAGTAGGAATGGTTTCCTCCCAGGTTCGCCGCACCATCCCAAGGATTGTTGCAAAAGAGATACAGGAGGAACAGACTCCCCTGCTTACCCCTAAGGCAGCCTATACCCATCAGAGCCCTTCAGAAACATCCAGCCATGAACAAGGTGGCAGATACCAGGGCGAGATGAAGAAACCCATTGATCCTGAGTGGTTCCAGAAAGCGAAGGAAATTCTTCAATCTGACGGTATGCAGGCAACCAGGGCCACGGAAACAGAGAACATCTGGGACTTGCAGGCTGAGAATAAAAAGTTCACCTATCTTGGGCAGGCTTTCAATCTCTTCCTCATCGCAGAGAAAGAGAATGACCTGTACCTCGTAGATCAGCATGCGGCACACGAGAGAATTCTTTTTGATGAAGTGCGAGCAAAAAGGGAGGTACAATCCTTGATGATTCCCCTCTCCTTTGAGGTTGAACGGGATGTTGACAGCTACCTGCAACAGAATCTGGATGTGTATCTAAACTTGGGCATCAAGCTGGTTCGCAGTGATGATCTACTTTGGGAGATCCATGCAGTTCCCGCCATCTACCGCTCAATTGAGAAGCAGTTGGTTTCCTTCATACAGACAATGAGTGGGGAGAGTGAGGAGGTTGAGAAAGGATTGTATGCCATTGTTGCATGTCATGCAGCGATTAAGGCAGGGGACTCTATTGACCGAATGATGGCCATCTCTCTGCTTGAAAAGGTGTTTGCCCTTGCTGAACCAACGTGTCCACATGGAAGAACCTTCGTCATAAGGCTACACAAGGATGAATTGATGAAAGCCGTCCAGAGGACCTAACGGCGGACTAGATAGGTAATGCCATCAGAAAGGAATGCCAGTGAAGCATCCTCCTCTTCTACAGTATAGGAGGCCTCACTCAAGAAGACTGTTGCAAGGGATCTCCCTGTTTCGTCATAGCGATGCATCTGGCTTGGGACAGGGAGTGAAGAGATCACCCCTGTCTCACTATCATAGTGAGGCAGTGTCGCCGGCAGTTTATCTTTTGGAATAGCTTGTAGTTTAAGTTGCTCACGAAGTATGATTCCATCCTCATTGATGATGCTTATATCATAGGTTCCTGTGGGGAGCGGGATTCCTTCTCCCATGGCAAGTGGACCTACCTGGTAGTTTGCCGTATTGGTCGAGGTGACTTGTCCTTGCACACTGACGATCCAACTGGAAACATTGTTTGATGAAGCAATCCGTACCTGTAACGGTCGCTCCTCCCCCAACAGATCGAAGGAGAGAAACAAGTGTTCACTACGTTTCCCTGTATTTAGATCAACTACGAGGGTACTCTCATGCTCCAGATTGGCTACAACAATCTCCTCCTTGCTGCAGGAAGCAAGAAGCAAGATGAATATGAGAATCAGAAAAATGCTACTTTTTCTGTGTAGCCAAGTAGGAAACCACTGGATTCGCATAGGTATTGAGTGCAAACTGACGTACCTCCTCTCGGGTACCCTTGAAGCGATACAGGAAAGCTTCACTGTCAAAATCTCGATAGGAATCATGGAACCGGGTGCTGTTACGTAGGTAGTCATAGGCAAACAGATTGGTTGGCCAAAGCTTGTAAAGCGTATGAATCTGACGGTCTACCTCTTGAGCAACCTGGTCAGAATTCTCCCACTCCCCTTCCAGAGGAGTTCCGAAAGCAATATGC
>JAGYOG010000058.1 GCA_018399495.1 Sphaerochaeta sp.
AACATATCATTGCCTTTCTTCTCATCTTGGTCATCCCTCTTTTCTTTGTCATTATTGCCAACTCCTGGCTGTTCAGGGAGGAGGCAATACAGATTGCCAAGGAACGGTCAGAAGAAGTTTCAGAGCTATTTGCTGAGAGTCTCAACCGTGAAGTGGAGGACTTTGCTTTTTATACCTCTGCACTACTCAATGATCTCATACTACAAGAACATGCCAGGGTGTTTACTACCACGAATGATGATGCAGTGAAATACCAAGCATCTCAAGGTCTTCAGGGTGCTGTCTCATGGTTCTTTCGCTTCACCACCAGTATAGGTTCAGTCTTTCTATTCTTTGAGGATGATTCATACCTTCAGTATAGTAATGACTCTTCCAACGTGCTTACTGAGCAGCTTGCTCGTTCATTGATTGAACAAGCTCCTAATGACAGGGGAGAAGTATATTGTTTTGATACTTTGAAAATTGCCAATAGAAGCAGACCTGTTCTCACCATGCTGGTACATGCCCCCTCTGATATCCGTAGCACTACAAACCTGAAAACTATATTGGTGTCGTTCCAGGCAAGTCTGCTTACAACTGCAGCAAAAGAGAATGAGATGAGCGAGTTTCTAATCGGAAGGGATGGAGCCATCCTCCATAGCAGTGATAGCAATCATGTTGGAAAACCGTTTCCCCCAATACTCGATGAATATCAAGAGGATTATCTCATACTATCTTCTGCTATTCCCAGCATTGGTTGGAACTATTATCAAGCGATTCCCTATCAATCCCTGACGCACGGCATGGGAATTATTATGAGATATGTGTACCTTGCGCTTGCAATCTCAATAGTCTTTTTTCTTATCTACACCCGAACGTTCTTCTCTTCGATTATCCGTCCGTTGCACGCGGTTATCAAGCGGATGGATAAAGTCGCAGAAGGTGACTTCTCAGTACAGGTGAGAGAGAGCGGAAGCGCAGAATTCCTGCATCTTGAACGTACCTTCAACAGCATGGTACAACGAATCAAAACACTCACCGACCAATTATTGAGAAACCAACAAGAACAGAGCCGTCTTGAGTTGGAAGCCCTCAGATATCGCATGAACCCGCATTTCATTCTCAATACCCTTAATTCGATGACAATCATGGCTGGTATAGCCAAGGCAGAATCCTTGAAGAAGATGAGCAAGGCAATGACAAAAATCATGCAGCAGACACTCAAGGATGACACCACCCTGATAAGCTATGACCAGGAAAAGGAGTATCTTGAGAGTTATATCTATATCAGTACCATCCGGTTTGGGAACCGATTTACCTTTTCCATGCATATTGATGAGGAGCTAAGGACCTCTCTGCTTCCGACCATGCTTCTCCAGCCATTGGTTGAAAACTCCATCCTGCATGGTATGCGTGGCAAGCAAGGAATTGGAAGCATCGTGGTATCTGCACGATACGTTGATGAACATGTCATATTGAAAGTAGAGGATGATGGAGTTGGGATACCGCAAGAAGTATTGGACCAGCTATTCGAAGGACCGAAAGAAGGGAAACGTGGATTTAATCAGATTGGACTGTATGCTGTAAAGCGGAGGTTGAATCTCGCGTATCCAAAGATTGGTGATCTCATTGTGGAGAGTACAGTAGGGCAAGGCACAACGGTTACCCTTATCCTTCCCTTTATAGCCGGGGTTCTGCTATGACCAACCTCCTGATAATTGATGACGAGCCATTGGTTCGTATTGCAATACGGTCCTTGGAGCAGTGGGAGCAAGAAGGGATTTGCGTAATAGGGGAGGCTTCCAATGGGATTGAAGCACTCGAATTCTTGCAGAACCATCCGGAGACTGATATCGCCATCGTAGATGTGGATATGCCTATTCTCAATGGGTTGGAATTTGCCGAACGGGTACAAGACGAACAGATCCCTCTCCAAATAATTTTTCTCAGCTCATTTGACTCCTTTGCCTATGCCAGAAGAGCCTTCATCGCAGGTGCTCATGATTACATTCTCAAAACTGAGCTGGATGAGGGAAGGCTCCTTACGCTTATAAAGAGCATTCAACAATTATCAGAACAGACAGAAACTGAGCAACCAGTTTCTGTACTTATAAGAAGTGCTTTACATGACTACTTGGGGGGAGGTTCATCAGAACTACCCTTTTCGCTCTCTTTTCCTGTGGCCTTGGTCCTCTTGCGTCCTGCTGATGAAACATTGGTCTCCAAGCGATATGCAGATAATCCTGAATCAATCATGCGCCTCACCGTTGATCTTCTCAGGCAGTGCTGTATTGGAGTCCAAGGCATGTACTATTGTGTGGATCTCAGCATTAGTCGATATGTCCTGCTTCTCCCTTCTACGATTGACAGCAAACCCATTATCGGGGAGTTCCTGAGGAGTAGTACCATCTATCTTGACCTCCTGTTTGACTACAAGGTATCTGATTCACTGGATTCTTGGGAACAGGTAAAAGAGGCGTATATCAAGTTGGACGGCATGTACGCACCTATGAGCAGGATGGTTGTGAGAGCCCGACGCTATATCCAGGAACATTTTGCTGAAGCTGATCTCAACCTCTCAAGAATTGCAGATGCTGTTGAGATCAGCAAGAACCACCTAAGTTGGGAGTTCAGTAAAGAAACAGGGCAAAGCCTTTCTTCCTATCTTTCTCAGGTCCGTATTGAGCGTGCAATACCTCTGTTGGAACAAACAAACTTGATGACCTATGAGATTGCTGAGACTGTGGGCTTCAAGAATGTGGAAACCTTCGCACGGGTTTTCAAGAAAATTACAGGGAAGACGCCGCGTAATTTTTCTTGAGAAACACTCCCTCCCCCATGATACTCGGAAAAACCGTCATGAATTCGGAAAAACCGTCATGTACAGATCGGGAATTCAGGCTGAGACTGAATATGCAGAAACTATGTAATGTTTTGCAAGGAGGATTTCATGTACAGAAAAATTGGGCTGTTCGCATTGATGCTCATCTTGGCCACCACTGTTGTGTTTGCCCAAGGGGCTAAGGAAAGTGGGGAAGGTGAAACAGTTGTGTTACGGATGGGGGATAATATCCCTGATCGTTCAACCGGCTGGGGCGCAGTTATTGAGAGAATCAACAAGGAATTCATTGAAATGCATCCAGAGGTGGAGATTACCACCGAAAGTTACCAGGACCAGGCATGGCAGGAGAAAGTGAAGATTTATGCTACTGCTAATCAGCTTCCTGATGTGATGAAGTATTGGAGTTTCTCTACACTGCTTCAGCCACTGGTAGATGGGAAGTTTGTTGAACCTCTGAATATGGACACTTTCAAGCAGTATGGCTATATGGCCGGTTCCCTGGAAGGAAATGTTTACGATGGAGAGCTCTATGGAATCCCCGTCTCAGCAGACCTATGGGTGATCTATGTCAACAAGGCTCTCTTTGAAAAAGCCGGAGTGCCACTTCCAGAGTCATGGGAAGACATTGTTGCTTCTGTTCCTAAGTTTAAGGCACAGGGAATCATCCCCATGGTCACTGATGGGAAGGATGGATGGCCGCTTTGTGAAATGTTTGACAACATCCAGCAGAGAATTTCTGGTTCATTCCAGCCTGTAGCTGATGCAATTGATAGAAAGGCTCGTTACACCGATGACAATTTCCTGCAGACTGCTCGGTATATCCAGAATCTGGTGAAAGCAGGTGTGTTCCAATCAGATCTTGTCACCAGCGACTATGGTGCATCAAGAAACCTGTTTGGTCAGGAACGTGCAGCGATGTATATGATGGGTTCCTGGGAAATGGGACTTGCAACGGACCCGAACTTCTCTGATTCATTCAGGGAGAATTTGGATGTAATCGAATTCCCCATAGTCGAAGGAGGAAAGGGTGGTAGTGATGACCTGCTTGCTTGGTTCGGCGGAAACTACATCGTAAACGCAAAGAGTGAGCATAAGGATCTTGCTCTCGAATATCTTGAGTACTATGCAAAGGTCTTCCCTGCATATGCTTGGGAAACTCAGGCCACATTCCCAGCACAGAAAGTGGAAGCGCGCGAAAGTGATACGATTGTAGCCAAGAAGCTGCTCGACATCGCCGCCGATGCAAAGACCACCAGTGGTACCCCGGGACTCGATCGTTCTACTGCAGCTTTCAAGGAAACACACCAAGACTTGATGCGTAGGTTGATGTCCAAGATCATTACACCTGAGGCGTTTGTAGCAGAACTCGATGCCGCTGCTGAAAAAGCAGCCAAGTAATTAGGTATATCTTTTGTAAGTCGGTGTGGTGTTCCCACACCGGCTTCTGTTCATCGAACTATGGGGGTTCTCGGTGAAAAATCTTTTCTCGGACAAGAAAACTATAGCATTGCTGAGTGTTCCATCGATTATTATCATTGCATTTGCAATTCTAGCTCCGCTGGTGGTAAGCCTCTATTTCAGCTTCATGGAATGGTCTGGGTTTGGTGCTGTCACCTTTATCGGGATGGATAACTATCGGCAGCTGGTATTACATGATGGAACGTTCTATCGTGCGCTGCTCAATACATTCCTGTTGATGTTGGTTACCATCTTTCTGCAGAATCCGTTTGCATTTGTGATTGCTGCCATCCTTACAAAGCTAAAGGATGCCACGTCCCGTTTTCTTCGAACCATCTACTTTATTCCTGCTACATTGAGTTTGGTAGTTGTAACAAAACTCTGGGTAAGTATTTTCAACCCTAGTTATGGATTCCTGAACAAATTACTGCAGGGTATCGGGTTCCAGAATATGCAGATAGCATGGTTGAGTAATCCAAAGACTGCCTTGGGTTCAGTCATCTGGATTATGGTCTGGCAAGGTTTTGGGTGGGCACTGCTTTTTTATTACTCTGGATTAATGACAGTTCCCAAGGAGCTGGAAGAGGCAGCGAAAGTCGACGGTGCAAATAAATTCCAATTATACACCAAGATAATCGTTCCTTACATGTTGCCTGTCATTCAATCAGTCATTGTGATAGATGTCATCTCTTCACTGAAACAGATGGAGATGGTCTATCTCTCAACAGAGGGAGGTCCAGGGGACCTGACACAGTTCATTGCTGTGTATCTGTATCAGAAAGCCTTCCGTTATAGCGAGTATGGTTATGGTAATGCTATTTCCGTGATCTTCGTAATACTGGCAGTATTTCTTACTATTTTCATCCAACGTATCTTCCGTGAACGTTCAGCTGGGAAAAAGAGGGTAGGCGCATGACAAGGTATCAAGTTGGAAGAAATTCAAAGAAAACCCTTCTGGCAATCTTTCTCGGACTCTTCGTTGTTGCCCAGGTATTCCCCTTGTTGTGGGTTGCTTCATACTCCCTGCAGAAATCGGGAGATTTGTTCGGCCCTGAATTATTCAAGCTACCGGTGAATCCGGTATGGAACAACTATGTAAGAGCATGGTTTGATGGGAAGATTCCTCAGTACCTGACGAATACTCTCTTGGTGGTTATTCCCTCTGTGACCCTTTCAACCGTACTGTCCTTCAGCATTGCCTACGCCTGTACAAGGATGCAGTGGAAGCTGAGGCCGGTTGCTTGGTTCATCATCACCATAGGGTTGACCATCCCGATTCATACGACGCTCCTTCCTAACTTTATTTGGTACAACTTCTTCGGGTTAATCGATACGAGAATTGGTCTAATTATCAGCTATGTGGCGTTCAGTATCTCCTTCAATGCAATCATATTCTCAGGATTGTTGGCAGGATTGCCTTTCTCCATGGAAGAGTCAGCATTCCTCGATGGTGCAAAATATCGGCATATTCTGCCAAGTATCATCGCCCCAATGGCTGCCACTGGATTTGCAACGGTTGGAGTTCAGACCTTCTTAAACCATTGGAATGAGTTCATCATGGCTAATACGTATCTTATGAGTGAAGCAAAACGCACATTGCCATTTTCAATCATCCGATTCCAGGGTCAGTATTCCTCTGACTATGCAGTGCAATTTGCATGCATGACGTTGGTGGCGCTTCCGCCGCTTTTGCTCTATTTCATATTCAACCGGTGGATTGTAGCAGGTATTACTGCAGGTGCAGTCAAAGGATAGTTACAACTGATATGATGTGACCTCTTGTCAAGCATAATATTTGTTTTCTTTTTCCTCCAGTTTTTTGAAATACATGAAAAGGATTGATAGACAGCAAATCAGTTGTTCGGCACTTGACCATTCTGATATGCGTGGATTGGTTACCACAGGCCAATGGTCCGCCTACAGCCCTTTCTGTCTAATAACGTGAATCACCACATGGGTGTCAACATAGTTGCATCGAAGATGGCAGGATCGTTGCCCGATTTGCCTGTCTACCAATCCCTCTCATCCCACGGTTCCTTTTTTTTCCTGATGTTCAGTCAATCTTGTTGTTCATCATGCCCCAGATGAAACAGGAAAGTTCCCTTGCCACGGCAACCGTCGCCTTGTTCTTGATCACACCGCGGTTGGTGAGGTTGTTGTACACCCTGTGCAACCTCCGGTTCGCCCTGTCCGCGTAGGCGATTACATCTGCCTCGTTCCCTTGTTGCCTCGCTTTCAACCTTTTCGACTTCTGTCCATACAGGCTGCTTCGCAATGTTGCGTTCGCCCCTTCAATGAGCAGCAGCCTCAATCGGGTGTTCCCCGCTTTTGTGATGCCTCCCCGTTTCTCACGCTGCCCGCTTGAGTCCTCACCAGGCACCAGTCCCAGATAGGCGGAGAACTGCTGTGCGTTGGCGAACCGGGAGAAATCCCCGATCTCTGAGACCAGCGACAACGCCGTATGAGTCTCGATGCCCCGGAAGCAGCGCAGCCTTGCCACCTTTTCCCGATAAGCCTCCAATTGGGAGAGCTGCTCTATCCTCTGGTTGTACCGGTCGACCTTGTCCTGCTGGTCGTGCACCTCCTGCAGGTACTCCTTGAAGGTTTCCTGGTCCACCGGATCGGTGAACTGCTGCCGTTTAAGCCATGTGTAGTGAATCTGGGTCCAGTAGTTCCTTCCTTCGGAGAAGACCCTGCCACTCCGCAAGAGGAATGAGAGCAGATTCTGCTTTGCCTTCTTCAATGCATCCACCCGGGTGTTTCGCAGGCGGGTGTAGTTCTTGACCGCCTCATCCTCGGATGTGGGGACATGCACCGCACTGTAGGTGCCGAAGGCAAGGTGCTTGGACAGTTCCATCGCATCAAGTCGATCATTCTTTACATGATTCCCGGATGCCTTCGGCAGCGTGGTGGGAGCCATGATCACGCATCCAATACCCGCTTTCTCCAGGTCGCGGTACAGGCCGTAGCCTGTTGGACCTGCCTCATAGCCGCACAGGACCTCAACGTTCGGTTGCGATTCCTGTAGTTTCCTAACATATTTGATGACCAGATTGCTGTTGCTTGCAATCTTGGTCTGGCCGAAAGCCTGCTTCGTTGCAAACGAATAGGAACAGAGTGAGTAGGAATCCTTGTGGACATCGATGCCAATGTTGATTACAGTATTCATATGGTGACCTCCATTTGCATGCGGTAGCCGCATACGGTTTAGTTGATATTCCCAGTATGCAAGGTGAATCCACGATTTGCAAACTGGGAGGTCACTTCATATTGTCTAATTAATTA
>JAGYOG010000059.1 GCA_018399495.1 Sphaerochaeta sp.
CTTACCATACAAATGAAAAAAGAAATCTCACTGTAATGCACGAGCAGTAACGTTACGTGTCCACCCAAAAAAGGAGACCCCTTTCCTCTCAACCTACGAAAGATGGGCTCTACCTTGCCCAAAAGAACTGCCCCGATAGCTGCGGAGCCTATGCCTATGACGATCCCTCCTTTCTGTACAGTTTTGGTCCGCTTGATGGAAGATATGATGATCACAAGGTCATGGAACAATTTTTGAGAATGGTCATGGAGAAAAGGCGGTTATACGAGCTTCGGAGTAGAGACTTTTCCTTGATGGCCATGACTGCAGCAAGATTGGGAAAAACTGAATTGGCTCTCGACCTCTTGTTGATGGACTCACCGAAAAACACCTATACTGCCAATAGAAGGATTGATAACGTTTTGGTAGGAGTATCATGAAAAGAGAAGTGGGGCGCATGGTTCGTCTGTTCATTGGTTTGTTTGCCTACGCAGTAGGTATTGTGCTCACAATGCAGGCACACATAGGGTATAGTCCGTGGGATGTCTTTCATGCCGGACTGTCAGCCCTGTTCTCAATGAAGATTGGCAATATGACGATTATCGTTGGGCTCCTACTTGGTCT
This sequence comes from Sphaerochaeta sp., assembly GCA_018399495.1. Taxonomy (GTDB): domain Bacteria; phylum Spirochaetota; class Spirochaetia; order Sphaerochaetales; family Sphaerochaetaceae; genus Sphaerochaeta. The sequence goes on from JAGYOG010000059.1 coordinate 604, forward strand.
TATCGTACTCTTGGGTGGTGAGAAGATAGGGGTTGGAACCATCTGCAACATGGTGGTCATTGGTCTTTTCCTCGATGTTTTGCTGGACAGTGGGCTGTTTCCTGAGCGAGCTCACCCCGCCATTGGGGCGTTGCAGATGATTGCCGGGCTCTTTGTCATCTCATTTGCTTCCTATCTCTACATCTCATCTGGGTATGGAGCAGGTCCGCGTGACTCGCTTATGGTGTTCCTCTCGAGGAAAACCGGATGGTCTGCCGGTACTTGTCGCGGCCTCTTGGAGGTTGGTGTCTCCCTCATAGGGTTCCTCCTCGGAGGTATGCTGGGGTGGGGCACTCTTCTCAGTGCTGTCTTGATCGGGTTCTGCATCCAGATTACCTTCAGTGTTCTACGCTTTGACCCAAAGAAAGTCCACCATGAAAATATGGTGGACAGTTACAAGAGAATGAAACGCTTTTTTGTACGTGTATGATGATCCTACTGCAAATTAGTTGCCAACGTGTCTATCAAGGTAAGTAATTCAGAAAGATGCTCCTTCGTAAGTGTTGGATTGAGCAAGGTGAACTTCAGATAGGTCTGATGCTTGTACACGGTCTGCCCGATAACCACTTGATGGTGATGCAGCAACTCCTTCCTGATGCGCTTGTTCAATTCACAACTACCGTTGTGGCGGAATACTACACTGCTGAGCTCCGGTTCAATGGCAAGTGTGAATGATGGGTGCTCCAACAGCGTTTTTGCAAGGTAGGCGGCATTCTCCGTGCAGGTATCGATGATCTTGCCATAACCATCTTTTCCCCTGCATTGGAATGCCATCCAGACCTTCAATGCATCCGCTCGGCGGGTGGTCTGCAAGCTTTTTCCCACCAGATTGGTATATCCTTCCTCTTCATCTTCCTCCCTGTTCAGATAGTCAGCATGAAGGGTAAATACCGAGAAGTGTTCCTTGTTCTTCACCAGGAGCGCTCCACAGCTGATAGGGAGGAGAAACATCTTATGGAAGTCGACGGTAATGGAGTCACAGAGTGAGAGGTCCCCCAGCCTTGAGCGATAGGTGGCTGAGAGTTGTAGTCCGCTTCCGTAGGCTGCATCAGCGTGGAGGAACATTCCCTCACGGTCACAGATTTCACGTAATGCTCCAACTGGGTCGATGGAACCGTAGTCCGTGGTCCCGATGGTTGCTACCACACAGAAGGGAAGAAGACCTTCCTTCTTGTCCGATTCGATCATCCCAATAAGTTTCTCTACATCCATCCTGCAGCGGTCATCAACCGGTACCTTGCGTACTGCATGGTAGCCAAGGCCAAGAAGATGGGCACTTTTTTCCATGGAGAAGTGTGAGAATTCACTCGTATAGAGTCTTAGCTTGTGGTAGGAGGAGGGAAGCCCCTCCTTCTTCACGTCATGGTTTAGTTTTGTGCTGCAGTACCAGTCACGGGCCATGGTTATGGCGCTCAGGTTCGATTGGCTCCCCCCGGAGGTGAATACTCCGTCGCTTCCTTCTTTATAGCCATACAGTTCACACAGTTGATCGACTACTGCAACTTCTACCTCGGTTGCTATGGGACTCTGGTCCCAGCTGTCCATAGACTGGTTGAAGGTTGCGATGATCAACTCACTGGCAATGGACTCCAAGAGGGACGGACTATGGAGGTGAGCCATGTAGTTTGGTGACCAGGTCCTGAGAAAATGGGGGAGAATTGTCTCTTTCAATTGTTCCAGGAGTGCTTCCCATCCAATGCCTTGTGAGGGAAGTAAAGAGAATTGAGAAAGCGCTTGTTGCAGCGCTTCAACAGAAGCCCCTTGGTAGGCTCCCTGATCAACCACCGAGGCGGTGATTGCCTCGATGGTTTCAGTTAACACGCGCTTATACTCTTCTTTCTTTTCCTTCTCTGGCCCGAGAAAGTAGGGAAGGTTAGTTGGCTTTTGTGACATCTGCATCTACCTTGCGTATGGCTTGCTCAGTGATTTTGAGCATGGTTTCAATCTCTTCATGGGTTACATTGAGTGCACAGAGGCAACGCATGACAGAGCCATGTCTGCCTCCTTTTTCCATGATAAGGCGATTATTGAAGCACTCCTGTTGTACACGGGTTGCGATGTCCCCGCTGCTGGGAAGGGACCCTAGCTGATCCTTTTCTTCATCTGGGTCAACAAATTCGATTCCGAGCATCAATCCTTTTGCGCGAATATCCCCGATGATAGATACTTCTTGTTTCAGCTTCAAGAGATGAGCTTCAATGTGTGCCCCTTTCTCCTGTACCTCAGTGAGGAAGGCAGGGTTATTGACCCGGTTCATGACAACCGTACCGGCTGCCATTGCAATCTGGTTTCCCCTGAAGGTTCCTGCATGTGCTCCTGGCTGCCAGGCATCAAGCTTTTCGTGGTAGATGACCACAGCCATCGGCTGGCTACCACCGATTGCCTTGGAGGTAAGTATGACATCGGGCGTGATACCGGCATATTCAAATGCAAAGAATTTACCTGACCGGCCAACTCCACACTGGATCTCGTCGACGATCATGGGGATTCCGAGCTCCTCGGTAACCCTCCTGACAGTCTGCAGGAATTTTACAGGGGCAGGAATGACTCCACCCTCACCCTGGATAGGTTCAAGAATAACTGCAGCTGGTCTGGTAATGCCACTTTCCGGGTCCTTAAGCGTACGTTCAAAGTATGCACATGCTGCATCTACTCCGGCTTCTCCACCAAGGCCAAATGGACAGCGGTAGGAGTAGGGGTAGGGAAAGAAATGTACGTCACTCATGAGGCCATTTACGTTGCTTTTTGCGTTTAGGTTCCCTGTCAGTGCAAGGGCACCGTGACCCATTCCGTGGTATCCACCACCGAAGGCAATGACCGTGGATCGGCCGGTAGCAGTCTTGCAGAGCTTAATCGCAGCATCTACGGCATCGGTACCGCTTGGACTACAAAACTGGAGTTTTCCGTGTTGCCTGAGTTCTTCAGGGAGCAAGGACAGAAGGGTATGAACGAAGGTATCCTTGACTGGGGTGGTAAGGTCGAGTGAGTGCAGTGGTGCTCCACTCTGGAGAAGCTCGATCATGGCTTGGTTGATTTCTGGGTCGTTGTGGCCGAGGGCTAGGGTGCCGGCGCCGCAGAGGAAATCAAGATAGGTGTTTCCTTCAACATCGGTTACTACAGAACCTTTTGTTTTCTTGATGGCAATGGGGAATTTCCTGGGGTAGGTGCGAGCGTTTGATTCTGTTTGATTCTGTCGGTCAAGATAGAATTGGTTGGTATTTTCAGTCATTACCGGTTTCCTTCTATTTCATGATGGGGTATGTACTAAATGTAATATTTAGTCCTTTTCTATGAAGTGTGGTACATCCCTTCTCAAGAAGGGGAAAAATGAAAATATATGCATTAAATGCGCAATATTGGATACTATCAATTCCTGGTGCATTTTGCTAGTAATTGTTCGGCGTTTGTACAGAATTCTGAAGGATATTTCTTCTGAGAAACGTAAGAATGAAAATAATTAAAAAAATGTTTGGTAAGGGGCTTTACAATGCTAGAATATTGGTGTATTAGTTAGCTAGAACAGTAAGAAACTAGGAGGCGTGCATGGAACAAGCAATGCAAGAGAACGCGCTTGCCGTCCAGGACGGACAAGAGGTCGTAGTGCACATGCAGAATATTGGGTTCTCATATGCTCAGAATCATTTATTCAATCATCTTGATCTTGAGATCAGGAGAGGGAATATTTATGGGTTGTTGGGAAAGAACGGAGCAGGGAAGACTACATTGCTGAAGATTCTCAGCGGTCAGCTCTTCATCGAAGAAGGTGAGACCAAGGTATTGGAGGAGAATCCTCAGAAAAGGACACCGTCATTGCTGAGTGAGATTTTTTATCTTCCAGAGGAGTTCCCCCTGCCAAAGATGAAAGCAAGTGAATATCTTGCGATGCGATCGCCGTTTTATCCCAAGTTCGACCACGAGAAGTTTAATCAGTATTGCAGTGAGTTCGATATTGATCTGAATCAACGACTCGACCAGATGTCGCTTGGACAGAAGAAGAAGGTATTGCTTTCTTTTGGACTTGCCACCAACACTGCGCTCTTGATTCTTGATGAACCAACCAATGGGTTGGATATACCAAGCAAGCGTCAGTTCAGGCAGACTGTGGCTTCCGCCATGACCGAGCAGAGAACGTTCATCATCTCAACACACCAAGTGAGGGATATGGAGAATCTGATAGACCCGATCATCATCCTGCATGATGGCAAGGTGATATTCAACGACACGGTCGAATCGGTAAATGAGAAGTATGTACTCTCTCTAACCACAGAACAGCCTAAGGCTGACGAGGGAATGTATACCGAGAAGGTACTTGGAGGCTGGATGGTACTAAGTGAACGTACTGATGACAGGGAAGGAAAGCCCTTGGACCTGGAAACATTGTTCAATGTAATCGTCGAGCAATCGAAGGGTAGTGCAGGAGGTGTGAAATGAATCGATTTTCTGCGTTAGTGAAACGAGAGGTAAAGACCAGTCAGAAGGACTTATTTACCTATGGACTGGTAATTGTTCTCGTAATGTTTGCATCGGAGACGCTGCAGAGTGTCTTTGCCCGGTATGCTGGGGTGCCGTTCCCAGCTGAATCTTACAACGAGATGTTTCCTTCTTTCCTGTTGCTTGGGGGATTCATCATCAGCAGCCTGATGTTCAGTGAGGATATGTTCGGGAAAAATACCCAACACGATTGGTTGATGCTTCCTGCAACAAACCTTGAGAAGTTCCTTTCAAAGGCTCTGCTGATGATTGTGGCGTACCCAATTGTTCTTGTTGTGTTGTTCTTTCTTATCAGTGTGGTAACTGAGCCGATCCAGTTGATTATCTTCGGAAATCCAATGGCTATGTTTAACCCATTTAGAGATGGTGACTTTGGGTTCCTACTTGCCCAGTACTGGGTCTGGACTTCCGTATTCCTGCTGGGCGGCACGTACTTCAGGAAAGCGCATTTTATCAAGACCGTACTGGCTGTAGGGGTAATTACTCTGGCTCTTGGAGCGCTTGGTTTGTTGTTCTCCAGGATAGTGTTTGCGATAAAATTTGGTGCTTCAATGCCGGTATCTGATGCAATGTTCTATCTCAGTCCAGTGAATTTGAGCAGAGCGTTGAGTCCTCTGAAGGTCTTTAGCGTCATTGCCCAGATATTCTACTACGCTGTGTTGCCGATCTTCTGTTTGGTGACCGCGTTCTTCAGGGTTGAGGAGGTCCAAGCCACCGATGCAGTTTAATACTCATTCTCCAATCTATATGCAAATTGCCGAGTATATTCATGACTTGATCCTCAGCAATGTCTGGGAGGATGGTCAGAGAATCCCATCGGTACGCGATATGGCAATGGAACTGGAGGTGAATCCCAATACCGTTATCAGGACATACTCGCTTCTTCAGGAAGAGGGTACGCTTGAGAACCAACGCGGGATCGGGTACTTCACCGCAAAGGATGCAAGGACGCTGGTCCTGCAAAAACGACGTGAACACTTCCTCAAGCGAGAGTTGCCCTCCCTGTTTGAAACCATGGAGCGTTTGGGTCTGACTATGAAAGATTTACAACAGTATGCTGACAATAAGGAGAAGGACGATGAAATCGAGCCACAAGAAGAGTAATAAGATGTTGATAGGGGCAGGGATCTTTTTGGTTGTCTATCTCCTTGCCAGTGTAATTTTTGGGTCATTCCTCATTGACCGGTTCTCAACACAGGAATTACCGAATAGAAATGTCACCCATGTGACTGTCTGGCGGAATTGGTAACCAAGAAATAGCGGTATTTTGGAGGGTCGGATTTTCCGACCCTCCTTTACTGCTATCCAACAAAGTTCAAACAGACTGGTTGCTCTATGGCTATTCGATGATTGGAAGGCCCACACAGTCCTGTCCTGCGGTTGATAGGGTAGCTGGTTACTGAGTTGCTGCTACCGTTTGCAACCACGAGGTGAGCACCGGAAGGCGAGAAGGTGAAGTTTCGGGGTTCCTTCTCGCTCATGCAGTGTCCCTGGATACTGAGAGTCCCGTTGCGTTTGTCACATCGGTAGATGGCAATGCTGTCATGTCCACTATTGGAACAGTAGAGAAAATGGTGTTTCGTATCGAAATGAATGTCAGCCACGGTGTTTTCTCTCTTGAATCCCGGTGTAAGCGTACTGATTCGTTGTATCAGGGTAGGTTTCTCAGACAGTGCATATACCAATACCTCTGATGAGAGTTCACTTGCTACATAGAGGAACTTCTCGTCTTTTGAGAGTTCAAGGTGTCTGGGGCCACTTCCTGGTGGGGTGGAAATAATTGTTTTCTCACGCAGGTCGCTGTTGTACCAGAGTACTCTGTCCAATCCCAGGTCGGCTACAAAGAAAGAACTTCCATCCTTGGTGAATCGACTGCTGTGGATATGGGATCGTTCCTGGCGGGTAGGGTGGGTTCCCTTGCCAATGAAGGATTTCTGGAAAAGTAAAATAGGTGTATCCAGAACAGAATAGATAGTAAGTACTCCGTCTGCATAGTTGGAAACAACAAGCATGGTATGATCAGGGCTGAGTGAGAGATGGCAAGGGGAACCTCCTCCGGTTGGAAGGGTGTAGAGCAGTTTGCAGGTATGGTCAGGGTAGACTTGTATG
>JAGYOG010000006.1 GCA_018399495.1 Sphaerochaeta sp.
AACGGTTGAAGAGCACTACCCCATCTATAGAGAGTTCGTCAAATCGTCTGAGCATATTTGCCAAGGAAGAGAATGCCGGCCCCATCTTCAGACTAATGGGAAGCTTGAGCTGTTTTCTGGCACTTTTCACAAGGGAGAGATACTCTTTCTCAAGGGTAGATCCTTCGACTTCAATATCAGCAGCCACCACGTAGTGATTCAATTCAATTGCATCAGCACCACAGGCAACAAAACGCTTGGCATACTCGATCCAACTTCCGTTTTGTCGGCAGTTGATACTGGCAATAACAGGAATATCCAAGGACTGTTTCGCATCCTCAAGTAAGGTAAGATATGCATCAATGTGCTGCTCCATGCTCGCATGTTTCATGAATCCATAAGCATCAGCATGGGTAAGATACGCATTTGACTCATCTACAGCCGAATCACTGTCCATTTCAATCTGCTCTTCAAATATGGATTTCAGTACAACGGCAGATAATCCTGCATCTTCACAACGCTTCAGGTTATCCAAGGATGCCGTAAGAGGGCTGCTCCCTGCGATCAGGGGGTTCTTTAATTTCAATCCAAGATATGATGTAGACAGGTCTGCCATACTATTTCTCTCCTCAACTGGTAAGTATCATCCATGCCATTGGCACAGCATGAGGTAGTATAGCATGAAAGAACGTGTTTCTCTATAACCCACAACTGGTTTTATCAACAACCATAGGTGCGGTATTTGCCTAATAGCCATACATAATGAAGGGTGCCTTTTCAGGCACCCCTCATCAGCTATTCAATACAGGGAACTACAAGATATAAGGGATTCTCAGATTATGGGATTGGTAGACCACAAAGGTCTCCACCTCAGAGATCTCAGAAATCTTATCAAGTTCAATCTTGAAAAAATCCAAAAGACTCAACCCCTCATCCTCACTCAGTACCAAATGAACAATCAAATCATAGCGACCAGTAACTACTGAAGCCGAGATGATCCCCCGAAGGCCTGAAAACTCCTTGGCTTTTCTCTCCAAGTCAAGAGTTTTTAACTTTACCCCCATCATGACCACCTGCAATCCAGGTATTACTTCCGGATTTACCAAACCGGAAATTTCCAGTACCCCCTCATCAATCAATTTGTTGACACGGGCACGGACCGTATTTTCCGTGATGCTCAGCTCTTCAGCAATAGCACTGAAAGGTTTTCTGCCATCACGCAACTGTCGGATAATCGCCTTGTTTGTCTCATCCATTTTCACTTTCATGCAATCACCCGTTTTTCCTTTCGAATTCCTTCATGAACTGTGCAAGATCTACCACATCTTCAACAGGAAGTGCATTGTAAATACTTGCCCTAAGCCCACCAACAGAACGGTGACCCTTGAGGCCGAGCATGCCTGCCTTCTTTGACTCCTCGACGAATTTTGCTTCTATCTCCTCGTTGGGAAGACGGAACACAACATTCATTCTGGAACGATACGCAGCATCTACAGGGCTACGGAAGAAGGATGAGTTGTCAATGGTATCATAAATGATACTGCTCTTCTCCTGGGCACGCTTCAACATCCCTTCTGTTCCTCCGTTTGCCTTAATCCATTCAAGAACCAGTTTAACTGCCCAGATTGAGAAAACAGGAGGCGTGTTGTATAAACCCTTGTTCTTGCTATGCAGTTTATAATCCATATAAGCCGTAAGGTTTGGATTCTGCTTCTCAAGCAGGGACTTCTTCATAACCACAAATGTTGCACCTGCAGGACCAAGATTCTTCTGTACTCCACCATATATCATAGAGAACTTATCAATAGGAATTGGACGACTGAAAATGTCACTGGACATGTCACCAATCAAGGGGACAGAACCTGTATCAGGGAAGGCTTGCCACTCGATTCCTCCAATTGTCTCATTCGAACAAAGATGGAGATAACTGGAATTCTCGCTTGGCTTTACAGTCTTCGGATCGGGAAGGCTTGTGTAGTTGTTCTCCTTTCCATCATAGTAATAGTTGATCTTACCGAACTTTTCAGCATCATTAGCCGCTTTGTTTGACCAGGCTCCACTGCGAATGTAATCTGCTACACTCCCGGGACGAAGGAAGTTCATGGGGATCATGGTAAACTGCAAAGTGGCTCCACCACCAAGGAAGTATACGTCATACTCATCACTAATACCGAGCAAATCCTTGAAGAGACCGAGACATTGGTCATACATCTCTTCAAACATGCCACCACGGTGACTGGCCTCGATCATGGACAATCCTTGTCCCTTGAACTCGACCATATCTTCCTTGAGTTTTTCCAATACCTCTACAGGCATTACCGAGGGACCTGCAAAAAAGTTTTTCTTTCGTTCCATTAGATTACTCCTTCCTTCTTCAATGCTTCCAGAATGTCATAGGCTTCATTACCAATACGAACAAGATTCTCCACACTGTTTGCCCCAACATGTGGGGTTAGGGTCACACGCTCTGCCTTAAGAATAGGGTAATCCTCTGAAGGAGGATCGGTTGGCCAAACATCTGTGCAATACCAACTGACTGATTCATCTTCAAGCATGGAAACCATCTCATTTTCCTGAACACAACGTGCACGACCAGTGTTGATGATGACCGGCTTCTTGGAACAATGTGCAATCAAATTTTTGCCAATCATGCACTGAGTCTCATCAGTTAAGGGAAGATGAAGCGAAATATAGTCAGCATCTTTTACTGCTTCTTCTGGAGTTTCTTTCATCTCTGCTGCGTCTGAGGTCTTAACATACTTGTCGTAAGCCACAACGTTCATGCCGAAGGCTTTTGCACGTTCAGCAACCTTGCGAGCAATATTGCCGATACCAAAAAGACAAAGGGTTTTTCCATAGAGTTCAGTACGTTTCATACTCTTAAGCCACTGCCCACTTTTCATTCCATTATGATACGCAACCAAGTTGCATGGAGTGCTGAGCATCAAAGCAAAAGCCAGTTCAGCGACTGCAATTGCCGATGATTTTGGGGTATTGCGAACCACGATGCCTTTGCTTTCTGCATATTTTTTGTCGATATTGTCGATACCTACACCACCGCGAATGATAACCTTCAAGTTTGGTGCCTGATCAATATAGTCCTTGGTGCACTTGGTCTTGCTCCGTACCAAAACAACATGAGCCTCACCAAGGCGGCTCTTGTCAGTTGTAACCTCTCCGAATGCAGTCAGTTTTTCTGCCAGCAGATCATCAAAGGCATCAGAAATGAGAATTAGCATAATTGTACGTCCCTCTCTCTATAAGCTGTGTTTTGCAGGGCTTTGTCACCCTGTAACTTTCTAATGAAAGAATTGTACACCAGAAACCACCTATTTGTCTAATTTATTTTACATTTTTTGACGGATAAAGAAAAAATTCCCTAAAATCTTTCCGAATAGGAAAAACTAAGGGAATTTTCTAATTGATATACATTTTCATATACTATAGGTATACTATAAGTAAAACCGCCGCATAATTCGACGGTTTGATGTATTAGTAGTTCTTTGAGCCGTTCAATTTACGCACCTTTTTCATCTGCTTGCGTGCAAGCGCTTTCTTTTTCCTGTTAAGGATGGTGGAGGGCTTCTCAAAGTACTCCCGCTTTTTCCATTCGCGGATAATACCCTCTTTTTCAACCATGCGCTTAAAACGCTTGATGGACTTCTCAAGAGGTTCATTGTCATCTACTTTTACAAATGCCATATATAAAAATCACCCCCCTTCCCTATTACTGGGTTCAACTTGACGTGTAGTAGATTGCAATAAATTCACACTGCATGTCAAGTACACCCAAGAGATTATTCCGATCGCTTAACATAAAATGGTTCATCCATATTCTTTGGATGAATGAATGCTCAGAATTAGTTTGACAGCACAATATCTGTTTGGTTATAGTAGACTAAAGTTTGCCATGAAAAAACCTCGACAAAATTCCACAGCCTTACGCGTAATCCTCTACCTAATCTTTGGTGTGAGTACCATTATACCTATATTTTGCATCATTATTATCATTCCATCCTATTTTCGAACACAAATGAACAACGAAAACTTGGAAAATATTGATGGTAATCTTATGCTTATCTCGGAACGAATATTGACGTATTTATCTGATATACAACAAATAAATGGCCTTGCCTATAGTGAGCCTTTATTCGTGAATCTGTTGACCCAAGACACTGATACTCCCCAAGTGATTGACCTATCCCACGAAAAGCTCTTTCTAAACTCCATAAAAGTATTGAAGAACGATATCAAGAGTATTATTGTGTTTGCCCAAAATGATAATATCGTCTATTTTCACCGAAATGTGAATGCAAAATTGAAGACTGGATATGATTTTTCTTCCTTGATGCAGCATAGCACTATGGAGGATATCAACTTTATTGGCGCCCATAACCCCGATTATTTTGCGAATGATGGGAGATCCATGGTATTCTCTATGGTTCGGACGATTCGTCAACCGTATATGGAAGACAGCCTGGGGACAATACTCATTGACGCCGATAGTACTATGTTTGAGAACATCTTTCGTTCTATTAACATGAAAGAGGGTATAGTTTCTCTTTTAATGGACAACGCAGGACAAGTACTCTATTCCTCCCGTCAAGTAAGCGACAATGTTCTATCTTCAATCAGGCAGGAGCAAAAGAAGATCGATATAGGAGAGATACAATACAAAGTCCTGCAGAAAAATGTTCCAATCGGAGACTGGAAGATTGTTGTCTTGGTTTCAGACTATGCCATCAACAGAAGCATGCGACTGGTTTATCTAGTGGGAATATTGACCTCATTGATTACGATTATCTTTACTTATGTTGTTTTTAGCTTCCTAAGTTCCCACTTATTGCTAAAACCCATCAAGGATATGGCATTGGTACTCAAGCAAGTGGAACAGGGAAATCTGGAGGTAAAATTCAAATCATCCTACCATAACGAAATCACCCAACTGGGGGAGAATATCAATAGAATGATAAGCAAGCTAAAGATACTCATCGACCAAGAATATAAGATGGCCATAAGTCAGAAACAAGCGGAATACAGGGCCCTACAAGCACGGATTAAACCACATTTTCTCTATAACACGCTTAATTGTCTTATCGGACTGAACCGCCTTGGTGATAGGGAAAAACTGGAGAATGCAATCATCGATATGACCAATATGATGCGTTATTCACTTTCCGATAGCAAACATGGAATGTCTACCATAAGGCAGGAAATTGAATTCATCAGTGATTATGAACGGCTGGAAAAATTACGATTCGAAGAGAAACTCGATTTCACCCTTGAGGTTGACAACAGGGTATATGATGCAGTGATTCCGAAGATGTTGATTCAACCTTTAGTAGAGAATTCGATACTACACAATGTAGAGAAGTCTGACGAACCGGTAAAAGTAATCGTCACCGTATCCTATCTCGCTAACGAGAACAAGATATCCATTGTTATTGAAGACCATGGATATGGTTTTGATACTGAAAAAGAAAATATTGTCGGTACAGGTTTGCGTAATGTCCAGGAACGTATCCGATATTGGAACAAGGATGGCTCCTATACTATCAATTCTATCATAGGAAAAGGTACCGTAATCGAAATTCTGATTCCAATGCTACAGGATCAAAGCTCATGAGAATATTGATAGCTGACGATGAACATTTGGCAAGAGTAACGGTACTTTCAATGCTCAATGAAATTGATAACACCTTTGAAGTCCTAGAGGTGAGAAATGGAAAGGACCTGATTAAGAAGGCTTTGGTATTTATCCCTCATGTCATTATTGTTGATATCCAGATGCCTTTGGTAAACGGGCTTGATGCAATGAAGCGAGTTAAGGACAGATTGCCCATGACAAAATGGATTATCTTGACCGGTTTTGCCCAATTCGCTTATGCAAAAGAAGCTGTTATTCTTCATGCATACAACTATCTTCTGAAACCAATCCCATTCAAACACCTGAATGACATCATACTACAGGCCAATACAGAGATTATTCAAGAAATTGGTGCAGTAAATGCTGCATTCGAGCAGCGTTTACAAGCATTTTTACAACTTCCTGATCAGAGCAGTCTGGAGCTTTCATACTTTCAAGTGGCACTGATCTGTATAGATGAAAACGAGGATGGCCTGCCATGCGCTTTGAGCCATATGATTACAAATGCACAAAAAATTCTAGTCGATGACTTTGAGATTTTGGCAAGAGGAGCTGTCATCCCGTTGGATGAAAAAGTTTGTTGCATAATTGGAGGTTCCCAGGATCGGAACATACTTGAGAATCTGTTTGTTCCCGCCTTGTGGAAAATTCATCACCGTTTCTCTGCCTCTCGATGGGTTGTATTTGATGCCGTCCAAAAAGGTTCAGGTACAATTATCTCTTCGCTGGACAGATGCAAGGAAGCCTGTTTCCTCAAAGCCTTTTTGTCTCAGAAAGAGTGCCTCGATGTATTATCCGTCCAATTATTGCCAAATACCGTAATTCTGGTTTCTATTGCCAACAGTCTGCAACAAGCATGGCTCAACAAATGCCAAGGGCGCGTCCTTTATGCAAAAGAATTAATAGAGTCTGCAGTTGTCAAATCAAGAGAACTACCGGAAATCAATAAAAATGAGCTATACCATTTACTCTGTTATTTGCATCGATTTGTACAGTCGAAATACCCTCTGTCTCCAGATGAGGTCTCTTATCAACGAATCAACATGGATTTGGATGATTTTCTACATTTGTTGTATGACAACTCCTCAACACAGGTAAACACAATAATCAGTTATATAAAAAACCACTACAGTGAGGCGATTAGTGTAAAAGGCATTGCTTCAATATTACGGATTTCCCCCAATTACCTCAGTGCGAAGTTTAGACAGGAAACAGGAAAGCGTTTTGTAGAATACGTATCTGAAATAAGAATAGACCAAGCAAAATTGCGGCTCACTCATACGCAGATGCAAATTAACGAAATCTCCAATGCCGTGGGTATCCATGATGTACGTTATTTTTCTGATCTGTTTAGAAAGTATGAAAGTTGTACCCCTTCAGAATACCGTGCAAGGACAACTAAGTAGTTTTACCCCATACTATTAATAGAAAATATACGCTATATTTATGAATTACGCCCTTTTATCATACTAATATCTTTTAAGGAGGTCACTATGATGAAAGGAAAAAAATCTTTGGTATTGGGATTGTTGTTCATCTTTGCAATGACATCGATGTTCGCACAAGGGAAACAGGAGAAAATTAACCTGAAGCTAGGCTATAGTTCTCCCGAGTCAAATCCTTGGCACGTGTGTGCCCAAGAATTGGCCCAGTATGTCAGTGAAAATACTGACGGAAACATAACGGTAAATCTTTTCCCTGCAGAGGTGTTGGGTTCTGACAAACAAATGGCAGAAATGCTTAAAATGGGAACACTGGACATGCATATCTGCCCACAGGGTGTTGCTTCTGACTATGAACCGAAAATCGCGGCTATTGGGCTTCCTTTTCTTTTCGATTCCAACGAACAGGCTGCACGGTTGCTTGACGGTCCTATTGGAGCAGAGTTGGTAAACGACTTACCGGCAAAGCAGAAGATAAGAGCCCTCGCATATTGGGAAAACGGTATGAGGCAGACAACAAACAGTCTTCGTCCGATTGTACAGCCTTCTGATTTGGAAGGAATGAAAATCCGCACTCCTAATGACAAAGTGACTATCAGTATCTATAAGGCACTAGGATCGAACCCTGCTCCTTTGGCGTACAACGAGTTGTACATGGCCTTATCGCAGGGTGTCTTCGACGGGCAGGAGAATCCAGTAGTAAATATTCATGCTTCCAAACTCTATGAGGTCCAGAAATACTTGAGTTTTACTAACCACAAGTATGAGTGCAAGATCTTTATGATCAGTGAATCCACTTGGAACAAGTTGACCCCGGAATACCAGAAGGTAATTAGCGATGCAGCTAAGAAGTTTGCTGTTGAAAACCGGGCAATGTTTGCCGAACAGGACAAGACCCTCCGTGATGATCTGATTTCTAGGGGTATGAAATTGAATACACCCGATTTAAAACCATTCAGGGCAGCAACCGCTTCTGTCTACGATGAGTGGAAGGAAACTTTGGGTGCAGACCTACTCAATAGGATTGTTGAATCCGCACAGGCTAAGTAGCAAATAGAGATTGGGGGAAAGATAGACAGGTTTGCCTGCTGTCTTTCCCTTTTCTACAGAAGGAGGAATGCATGAAAAAAACTCTGGATATTCTAAGTGAGAAACTCTGTACTATATGCAAAGAATTGGCGGCAATATTATTGGGTATTCTTGCTGTATTCATATTCGCTGGGGTAATTGCTCGCTATGTTTTCAATAACCCTTTTGTATGGCTTTATGAATTCACCTTGATCTTGTTCTCCTGGATGGTTTTCCTGGGAATAAGTGTGGCAGTAAAGAATGGGGAGAATGTCACCTTAAATCTTCTCGGAACATTGCCTGCAAAACTCAACCTTATGTTCGTAGTATTAACTAATATTTGTACTATATATTTTTTCTTTTTACTTACAAAAGAAGGAATTGTTATTATAAAAAGTACTAGTACAGAGATGTATAACACCATCAATATCTCTACGGCTTGGTTCTATGTCCCTCTACCTGTTTGTGGCGTGATATCGCTTATCCATATGTTGGACGCGTATGTCGAAAAGAAAAATCCTTTGCAGAAAATTCAAACTGCTGCAATAGGGGAGGTATAGACCATGGGTTGGGCACTTATAATATTTTTTTCTGCCTTATTGATTATCGGTGTACCTATTGCGGTAGCAATGGGATTCTCATCCATGCTTGTATGTCTGCTTTTCAATACATACCCGACGCTTGCCATAGTACATAGGCTAGCGGGAGGCATCGATAGCTATGTATTGATTTCTATCCCCTTCTTCATCCTTGCCGGTGAAATTATGAATACTGGAGGAATTACTACAAGGATCTTCAACTTTGCCAACCTAGTGGTGGGAAAAGTCCCAGGAGGGATGGCCCATACCAATGTTCTGGCAAGTATCATCTTTTCCGGGATGTCCGGATCGGCAGTTGCTGATACAGGAGGTCTTGGTATGATAGAGATGAAAGCCATGACCGACAAAGGATATGATAGGGAATTTTCTGCGGCTGTGACCTGCGCGTCTGCAACCATAGGCCCAATCATTCCTCCGAGCATACCTATGATTGTCTATGGAGCAATGGCGGAAGTGTCTGTCGGGGCATTATTTTTGGGAGGCGTTCTTCCTGGGCTCTTGATGGGGGTGAGCGTGATGATAATCATATTTTTTATCTCAAAGAAACGTAAATACCCTACAAGGGAACATATTGTATTTCAGGAAGGGCTGGAGATCTGCAGACAAGCTATACTCCCTCTCCTAACTCCCATTATTGTCATTGGTGGTATTCTAACTGGTATCGTGACACCAACCGAGGCTGCTATCATTGCTTCATTCTACGCATTCTTCTTGAGCATTTACTACAAGGAGATAACGTTAGCGAAGTTGATAAGAATGTTGGAGAATACGGCAATAAACAGTGGAACGATTCTCTTTATCATTGCATCGGCTACTTCCTTTTCTTGGGTGCTTTCGGTCGAAGGTATTCCCCAACGGGTTACTGAATTTATCCTTTCCCTTACACAGCAACCCTTTGTTATTCTAATTCTCTTGAACATCATTCTTTTGATTATGGGTATGTTCATTGAGGGTTTGTCCATTCTGACAATTATCGTGCCGTTCTTGCTTCCACTAGTGAATGCAGTGGGAATCGATCCTGTACACATGGGTGTAATGGTTGTCTTGAACGTAATGATAGGACTTTCGACCCCGCCTGTCGGGATGTCCCTGTTCGTCATCAATAAAATTGCTAATGTGGAGATGAGGAATTTATATAAGGAGATAATGCCTTTGATCATACCACTGATCATTGTCTTACTTCTGGTAACGTATGTGCCACAGATATCAGTTTTTCTCCCTCAGCTTCTGATGAACTAAAATTATTATTTACAAGAGGACTTATATGGAAGAAAAAGAGAAAGAAAAGCTCAGTGATATTGCAAAACACGTCAGGGAAATAATTCTCACCATGATCTACGAGGCGCAATCTGGCCATCCAGGTGGATCCCTATCTGTCGCTGACATTATGACGGTGTTGTATTTTAAACAATTGCAAATCGACCCGAAAAATCCTAAATGGAACGAACGCGATAGATTTGTATTGAGCAAGGGCCATGCTTGCCCTGCTTGGTACTCGTGTTTGCAACTCAGAGGATTTTTCGATGAGAAACATATCCATACTTTCAGACGAATGGATAGTATTTTGCAGGGGCATCCTGATATGAATAAGACTCCCGGTGTCGATATGACTACAGGATCCTTGGGCATGGGCGCAGCCGCCGCTGTGGGAATGGCTTTGGAAGCCAAGCTTGAAGGTTCTCCTCGTCGTGTCTATACCGTAGTGGGTGACGGAGAGTTGAACGAGGGAGTGATCTGGGAGGTTATGCAATCGTCGGTAAAATTCAAACTGGATAATTTTTGCATGATTGTTGATCGAAATGGACTGCAACTCGATGGTCCTACGAATGCTGTAATGCCAATCCATGATCTTACTCAGATTATCGAAGGCTTCGGATGGTACGTCCAAGAGATTGACGGTCATTCAATACAAGAAATCGATAAAGCTTGTTCAAACGCCAAGCAAAAGAAAGGCATTCCGAGTTGCATCATTGCAAATACGGTGAAAGGAAAGGGTGTCTCTTGTATGGAAAACCAATTGAAGTGGCACGGTAGGGCACCTTCGACTGAAGAGTACAACCAAGCTGTACGTGAAATCCGCAATGGAGGCTGTCGATGTATACATTAGAAAAAGCAAAAGAACCAACAAGAAAGGCGTTTGGGATACGTTTGAAGGAATATGGTGCAATCGATTCAGATTTTGTTGTCTTTGAAGCAGATATTGGGGCTTCCACCTCTTCTATATTGTTTGGTAATGAGTTTCCTAAACGATACTTCAATATGGGAATTGCAGAATTGGGAATGACTGACGCCGCAGCAGGAATGGCTGCAGGGGGACGCACTGTCTTTGTTTCATCCTATGGTATCTTTTTGTCAACCCGTGCGCTGGAAGCAATCCGCACCTGTATCTGTTATCCGAACTTGAATGTAAAATTCATGGGTTCCCACGGTGGTTTGACCGCTGCGATTGATGGAGTCACTCATCAAGCTACTGAGGATATTGCGAATATTTGTACATTACCAAACATGAAGATGGCAGTACCCTGTGATACGAATTCTGCACGTAAACTGTTTGATCTTGCCATACATACAGCAGGACCTTTCTATGTCCGGCTATTAAGGGATGCCTACTACGAAATCTATGACGAGGGCACGGAGTTTTCTCTTGGTGGCAGCCATGTCCTGCGGGAAGGGAAGGACATTACCATTGGAACGTATGGGGATATGGTCTTTCAGGCGCTTGCTGCTGCAAAAAGATTGGCTGAACAAGGGATTGAAGCAGAAGTAATCGATTTTTACAGCATCAAACCGTTTGATTATGCTAGGTTGGTTGCTTCAATCCAGAAGACCGGGAAATTGTTCGTAATCGAAAACCATCAGAGAAGAAACGGCTTGGGGTATGAAATTGCCGATTATCTTATTACCAATCGCTATTACATTCTATATAAACATATAGGGCTTGCTGATACTTTCGCAGAAAGTGGACGATATCAGGAAATTCTCGGCAAATATCATCTGGATGGTTCAGCCATCGAAGAAGAGGTCAAGAAAATGATCGATACCTGTCGATGACTCTAGATGTTCGCTTCAAGTACAATGGCATATCAGCTGAAAGACCAATGAGCAAGGGACTGACAGACAATCTTTTTGTGCATGGGGCCATTCAGGGGTGTATGTTCTGCTATTGACTGTGTTTTGTCAATAAAAGCTAGGTATCCCCTCTTCTTGTTTCTCAGTGGGAAGCGATATTGTCTTATGTAAGCGGAAGGGACTTTGTCCTAATGGCTGTCTCTGAAGAAACAATCATTGATATGTAATAGTGTTCGGAGAAAATAAAGATGGGGTTGGTTCCCAAAGCTTAGTTCACCAAAGAACCAACACCGTCAAAAGGCGTTTACAGTATGTATTGGGATGACGAGTCTATGCAAGCGATCAGGGATGTGGTCGAAGGTAAAACCAATAAATTCAGGGCTTCCCTGAAGATTGGCTGTGTTCTTAGGACTGTATAACGGAAAGTCAGGGAGTACAAGACCAAGGGAGAGCAGTGCTTTGGGCACGGGAACAAGGGAAATGCGCCCTCCAACAAGATAGATTTGGATAGTGTTATTTATTCAAACATACGAATAAAAGATCAAGCGGGCCAACCAGACACTTCAGGGCATGATTCCCCACCGCCTTACCATGGAAAGGATCACTAGCTTTGATGAGGCGAACGAATATTTCCAGTCCAAGCTGATGCCGTACTTCAACGGGACGTTCGGCTATGGCTACGATTGGGTAGTTGGGTACAAGAGGTCTGTACAGTCCGTATTTGAGCCGTGTACAACCGGGCAGATCAGGACCCCCCTGTCAGTCCTGTGCGAGCGCGTAGTCAACAAGGGCAGCTCCATCAGCCTGAACAAGGTCTATATGGCCCTGTTGGACGAAAAGGGGAAACGCATCACTCTTCCTTACCATACAAAGGTCACCGTCGCCAAGCTTCTGGACGGATTACTCTTCGCTACAACGAAAAATGATAGGTGCTATGCATTGGAACCCATTCCTGAACGGCATGCATTCTCACCTGAGATAGATACTGAGGACATGAAACCGAAGAAAAAGGCAAAGAGGCCGAAAATTCTGGCAAGCCATCCCTGGAGCTTTGAAAAACAGATGAAGTTCAGGGAAAACGATGCCCTGATGAAAAAGCTCGAACCGTGCTACAAGAGTCGGGACGAGTATCGATACGCCTAAAGCTTACGCTTAGATCAAATTGAATTCCTCTCTAGCAGCGTTCCAGCAGGAACGCCATCGTCCATGCCTTCAGAAGACACTTTTTTCCATACAGCGGATTCATTTTTAGCAAATCTTAAAAAATCAACAAAAAAAGTCGAAAAAACAGAAAAGAATTCTTTTGCATTTAGGATGATTGTTAAAAAATCTTTTTGACAAGAGAGAAAAACTTAAAACACATTATCGCATCCGCTTGACAGTACACCCAAGAGATTATTCCGATCGCTTTAGGTCCATGATGGTTAATTGCAAACTTTCCTGGTTGCGGAAATAATTTCTTCCTAATCGGAAGGCCACATTGACACGATCACCCTTGTCGAAATCACTTCCTACACGGTCTCCAGCACGCCAGAACAATGCAGGCCATTTATATTGGCCGAACGCCAGAGTCAGCTTAACATGCTGCACACTACCACCTTTGTTATTCATGAACTGGATGTTTTCGATTTGGGCTCCCTCCATCATCAACATCAACGGAGGATTTTTCTCCCCATACGGCTCGAAGAATTCCACTACCTTTATAATACCTGGTTTCATATAGGTTTCGGGAAGCGTTACATCAATGACCAACTCATCTTCCAAATCATCTATCATGCAATCCATGGTATCGATTTCATCTGCTACCCGCTTCTTGAATTCAGAAAGGTGCTCCACATCCATAGAGAACCCACCTGCGCAGGTATGTCCCCCAAAGTCAAGGAAGAGATCACTAAAACGGGAGAGAAACTCACGAGCATCAAAATACTCAGGGCTACGCATTGATGCGGAAACCCGACTCTCATCTACAGTCGCAAGGACGATTGCCGGAGCATTGTACTGCCGTAGCAATCGACTTGCCATTAACCCTGTAATTCCCCTTGAGAGGGTGCTATCCTCAACCACGACCAGCTTGCTACCGGAACTCTCAAAGCTCTCTTGCGCACTACTCTTCATCCGTTCCCATGCGTCTTCTCCAAGCTTCTGCCGCTCCTTGTTCAGTTTAATCAACTCACCAGCAAGGGATTCGGCCTCGTATAAATCTTCTGCAAGCAACATTTCCAAGGCAACTGTGGGTTTCCCCATTCGCCCTGAGGCATTGATTACCGGACTGATCTGCCAGGATATATCACTAGTGGAAAGTTGTTTGCCCATCAGGTTCTGCATGGAAAAAAGTGGAAGTAGATTTTGTCTACGACCTTGAGCAAGCACTTTGAGCCCACGTTTGACAAGAATCCTGTTCTCATTCTCCATCGGCATCAAGTCAGCAACCGTTCCTATGGCAACCAAGTCAAGTATCGTTTCATACTCAGCATCCAAGGAGGGATAACGCTTCATACAATAGGCAATGAACAGCGTATAGAGTACTTGTAGTTCATCCTTTCCATGGGGTGAATACCGTATGGCTCTACTGATATTGGAGAGGGCAAACAGCCCCTTTCCTTTTACCACAGGGAGGACCGCTTCCATTTCGCTGCGCATATCTATGAGATGGATATCAATTTTCTTTCCAAATGCCTGCCTTAATTGGGCAAGTTCTGCTGCTGCATCAAGTACCATAATGGGAAGCCCGGCAGAGAGGAACTCCAACGCTTTGCTCTTGCTTACATCAATAAGGCCAGGATTGATTTCCTCAATCACCTGATCCACAACCAGGAGATTATCAATCCTCATAGCCTGTATAATCACCGTGTCATGACCAGGCTGTGTATGCAACAGGATGCACTCCTCCCGATAGAAATCTGTTTTACTGAATCTAAGTGCCCAAAGCACCTTTGCCACAACTCCACATCCTGCAAGATGCTCGAAAGGATATCCGCATCCTGGTACTTTCGGGTCGATGATGGCCAAGGCTGGCGGTAAGCTTTCTCCACTAATATGATGATCCAAGACAATGGTATCAATTCCCATGCTGTGCGCATGAGCAATCTCATCAAAGTTTGATATACCGCAGTCCACGGTAATGATTAGGGTCACATCCTGCTGGGAAACCAAGTCAACACCATCCATGGTGAGCCCATACGGTTCATCACCATTGGGAAGCTTATAGCTGACCTCAATTCCCATGGCTCGTAATTCTTGCACCAACAAAGCAGTACTGGTAATGCCATCTACATCACGATCTCCGAATACACAAACCTTCTCCCCTTCAGTGACTGCTTCATTGATGCGGTCAACCACTTCTTCCATATCATCAAAAAGAAACGGATTATGGAGATAGGAAAGCTCACTCTCCAAATAAAACTTAATCTGATCTCGGCTGGTTAATCCCCTCCTTGCTAGGATTGAGGAACTAATAACATCCAAACCATACTGTTCATGCAGACGGCGGATATCTTGGGACGAAACGGGAGACTTTTTCCAAACCATATATAACAACCTTTCATATAAGTATACACATTTATATACTCGCCGCCTCCCATAAAATGGGAGAGGAGAGCGTCTTGAGCATCTGCTGACCAATCACCTGTGCGTACCTAAGCAAATATCGCTTGATACGTAGTGTGGCAGCATCGCTGAGAGGGACCTGGAGACTCTGTTCGAAGCTCATGGAGGAAGTCACCTCAAGATACCTGCGAGCTCCAGGGGGGAGCAAGAAATCTGCATCGAGACTGGCGCAAGCCTCACAACAGTGAGCAAGCAGACTCGTTGAAAAACTCACAACTTCAGTGCTCCCATAGGGACGACCACAGATGGGGCACCGCGAATAATCAGCACGGAGGCCAACCAAATCACTGAGCTGATGCACAAACTGGATAATAACCAAGTCTGTCTTCTGGGGCATGTTACTCAGATGGTCCAATGCCTGACTGAGCAATCGATATTCATCAGTGCTTTCACCACCATGTACCCTTAGGAGCAACTCACAGAAAAACAAGGCTGCATAGGTAGGATGTAGAGCCTCCCGTAATTCATCGTGGGTAGCGATCACCGTAACATCCTTGAGCGTATAATCCTTCTTGACTGGATTGTAATACAAAAAGAACTGCCCATCGGTAAATACCTCAGCTTTGACCGATTTAAGAGACTTCTGGGCTCCATAAATCAACACATCGATAATACCAAAGTCCACAGTCAGCAACTTCAGCCGCCTATTCAGTTGGCCGTACCGTTGACTATGAAGTACAATGGCCAAAGACGATACGTTACGTTCCATGGACCCTCCAACGCCAAGAGTAGAGTGAACAAGGTAAAAAATCAACTGGTTGGAAGAGCCGACACTCTGTGGTATATTTGTCGAGTGA
Organism: Sphaerochaeta sp.; assembly: GCA_018399495.1. GTDB lineage: Bacteria > Spirochaetota > Spirochaetia > Sphaerochaetales > Sphaerochaetaceae > Sphaerochaeta. The sequence continues at coordinate 16,208 of JAGYOG010000006.1, forward strand.
AACGAATCATCCTCTGCCTCATACTCTTGGTGTTGCTGGTTCCTCTTATGGCACTAAGCATCTATCCAAGTGAAATTGAACAACCCTTTGACAGTGTCAAAGAGTTGTCTGTTGTCGATTTCTCTGGGGAACTCGCCCCAAACCAGGAAGACTGGATAGACCAGACAAAAATTCACTTGCTCACCGTTGGACCTGGGGATCCTCTATACGCTTGGTTCGGCCATAGTGCACTGGTCATCACCCAACCCTCAGGAGGTAAGGTCATGTATGATTGGGGCATTTTCGACCCCAATCAACCACACTTCTACCTTAATTTCGCTCTGGGAAGAATGTACTACTATGTAGTGGCTAGTGAGGCTACCTGGAGAATCCAGGATGCAATCGATGAAATTCGTGATGTCAAATTGGTTGAACTTTCTTTCCCTAAAGAGGCAAAGTTTGCACTTATCTCCTTCTTGCAAAAAAACATTCAAAGTGAGTACTCAACCTATCTCTACCACTTCTATTATGACAACTGTTCCACGCGTATCCGTGACATCATCAATGCAGCTACCGGGGGAGATTTCCAAACATGGGCGGAAAGCAAATCAGCAGGGGCCACACTGAGGAATTCTGCAATGCAGAACATGATTCACAGCCCCTTGATCTTTTGGGCACTCGATTTCTTGCAAGGAAAAACTATTGATGCAAGATTGAACCGCTATGATGAAATGTATCTCCCTGAAGCTCTCCATCAGGCGGTACTTGATTTCACCTATCCCGATGGCTCAGAGCTTGCCATCTCTGAGGAAATCCTACAGGACACAAAAGATCTGGGAGTGAGGTTTACGGTACCCGTAAACCCAGTTTCCTATGACTGGGTTTACGGACTCAGTGGACTTGCCATAGGGGTGCTTCTTTTAACTATAGGAAGCAAACATCCTAAGAGCAAAGGTTTGCTCCTTGGCCTCATCCTGTTGATCTTGGCAGTATTGGGTTCACTGCTGTTGTTCATGATGAGTTTTTCGGATATGGACATGACCTACTTCAATCTTAACATCCTCTTCGTTCATCCACTTCTTTTTATACCGGCATTCACCTTTCTCTTTCATAAAAAAAAGACCTCAAAGGTACTCTCCTTCTCGGTCTTGGTAATGGTGATTCTCTTGGTGGGAAGACTCATCATCCCCGTACTTTTCGTGCAGGATAATTTGAAAATCATCCTCTTGTTGCTTCCAATTTTCTACTCAGGGTCGACTTTTCAAAGCAGACGAAACAGTATAGGACGGTAATTCTACAAGATTGATCCTTTTCGCAACCAAGTTGGCAGGAAATGCATGGATTTGCCGGTTGAAATAGTCTGCCTGCAAATTGTATTCAGCAATTGAGTCCACCAACTGCTTTTCAATCTCGTACATTTTCTCGAAATAGGGAGCATACCGGTTGTAAGATGGATCAATATAGAGTTCCTTCTGCAACAATGCCAACTCCATTTCCAGTTCTCGATACAGCTCACTCTGTCTTTCAATTGTATCAGCCGTTTCAAAGGCAGATACAACACGTTGCAGTGAATCACGCTCCTCAAGGAGTGTGGAAAGCGTTGCTGCATACCTAAAACGTTCAGAGAGATGTAATTCCACCATCTCCCTGGAAAGAAATGCCTTCCTCTGGTACCCACTTAGCCGTCTTACATTGTTACTATCAATTCCCAAGACTGCGAGGACTAAGAGAAACACAACCACCGTAATACTGATTACTGCACTACGGCGGTCTTTGAAATATGGTTTTCTAGCTGACAACCTTGGTTCCCTTGCCCTCATACAGGGCACCATAGAGATGCTCTGGGTCAGTTATAAGTCCCTCATTCCCAGTGGTACGAACAAAATCAACAATTGCCTGCATCTTGGGAAGCATGCTTCCAGGAGCGAAGTGCCCTTCTTTCATATACTGATCTGCTTCCTCCGTGGTGATAGTGTCAAGCGTCTGCTGGTTGGGTTTCCCAAAGTTCAAACAAACTTTCTCGACAGCAGTAGAGATGACAAACAGGTCTGCCTTCAGCTCCTTGGCCATCAAGGCTGCTGCCAGGTCTTTGTCGATGACTGCCTCTCGTCCACTGAGATACCCATCTTCATCACGTACCACTGGGATTCCACCTCCACCGCCAGCAATGACAATGATACGGTTCTCCAACATAGTACGAATAGTGTCGATCTCTACGATGGACTTTGGTTTGGGGCTTGCTACCACACGTCTGTACCCTCGCCCTGCATCTTCAGTGCAGACCCATCCGTCCTTTTCCACATGATATTGAGCATCTTCCTTGCTCATGAAAGAACCAATCGGTTTGGTTGGATTCTGGAATGACGGATCGTCATCCGATACCTCTACCTGTGTAATAACGGTAGCAACCTGAGGGTTCATCTGAACACAGTTGAATTCGTTCTTCAAAGCCATTTGCAACTGATATCCAATTGATCCCTGGGTATCAGCAACACAGCTATCCAAGGGTACGGTATGGAGGATGGAGCGGGAGAATTCTGAACGAAGCAGGATAAATCCTACTTGTGGTCCATTTCCATGTGCTATGACTACACGATGGCCTGCCTTAACCAGCTTCGCAATATGCGAGGCAGTCTTCCGAGCTGCCTCATACTGGGCAGAAACGGAAACATGCTTGGGGTCCTCGATCAAAGAATTTCCCCCAATAGCAATGACAATTAATTTACTATCCATATACATTACTTCCTTCTAACGCGAGACTAAGAATTATATAGTAATAATAGCACGACTGCAACAAATTGCAACAGCTTTACACGGTAATTATCCTTGCCGGGGGATTTGACCCATGTCCAATCTTTCAGATACACTTGCGCAAAGTTAAGTGAGGAACCTATGGAAACACAGACAACAGCATTGGACAAAAAAGAGTTCTTTCTTTTCGCCCTGTACATCACTGGAATGATTGTGGTAAACACAGTTGGTAGTAAGATTATCAGCCTCTTTGGCGTACGGGTGTCAGTAGGAATCTTTTTCATGCCTGTACTATTCTTGGTCACGGACATTGTAGGAGAGGTAAAAGGCCACCAGCATGCCTCCATTTTTGTGAAGTACTCCATCATCATGCTGGTTATTCTCTTTGTCGTGACAGGTCTGTTCGTCCAGATAAGACCACATGAGACATGGGACCTACAGAGTCAGTATCAACAGATCTTCGGAATGAGCATGCGCATGAGTCTGGCAAGCCTTATCAGCTTTGCCATCAGCCAGACAATTGACATCTCAATCTTCCTGCAATTCAAGAAACTGAATAAAGGGAAAATGCTCTGGCTTAGGAACAACCTGAGCACCATGGCAAGCCAGTTCATAGATACGGTTATCTTTATGTTTATCGCATTCTATCACCTGACACCAAAATTCACAGCTGCCTATGTATTCTCCCTGATCATCCCCTACTGGCTTTTCAAAATACTCTTTGCCTTAGTCGATACTCCTCTCTGTTATCTTGGGGTAAAATGGATGGCAAAACGAAAGTAGTGACTTTCCTTTGAGAAAAAGATTGAGTACCTTTGGTTCAGACAGGTTGTACGCTTGTCTGAATGTAATTGCTATATTGGAGGCGCTATGTCTGAACAGGAACTGATGCCGATTGAGCAACTGCTTCCCAATAATTTATTTATACTCCCGGTTACTGGAAATCCGGTTTTCCCAGGATTATTCACCCCGTTGATGATCACTGACAATCAAGATGTCGAAATCGTCAACCAGGCTATAAAGCACGGTGGCTTCCTTGGCCTCTTGCTTGTCAAAGATGACAATGACGAAGAGGAGTACTCTGAGAAGAATCTCTATACGATTGGGACAGTAGCAAAAATTGTCAAGAAAATCAAACTCCCCGATGGAGGAATCAGTATCTTCATCTCAACGCTTAAACGTTTTGAGACGAAACAGTATTATCCCAGCGGTCCGTATTTGGTCGCAGAGGTTCAGTACCTTGAGGATATCGAGGACGAGCAAGAAGAGTTGCGCGCATGGACTCGTCTTTTGCTCACGGAAATGAAACAGTTGACCAAGAACAACCAGCTCTTTAGTGAAGAGATGCGGTTAAACATGGTCAATATCGATCATCCGGGTAAGTTGGCGGACTTCATTGCCAGCATCCTGAATGTCGAACGTAAACAACAACAGGAAATTCTTGAGACCTTGGTGGTACGAAAACGTATCGAGAAAGTCTTGGTTTTCATCAAGAATGAGCAAAATATTGCCCAAGTACAGGCAAAAATCCAAGCCAGGGTGAACCAGAAAATTGAGAAAAACCAGAGGGATTACTTTCTCCGCGAGGAGCTGAAGTCCATTCAGCAGGAACTAGGTCTCTCTACAAACCCCAAGGCTGAATTGATCAACCGCTTGAAAACCAAGTTCAAAAGTCTTCCTCTCTCGGCAGAGGCGAAGGAAACAGTTGACCGTGAAATGAATCGTCTTGAGGGTATGGACCCAACCAGTCCTGAGTACTCTCTCACCAGAACCTATTTGGAAATCATCAGCGACCTTCCTTGGAAAGAGCCGAAACCAGAAAGATTCAGCATTGATAGTGCCCGGAAAATCCTTGAGCATGACCATTACGGCATGAAGGATGTAAAGGACCGTATCCTTGAATTCCTTGCTGTTAGGAAAAAGAAGCAGGATACCAAGGGATCAATCATCTGTCTTGTTGGACCTCCGGGCGTCGGTAAGACCAGTGTAGGTGTCTCAATTGCCAGGGCTTTGAAGAAGGAATATTTCCGCTTCTCCGTTGGTGGCATGAATGATGAGAGTGAGATTAAGGGACATCGAAGAACCTACATTGGAGCAATGCCTGGTAAGATTATTCAAGGCTTACGAATCACCAAGAGCAAGAACCCTGTGTTCCTCATCGATGAAATCGATAAGATGGGTGTCTCCTACCAAGGAGACCCTGCAAGTGCACTGCTTGAGGTACTCGACCCGGAGCAGAATTTTGCATTCAGGGATACATATCTTGATCTTCCTTTCGATGTCAGTGAAGTACTCTTTATTGTTACCGCAAATACACTGGAAACAATTCCGCGTCCTTTACTCGACCGTATGGAAATCATCCAACTTGCTGGATACACCAGCGATGAGAAACTCGCTATCGGGAAGAAATACCTGGTACCAAAATCCTTGCAGAAACATGGTCTCAGCAAGAGCGAATTACGCTACTCTTCCAAGATTCTCAGGAAAATTGCTGACGAATATGCACGAGAAGCTGGGGTGAGGAACTTCGAGAAATCCTTGCATAAGATCAACCGAAAAGTTGCGCTTATGCTCACGGAAAATCCCGAGGAGAACCTGCCGGTGAGAATAAACGAAGAATTATTGTATAAACTACTTGGTCAACCCATCTTTGTTGAGGATGAAATCCTCAAGGCGGACCGACCTGGTATGGCAATTGGACTTGCATGGACAAGTATGGGTGGGGATACACTCATCATCGAAGCTCAGAACACTCCTGGCAAGGGAGAGATCAAACTCACCGGCCAGCTTGGGGAAGTCATGCAAGAATCGGTCGGTCTTGCCTATACCTGGGTGAAAGCTCACGCCTTGGAACGAAAGATTGATCCAAGCTGGTTTGAGCATAACTCAATCCATCTCCATGTTCCTGAGGGTGCTACCCCAAAGGATGGGCCATCGGCTGGAATCACCATGACTGTCGCACTCTACTCCTTGGTCACAAACCAGGTCATCGCTCCCGCTTTGGCCATGACCGGTGAATTGAGTCTGAAAGGAAAGGTTATGCCGATCGGGGGATTGAAGGAGAAGGTACTTGCTGCCAGAAGGAACAAGATCAAGGACATTATCATCCCACAGTTCAACAAACGTGACCTGGACAAGTTTGATGAGCAAATCACCCAAGGTGTCAACTTCCATCTGGTTGGAACCATTGAAGAAGTGCTTGCTCTCGCTTTCCCGGATGACGAGAAGCGTGAGATGATGCACCCTATTTTGAGTACTTCAAACTCCGGTGATGCTGAAACGATCAGCAAGGCGGTAGCCCTTGCTGTGCGGGAGGCATTGCGTGAGCGTTGAGCTGTTAAGTCCTGCTGGGAACCTTGAGAAACTACGTCTTGCATTTGAATACGGTGCGGACGCAGCCTACATGGGACTCAGCGACTTCTCTTTGCGTGCCAATGCAAGGAACTTTACTGAAAAAGACTTACATGAGGTTTCCCGCTTGAAACAGTCAAGCGGGAAACGCTTGTATGGAACATTGAACATGATTTTCGATGAGCAGAAGCTCTCCTCATTGCAAGAGCAGATGGAGCTCATAAAAACCTGGCCCTTTGATGCTTTCATCATCAGTGACTTGGGGCTGGTTCCTATTTTACAGGATGCAATTGGAGAGGATGTCGAGCTCCACCTCTCCACCCAAGCCAGTTGTACCAACTCAAGTAGTGCAGCAATGTACCGCAAAATGGGCTTCTCTCGCGTCATACTAGGCAGGGAAACCCCGCTTGATGATATCAAACGAATCAAGGATGCAAATCCCGACCTACAGCTGGAAGTATTTGTGCATGGGGCCATGTGTATGGCCTACTCTGGTAGATGCCTGCTCTCCAGCCATCTGGCGGGAAGAAGCGCTAACCAAGGCGACTGCAGTCATACCTGTAGGTGGAACTACCGCTTGGCGACCACCGATGCAATCGAGGATGTCCTGAGAAGTGGCTCGTTGGCTCTGGAAGAAGAACAACGAAGCGGTGTCTACTACCCTATCACTGAAGAGAATGGATATACCACCATACTCTCCAGTAAGGACCTGTGCATGATTGACCACTTGGGTGAACTCATCGATGCCGGAGTAGACTCATTGAAGATTGAGGGAAGAATGAAGAGCAGCTACTACGTTGCGGTAGTCACCAGAGCTTATAGGAAAGCACTCGATAGCCTAAAAACAGGTAATGAAAGCTGGAAAACGTACCGTGAGGACCTATTCAATATCAGTCATCGCGAGTATTCTACTGGATTTTTCTTCGGCCATGGACCGATTGATCCAGTCATGGGTGAATCCATCGACAAGAGCACGGAAAAAGGATATGAAAGAAATTATCTGTTCTGTGGATTTGTTGGTGAGAAGGTTTCTGAGGGAATCTATGCATTGGACTTGAAGAACCAGATCAAGGATACCATGAAGATCGAGTATATTAGCAAAGATGTACCAAAGATAGAAGATGAAGGATTCACCTTGCTTGATGCTGACCATACACCAGTACAGCAAGCGGACCATGGCAAGGTACAGTACCTCCAAACAACGAAACCGATTGAGAAAGGATATATCATCCGACGGGAATCTATGGTTAAATAGAGCCATGAGGAGATTATGTATCGCTTTTAGTATGGTTTTCATTATCTCTTCTGCATTAGGGGCTGCCATACCGCTATCAGATGACTATGGTTTTCTCAGTGAGCACACTCCCTTTCTACAATTCATAGATGCAGTTCGCGGAAAGGGAGATGCTGAGACGGGAGAAGTATTGCGCCAGCGTCTCCTCTCTAGACCGCTTCATGATGAAGACAAACAGTCTGTTCTTTGCATAAAAAGTGCTACACTGCTCGCGAGGCTATACACCGAAATGGAAACGCCGGACTCACAGAGAGCAAAAGAATTACTGGTGGAAGCTGAATCATCTCTCAAGAAATTGAAGGATACTCCATTTTTCCAGTTGATGAGTGAAGCAGAAATTGATTCCATCTATTATCTCATCAACCCATCGAGGCTCACCAAGGGAATCAGTAGCAATTCCAAAATCAAGAAAGCCTATGCTCAGTATCCCGATCAAATATATGCCATATTAATGAAAGCAAACAGCCTGCTCTATGCTCCTTCCTTTGCAGGAGGCGATAAAGCAGAGGCACTTTCGCTTTTTCTCACACTGCTTGAGGCAGGCTCTTCCCAACTCAATACATGGGATCTCTGTAGTATATACGTAGGAATAGGACGTATATGCATGGGCAGAAACGAGTGGGACAAGGCCCTGGGTTATTTTACGGCAGCAAAAGCGCTCTATGCGTTCGACCCCACCCTCGATGAATACATTAGGAAAACGAAGGAGAGGCTATGAGCATGATTTTCTCTGTTATTGTCGGTATCCTTGGACTATATGCTTTCCTCCTAACCCTCTCCAATATCCGCTATCTATCCGACCTGCAGAATACGATACGCCTTAACTTTTCATCAGAGCTGGTGAGCGTTTTGATCCCGGCACGGAATGAAGAACACACCATTGGGCCATGTGTGCGTTCACTGCTTAAGCAAACGCACACGAACCTTGAAATCCTCATCCTTGATGATGGATCGAATGATGAAACCGCAATGGTGGTTCAGACCCTCTGCCAAGAAGATGAGCGTATCCGCCTCATTCCAGGAAAACCCCTGGAACGGGGTTGGAGAGGAAAGATATATGCAATGCAGCAACTCTATGAGGCAAGCAGAGGTGACTATCTGCTCTTCACAGATGCTGACACGGTACACAACCCAGACTCCATCACCTACGGTCTCAGCCTGCTAAAGGGGCATAATGCATCCATGCTCAGCGGATACCCTAAACAGATTACCCGGAGCCTGAGTGTTGAGTTATTGGTGAGTGCAATGCTGTTCAACCCTACCCTCTTTGTTCCATTCAGGCTTCAGGAAAGGCTCCAGCTATCCATGTTTGCCATGGCGATCGGGCAATATATGTTTCTTAAGCGCTCTGCTCTTGATCATATGGAAGGTTTTTCCCATATCAAGAGTGAAATCTGTGACGACGTCCAATTAGCGCGGAGTTGTACCAAATTTCAGGAGAAGCAGATATTCTCACCAATGGGTAATGCACTCTCATGTGAAATGTTCCCAACCTTCAAAGAAGCATTCCATGGATTGGAACGTTCCATAAATGGAGTAGTTACACAAGGGTGGCTTAGAACCATCATTCTTTTAGTGATTGTCATTGCATTAATCCTCCTAGCCTTATCCCCCTTACTTCCTCTTTACCTTGCATTTACAGGCGAATCTTTACTCCTCATACTGCTTAGCCTTGCTGGTTCATTGCTCTTCCTTGCTGCTTGGATGATCAATGCTCATTTCTTTAAATTCTCTCTTTCATCTTCCCTTTTAGCCCATATAACCATTCTGTATGTTGTTTTGATGTACCTCCATGGACATTTTTTGATACTTACGGGGAGGGGTTTTACTTGGAAAGGTCGTAAAATATCGTAAAAATGGCGTTTTAACGCACTAAATACCGGTTTTTTACTTGCTTATGAGTGAAACCATGGTAGAATGAATTAACCTAGACACATGGAGGAATACATGACTATTCACGAGCAGATTGTTGCGCAGTATGAGACCTATCTGGCAGAAAACCAGAAGTTCACCGAGAAGGGAGTCAAGGTATCGGCTGCAAGAGCTCGCAAGGCTCTGGCTGAAATTGCAAAGCTTGCCAAAGAACGCAGAAAAGAAATTCAGGAAGAGAAAGGCGAATAATACAAAGTCCTTACTCGTTTTTCAGGCGCCCTAAGGGGCGCCTATTTCTTTGTTCCCAACCAACGGAAACAATAATCCCCCTAAAAATAAACAGGGGGACAATGAAATGTAATCTCAGTTTCTATGTTAGAGGAAACTCTTGAGCAAGGCCAAGTGTTTCTGTCCTTTCTCAATTTTCTCCTCAAACTCAGCTTTCTTGCCCTTCTCTTTTTCGATAGCTTCCTCCTTTGCATTCTGGAGAAACTTCTCGTTGGAGAGCTTAGCCATAACCTTAGTAAGATTATTGTCATACTTGTTCAGATCATTTTCCAAACGTGCAATCTCTTTCTCCACATCAATTGCTTCCCTGACAAACACATACATCTCATAGCCAGTACCTGCAACCGGGAATGCTCCATCCACATCAACTCCATCGCTGCTGTCCACCTCAATTGAGGAAGCTCCTGCAAAGGTAGCCATCAATGATTTCTGTTGAGCGAAGAACTCTGAAGCAAAGAAATCCTTGTCGCATTTGACAACTACACGAATCTTCCGCTCTACAGGGATACCCAATTCTGCACGCATCGCTCTCAAGCCGGTAACAGCTTCCTGCATTCGCTGCACTAAGGCAGCTTCCGCTTTATGCTTCCGCTCTTCTTGGAATACCGGATAGGCACTCTCGATCAACTGGTCATGCACATTGGGAAGCTTTTGGTAAATCTCCTCACTGATGAAAGAAGCAAATGGATGCATCAAGCGCATCGATTCAGCAAGCAGGTCAAGCAGGATGGTTACCTGTCTCTGCTTCTCCTCGGGATTCTCACTATATAATCCACGTTTGGCACTCTCTACGTACCAGTCACAGAAGTCATTCCAGAAGAAATCATAGATAGCCTGTGCCCCATCGTTGAACTTATAATTCTCCATGGCCACTTTGATTTTCACCACTACCTCATTGAGCTGATTATATATCCACTTGTCCAAAGTGGTGAGCTCGACCTTGGCAATATCACCCAACTCCACTCCCTCAAGATTCATCAAGAGGAAGCGTGCTGCATTCCAGACTTTGTTTGCAAACCGGCTTCCCAGTTTGAAGGTTTCCATATCAATGAGAATATCCTGTCCTTGGGTAGCCATGTAGGCAAGCGTAAATTTCATTGCATCAGCACCGTACTGTGAGACGACATCCAAGGGGTCTATGCCGTTGCCAAGGCTCTTGCTCATTTTTCTTCCCTGTTTGTCACGCACCAAACCAGTGATGTAGATGTCCTTGAACGGAACCTCACCAAGGAATTCCAAGGAAGCCATGATCATCCGACTCACCCAGAAGAAAATAATGTCATACCCGGTAACCAAGGTGCTCGTTGGGAAGAATTGTTTCAAGTCAGCAGTTTTCTCAGGCCAACCAAGGGTACTGAACGGCCAAAGCCATGAGCTGAACCATGTATCGAGTACATCACTCTCCTGAAGAAGATGTTTGGAACCACACTTGGGACAGAAAGCGGGATCATCGCGGCTTACAATAATCTCATTGCAATCCTGACACTCCCAAACTGGTATGCGATGCCCCCACCAGAGCTGACGGCTGATGCACCAGTCGTGGATATTCTCCAGCCAGTGGGTGTAGGTATTCTCCCAACGCTTTGGATAGAAGACAACCTTCTCATCCTTCCAAGCCTGTAAGGCCTTCATAGCCATTCCTTCCATCCTGACAAACCACTGATTGGAAAGGTACGGTTCAATAACGGTATGGCAACGGTAACAGTGGCCCACATCATGGTTGTGAACAACTTCCTTGACCAGGAAACCTTGTTCCTTCAGATCTTCAACCACCAAGGAGCGGGCATCGACCACACTCATGCCGCGATACTTTTCAGGGCAGTTCTCATTAAGCGTACCGTCAGGATTGAGTACATTGACCTTTTCCAGATTATGCCGCATACCACACTGCCAGTCATTAGGATCGTGGGCAGGAGTAATCTTCACCATTCCGGTACCAAAGCCCATTTCCACAAAGCTGTCGGCAATGAGGGGAATCTTCTTATCAGTAAGGGGGAGATCGATCAGCTTGCCTATAAGATGGGTATAGCGTTCATCATCAGGGTGCACAGCAACCGCCACATCACCAAACATCGTCTCTGGGCGTGTAGTTGCCACGGTAATATAACCACTTCCATCACTATAAGGATATCGTACGTCGTAGAGAAAACCACCAAGCTCTTGGTACTCAACCTCATCATCGGCAAGAGCTGTACCACACTTGGGACAGTAATTGACCAAGTACTCACCCTTGTAGATTAAGCCACGTTCATACAGAGTGACAAAGCTTTCCCTAACAGCTTGGCTGAGTCCTTCATCCATCGTGAAACGTTCATGGTCCCAGTCACAGCTGCAACCAATCTTCTTCAATTGGTCTGTGATGATGCCATGGTGTTTATCTTTCACCTGCCAGGTTCTCTCCAGGAACTTATCACGGCCCAAATCCTGACGCCGCAGCCCTTCAGTTGCAAGCTGACGTTCCACCACATTCTGGGTAGCAATGCCTGCATGATCAGTACCAGGAAGCCAGAGGGTTGTCCTTCCGTTCATCCGATAGTAACGGGTAAGGATATCTTGCAGGGAGTTGTTCAGGGCATGTCCCATATGCAATATTCCCGTGACATTGGGAGGAGGCATAACGACGGTAAATGGAGGTTTTTTACCCTCAACGGGTTTGAACTTTCCTTCTTGCAACCATTGCTGGTAGATTCGATCCTCAAACTGCTTGGGATCATAGGCCTTCGATAACTCAACAGCCTTCACTATATGCCTCCTACGGGTGAAAAGAGTCTCCCCATAGTACCAAAATAGGAAAGGCTCTACAAGTGAATGTAGAGCCTTCGGCTTGAGAAGAAGAACATAGTGTTATTCGAGAGGAGTAACCGCCTTGACCTCCAGCTTCACAGCATACCCCATTGCATCAAGATGCTGGACTATCTGTTCCAAACTGAACATATCAAGGGAAGGCTGCTGTACTTCAGTCACTTGCCGTATATGGGCACTATCGATTTGGGATGCAACCCCAGGAAGGATTTCCTGTCCCTGCTGGGAGTTGTTCCCAAAGAAAACAAATGCTCCGATAAAAACAACGACAAATGCTGCCGCAGAGGTAATCAAGGCAGGAACAAGCCTTACCTGAATTTTCTTTCGAAAAATGTGCATTTTTTTATTTTTATTGGAAGGAGAAAAACGTGTTTTCTCAAAATATTGGAGTACACGATCCTGTCGAGCATCAATTTCCGAGTCCGGCAATACAGCATCGGCAATTTTCTGGTGGAGGGCGCGAAGCTGTTCGAGTCTTTGGCGACATGCATTGCAATAACCTAAGTGTTCCTGGACCTGAGTCCTCCAAGGCTCTTGTAATTCGCCATCTAGATAGGTATTCAACAATTCGTCATCGACACACATTCACATCACTCCTGGCTGAGAATCGACTCGAGCATCTTTCTTGCCCGATAGACTCGTACCTTCACGTTACTTTCGGAAATATGCAACACCTGTGCGATCTGCTTGTAGTCCATATCGGTGTACTCTTTCATCACAATGACAAGGCGAAACTTTTCAGGTAGCTGATCAATTGCTTCCTGAACGAGTTTTCTGGTCTCCTTTTCCATCAATACCTGAGATCCATCGGAATGGTTTGCCCCGGTGGTGGGATATTTCTTCAATTTCTCCACCATATTCATCTCACGGGATTTCCGCTTCACTTGGTTGATGGCAAGATTTTTCGAAACTCTAATCAGCCAATATTTGGCATCGTTAAGAGTAGCGAACTCCATACCTTTGTCAAAGAACCGGATGAAAGCTTCCTGACAAATCTCCTCAGCAAGATCCTGATTATTGGTTACGTGATAAACCACACGCATCAATATCGGGAATACCTGCTCATACACTTGCCGAAAGGCTCGCTCATCGTTGCTTTGTATTTCCATAACGTTAACAACTCACCAGTAACCAAGTTACATCTTTTTTTCCAAAGAACTTCCCGTTGGGGTGTCTTTGACAAGGTAGCCCATCACATCCAACTCAGAACGCAGAGAATCAGCAAGCGACCATTTCTTTTCCTTCTTCGCTTGCAGGCGCTTCTCGAGTAGCGCAAGCGCCTCAGAAGGAAAATCTTCCCTCTTGGGCACCTCAACAGATGCAAGATCAAGGCCAAACACCTGATCAAAGAACATGATGAGGGTGTACCGTTCATCACAGCCCAGCGACTCGTCCTTCAGCACTCCCCAAAGGTCAGCAAGTCCTCTAGGACTTCCAAGATCATGTTGCACATGATCAAGGAACGTATTTTGGTATTTCAGAGCTTTTTCACTCGTCAAAGGAACCTTTTTGGCTCCTACCTCAAGCAGACCTTGGATACGATCCTGTACATTCTTTCGAGCCTTACGAGCAGTATCAAGTGCTCCAAAGCTGAACTTTAACTGGCTACGATAATGGCCTCCCAAACAGTAGTAACGGTAGTCCATTGCATCGTAGCCTTTGCGCTTCAGCAAATCAAGGGTAAGGAACTCCCCTTTGCTCTTGCTCATCTTCCCCGTCTCATCGAGGAGAAATTCACCGTGCATCCAGTACTTTACCCACGATTTGCCGGTAGCTGCTTCACTTTGTGCAATTTCATTGGTGTGGTGAACAGGTATTGCGTCAATCCCTCCACAGTGAATATCAAAGGACTCTCCCAGATAGTGCATACTCATCGCAGAACATTCGATATGCCAACCAGGAAATCCTTTTCCCCATGGGGAATCCCACATCATTGCTTGTTCCCCATGCTTGCTCTTGGTAAACCAAAGCACAAAATCCTTTGAATTCTTCTTGTTGTCGTCACTGCTTACATCATCACGAACAGCTGTCTTGAGGGAATTGAGATCCAACCGCGCAAGTTTACCGTAGTCGGGTATTGAATCAATACTGAAGTAGACATTCCCCCCACTGACATAGGTATGACCGTTCTTTTCAAGACGCTTTATCAAATCAATCATCTGCTCAATATGGTCGGTTGCTTTGCAGACAATAGTTGGCCTGATCATGTGCAAGGCGTCATAATCCTTGAAAAATGCATCGGTATAGAACTGGGCAATCTCCCAAACGCTCTTATGGGCCTGGCTTGCCATTTTTTCAATCTTGTCCTCACCCTCGTCCCCATCTCCGGTCAGGTGTCCAACATCGGTTATGTTCATGACATGGTTTACCTTGAAACCAGAAACAAGCAGCGTACGTTTAAGGAGGTCCTCGAACAGGAAGGTCCTCAGATTTCCGATATGTGCATAGTTATAAACAGTAGGTCCACAGGTGTAAAGACCCACTTCCTTATCGTGTAGTGGTTCGAACTCTTCCAAACTACGACTCATGGTATTATAGAGAAAGACAGGCATTAAGAGCTCCTTTAGGTTGCCCACCCCAAAAAAAGGGGGTAAGATGTCTCCATGCCTACCAATGTACGCAATAGTATTGAAAAAATCAACCTTGATTACCTACTCATACAGAATCTGGAACTTGGGTCTCATAGCAGCATCCAGTGCGGAGGGAATGCCCAATGGGCTGCCTATCCCACCAATTTTGAAGAACTCAGGATTCTGATTACCTATGCAAAGAATAACGATTTACCGCTCTCAATCCTAGGAGGAGCAACCAATACCTTGATCAGTGACAAAGGTGTCGAAGGTCTTGTTGTCCTTACAAACCACCTTGCCCGCAGACATGTACAGGGGGAGATGTTCTGTGTCCGCTCCGGATGTCCTTTGGACAAGGCCATCTCGCAAGCAATAGAAGATGGACTAGAAGGACTGGAAATGCTCGGAGGCATTCCGGGTACCATTGGTGGGGCCATTTATGGCAACAGTGGTGCAAACGGTGTACAGATTGGAGACCTGCTTTACTATGTCGACTATATGACCTTGGATGGAAAACTCCATCGGCTACAGGCCCATCCTGATGAGTTCTCCTACCGACACTCCCCCTTTACCGACAGAGATGATCTGATCATCTATGAAGCTGGATTCCGCTTGAAGCCTACCACACAAACCAGCGAGGTGCGAAAACGCAAGGACACGGTAAAAAAACATCGCAAGCAGAAAGGGCTGTATGATTATCCAAGTCTTGGATCAATATTCAAGAATCCTGAAGGAAAGAAAGCTGCTGCACTCATTGAAGCATGTTCTCTCAAAGGTCATACAATTGGTGGTGCCAGCATCTCCCCTAGGCATGCTAATATCATCATCAATAAGGATGGAAAAGCTACCAGTGAAGAGGTGCGTGCCTTAATTGAGTATAGTAAGACTACAGTACAGAATGAGATGCACATCACCTTGCAAGAAGAGATTCACTATCTCGGTAGCTGGTAAATCGAAATGAGTAGGTAATAGAAAGCCTCTCCTTGGTATCTTTCTTAATGGTAAGGGACAGGGGGCCTCTTTTCAGGAGTAGGGAAAAGGAAATACCATCCCTTGCGCTTATACGCAATGTTCCCTGTTCGGCTTCCAACACTACAGCCATACCATTGAGGCTGTCCCATGCAACAGTAAGAACATAGCCCTTCCACTTTCCTTTCAACTGACAGGTGCTTCTCTCCACTGGGTCTCCAGTTTTCTTGGTCAGTACCCTATGTTTCATGGTACTTCCCAGAGTATAAGCACCCAGTGTATAGCTGATTTTGGAGAGCACTAAACGTTCCATCGTTTGTTTCTGCCCTCCAAAACATGGAGGATTTCCTATTTGAAACTCTGTTTGCCACTTTGCCGTGATATTCTGGTTCTTCATCACCAAGGCAACAGAACGTGATTGTTCTTGAGTACTTCCGTCAAAATCCCAGTCGAGTGTGAGAGCTCCCTCTGATAATGAGATATCGCGAGACAGAGAAAATCGTTCTCCCCCAGCCCACGAACAAACAAGACTGAGATTCGCATGAGGACTCTCTGCATTCCAAAAACAGAACACTTTCCCGCCTTTTCCTTGCCATGTATATACAGCGGGAAGTGAAGTTGGTTTTTCGTCAAGCAGATAGGCAAATCCGCCACACCTCCCCTCAATATGGAAAGCTTTGCTCTGGTCATCATCGTATAGGTAAGAAAGACGCAGGTCTCGGTTCTCCAATGAGGTGCTGAGCCAAGATCTCCCCAAGAAATTCTTGGGTTTCCAAGTAATGTTCCAACCATATCCCTCGTAAGAGCCATATGGTTCAGCGGTTATTCCAGAAGGGGAAAAAGAAAATTTGCAACGCAATGAAGCACTGCCTTCCTGTACACGATACTCAAGTTTCGTCATCTCTTGCAAAGGGGAAAATGAGCCTTGCCATGTCGTTTGTGCGTACAGGAAGAATGGAATTGTGTAAAGATACAAAAATAGTAATACCTTCATAAGGTGAAAAGACCTAACAGTTCTTTTTTCGCTTCATGTTGATTATTCTGTCGAATAGTGTTTTAATGGTTAGGTATTTTTTGCAATCAATTTACATAGTGTTATAGAGAGATAATAGGAGTCATTCATGGTAATTTTAACCTTGAACTGTGGCAGTTCGTCTGCCAAGTACCAGGTGTACGACTGGATCAACAAAGATATTCTTGCTGTTGGTGTCGTAGAACGCATCGGTCTGGAGTATTCCACCATTGAACACAAAGCCAATGGTAAAAAGGAATATCATGCAGAGTTTTCCTCCCCTACTCACAAGGAAGCAATTGAATTGATCATCAGGATGCTTCTTGATGATGAGTACGGAGTCATCAGCAACCTGAATGATATCGGGGCTGTTGGACATCGTGTTTTGCATGGTGGAGAAGTCTTCAAGCAGTCTGCTCTGGTAACCGATGAGGTCATTGAACAACTGAAGAAGGTCACGCACCTTGGTCCGTTGCACATGCCTGCCAATATCATGGGAATCGAAGCAGCCAGAAAGGCAATGCCTTCCGTTCCACAGGCTATTATTCTCGATACAGCTTGGCATCAGACCATGCCTGAAGAGGCATTCATGTATGCAGTTCCCTACGAATGGTATACTGATTACAACGTACGGCGGTACGGCTTCCATGGAACCAGCCACCTCTACTGTGCTAAGCGTACAGCAGTAGTTCTGGGCAAAAAGAATGAAGATACAAATGTCATCGTCTGCCATATCGGAAATGGAGCTTCCATCAGCGCTGTAAAGAATGGTGTATGTATTGATACTTCCATGGGACTTACCCCGCTTGAAGGCCTTATCATGGGTTCACGAAGCGGTGACATCGATCCTGCAATCATTCCCTACATGATGGGAAACACCGGTATGAGTGCAAAAGAAATGGATACCGTTCTAAACAAGAAGAGTGGCTTGATTGGCTTGTGCGGCAAGAGCGACCGCAGGGACGTGCTCAAGGCAAGCCAAGAAGGAGATAAAAGAGCAGCAATGGCCATCAAGATGGAGACCCGCAGAATTGCAAAGTACATCGGTGGATATGCTACCCTCTTCGGTGATAAACTGGATGCAATTGTATTCACCGCTGGTGTAGGTGAAATGGCTCGTCACATTCGTCTTGGTGCTTGTCAGGGCTTGGAGGCAATCGGGGCAAAGCTTGATGAGCACAAGAACGAAGTCTGTTTCAGCAGAAACGGAGAATTCGAAATCAACACCGATGATTCGAAGGTAAAGATTCTGGTTATTCCAACCGATGAAGAGTTGGTCATGACTGAGGATGCATATGCACTCATGAATGGCACCTATGACGTACATACCAATTTCCATTATACCTTTGAAAACAAGGATTATGTAAACAAGAGCAGGGACAGGGATCTTCAGAAGAACATTGAGAAGAACCCAGAACTAGCAACAATCTTGGCAATGCCACGCTAACAAGTAGTAGCTTTTCCAATCCAAACCACGCAAGGAGTAATCTAAGCGTGGTTTTTCTTGTTCATGAAACCTATGAAAAATATATGAATTCATCTGGGAAATCTTGCTTTCACTGTGTAATACAAGTAGTGTATAGCTATGGAAACTATCTTGGTTGTTGAAGATGATGTTGATATTCGGGAACTGGAGAAATACACGCTTGCTTCGCTCGGTTACACCGTCCTGGAAGCTGAACAGGGTGCCCTTGCATTGGATATACTGAAAAGTCATCATGTCGATTTGATTGTTCTCGATATTATGATGCCGGTCCTTGATGGACTTTCCACCATCAAGTCAGTTCGCTACAGCCTGAACAACCCCGTACCTATCATCGTTGTATCTGCACGCGGAGAAGAGAGTGACATTATTACAGCCTTGGAACTTGGTGCAGATGACTACCTAAGCAAGCCATTCAGTGCAAAAGTACTTGCCAGTAAGATTCGTGCAGTGCTTAGACGGACGCAGGAACAAGAACAACAACACCAGGTAGTACAGACCGCTGGCTTGGTCATGGACCAGCAAAAACATAAATGTCTCCTTGAAGGGGAAGAGATTGAACTTACTGCTACAGAATTTGCACTGCTGTACCTCTTAGCCTCTAATCCTGAACAGGTTTTTACCAGAAATCAGATTATCACCAAGGTCAAGGGAGATGATTACCCGGTCACAGATCGTTCAATCGATGTCCAGATTGCCACACTCAGAAAGAAACTTGGATCCTATGGCACCAAAATCAAAACAATCTGGGGAATCGGGTACACCTACAAAGGGTAGTCAGTCAGTTCACTTTTTAAGCAACCGGTAGAGTTCAGCGAGAAAACTTTCATCATCCTCAGCAAATGGGGAAGGCTCTTCGTTCTTCTTGGTTTCAACTAAATAGTGTCCCACCCTACTCTGATATTCATTCTCAAAAGCCTTGGAAATATCAGCATCAGTTGCACTCCCGTCTTGGATTTTCTCAATGATGGAGAGACTCCCGTCAGTAATACCCTGAATTCTCTCCATCTCTCTCCCCTGCATCTCTAACAGTTGTAGTTGCTGCTTTTCTGTGAGAGGCATCTGTTTCGATGTTGAGTGCAGAACCTTTGCTGCAAAGTTCGCCATACGTTCCCCCCTCTGTATTCCCGCTTTCTCCCACACTGCATACCCTTGACTCTCTTGTTGGATGAATACCTGTGATTCACCAAGAAGATGCAAAGAAAGTATGGCAAGTTCTGACTCCACAATCATAAGAAGAGCACCAAGAGGAATAGAATCAAAAAACTTTTCCCTTCCCTTTACTGTGTCACATCGTCCTCTTGCATAGTGGGGGTGCATTCCTTCGTAATCAAGAACACACAGCACGTAACGATCACCTATGATATCAACTCCGACATATCCTGTTTCTGTATCATTCATTGTCCTATTTTAGCAGATGAAAACACGAGAACCAGTGCAAAAAGAAATCATGACAATAGTTGCAAAAATACCACCTGTGATGCTACAGTAAAGCATGGCGACATTAATAGAATCCCTGCTGAAGCATTTCTCTACCAACGAGAACTGTATCTGTATCACGGGAAGCGGGGGCAAAACCACCGCTTTGATACTACTTGCTGAGGCGTATGCTGCTCAGCAGAAGCGGGTTCTCGTCTCCACAACCACGAAAGTACTTTATCCTGAAGACAGGAACTACTACTGTGACCACTATTTTTGGGATGAGGAGGTTTTCTCCTATCCATGCAAAAAGGGAGAGCGAGTCTTCTATGCAAGACAGGGCATCATCAAGGCAGAGGCACCACCACTTGAAGATCTTGAACGTCTGAAAGCACGCTATGACGTCATACTAGTCGAAGCGGATGGTGCGCGTGGAATGGAATTGAAACTTCACAGTGAAAGAGACCCAGTCGTACCCAACTTCACCACCGCAACCCTAGCAATATCCTCGATTTCTGTATTCGGCAAGAGGCTCAGTGAGCACTGTTTCGGCTGTGATTCCCTGGAAAATCGTCTTATTGATGAAGCGACCTACTCCTTGCTACTCACCCACCCTGAGGGGATTCAGAAAGGCATGAAGGGTGTACGTGCTATACTTTTTAACCAAGCAGAGAGAACCGATCGAACCAAGATTGAGAATATACAAAGAGAGTTTCCTGATCTGAATTTGTTTTTTGGTTCCCTTGAACAAAATGTTATCATATAAAGGAAAATGCCATGAAACACACAGTATTTGAAGCAGCAGCATACTTAAGTGAACACAAAGAGGACTTTGTGTATGCAACCATTATCAGGACTGAAGGGTCCACAAGCAGAAACCAAGGCTCCATGGTCATTGATACCAAAGGGAGGATTACCGGGACCGTCGGAGGAGGAGAACTTGAAGCGTACGTACTCAGCCAGTCCCTAAATTTGACCAATACTGATGAGTCATACCGCCATATACATTTCACCGTCCAAATGGAGGACAAAGTTAGTGTTGGAATTGTCTACCTTTTCCTTCTACGTTGCACCACTGAGGAGGAAAGAAAAGCATTCATCGATTTCAGACGATGGGAATCGTATGAGCTAGACCATGTATTTGGTCTCCAGCTGCAACCCTCAGTCACACTGCTCGGGCTCTGTGAAGGAGGAGCCACCATCGGAGATGTACATCCGACATTCCTCAGTCATGCCCAGGATACACTCAATAAAAAGGCTACTACCTTGGTAGACACCGGCTCATGGCTTTGTCACCTCAGCCTGCCTGTGAATTACCATAACATCCTCCTGATAGGTGGAGGGCATGTAAACCAAGCCATCGCGGAACTTGCCCACTTTGTGGGGATCCCTAGCCAAGTGGTTGAAACGCGTGAGGATTTTGCCACTGAAGACCTCTTTACCTACTCAAAGAAGCGCGAAGTTGCACCGACCTTGGCAGAAGCCTTGAACAACATAGAAACCAACGAATATACAGCATGTATCATTGCCAGCCATGCCTTTGGGCTTGAGACCGCCAAACTCCTGCTTAATCGGAATATTGCTTACCTCGGTGTACTTGGCTCGAGACATAAAGCAAAGCAATTGCTTGCTTCCCTTACCCTTGAACAGAATGATCTTCGACGGTTGCACTGCCCTATTGGACTGGACATCGGTACTGAAACCCCCCAAGAGATAGCGCTCTCCGTAATAAGTGAGGTTATGAAGGTTTTCAACAACCGTAGTGGCCAAAGCCTCAAGCATAAGGCAAACAAAATGATTATTGTTCGTGGTGGAGGAGATTTAGCCACTGGTGTTATTCTTCGTCTCTTTAGAGCAGGATACTATGTCTTGGTACTGGAAATTGAACGACCTACGGTTATCAGAAGAACAGTCAGTATCGCCCAGGCATTATATAGCGATACGGTGGTAATTGAGGGATTGAAGGCCTCACGTTGTAATGATTTGAAGGACGCCTATGTAAAACTCGACGCAGGAATCATTCCCGTCCTTGTTGATCCAGAGGGAGAGCATATCAGTAAAATCAAACCAGTCTGTGTGGTGGATGCCATCTTGGCAAAGAAGAATATTGGTACCAAAATCACGGATGCTCCACTGGTTATTGCCCTCGGCCCCGGATTCGTTGCAAAACAGGATTGTGACTTTGTCATAGAAACAATGCGTGGACATAGCCTTGCCAGAATCCTAAGGGAAGGTTCTGCGATGGAAAATACAGGTGTTCCTGGAGTAATTGAAGGGTATGGTAAAGAACGTGTGCTTCACAGCCCTGCAGCGGGAATCTTCAATAGTGATCACCAGATAGGTGACATGGTAAAACAAGGAGAGGTGGTCGCAAAGGTGGGTGAGGTAGATGTCATTGCAACCATAGATGGAAAACTCAGAGGTTTGCTGAACAATGGTCTGGAGGTTCCCGAGCACTTCAAAATTGCCGATATCGACCCAAGGGGCGAGCGTGCTGACCATACCACGGTCAGTGAAAAAGCGATGGCAATCGGTGGAGCAGTCCTTGAGGCAATCGACGGATTCCTCAGTAAAGCATAAGTACTGAGCTCCTTATACAGCACCCGGTCACAAGCCGGGTGTTTTGTTTTTGTTCTCTTTCCATTATTCTTTTCTACCCGTAATGGATATTTTGCCATCAATCCTGTACTATTAACAAAGCATACAGGTCTTGCCCGGAGGAACCATGGATTCACAGCACTATTACACACATTTGCTCGATGCATTGAAGATTGATACCGTTGAACGGAAAACTGTGTTGCAGGAACCCTATTTAGGAGATGAAGCTCTCCTTCAGAATAACAAGGTCATTGCTACCCATGCAAGAGGCAAGCATGATTGGAATGATACCAGCTATCTCAAGGAAAGGCTCGCTAGTGATGTGCATCTGGTCATCTTTGGTGGTGGTCATATTGCCCTCGATCTCTACCATCTGGCGATAGACCTCGCCTTACAGGTTACCATAGTAGATGATCGCCTTGAATTCTGTAATCAGGAACGTTTTCCAAAGGCCACCTGCCTCTGTGCCCCGTTTGAAGAGGTGCTTGCAAGGCCTCAATCGTGGATCAGGCCTTACTTCATAATCACCACACGAGGCCATGCGTATGACAAGCTCTGCCTAGAGAAAACACTTCGCCTCCCCCACGCCTATATTGGCATGATAGGTAGTAAGAAAAAAGTCGCAAACACGTTTGATGCACTACGTGCAGCTCATTTTGGTGAAGCTGAACTTTCAAATGTGAAAGCCCCAATCGGATTGGATATCGGAGCAGTGACTTCCTCTGAAATTGCACTCTCCATTCTTGCCCAAGTCATTAGTGAATATCGTAAGAAGGAACAGGCTGTCAGGCTCAATGAGTCATTGCTTGCAAGACAAGCTACCGGAGAGAGCCATATTCTTGTCCGGGTGGTGGAGAAGCATGGTTCTGCCCCGTGCGAAGTCGGTTTCCAGCTTGCTCTATTTGATGACAGGACTATCATGGGGACTGTCGGGGGTGGAGAGATTGAAGCAAAGGCAACCATGGAAGCACAGCGGATGCTCACCGATGCCCAAGTAAAAGACCACACAGTAGTCTACGATTTAAGTAATGAGCGTGCAGGTAGTCTCGGGATGATCTGTGGAGGTATTGCGACCCTGCTGTTTCAACGTAGGTGATACCCTTCTCCCACCATCTCATAGGCAACTAGTTGAGATGCTTGTTCTTCATCATAAGCAAAGTCCCAACAACCCATCCGATGGAACGTGGTTCCCCCGAACCCTTTTTTAAAGGTGTAAAGACCGCTCATAGGGTGATTCTTGCCTTGAGAGGGAGATACCCCGAAAAGATCATACTCGGTACACCCCCAGCTCTTTGCCAATTGAATTGCATGCCACTGCAATGCATAGGTACTCATGGAGTTCCGCAACTTGGATGAGGATGCCCCATAAAGATAGGTAGCACGGCGCGCTGATCGACTAAGGAACATGGCACTAAGCGGTTGCCCATCAAAGAAGGCCATCAAGAGCACAATTGCTGCTCCCTCATCTTCAGCTGTATAAAGAGCATCGAAATACGAACGGTCATGCAACGTTATTCGGTTACGTTCACAGGTTTCTTCATACAACGAATAGAAAGTTTCAAGGTGGTCTCTCCCAACTTGGCGAACCTCTACCCCCTTCCGCAACGCAAGACGAATGTTGTATCGAGTCTTATGGTGCATACAGGAGAGTATTTGTTCCTCACTACCTTGCAGATTCACAAACATGGTGTCGCTGGGAAGTTGGTTTGACACCGCTTTCCGTAGTTTCCTATTGCTTGTACCCCAGTTGAGTCGTAGATTTTGCAAGGAGAGCGGAACATCCTCATCCTCCTCCCAGATGGACTGCCAAGGAAGATCATAGCGAAGCAAAAGACAATGAGAAGGAAGTTTTTCGCGGAGATTCATAGAGAGTTCTTCCAAAAACGGACCCATCTTCTCCTCATCTGGATTCAGTACTGGGCCATAAGGGACATAGCCAATACTTTGATGCCGATTTACTGGGATCAACTGCACAAGAATGTCATCCAAGAGAAAGGATGATCCTGGTTTCCCGTTGAGTTCAGAAAGAGGCGCTTTTATATCAAATGCTTTGGTGTGGTATCCTTGGTACTCCTTGACTTGAGACCAGAAATACGATTGATGTAGCAGAGGGGTATCGTAGAGACCCGCAGGATCTTTTTCCTGCACCGTAAGATTCATTGCAAACTCCATTCTTAGATAATGAAGAAAACCATACCACAGAAAGAAAAAAGGGGGAAGATGCATAAAATATGAAGAAAGTATGAATACCGTATGATTCTCTTGTCTTGCGGGAACCAACGTTGGTAGAATGAAAGGTATCAATACATCAGGGCAAGCCCTGAACCCAGGAGGCGTTGCCTCCTTTTCCGCCCCAAGGGACGGAATATCTCACCTTGCTTTCCCTGCATTCGCTCGGGAGAAGAACTATCATGATGGTTCCTTTCCTCTCGCTCCGTTGGGGAATCAAGTGAGGAAAATTATGCAATACAAAAGTATTCGTGCACGTTTGGCGTTGACTACCTTTCTGGTTCTTGTGTGTTCGCTCTTGGGCAGCATGTGGATTGCAAACCGTGCCTTTTCTACTACCATTAGGGAGACCACCTACGCTGAGCTCTCTGCAAAGGCAGACTATCTGGCAACATTGACAAAAGACTCCCCTAAACCTTGGTTGCAAGAACATTTCGACTCCTATGCAGCTTCAACTGCAACCAGGATTACCATCATCAATAGAAAAGGTGTTGTCCTGTTTGACTCAGACTATGAGGCTGAAATACTAAACAACCACCTCTACAGGGAAGAGGTGCAAGCAGCATTGATGAATGGGAAAGCCTTTAGTGAGCGAAGAAGCAGCACCCAGAATCTTCCTGTGCTATACTGGGCCATAGCATTGGAAGACCATCCCACCATCGCGGTACTGAGAGTCTCAAAAACCCTCAGCCAGCTTGCAGGGTATCAGACGACTTACCAAAGCCTCTTTTTAAGAGGTGTTGGAATCCTAATACTCTTTTTCTTGTTGCTTACCTTCTTCGTCATTACCATGATCACGCGCCCTCTCGACCAATTGAAGGGTTTAGCAAGAAAATATGCAACAGGAGAGCTACAGACAAAACTTCATCTCACATCCCCACAGGAGTTGGCTGAACTCTCCCATACCATGGAAGAGATGGCTCAAGAAATTCAAGAAAAAATATCTCTGGTAGAGTTCGGAAAAAACCAAGTGGAAGCTATTCTCAACAGTCTTAGCGAAGGAATTCTTCTGCTTGACAGAAACCTGAACATCAAAGTGGCTAACCAAGAAGCACACTTGCTCTTTACCGATCATAAAGACTCTGTGCTTGAAAGAAACCTTTCGCAGCTTATCAGTTCCAATGAAGTACGTACACTCTGTAATGCCACCCTACTAGATGGGGAGGAAAGGGAACTCACCATTGAGCAGTACGGACACCTTTTTGGGCAAACTGCACGGATTGCGGGAAAACAAAGGGTTAGGGAACTTAAAATGCTCACCTGTGCCGTACAATCATCAGAAGGATTTATCAGCTCAGTGGTGCTCTCCATCAACGATATGACAGAGTTGAAACGCCTAGAACAGATTCGCAAGGATTTTGTGGCTAATGTAAGCCATGAACTCAAAACCCCAATCACTTCTATTGCTGGATTTGCAGAAGCACTCACCGAAACACAGAAACCAGAGGAGATCATACACTTCTCTAAAATCATCAACAGACAAGCAAACCGGATGAAACGGCTTGTTGAAGATTTGTTGTTGCTCAGCAGTCTGGAGCAAGAACAGAACAAAGCATCCATGAGCTGGACTACTCTTGAGCAAATAGTAGGAGAAACTGAAGAAGCCTGTAAGTATCGTTATGAGGAACGAAGGAGTATCTTGCAAATTGCTCCCAGCAATCCAGACAATCTTCTTCTCTATGTCAATGAGAACTTGATTGCCCAAGCATTGACAAACTTGGTCATCAACGCTTTGAACTACTCTGAAGCAGGTGCAAAGGTTCTCCTCTCTGCTATTGTAGGTGAGGAACAGGTCACCTTCAGTGTCCTAGACCATGGCATTGGAATCCCTAGGGATGTCCAGGATAGAATTTTTGAACGGTTCTATCGCGTCGATGCGGCAAGAAGCAGAAGCCAAGGAGGCACAGGCCTTGGTCTATCCATCGTGAAGCACATCGTAAACGTCCATGGAGGCAAGCTCTCTCTTGAAAGCGAAATAGGAAGAGGAAGCACCTTTACCATTGTTCTTCCAAGGATGGGAGGGCATCTGAAGGACCTCCAGAAACGTAGTGATGAGCTCTATAGAAAACACTGAAGCACATCATCCCCCCCTTTCGGGGAGGATGATAGGTAGTGGTATAAACTTGGGGATTTCTACTCACTCATCTTTGGTCCGTTGAGCTTCGGCCTTTGTCCCTTGTCCATATAGACTATCCACCTACAGATTGTAGTCACATGATCCCCATAACGCTCCATCTCTTTCGTCAAATAGAAGAGATTGAGAATACGCTCCATTTCTGTTTCCGTTTCCGGTCTAATCGCGAACAAATCAGCATTCAAGGCATCCCGCTCTGCATCCATTTTGTCATCAAGCAATGCTACCTCTATTGCCTTCTCGGCTTTGACATCAATGAAAGCTTCAACAACCTTGCGCGTCATGGTAGCACCAAGCAACGCCATCTCACTGATACGTTCGACAAACGGTATGAATATAGCCTCCTCTTCACGACTTGCCATCTTGGCCATATGAGCGGCATGGTCTCCCATTCGCTCCAGGCTGGAAACAATCTTGATTCCTGCAATGATATGGCGCATGTAGTGACCATAGGGCGTTTCGCTTACAAGAAGGCGTACTGCATCGTTCTCCACCATCTCCTGCAATTGATCGATGAACCAGTCATTAGCTATGACCTTCTTAGCTAACTCCACGTCATGGTTGCGAAAGGCATATTGCGCCTGGTAGATTGCCTCTTCTACCCTGTTCACCATTTGAATGAGCATCTCTTGGAAGAATTGCATCTTCTCATCGAGCTTATTGATAGTTTGGTCCATGATTCCCTCCTAGGATCAACCGAATTTTCCGGAGATGTACTCTTCCGTCTTTTTGTGTGTCGGGTTAAGGAATAGTTGCTCGGTAGGAGCATATTCCTCAAGATATCCCGTTCGTCCCTCATCAACCATAAAGAAAGCAGTGTTGTCTGAAACACGCGACGCTTGGCCCATATTATGGGTGACAATGACAATCGTGTAGTATTTCTTGAGTTCAAGAATGAGCTCCTCAATGCGTCCCGTTGCAATGGGATCCAAGGCTGAAGCCGGTTCATCCATCAAGATGACCTCAGGCTGGACAGCTAACGTCCTTGCGATACAAAGACGTTGTTGCTGTCCGCCACTGAGGCGAAGAGCATTCTCCTTGAGCTTGTCCTTAACTTCATCCCAGAGAGCAGCCTTCTGTAAGCTGGTCTCCACCAGCTCATTATAGTCCCCTTTGAATCCATTGATCTTCGCGCCCCAAGTAATATTCTCATAAATTGATTTTGGGAAAGGATTAGGTTTCTGGAACACCATACCGATGCTTCTCCTGATTAGAACAGGGTCAACATCCTTCGCGTAGAGGTCATGGCCATGGAACAGTACCTTACCGTCAATGGTAGCCCCCCTGATCATATCGTTCATACGATTGATACTTCTCAGTACGGTGCTCTTCCCACACCCCGAAGGCCCGATGAATGCGGTTACCTGTTTCTCATAGATTGGCAGGGAGGCATTCTTTACTGCATGGAAGCTACCATAATGAATATTTACATCCTCCAGCGTTATGATCTCCTGATTCTCCACTGCTTCTGACTTCCCTAAGAATTCAAAACTCTCTTCTGCTGCTGCTTGCATTACTTTCATGCTGCCATCCTCTTTTTCTTGGATAGTATATCTCTTAGATAAATTGCCCCGCTGTTTAGCACAAGCAGAAGCACCAACAGAACTATGATGGCGGCTGCTGCAATATTGCGATAAGACCCCTGGGGACGAGCCGACCATTGGTAAATCTGGATCGGCAAGGTGGTAAACTTCGAGAAAATACTTGAAGGGTCCACACTGATGAACGTCGATGCCCCGATGACCACCAAAGGAGCAGTCTCTCCCAAAGCCCTGGAGAGGGCCAGAATAGTTCCTGTTAAAATCCTGTCAAAGCTGACAGGAAGCACATGGCTCCAAATAGTCTGCCACTTTGTGGCTCCTACCCCGTAGCTGCTCATCCTCAGTGTGTCAGGAACACCCTTAAGGGCTTCCTGGGTATTGATAATGATGATTGGGAGTACCAATAACCCCAAGGTAAGACCACCACTTAGGATAGTCCTTCCATTTGCTGTGGTATCGGCTACAGCGGAGAAGATCGCCCCACTTGTCACCCCTTCCATGGCCCGTACGAAGACGGCCAATCCCAAGAGCCCGTAGATGATGGAAGGTACTGCACTGAGATTGAAGATATTGAGCTGGAGCATACGGTTCAGTTTTGTATCGTCTGCATACTCCTCAAGGTAAATGGCAGAACCAACCCCAATGGGGAAAGCCAGCAAGAAGGTGATGGCAATAATCCACAGCGAGCCTAATAATGCGGTACGGATACCAGCATTCAAGGGATTTGCTGACTGGTCATTGGTAAGAAAATCCGGGGTTATCCAGCTCTTGAAGATGAGATAGGAATCTTCTTGATTTGCCATGTAGGCACCAATCTCATCCTGTTTGGTGATCGAGTCCCAAAGCCCCCAGCTCCTTAGTACTGATGGTTTGATGATATATTGCTCGATCAAGGCTCTCAGCTCACGATCACTTTGCTCTGCTATCGGTTTCTCGTACTCCACCCTTCTTAGAATTCCACTGGAAAGGTTGTCTCTGGCTGTCTCCTCCAATTGGGACCGTGAGAGATCATCCAGGGAGGAAGCCCCACTGACCAACTCAGGAACATCTACCTCATTACGGATGACGGTATAGCCAAAAATGGAATCAATCACCGATACGAGCAACAACAGAAGGAACAAAATCGCAATTGCTGTAGCAAAGATAAATATCATTTTCCAGAACATCGATACACGAGAGCGTTGCTGCATCAAGAGCAGGCCTTCTGCTTTGGTACCAAACATCGATTGTGTCTGCATATTATTCATACTCCTGATAGAAAAGGCTTGAAACTTTTCTCGAGATAAGATTCAACGTGAAGGTGATGATGAACAACACCAACCCAAGTGCAAAAATACTGTTGTAATCAACTGAGTTGTAGCTGACATCCCCACCGCTGATCCTCACGATATATCCAGTGATGGTTTCAGCAGCCTCGAAAGGATTGAACGTCATATTGGGTCCCGCACCTGCCGCCAAGGCTACAATCATGGTCTCTCCTATAGCTCTCGATAGAGCAAGCAGGAAGGTTGCACTAAGCCCGCTCAGAGCAGCAGGAATGACAACACGGAACGTGGTCTCTATCGGGGTCCCGCCAAGCGCGAGACCAGCAAGGCGCAACTCCTTGGGAACAGCAGAGATGGCGTCCTCGGCCATGGTTGCTATCATGGGAAGTACAAGAATCCCGATTACCAAGCCTGCACTGGCGGTATTGTAAATCTCTACCGTCTCCTGCCCAAAAATCGAGCGAAGCAACGGGGTCATGAAGGTTAGGGCAAAATAGCCATAAACAATAGTGGGAATCCCGGCCAATACTTCCAGGATTGGCTTGAGTCTCCCCCTAACTTTGTCAGTCGCATACTCGGCTAGATAGATGGCCACAAACAATCCAAGGGGAATGGCAAACAGCATGGCGATCACACTGGTCGTGATGGTTGCATTCAATAAGGGAAGAAACCCGAACATGTCGATCATAGGTTGCCACGTCTTACCAGTAAAAAAGCCAACTAAGGTGACCTCTGGAGTAGAAAAAAAGAGAAAAGACTCCCGAATGAGAATCACCGCAATCCCAACCGTAATCATGATGGAGAACAATGCGAACAGGAACAGGATGGTTTCAATAACGCGTTCGTGTAACCTGCGCTTTTTCCCAAAAGGATGGGTGATAGATCTTTGTGTCATACTGTATATCCTATTTTCATGGGAATTGGCCGCACCATTGTGGTGCGGCCAACTTCGATTCCTGGTACTTTAGTACGCACCCTGGGTAGCATCCAACCAAGCCTGACGAGCTTTATTCAACTCATCCTCATTGGCTGGGAAGTAACCCACACCTACAACCTCTTCATTGACATAGCTGAGGTAGAAGTCAAGGAAGGCAGCAACCTGCGGCTTACTCTTCATAATCTCTGCATCACTATAGAGGAAGAGAGGCCTTGCTAAGGGATAGGAGTTGTTGTCCACATTCGCCTTACTGGCTTCAATTCCATTGATGTTGAGTATGTTGAGCGAATCGGCATTCTCATTGTAGTATGCATAGCCGAAGTATCCGATTGCATAGGGGCTGCCCTTGATTCCCTGTACCAGGATGTTGTCATCCTCACTAAGCTGCAAGTGACTTGCAGCGAGCATTGGTTCAGGATTCTTGGAAAATACTTCCTCTGCAAAGTAGTCAAAGGTACCACTGTCGGTTCCAGGGATAAAGCGCTGAATCGGCTCATCAGGATAGGAAGGATTGACATCCGACCACAACGTAGCGGTGCTGAAAATCTTGCCAAGCTCTTCCATGGTGGCATTTTTAATGAAGGTATTTTCCTTGCTCACGACCACTGCAAGGGCATCGGTACCAACCCTGAATTCGATTGGGTTTCTTCCAATTTCCTTCGCATCCTCAATTTCACTTGCCTTGATTCCACGACTTGCGTTGGAGATATCAGTCTCACCTGAAACGGTGAACCGTTCAAATCCAGCACCACTTCCGATGGAGTCAATGGTGATGACACCACTATAGCCCTCTTCCTTGAAGCGTTCAGCCATGCGTTCAGAAAGTGGGTAAACGGTGGAACTTCCGGCGGTGATGATATTCCCGCTGACCTTCAGGGGGTTTACCCCAGGAAGACCTTCAACTTCGGTACCTTCAATCCAGCTGAAGGCGCTTGTTGCAACATTCTCTGATTCACTCTTGCCTGCTGCACTGAGCGAAACCAAGGTGATAACCATCAGTACGATAATACTCAATCTTTTCATTGTTTCCTCCATATTTTAGAAACATTGTTGGGCATACCCTACAGCTAATATGTGAGAAAAGTGTTTGGAGACCATGAATAGTCTGTTATGTTTTTCGCCCCTCCCCTTTCCTCTTTGAACGAACCTTGGTACCTTTAGAAGAAAGGAGGGCTTATGGCTAAGAAGCTTCACTTCTACCGTTGCCCCATCTGTCATTCAATGGTTGACCTGGTTCATGATGAGGGGCACTCCTTGCACTGTTGCAAAACAGAGATGCAACTCTTGAAACCCAGAACCGCTGACGAGAGTGATGCAAACCATGAAATCGTACTCACACACCGAGGAGACTTGCTCTACGTGAAAGTCGGAAGCAAACCCCATCCTCAGAGTGATGAGCACCAGATCACTACCATATTCTTGGTGACCAAACACCATACCCGGCGCTATGATATCCGCAAGGGGACTCCTGCATCCGCGGTATTCACCGATACTGACCATGGAGATGTCTATGCCTACTGCAACAAAGAAGGATTATTCAAAACCTCGTTCTAAGAAGTTGCTTGTCGTGATCGACATGCAAAAAGACTTTGTTTCCGGAAGTCTCGGAACCCCTGAAGCACAATCAGTTGTGAAGAAGGTGGTTGCAAAAGTTACTGGGCACAGCGGAACGCTTGCCTACACATTGGATACCCATGAGCCAAATTATTTGGAAACCAGTGAAGGAAAACATCTTCCTGTCCCTCACTGTATCAAGGGAGAGGAAGGCCACCAGTTGGTAGATCCGCTCAAAGAACCTCTGAAAAACGCAATGGTCTTTGAAAAACCCACCTTCGGCTCAGTTGAGCTTGCAACCTACATAGCAGGAGACGAGGCAATCACCCAGGTTGAGTTGATCGGGGTGTGCACCGACATCTGTGTTGTCTCCAACGCCCTGCTGATCAAGGCAATGCGACCAGAGCTCCCCGTCCTCGTTGATGCAAGTTGTTGCGCCGGTACCACCATCGAGAATCATGAAGCTGCACTTCAGACAATGCGTTCCTGCCAAATAGAGATTTTTTCTTGAACAGGTCATAGACAAAGAACACCCTGCCTTGTAGGATACGGTGTACAGACACTTTACTAAGGAGGCTGCTCATGGAACAGTCCTTATCGTATGTTCTGGTTACCCCATATACCGTAGCAAAAAGTCGCACTGGCGGGGTGCTATCCAGACTTCTCTCCCGCATATCCCTTGAGCTCGTAGGAGCTCAGATGATTGCAATGGATCATACCATTACTGAGGAATATGCATCGATTATCAAGACCCGGGAAAAGGATGAGGGAATCAACACCTCAAACCTTCTTTCCTTTTACATAGAACAGAACCTCGGGCCTGCTGGTGGAGTGAAACACCGTTCCCTGTTGCTTTTGTTCAAAGGGGAACATCCTTGCGATGAACTTTCCAAGGTAGTGGGTTCGTTCCAAAAAGAAATCCGCGTAGTGGAAAACGTTACCGGTATGTCAATCCGTGACACCTACGCCGACCTGATCTACACCGATGAGAAAGAGCAAGATGTTCTCTATTTTGAACCAGCAGTCATCACTGCCCAAAGTCAGAATGAAGCTGACCAGACGCTTTCCCTTTTTGGTCCTTGGTTGCCGAAACAGAACAACGTCATCAAGAATAGACCAGCAGAGTATTATGAGAAGGCCCAACGCACACTGGTCATCATCAAGCCAGACAACTGGAAGTACGCCTCCAGCCGTCCCGGCATGATCATAGACATGTTCAGCCGAAGCGGACTTCGCATCGTAGGAATCAAGGTATTGAAGATGTCTGTTGCCCAGGCATTGCAGTTCTATGGCCCGACCAAGGAAGGATTGAAAGCCAAACTTGCCCCCATATACGGCATGCAAGCAAGGGAACTTCTGGAAGGCGAATTCAATATCCTGCTCGGCGACCAACTGCAGAACATCCTGACCAACAGCTTTGGTGACATGTACAGTGAAGAACAGTTTGAACGCATTGTAGAGTTTATGGCCGGCATCAAACCAAGTGAATGCAAGGCTGAAGACTTGGACAAACCAGGTCTGGTAAAATGCATGGTCTTGATCTATGAAGGATGTGATGCCGTAGGAAAGATCAGAACCATTCTTGGCGCTACTGACCCGAACAAGGCACTCGCTGGAACCATCCGTAGAGAATTCGGCTCCAACATCCGCGTCAATGCAGCACATGCATCTGACTCTCCGGAGAATGCCCAACGTGAGATGGGCGTATTGCAGGCTGAAGAGAATTTCAACGCTACCCTGATCAAGGAATATCTCGAATCTAAAGCAACCGCTTCTCCCCGCTAAGGGATCTGAGGTGTGTTGCGTCTTGGGTCACTTCTAAAGTCCCAAGATATTTTCCATCCATGCTACGCACGGCGTAGTACTGGATGTAGACAAACGCTCCCTTCATAACAAGATAGAACTCCGCAGAATCCTCCCTTCCTTCTTTAAAGGAACTGAGAATTTCCTCGACGGTGGACACACTTTTAGGTGGATGGCAATTCTGTACCAATCTTCCAATTACCTGTGGACTGCGGGGGAAAATACGATGTGGTGGATCAGAATAGAATTTGACCCGGTCATCATCTCCAATGAAGGCAATATCAAGTGGAAGGAGACCGAAGATCAACTCCAGCTGCTCGAACGTAAGTGAGCCAGTCTTACAGGAGAAGAGTGCATCAGAGAGTCCCTTCTCAATACTTCTCTCGCTGTGCTCCCCCAGAGCCCGATATGCAACCGGAAAAAGAATATAGGTCTCGCGATAGCGCAAAACCTCCATATTAAAGTAGAAACTGCTGAACAATTTCCAGAAAGATGCGATATCACTTCCGTCAAAGGCGATCGTCTCCTTCTTGAATGACAGGGCAGTATTCTGGATCGCCCACATAAGCTTTACACAACTATGCTCATTGCTTGTTTGCTCGAAGAGCGGAAAAAGCTCATTCTGCAGTCGTTCGTAATGCCTCTGCAACTGATCAAATGAAGCTAGTACTTCCTGTATGGCGGAAAAATCACTGCTTTCTTCGTTTTTCAATTGTATGCCGAGTTGTTGTAATGAAGAAGTAACCTTCGCAATCTCACGATTCTCCTCAGCCAAGGTGAAAAGCAAAACATTGTCTTGATATTCAGGAAGCGTAGCATGTTCTAATCCCTTTCCCACCGATCTAATAAACCTGGCAACAGGGATGGTATATGCTTCTACATCTTCTGCCTTGCTGAGTACAGCATCCAAGGCAACGTTAGTTTCATATGCCGTGGCTGTTTCCAATACATCAACATAGGATTGATAGGTCTCCTTGTTTGTTGTTCCCCCACAGAGAATCTGAAAATATTCAATAAGACGGGCAATACGCTTGTCTTCAGTATGTAGTAATTCCATGTTCTGACTCCTCTCATGCAGTTTGGAACAAACTCTGTCATATGGCAAGCAGGATTTGTGCAACTTACACAGGGTGGATTTTTCAAGCAGACAGTTTCGGGAGTATGCTTTGATTGGAATAACAGGAATCTCGGGGAATTGGTACCACTACCCACCAAACATGGGGGTTACCAATGAACAAGCTTATTCGTATCTGCATTGGAATTGTAGTACTTTCCCTGTTACTTCTCGGTTGCACTTCTGCTTCCCTCTCTTTCTCAAGTGGGATTCCAGAGATTCATCTAGGGTATGATCATGGGGCGTTCATCGAGGCGCTCACTTACATTCCCGATGGAGATCCATGGACCATGAGCGGGGACATGTTCAATGAACGGGTTGGCGATATCTTTACCCTGGAGTTGCCACTTGGGGGAGAGGAACTTACAATCTGGGGATTAGGGAATACAGCAATGTAGTAACAGCTGCAATACACAGTGGACTGGTCACCTTTGAGGAAGGTTGCAGGGTTTTCTTCAAGATTCTTGATGACCGCTTGCACTACAGAGAAAGCACCCAAGAAGCGGTGACCTCACTCACCTATGGTTCTTGGCCTCTCAGCTTCGTGTTTACTGATAGGAAGGGCAATCTACTCCATGAGGATATGCTGGGAGAGTATGTAATTGACGGGCAAACAAAGGCAGATTTCCTCAATCTGTTTGTAGGGGAAGAGATGACTGTACGTCTCCCTCCTGGAGGAACAGCGGGCCAGTTGCTCCCTGCGGTTACAGCAGCGACAGCCCGATTGGAACCGCAGCAGTCCATGCAGGTAGATCACCTTCGAAGAAGGAGGAGGAGAGGTGACCCTCCGCTTTATGGAGGAAGCACCTTCATTCAGGGAGTCAACGAGGCATGGTGTCTCGTCCCAGCCACATTGATGGTCCCCTTGGAGCATATATTTTCCTCCTGATCTGCTGTACATACATATTCCACTTCTTGTCATCTCCCTGCACGCTGAGGTACAGTACGTGCAGGAGTCTTATGAAAATTGATAAAGAAAGCATTACATTTCGCCCTTCTCTTTTCCCTATGGGACTTCTGTGTTCCTGGTATCTGGCTTACACAAATAGCACCGTTGCAGCAAACCTCGGTGTTGAGGTCTCCCTACCCTACTTCTAGCAGCTACTCGTGCAAGTGGCCTTGGTGTATACGTTGGTCCTTGCCTACCTAGAGGTACCAACTCGCAAGTAAGGTCAAGCTACTCCCGTCCTCTCATTCGAGAAAAAGCTTGTAGAAGGCAGTCCTTTTAGGTTTGCTCTCCGCTGTGGTCATGTTGGTGACTATTTTGTCTTTGCACCTGGAAATTCCTCAGGTCCAGGCTTCGTACTCCCCTGATTCCTTCAGCCTGATTGCACTACTCTTCTCCATGCTCTACGGTGGTATCTTGGAGGAAATCATGCTTCGCTTGTTCTTCCTCTCCCTCTTGGTCTTCATACTCGACCTAGTATTTGGAAAGACAGAACAAGGCCTGGAAATTCCAAAAGCCTTTTATCTTATCGCCAACCTGATCGCTGCTATTCTTTTCGCTCTTGGACACCTACCGGCAACGCAAGCAACCTTTGGATCCTTGAGTGGGATGTTGGTACTCAGGAGCCTCGTCCTCAACGGGGTGTTGGGGTATCTCTTTGGCTGGGTCTATATTAAATGGGGAATCCAATACGCTATGATCACGCATGCTCTGACGCATCTGTTCTTCCAAACGCTTCTCTTTCTCTTTATCTTCTAGATGAAACAGCGAGGAGTATTGTCTGTAAGTAACCGCTCATATTCAGAGACCTCCAGAGGCTGGCTGTAGAAATATCCTTGCACGCCATCACAGCCCATGGAAGCGAGCATCCTGGCTTGTTCCTCGCTCTCCACGCCTTCAGCGATGGAGGTAATCCCGAGTTCCTTTGCCATGGCAATGACATGTTTGATTACCACCATTCCCTGCTTATTGGTGGTAAGGTCGGTAAAGAACCCTTGGTCCATCTTAATCACATCAATCTGTACATCCTTGAGCATGGTGAGGGAGGAGTATCCTGAGCCAAAATCATCGAGGGAGACCAAGAAGCCCTGACTTCTCAGTGAGGTCAACACAGAAACCAGATGGGTCAGGTCATGAAGGAACAAGGTCTCGGTCAATTCGAATTCCATAAGTCGGTGGTCGACTTCGTAGTGATCAACCAAGGTTACCAAGCTCTCCTCATAATTACGGGTGAAGAGATGTGCCCTTGACTGGTTGACCGAGATAGGCAGAAGGGGTTTTCCCTCACCTTTCCATTGGACAAACAGCTTGCAGACAAGCTTCAATACATACATGTCCAACGCGATGAGAAGGTTGTGTTTCTCCAACAAGGGAATAAATTGGGAGGGCATCAGTAGTCCTTTTTCTGGATGCCTCCACCTAACCAGGGCTTCCCCTCCTATAAGACATCCGGTAGCAAAAGAGTATTTTGGTTGTATCTGGATGAAAAACTCTCTGGATTGTAGCGCTTTATTATATACATTTTCCAACTCACTCTCTTCCAACAACTGGTCCTTGAGCGCTTCCTCGTAGAAAAGATACCAACCTTGTTTTGTCTCCTTCAATGCAGAGAGGGCAAACAGTGCACGGTCGATATAGGAGGTAATATCCTTGCCTGGCTCATCGATCAGAGAGATTCCGATGAGAATATCGAGTTGAAACTGTGATGCCTTGGGGAAGGAAAAACGACGCAACTCCTCCCCGATAATGGTGATTCTCCGTTGCAAGGCGGCTCTCTCACGGTAACTCACGAGCATGATGAACTTATCACCGCTCAATCGCGCGCACAGCCCATCACGAGTAACATAACGGGGAAGGACCTTTGCACAGTGCAAGAGCAGAGAATCGCCGAACCCATAGCCAAAATGATCATTGATCAACTTGAACTTACCGATATCCAGAATCAGGAGTGCATAAGGGTCCCTGGGATGCAGCAGGCGCTGCTTCGCTTCTTTTTGGAAAAGGTTCTTGTTCGGGAGTTTAGTCAGTTCATCCTCATAGGCAAGATGCCATAAGTTCCTTGCATACCGGTGGTCCAAGGAAAGCAGGTAGACAAGGAAGAAAAAGAAGATGACGATAACCAGCACTGCCATGGAAAGGGAGGATCGAAGTATCGCTAGAGAGATAGAATCAGAGAGCCCCCGTTTGGCTACCAAGACGAACTGTCCCCATCCACCATCCAGCTTACTGGTAAACAACTGCATCGTTTCATCAGAATCAAGCGCAAGCGAATCAAGCCCCTCGAGACTCCCATCAGTCTGCCAGAGCAAGGTTCCCTCCGGCTTGATCCAATATCCAGTGAAAATATTTCCCGCAAATAACGTACCAAGCAGAGAATCATAGGTTTTGGTGGAAACGGTATGAAATAGGGTAAGATTTGTCCCATCTGCAAGCTCAGCCTTTTCAGTATATTGCAGAAAATCACCTATTCGGGTAATGGAAGGATAATTTCCAGCTTTTTCCCACTGGATAGTACGTTCATTGAGCATGGCCACAGCATCCCCCAGTGTAAGGTATGCAATTTGGTCAACCAGCGAAAGCAGCATTCTCTGGTCTTCATTGATTTGTTGGATGACCAGTTGGGCACTCTGGTCTGCAAGATACTGGAACTGTCCTTGCTTCTCTTCCCAAAGTGACTGTTCAAGTTTTCTATAAAACTGATGGAAAAACAAGGAGAGTATGATGATGAGAAAAAAACTGAGCAGAAGGACACGAATGGTCAGCTGACCTGCTCGGTTTGAATCTTTTCTTCCAGCAAAGGACGGATTCCGCTTTTCCATGCTACTCCTAATATCTGGTTTTCAGTATAGCGAAATAAGGAAAGGAATCAAGGTATCAAGAGGTTCTTAGATACTCATTTCTCTGCTATCCTCGGTTGCTTCGCTTCACTCTTTACCGTATAGTTCAGCTCATGATCATCTCATCACTAATCCAGATGCTTCCCATTATTATCGTAGTGTTGGGAGGTTTTTTCCTCAGCAGCATAGAATCAATCAAGGTAGAAGACCTTGTTCGCATTGTCTCTGACTTTTTCATGCCTGCCCTGGTGTTCATCTCACTGACCGAGAGTTCCCTCAGTGGAGCGGTTATTGGAGATATCGCAAAAGCATCGGCATTGGTCTCTCTTTTGCTCTTCCCTCTCGCACTTGGGTGGGCAAAACTTGCAAAGCAGGACATACGAAGTACAATCCCCCCACT
Organism: Sphaerochaeta sp.; assembly: GCA_018399495.1. Classification (GTDB taxonomy): domain Bacteria; phylum Spirochaetota; class Spirochaetia; order Sphaerochaetales; family Sphaerochaetaceae; genus Sphaerochaeta. Next base: position 55,356 of record JAGYOG010000006.1, read on the forward strand.
GGTTTTTATGAACTCCGGGTTTCTCGGTATCCCTTTGATGGAACTGTGGGGAGGAAGTGAGGCAATGAACCTGATTCTCATTTACGACCAAATCCAAGGAATTTTCCTTTTCACACTGGGCCTATTGATCATCACCGGTGGGTTTAGCAGGAAAGGATTGATGAACATGCTCCACTCACCCATTCTCTGGGCGGTATTGCTTGGATTCCTCGTGAGGATACTTCCCATCACCATGCCGAAGGCAATAGTTTCCACTTTTACCTTTGCAGGAAGTGCAGCCAGCCCACTTGCAGCATTTACTCTCGGTGTATCACTGAAGAGAATCCGCTTCACCTTCGACCGTCATATCATTGGGGGATTGACCATCAGATTCATCGGAGGCTATGCCGTAGGTTATCTCGCTGCGACGATTCTGGGACTTACCGGACTATCCAAAACAGTGGTGATTGTGGCAACAGCACTCCCCTCAGCAGTTTTCACCAGTGTATTGCCACTTCGTTATGGGTTGAAGAATCAGTTTTCCAGTACCATGGTCTTGGTCAGTTCCCTGTTAGGGATTTTCACCATCCCCATTACGTTTGCACTTGCTGCCTGAATTACTCAAGAATCTTGAGCTTCACCTCACTAAAACTCAATCCTTGCGACTCAGCAAGTACCTTGATACTCTCATTTTTATTTTCTACTGTCCCTAGAATTGACTCAATCAGTGAAAGACTGATTCCTTTATCCAGGACTTCCTGTACCGTGGTCTTCCCTAGAATCTCCACCGTAGGAGCGGGTATTACGACACTTGTATCGATTGTAAGCTCCTGTGCCTGTTCCTTGATCTCCCTTAAGGCGAAGATCGGAGGCACTGCTTCGCTCTCAAGACTCGTACAGCACTAGTGGGCATCAAGGGTTCCTCTTCTGCGGTGAGGCCAGTCCGGTACACCGATACAAACAGTCTATGGAGTCAGTCCTACTTCTGTCCCTCTGGAATCGAACCTACAGATTTCCTCCAAGGGACCCAAGGCGCATGGCTCCCTCTGTCACGCCAAAAGCATCCAACAGTGTGGAAAGCGGGACAGGAAAAGCCTTTGCGACATCGTCGAGTATAGCTGCCACGAATATCGGCCGGGTTGGGAGTCCCACATAGTCCCCTTCCTTGAGAAGCGTCGGTTGCTTACTGCTGGAAGTTCTCCACAGTCCAAGCACCATGGAGAGTATGATGCCTCCCACGAGAACCAATACGGTTATGATGCCGATATGCCGTATTGAAACCCCTTCTGTTTCTTGTTGATCGAAGCAATCACGGTATCAGAGACTGGTTATGCATCTTCACTGGTGCAGGCCATGCAGGAGAATACATTGACCGGAAGAAACAACTGTACTTCCCTCTACATCAATATTCATTGGACAGGCTTTATTGCATGCAGAACAGCTGATACATAAATCGTTATTTCTTCATATGCTTGAATATCCTGATCTTGTTGAATAGCCCAAGAAATGCGCCATAAGGGCAGGCGTACTTGCAGAAGGGACGTTCCACAAAAAGCGAAACAGTATGATTACCAAAAGGATCAGTAGGCCAGCAACCGCAGGCTCCCTATGGATGAGTGAGAAGAGTGCATAGTAGGGGGTCATAGGGTTGGAAGACCAGGGTTGCTGAAAGTGCAGTCATTACCAAGATCCACACAAGGATGCCGTAACGCAGGAACCGCAGGTAGCGGTCAATATGCTTGGGAACGAAGGTGTTGTATCGCTTGGGAAAGAGCCGCTTTCCAAGCTTTCCGATCCACTCCTGGAAGGTACCGAACGGACAGACCCAGGAACAGATGACCGGCCCAAACAAAACAGCCAGGATTACCGAGAGTGATGCAAGCACCACCGCCGATTCATGGATCTTTCGGATCAGGACCCCATCTTTGATGAGGTTCCACAGTGTTACCACCCCGCCAAAGGGACAGATTGCATGCAGGGAGACTGTTTCCATGGAAAAGGGAAGAGAAAGTCCGTTCTGTACTGCCTCACTCAAGGCAATTACCGTAACCACCCAAAAAAAGAAAACCAGTTGGACAATCTTTCTAATTCGTTGCACTTTTCCCCGTTTCAGTTTCATACACCCACCTCCATTAATACACATGAGTCTTTCGTTTGTCTGTGTGCTTTGTGTGTGCAATTGCTTCACATTGGGTAAAACCATGGTACACTCAAGAGAAGGAGTCTATTCATGCGCAAAATTGTATTACTGTCTTTGGTACTCTTGGCCACAGGGGCACTCGTTGCCCAGCCCTTACAAGAAACGCCCCCTTCCAAGTCTTACAGTGAAGTAGCGAGAACCTTCTCAGACCATCTTTTCTTCGCCGGCTACGAGCAGGGAGGCAACCGAATGATCAGTCCCCTTTCAGCCCTTCTTGCACTCTCAATGACGATGAACGGTGCTGCCGGTGAAACCGAAAGCGAGATGCTCGCCGCCCTCACCGATGCACAATATACACCTGAAACACTCAACCAAGAGAGTGAGACGTATTTGCGTTCCATCAAACAAGAGAGCGTATTGGATATTTCTAACAGTATCTGGATGAACGAAGCGTTCCAGATCTCACCGGTGTTCCTTGATTCAATCCAGAAGCACTACCAGGGAGTTGCCCAGTCCCTCGACTTCCAGGACCCCTCCAGTGCAGGGATTATCAACGCATATGTTGAAGAAGCAACCCGAGGGGCGATTGCGGACATTATCGACCGCACCTCAGCAGATATGCTCATGTATCTTATCAATACCATTGCATTCAAGGATGACTGGAAAAATCAGTTTTCAGGCAGTGATACCAGAGAGGCTGCCTTCTTCGGAGAACAAGAAAAGACAACGGTCCCTTTCATGAATCAGGAGAAGCAGTTCTCCTACCTTGAGGAGGATGACTACCAGTTCATCGTCCTCCCCTACGCCACTGAGCGGTTTGCCTTCGTGGCGCTCCTGCCAGACAAAACCATCCCTATCAGGTCCTATCTAGCCAAACATGAGGGGCAACCGTTCAGCCAGATGCTTTTTGACTGGATAGAAAAGAGTGAACAGACCTTGGTAAGGCTGACCCTTCCCAAATTTGAAAGCCGATACAAGGAAAGTCTGGTCTCTTCACTGAAAACACTAGGAATGCAGAAAGCATTCACCCCTGGACAAGCCGATTTTTCCGCTATGCTCAGCACAGGGAGGGATCCTCTCCATATTGATGAGGTACTGCATAAGAGTTTCATCCGTGTAGACGAGGAAGGAACAGAAGCGGCAGCAGTAACTGCTGTCATGATACGGGTGACAAGCTTTATGCCCAGGGAATCGGTAGAGATGCGCCTCAACCGACCATTCTTCTATGCCATTTTGGACATGCAGGAAGAGATACCTTTGTTCATGGGAATCCTGGACACGCCATAATTTTTTTATTGTGAATTTCCAAGAGCCACAGTACACTCATTGCAAAGAGGGAGGGTACCATTCCCATGCTGACAAGACGTACAAAACTAGGGTTCGGTGTAGGTGACCTTGGGGGAAACCTTTTTTTCACCATTATTGGCTTCTATCTGCTCTTCTACTTTACCGATATACTTTCCCTCGCACCTGCGCTTGCGGGAACAGCACTGATGATCGGCAAGATTTGGGACGCCATCACCGATCCCATCACAGGATACCTCTCAGACAGAACCCATTCCCGTTTTGGGAGAAGAAGGCCGTACATGGTAGTAGGGGCGATCATCTCCTTCTTCTGCATGGGTCTTATTTTCACTCCCGTGGAACTTTCAAGTCAGATGAAGCTCTTCATCTATGTGACATTTCTCTACTGCCTGCTCAACACAGCCTACACCCTAGTAAATATCCCCTATGCTGCCTTGCTTCCTGAGCTTACCGACGACTACCACGAGCGCACCATACTGACCGGGTACAGGATGAGCTTTGCCGTTTTAGGTACATTCGTGGGCGCAGCGTTGGTCATGCCTATCGTTAACCTGTTTCCCGATGTTCCCCGTGGCTGGTCCATGATGGGAACCTTCATGGGAGCAGTGATGCTCATCTCCACAATGGCTACGGTCTTTGCAATCCATGAACCGAAAACCACCAAAAACCATGAACAGACAGGATTCATCTCTACCTTCACCGGTGTTCTAAGAGATCGTGTATTTCTCTCTGCCCTGCTACCGTGGACCTTTTTCATTACCGGCACCAGCATGGTCCAGGGGGCTCTGGTCTACTACTTCACCTACATCTTCGGCAACGAAGGACTGTTCCAGCTTGCCTTGATCGCCTTGCTGACTTTCAGCTTGCTCTGTATCCCCCTCTGGGTGCGAATCGCCCACAGAATTGGCAAGAAACGTTGCTATATGATCGGTATGGCCATCATGAGTGCCTGTATATTGGCATTCAGCCTGCTTGGCCAGTATCTCGGACCAGTCTTTGGTGTCATTATCATGGGAGCGGCCGGTGTGGGCCTTTCCACTCACTATGTGATGCCGCATGCAATCCTTCCTGATGTGGTTGAGTACGATTCGATCAAACACCAAAGCGGAAGAAGGGAGGGAGTGTTCTCCAGTCTTTGGACATTTTCCAGCAAGATAGGCCAGGCATTCGCCTTGGCACTTAATGGCTGGGTACTGGCACTTTTCGGATATCAGAGCGGTCAGGTATCAGAGCTGGCAATGAAAGGAATAGTCCTTGTCTCCGGCCCACTCCCTCTGCTGTGGTATCTTTTGGGCTTGTTTATTCTCAGAAAATACCCCATCGACCAAGCGTACTATGAACAGATGCTGGAGAAGCGGGAGGTACGGTGAAAGCACAGAATTCCTCCCCGTTTCCAGAACCACGCTTCAGCAAGCCGGTATTCCATCTCAGTAGGATGATCATCCGCCCTTACCTCCATCTCGCGATGGGAGTGAGTGGAATCACTACCATACATAGGGAACACCTGAAGGAAGCCCTCAATTCCTCCTACCCCGTAATCCTTGCATTTCGCCATACAGCGAAGGAGGATGCCCCGGTCCTGCTTGCGGCAGTCAAGGAGACCCATGTACGGTTTCTCTATGGTCGGGATGTGCTCTACTGGGCTGGAAAGGCTACACAGTTTCTATTCCCCCGACTTGGTTTTATCGCCGTGCAGAACAGGAGTGCGAACAAGGAGGGAATGCAATACCTAAGGAATGAGTTGTCCAGACCCAAATTTCCCCTTGCCTTGGCCCCAGAGGGCCAGGTGACCTACCACATGCATCAGGTATCGAAATTACAGTCAGGGATTGCCAGTATGGCAATGTGGGCTGTGGAAAGCACAGGAGGGGTTACCATACTTCCTCTCTCCATCGGGTATAAATATGCGAACACCGGGCAAGATTGGATTGCTTCGTTGCTGAAAAGGTGGGAGCAAGCGAGTGGGTTAACTGTAGAGGGAGAGACACTCGCAGAGCAACTTATTCATGCAATGGAGAGCATGCTCAGGAAGATTGCAACCACCTATTCGTTACAGTACAACCCCCAGGATTCGTTCATTAAGCGAAGAGACACGCTCTGTGAAGGATTGCTTTCACTTGCAGAGGCAGAGGCAGGCTTGCAGGATACGCAAGGCTCCATCATAGATAGGCTGTATCGGGTTCGTTTTACTGGCAGTGATACGCTTTTTACCAGGAACAGCTCGATTGAGGAACAGGAGACAGCAAAACAGTATCTTCTGAAGAACCAGATTGTGGACCTGTTGGAGTATTTGAATCCGGCTTATCTACAAGGTAGACACGAAGACGGCAGAGCAGCTGAAAGTGCGTTGAATCTTTTGGACTTGGTAAACAGAATACAAGGGGGAACGATCAATACCCGCTACTCTCCCCGTGGTAAGAGTGCATACATTCAGATGGGAAAGCCATTGGACTACCAAAAGGAATTCCTCTCCCCTCTTGGAAGAAAATCACAACAGAAGCATATACTCCTCTCAGTCTCAAATGCATTACAAACATGCAGTGAGGAGTTGGAACATATGCTTATGTAATGGTCTGGGTAAGAGTGAATTCAATCGGTTTCCCCTGGTAGTATCCCCGTCTTTCCTCGGGCATCAGGGCTGCCAGGTGCAGCATGATTTCATCACCAAGCTTTTCCCTTGTCTCTGCATCAAGGCGACCACCCTTCTGGATGATCTCAAAAGGCTTCCCTACCTTGATTGAGATGACTGTACGTTTAAGGCGCTTCATATTGGCTTTGGTCTTTTCGAAGCCCATTACCACTACGGGAATCATTGGTACGTCTTTTTTGTGAGCGATGAACGCAACGCCACCCTTTCCCCTCTGGAGTGTCCCGTCCATGCTCCTGGTGCCCTCAGGGGCAATGGCAAGAATATGGTTCTGTTCAAGTACCTTGAAACAAGCATCCATGGTGGCACGCCCCATGTTCTCCCGGTCAACAGGAATACTCTCCCAGGTCTCCATTAAGTAAGCCATGAACTTATGCTCCCAAAGCTCTTGCTTGGCCATGGCGTGGAGTTTTCTTGGCTGCAGGTATTCATAGAGCATGGGACCTTCAATATTTGAGGTATGGTTCACCATCATCAGAAGCGGCCCCTCCATGGGGACTTTTTTCAACTCACTGCGGTCAATTTTAAAGCAAACGCGAAAAAAGGCACGCAATAAGGCATTGATCATTCGCTCACTCATTTTCATTGGTCCATAGTAGCAGAGAGAAGAACCACTGCCAAGCTTATCGCTTGCGTATCAGGGCCCAAATATAGGCAAAAACCAACAGGGTTGCAGTGATTGCCATCAAGGTGAATGAAAGCAAGAGAGAATGGGTACTGCCGACCAACCCAACCAAGGGAAAGATCATGATCATGAACAGGCTATAGGCCATGCTCTGGAAACTGAGAATGGTGGCTCTGAACTTGGAGGGAATGAGCTTGTTCAGATAGCTGCTGATCGTGGGAGCCAACAAGCCCTCCATACATCCAAGAATGACATAGAACACCATAGTATACGACGTAAGTGCTATTCCCCAGAGACAGAGAACAAGGAATACGGGACAGATGATAAGGATCCCTTTCTCATTGATCTTCCGCTCAATACGATGGGCATTGAAAGAGAAAAATGCCGCCAGCAAGGCGTGGGCTGCATAGGCAACCCCGATGGCATCGGGGAGGTACCCCTGGGCGGTCCAGAAGTTCTGCAGGTAGAAGAAAAGACTGATCATGAAGGCAAATAAAGATTCGCTGAATACTATCAGGAAGGCAATACGGGGTGTTTTCCTGAACACCTTCACGCTGGAGAAAATCTGGGTCTTCAAGGAGTTCAGGATTCCGGAGAACAGTCCACTTATTGGTTCCTTCTCAATCTCAGGTTCCTTGAAAAACAACGCCAACAAGAAGGCAAGCAAATTGGTCAGGATGGTAAGGGAGAATGCATACCCGTAATTAACCGTGGCAAGCAATCCGCCAACGAGGAAGGCCACCACTGAGCATGCCTGATAGAGCAGTTCATCCAGTCCTTTGACTTTCAGATAGGAGGATTCCTTTTCATCGAGCAACAGCGAATCATAGAGCAAGGCATCCCCTGCCCCGGACTCTAGATTATACCCCAAGGCACTACAGATGAATCCCAGTACCTGTAGGCTGAAGGAGGGAGCAAAGAACATAATGGTAAGGCTAAGAGCGCTGAACAATCTGCCTGAGAGGCGGCTGACTTTTCTTCCCCAGATGTCGGCAACCGATCCCGTGGGAACTTCCATCAGGAAACTGGTAACGTGGAAGATTGCTTCCAAGATACCAAGTTGTACCAAGGAGAAGCCTTTCGACGCAAGGTACATCATCCAAAGTCCATGCGTAAAGGAGAGGTTCATCAACGCAGTGAACCCATAGGAAAGTGGAATATTCCTTCTGTACCTTCTCAATTTTATCATTTCTCTCCCCAAATCTTGTCCATAATAGACTTGCTGAGGGACTAGCGCAAGGCAATACGAAACAAAATTGCTGGAGAGGTAACACAGGAAAAAATACTGTGGTATCATTGCAAAACAGGGTTTTGACATGGAAACGCGGTATTTTAGAAACATTTTGACACATTCGCGCATCCCTGCTGGTTTTGGAGCTATACGCTTCCACTACCACTGACGGCAAGATTGACCCGGAAGCGTTCACTGACCATGATGAGGGAACCTATGAAGCTGAGGTGGTGTTTGATACCGCTATACCCATATCATGGCGGGAGAGCGAACCATTGGTAGGGGAATTCCTTTCTGGTCTGGACAGGAGCGCATGCTACGTTGCCACAAACTTCCCCAATGAGTCGGTACATTCAGTCGATGATGCAAAGCGGATATTCAATAGACTTCAGCGAGAGGCTACAACTGACCTCTATAGACTTCTACTAATCCATGCCATAGACGAGGCGGTGACTTGGATGGTCGACGGTATCAGTTACCTATCTGGAAGAGAACAGAAAAAAGGCCGTATCAAACATTTGGGCTTCTCGTTCCGCCTCATCTATGAGGATTTTGAATATATCACCCGCTTCCGCCCTGAGGTTTCATCCAGATCCAATACAACTATCTTGACACAGAAGAGCAGGCTGGAGATAAGGGTATGAACTGTATGTACAGAAACTCATTATCCCTGTAATCGTCATGGAACCGATCAAGGAGATCACTAGCCGGCCTATCTGACCTGGAAACAAACTGAAAGCATTGGACCCTGATGCAACACCAGCTTCCTTTGCACTTCGCTGGGTAGCTGACCATCAGAATGTGAAGGTCATCATACAGCGGCATGTCTACAGAGGAACAGGTCAGAGAACCTACAGACCTTTTCTCTATAAACCGCTGAGTGAAAAAGAAGATCCGTACTAGAAGAAATTGGAAGCAGTATGAGAAGCCGTATCGGCAATGACTGTACCGGCTGTAAGTACTGTATACCCTGCCCTTCGGTGTCGATATCCCCGGGAACTTTGCGCTCTGGAACAAGTACGGATGTTCAACAACTATGAGGTGATCAAGGACCAGTGGGAACAGAGGAGAGCAGTGCAGACAAGCGTCGCGCACCTGTACGGAGTGTGGTCAGTGCATCCCACTCTGCCCGCAGCATATCGATATACCTACTGATCTGAAACGGGTTCAAGAGGAGCTGGAAGCTGCTCGAATAGCCTACAATAACAAGTAACACCCAAGATTATGAAAAGCCACGCTGATATAAAAACAGCGTGGCTTTTTTCGAGATGGACATTTTCATGATAATATGTACTTTATTCCGATAGCGGTATATACTAAGCGTGAGGCAAACCATGCAGTATATCAGTACAAATGCAGCAAGCAGGAGATGGGGAATCAGCGAGAGAAGAGTTCGCCGTCTTTGCAACGAAGGGAGAATCGAGGGGGCTTCCAAGATGGGGAGAAACTGGATTATTCCTGATCACGCAAACAAACCCATCGATGCACGTAAACATATAGAAAAGCACTACAATGGAATTGTCTATGACTTCCAGAGAATTGATTCATTAAAACGAGCCATCGACAACCATAGACCCTTCTCAACTACGCTCTCTCGTTCCCTCCACGAAAAACTGCTGGTTGAGTGGACCTATCATTCAAATGCAATAGAAGGAAATACACTTACCCTCTCTGAGACAAAAGTTGTGCTGGATGGGCTTACCATTGGAGGAAAGACCATGGTAGAGCATCTGGAGGCAATCAACCATCGTGAAGCCATTCTTTTTATCGAACAGCTCATTTCCAAGAAAGGAATACTCACTGAATATACCATCAGAAATATACACTCACTCATACTGCAAGGAATCGACAAACACAATGCAGGAGCATATAGAGAAGAAAATGTACTGATCAGTGGAGCAAGTCATATTCCTCCAAAGCACTACGAGGTAGCAATGCTGATGGAGCATTTGATAACAGAGTATCGAACACGCTGGGAATCATTCCATCCTGTTGTACGAGCAATATTGTTACATGGCGAATTTGTAAAAATTCATCCTTTTATTGATGGGAATGGAAGAACTGCAAGACTCTTGCTTAATTTTGAACTCATCCGCTGGGGATATCCTCCCGTCATTATCAGAAAAGATCAACGTGCAACCTACTATGCAGCACTTGATACAGCTCATACGACCATGCATTATGGGCCGTTCTTGGAATTGGTAGCATCTTCACTTCTGGAATCTGAAAAACTCTGGTTATCAGTCCTGGATTAAAACAAGGATATGAAGCACAAAGAGACTCGTCTTTTCTCAGCACTTACGCTATGGTAAGAACCATGAATATACAAGAACGCGCAAACGGCGCTCTGCTTGGTTTGTTTGTAGGCGATGGGTTTGGCAGTCAGTGTGATGGCCTCTCCAGGGAAACACTCCAAGAAGAAGTACAAGATACGATAGAAGAGGTGTTCTCCCTCGAACACCTACGCAGTGACTGTGGCATTTCAGGGGAAGTGAGCGACTTGCCGCTTCTGCTTTCCATAAGCCTTTTGGCTAATCAGGCTCTGGATGCCGATCATTTCCATGCGTTGGTAAATCGCTACCGCGAGGAGAGTGAAGAGGGCTTCCCTCTCCAAAAGTATCGCGTAACGCTTCCTCTTTCTGTCATAGTAGCAATAGCAGGTATTGAGCTGAAACAAAAACAGGTCAGGGAGGTAGCACTCAAGGCTGCTTCTCTCTTTTGTGAGGATTCCCTTGAGAAAGAGGCAACAGTACTCTTCGCCCACTGCCTCCACCTTCTGATAAACGAAGAGGTATTTGATGCAGAGAAACTCATGCACGACCTATTCACACAACGAGGTGGCAAGAATCTGGACGAACAGCTTACCTCGCTCCTCTCCAGAGCAAGAAAGCCTGAGCTCGTCATCTCAGGAAATCATACTTTGAAGGAAACATTGCTCTTGGTGTTTCACACGCTGTTGCATACCCCTACGTTTGAGCAAGGCATGAGCGACATTGCAAGAATGGGAGGAGATTCGTGTCTTGCTTGCGGGTTGTATGGAGCATTGCAAGGAGCATTACAGGGACCAGAACTGTTTCCTGACAGGTGGATTGACGAATTGGTTTCTTCTTCTGCCATTGAGCAGGCGATCAAGAAACAGACGCAGTTTAAACGAGAGACGATAAAGATGGATAGACTTGCCTTAACCATGAGTGAGAGACTACTGAACGCTTCAGTATTTGGGAGGTAACGATGAAGTATAAAACACTTGGGAGAACCGGCATAAAGGTTTCTGAGCTCTGCTTCGGGACCATGTCCTTCGGAGGAAGAGCTGACAAGAGTGAATCAGAGAAGATGTACAAAACCTGCAGAGAGGCAGGGATCAACTTTTTTGATTGTGCCGATGTCTACCAGAAGGGAGTTGCGGAGAGCTATCTCGGAGATTTTATTTCCCAAGAGCGTGACAAGGTTGTCATTACCACCAAGACCTATGGTGCTATGGGTGACGATGTCAATGAGAAGGGCCTAAGCGCGAAGCACATCCGCCTAGGAGTGGAAGCAAGCCTGAAACGCCTGAACACTGACTATGTAGATGTCTTGTTTCTCCACCATTTCGATGCAACCGTGGGAGAAGAAGAAACCCTTAGGGCTGTTGATCGACTTGTCAGGGATGGCAAAGTGCTCTCATTAGGAGTCAGCAACTTTGCTGCTTACCAAGTGGAAAGAATGCTCCACGTCTCAGCGATGAACCAGTTTGTCCCCATTTCGGTAATCCAGCCAATGTTCAACATTGCAAAGCGTATGGCTGAGGTTGAGTTGCTTCCCATGGCTGAGAGTGAAGGGCTTGGGGTCATCACCTACAGCCCACTTGGAGGAGGCCTGCTCACCGGCCGATACAAGGACGGCTATTCCAATGCTTCAGGCAGGTTGGTCGAGAACCAGAACTACCAGAAGCGCTACGGCGGTCAGTTCTACGAGCAAATAGCCCGTGAATACTCAGAGCTCTGCAACAAGTGGGACATCAGTGAAGCAACACTCGCTGTGGCTTGGGTAATGGCACATAAGCAGATAACTGCCCCGATCATCGGAGCAGCAAATACTGAACACCTGAAGCAATCACTAGAAGCTGCATCCCTCACCCTTGACCCTGAATTTTTAAAGGAGATTGATGCTATCAGTCCCCCACCACCTCCGGCAACGGACAGGAGTGAGGAGCAATAGGGGTTCTCTGAAGCAAGGCTGAGTGCATGCATCTTTCCTAGTAATGAAAGATGAAACTTCAACATATTTCCTGGAGGACCAAATCAACAACCTCCTCCAGGAACGTTTCAAGATCTCTTCCCTTTACCCATTCCAGCAGCTGGTAATCCAGCGCATCGTGGAAGAAGACAGCGAGAAGAGCAATCACGAAGGAACTGTGGTCGTACTTCCAACCGGTGGAGGCAAGAGTCTTTGCTTTATGCTCCCCTCCCTCCTTGTGGAAGGAATCACCGTCTTGGTCTATCCCTTGCTCTCCCTCATGCATGACCAGATCAGACGCCTCGATGAAGTTTCCATTCCCTATATCTGCATACAGGGAGGCCAGAGCCATGAAGAGAGATATCTTCTACTAGAAAAATTAACAAACAGGGACGCTAGAATTCTGGTAACCAATGCAGAGTGTCTCTCAATGCCCTCTCTCATCACAGTCCTTGCCCAGATGACCATCAGCCTCTTGGTCTTGGATGAAGCACATACCATCGTAAGCTGGGGGGAAGGCTTCCGCCCTGCCCTGGCTACAGTTGGTTCCATTATTAAACATCTACCAGTGCGGCAGGTCCTCTGCTTTACTGCTACAGCAGATGAGTGGGTACTCCAAGGATTGAATCGCCTGGTATTCTCAAACAGAAAACCTCATCTCATTCATGCCAGCAGCAATAGGACGAACATTACCTACCATGTCATCAGAACCCTAAGCAAGAACCAGAGTATCGCTGGCTTGCTCCGTCAGAAAAACCTACTACCTGCCCTCATATTCTGCAGTACCCGGAAGCAAACTGAAGTCTCAGCTCATCGCCTCCTCTACGCACTTCCAGACTCACAAGTGCGCTATTACCACGCAGGGCTCACCAAGGAAGAGCGAAGATATCTTGAGAAGTGGTTCAATGACACAGAAAATGGGGTACTGTTCGCCACGAAAGCGTTCGGGATGGGAATAGACGTGAAAGGAATACGATGCGTCATCCATCATGACCTCAGTGAAGATGTGCTCTCCTTTCTACAGGAGAGTGGAAGAGCGGGAAGAGATGGAAAGCCTGCACTTTCCATCAGCTTGCTCGATGGAGGGGAGACTCCCTCTACTCTTGCTTCCATCTTGCGCAGCACTGAGTGTTGTTTCCGGAAAGGTCTTCTGGAGGCGATGAACGAGCCATTTGAGTATTGTAGTGGTTGTGATGTTTGTAACCGCAGCATTTCTGTTAAGCGGCAGGGAGAGAGGGCAATATTGATGAGTGTGGTGTCACATCCTTTTCATTTTTCGCCATCAACACTTGCCTCCATGCTTCAGGACACCCAGGGTTGGTATTCCTATGGAGGTACGCTCTCCTCATGGGGAATGCAGGAAGTACAAGAAGCAATCATGCTTCTCATTAATGAAGGAAAATTACACGTTATAAAACGATACAAACGTCGGCTATACATAGAATACAAAGTAGTACCCACACTCTTGACAACTGGGCATTCATGGCTGAGGCTTAAGTATGAGAGTGCAAAAGAGAAGGCTGAAGAAAATCGGCCCCAGCTACCCTACCATGCCTCGTCCATTCCTCCCGATCAAGGAGATTCAAAACTCCAAGCAGGTGCAAGATAAGAAACAACAAGAGGGAGAGAGTCTCTCATGGAAGAAGCTCTTCCTCCTGCTAGAAAAGGGAACGTACTAGTTTTGGCAATACGGTGGTATAACCGGATCGATTCCCAGCCAGTAAACCTAATAACTTCTCTGCCGCCCTTCTGTAGAGCTCTCCGCTCTGGATATCAACACTTGCAACTGGAGCGGGGTATACGCTGAATAGAGGGGAGGCATCATACCCTACCTTTGGAAGGTCCATTTTGATGCGCAGCAAGAGCGAGAATAAGGCAATATCATTCACTGCTGCGATGCCATCTATAGTCCTGGTATCAACAAGTTCTTGTACTCTCTGAGCAATGCCCTCCATGGCACTGGCTTCCCCAATTTCCGTCGACATCACCAACGCTTCAGGATAGAGCTCTCTGAATCCAGCAAAACGCTCGGCATGGGGAACGACACTCTCAAGGTAACCGGTGATATACAAAGGCTTCTGCACACCACAATCCCTAAGATACTGTGCTTGCAGGGTTCCACCATACCTATTGTCAGTTCTTACGCAACTCTGTGTTTTAGTGCTTCCAGATAGATGATGGGCAAGCACATAGGGGATGAAGATGGAAGAAAAAAGTGCTTCTTCTTCCTCTGTATCAACATCATAGGCGAGAATGCCGTCACAGCGCATTGCAATCGCTTCCAACTCATTTCGTGTTTTCACGGTGTAGAACCGCATCTGCCAGGAGCTTCTTGCCAGTACTTCCTGCACTCCCTTGATCGCCCTACCGAAGAACCAGTCAAAGCTGTCCAAATTTCCCCAGTAATACGGTCTTCCCTCTTTTCTGAATTGGACAAAGGCAATGGTACCGGTTCCACTCCGTCGCAAGGTTGCTGCTGCACTGTTGGGTTCATACCCCAACTCACTTGCTGCCTCCAATACCCGCTTTGCAAGCGACGGGGAGACTTGGCCGGGATTGTTGTATACACGGGAAACGGTTGCACTACTCACTTTTGCACGCTGCGCGACACTGTCCCTGGTTGCTCCCATCGATCATCCTCTTTTTTTCATTGACAAATGCTTGATACAGGGTTAGTGTACACGTGTACATTCGAGAATGCAAGTACATTTGAAAAGAAGGAGCAGACGATGGCCAGAATAGAAGCGATACAAACAGGATTGCTGCATACGCAGTACCCCTCCCTCTACGGGAATTCTTTCCAAGCTGAAGATATGGATAAGCGGTTTATCAGTTTGGTTGAAGAGCATACCAACTTGTTCAAAGAACAGGATGTCAGTCTCTTCTCCACCGCTGGAAGAAGTGAGCTCGGGGGAAACCATACCGACCATAACCTGGGGAAAGTCATCGCTGCTACCATCAATCTGGACACCATAGCCGCAGTAAGCAAGCGTGATGACAACACCGTTGTCTTGACGAGTGAAGGCTATCCTGAGGTCGTTGTACATCTTGATGAGCTTGAAATCATAGAAACAGAGAAAAACACCACCGAAGCACTGGTTCGGGGTATTGCCTTTGCATTTAAACAACGCGGGCTCATGATTGGAGGATGGCAGGCAAATACAACCAGCCGGGTACTCAAAGGATCAGGACTCTCCTCCTCTGCCGCAGTAGAGGTGTTGTGTGGAACCATTTTCAACCACCTCTACAATGAAGATGCCCTTTCCCCTGTTGATCTTGCGATCATCGGGAAGTTCAGCGAAAACAACTACTTCGGGAAACCCTCAGGCTTAATGGACCAGATGGCATGTGCCTACGGTGGTATCATAGGAATCGACTTTGCTGATGAGGCAAACCCTATGATTGAACCGGTGCACTACTCCTTCACTGAGCATGGCTACCAGCTGGTTATTGTGGACACCGGGGGAAACCATGCAGACCTCACCCCCGAGTATGCTGCTGTTCCCAAGGAGATGAAGGAAGTTGCAGCTCACTTTGGGGCAAGGCACCTCAGAGAGATCAATGAGGCAACCTTCACCTCTCAGCTTCCGCTCCTCAGAATAACACTTGAGAATGACAGAGCACTGCTCCGCTCAATTCACTTCTTTGAAGAGAACAAGCGAGTTACCAATATGCTCATAGCTCTGGAGAATCATGACATCGGGGCATACCTGAAAGAAGTCAGAGCAAGCGGGGAGAGCTCCTTCTGCTTCCTGCAAAACCTCTACCCTTCATTCTTCCCACAGGAACAGGGTCTGAGTCTGGCTATTGCCATGACCAAGCGTCTCCTGGGAAGTGATACGACTGTACGCGTCCATGGAGGAGGCTTCGCTGGTACCATCCAAGCCTACATCCCCCTAGATAAGTATGAGTTCTACAAACAAGAGATGGAGGCTGTATTTTCAGAGGGAAGTGTCACTCCTATCACGATACGACAAAGAGAAAGTTGTTGTATTGCGGAATAAGAGAAAATCACATTGCAATACCATGCTGATTAGCAACATTAACAAACCTTCCATTATTCATCCCTTTGCATATTGGAATTTCCGTTGTAGAATAGCCAATTAGGGAGATAATCATGGATATTGATAGACGCATTCACACCTACTTTCAAGCTGAGGCTGAAAGCTTGAAAGTAGAGGACATTCACCTAGGACTAGGATATTCTGCTGTCACATTACAAGACGGACGCTGTGGACTTTGCTACACACCAAAAGGGAATGGGAATACCTGTTCAGTAAATAAAAGCAGTGAGGAATATGAAGAGTTCCCTGCGAGTAAACTACTCAGAAATATCAAGGAAGAAAATCAACTTGGCAGAGCCATGGCAATTGCACTCTGTAATGCCTTGAACCAAGATCGTTCCCTCTTACAGGATGAGGATGACGGAAATCTGATACGAGACCTCAAGCTTAAGGCAGGAGACAACGTTGCCATGATCGGCTACTTCGCTCCCATTGTCTCCTATCTTAAAGAGCATAACATCGCTGTTCGAGCCTACGATATTGGAAAGGAAGTAGGATCAGAAAAAGATTTTTACAGGTGGGCTGAGACAGAGAGCGATGCCTTAATACTCACAGCTACCTCATTGATCAACTCCTCCCTTGAGGAAGTACTCGGCCATTTCAATGGAAAAAGGATTCCCACTGTACTCATGGGACCTTCCACCATTATGGTTAGGGAAATCTACAGAGACTTGCCTATTGATCTATTAGCAGGATCCACTGTTTCCAATCGGGATGGTGTTATCAAGTCGGTCCGTAACGGACGGGGAACTCCCTACCTTCATAGAAATTGCAAAAAAGTTCGTCTTTCCTTTTAGAACCATATACTGAGAAAACTGCTTTTTCCCATAGAAGCAGTTTTTTCTTTTTCTGTCTTCATTAGTTTTTTTATTATTTTTTACGTTTTTAGTCATATATACAATTATGTATACCTTTTATTGCCATCTACCATCTATATTTTAGACAATCCAACGATATTGACAAATAGAAATTAGCGATTAACTATGAATTATGAGGCATGGAATAGAAGAGAACAGGAAGACATCTTGCACCACTCACAACCTCCCCCACTTCACCAGTTGCCTCATCATGTCTTTCCCTTTGAATACACTGCGGTCTCTCTTACTAGAGGAGTATCCTCTGGTACGTTAAGACGAATCACCACGGAAACATCTTTTTGAAATTGTGCTACAAGCCAGGAGCAACCTGGTAGGGGTGGGAGGATTGTATGAAACGACTAATGAAGGCTTTATTTCTGATTATTCTAATACTGTTCTGCTTACAACCAATGACTGCTAAGGTCAGCAGGACCAGTTCAAGGGTACTTCAAGATCCTGTCTATGATATTTCAAATGCACGTAGGGCCAATTTTAGGCTAGGAGATATTCTTAAAGATGAAATGGTCTCCATCACTATCGTGAATGTCGATACCCCTGCCTACCTCTTGCTCGTACTGGAACTGGAGATCGACAGCACAGATATACCAGCATCTGAGAATACGGCAACAGCTGAAATAGTCAGGCAATTTGCAGCAAATGAGCGGTTGACATTCACAAACAAAGATTTAGTGGATTATATAGGCAATGTCCGTGGAGGCTCTGCCCCCACTGCCATCAAAGACGCCTTCGGGGTCTCTTCAATGAGTTCGATAACAGAAAGTTTCCTAGAAAACAGCAACAGGGCCATTCCTGAAGGCGAGTATACCCTAACACTCAAGGCATATGAAATTGATAATGAGGATGACAGTGTTACAAAAGGGAAAGTACTCAAGGAAGCCCCATCAGTTACCTTCAAGGTACTCATCATCGGATCGCTTTCTATAGCACAAAATCCAACAGTCGGAGATGAAACACTCCGTATCCAGCTCCCTGAGACTCCTTATTATAGTGAATCAAGCATACCAACTACATCCACAACCAAGGTTACGGTCACCGGACCGGGAGTTAATCAGAGTCTGAGCAAATCCCACAGCAGGGTGGTAGCCTCGCTCGGATCCTCCATCAAGGGATATCCTGGCGATACTGATAGAGGAGAAGTCACCTATGACCTCTCTTCCATCAAGTTTAGAGCAGGAGAATCCTATAGCATAAATATCGAGTATATTGATGCAACCAACAACACAATAGCCGAGACAAGAAAAGACATATCCTTTCCCTCTCCAAAATTCTTCACCTCCATAGATACAAGCAACTCCTACACCCCGGAATTCAGCTGGGGGTTCAATGATGATTATGACGATTGGACATCGGAGTACAGAATCTACCTCAATGGTCAGTATTATGGTTACACCCGGTCGAACAACTACACCCTCTCCTCCCCCCTCTCACCCAATACCACCTACTCTTGGTATGTCATGCCGATCAACAGGGACGGTTCGGCGTTTTTCAGCAGCACATCGGCTATCAGCAAAACCTTCACCACAAAAGCACATACCGAGCTTGATGTGGAGGTCAACGAACCAGAAGACCGAGCTACATTATTGTTAGGAGAATCATATACTTTCAGTGGAGATGCAATACTCTCTGACAACGCCACTATCAAGAGTGCCGTATGGCAAATTGGCACCGAGACAAAGACAGGTGACTCAATTTCCTACACTCCGAGCAAGCGCTATGCATCGAATAGCTTACTTGCCTATCTCAGAGTTACCGACAGCTTCAACCTTGCCAAGAACTCGGCTTCGCTGTATCTCACCGTCCTTGACCCAGCTATAGCCATCCAAGGAGGGACTGAACAAACAATCAGCAAGGGAAGCAGTACCACCTTCGCCCTGGATACCAAGAAAACCAGGGACCTCTCCAGTGTAGAGTGGTACCTCGACAGTTCCCTCGTAGGTTCAGGAAACACCCTTTCCTACTCTTTTGATGAAGGTGGAACCTACTCCTTGACCGCTAGAGGTGAGAGTGCTCCTGATATCAATGGGACTACCAAGGAAGTCACATCAAATAGCCAGAAAATCACCGTCATAGGGGATGCCCCTTCGGTTGCAATCGTACAACCACAGGGAGAGGTTGCTATGGTAAGGGGGACCACACTTGATCTGGGTGCATCCTCTCAGGCAGACAACCAAATCCAAAGCAAAGTGTGGACATATAGTGGAGCAGCCTCAGGAACACTGGGAAGCGGAAGTGACAGTGCGACGTTCACACCCACCGCTACGGGGGTATATACCATTACCCTATCAGTTACAGACATCCATCAGAAAACAAGCACCGCTACAACGAGAGTCGTGGTCATAGACCCACAAGTGGCTGTAACCAGTCCACAGACGGGTTCCACATTTTCTCTAGCGAGCACCTTGAATCTTGAGGTATCGGCGCCCAATGCACAGCGTATACGTTATTTCATTGGCAACCAAGAGCTAGCCTCCCCAACTATTGATCTTGCAACCCTTGGAACCGGAACGTACCAGGCCTTTGCAAAGGCATCTTGGGAAGTGGTCGACAGAACTGGAAATCCCAGTGTTTACTCAGAGGACTCAAGCATCATTACCTTCAGTGTGAAGGATCTTATGCCTCCAACGGTTTCAATCACCTTCCCAGAAGAGGATATGTTGCTCAAGACAGGTACGAGCTACCAGCTTGCTGCAGAGACAAGCAGTAGCTCTACGGTCACTAGCAGCTGGTGGGAAGTGAATGGAAAAGGTATAACCGGAAACAGTTATACTCCATCGACCTCCGAAAAGAGCAAAGCGCTTACCATCACCCACTATGCCGTAAATCAGGATGGGGTGAAGGGAAGTGGGAGCATCCAAGTACAGCTTGCCAACCCATCAGTCTATCTCACTCCCCCGTCTGCAACACAGTTCCTGAGTGGGGAGGTAATCCCTGTAAGTGGGGCGGTTATCGACGGAGAGCTGTACTGGCTTGTTGATGGCAATGAAGTACCGTCTTGGGATAAGACCCTTACCACCACCGGGCAACACACCATACAGGCAGGATGGAGATTACAGGCTATTGGAGCCAACGGTAGTATACGTTCCTTCAGTGGGTTGTCATCCACCAAAGCAACAGTATCTGTGTACAGTAATCAGAAGCCAACCATTACATCCTTCTCACCTACTGCTCCAGTAATACTGCAACGTACCGGGGTACCGGTCATATTCTCTCTACAGGCTTCCAGCCAGAACACGCTAGAGACAACCAAGTGGAATATCTTCAGTGAAGGCTCGTCGATCCGCGAGACCCTGGCTGCAAGCATCAGTCACCAAAGCTGGCCTCCAGGATTGTACACGGTCCAGGCAGAAGTGAAAGATACCTATAACCAAAGCACGAGGCAGGAGTGGACGGTCAAGATCATTGACCCAAGTATCTCCATAACCTACCCACAGGATGGGGCAAGATTCCCAACCAAACAGGTACCAAAGCCAATCATTGAAACCAAGGATGTCAGCTCGTTTACCATGGCACTCAATGGAACCCAGATCAATGACACATTCGACTGGAACTCACTTGGTGCTGGGAGTTACACCCTGAGCGTGGTAGGTAACTACCTGACCACAGGAAAAACTACTCCAGAGAAAACCAGTGAGCAGAGAATCACCTTCAGTGTTGCTGAGAGCACACCTCCCAAGTTTGAGGTGAACGGAATCAGCAATAATGATCGCCTGGTTGCAGGAGAGCGCTACAACTTAATTGCAAGCGGGGAAGCAAATGAGACCTTCCAGTGGTATATAGACAACCAGCTTACCGCACAAGGAGCGGCATACTCCTTCACTCCGAACGCTTCCCAGAAGGAACTGACCATCATGGTCAGGGGTGAGATGAACTCCATAACCGTCGACAAACGTTTCAATGTTCGGGTAATCGACCCCTACATAAGTATCATTCTCCCGAAGGATCTGGCATTTGAAAACCTGTATCCACCGAACATACCGATTCCTCTGCTCTATGAGAGCAGGGATATCGACAAGGTGATTTGGAGGGTAAACCTAAAGGAATACAAGAATCCTACCGTTACCTTTGCACAGGGTATGCACAGCATCGATGTCGATGGCTATGCAACCTCAGTACGGCTTCCTGACGGAACCATAGGTGATTATCTCCCCACCAATACCGACGGTATAACCGGCAGAGACATCCAGGTTGCTGACAGGCAAGGAGTATCGAGCATAGAAGCCCCTGAACGGGTACTGGAGGGGAGCGCTGTTACCGTGAAAGCAATCTTGGTGGAGCAAGGGCTAACCGATTTGATCGCTACCCTAGCCCTCTCTGTTGACGGGGTAACGTATGCACAACACAAAAGACCTGCTGGGCGTGAGTTTACCATACCTATCCTGAAAGCAGGAGTGCATACCTTCTCCATAACATCCACTGATGTATTTGGAAACAGCAAAACTGCTGAAAAGCAGATTGAAGTACTCAAACCTTTGGACTTCACGATTACCAAACCGGCAGAAGGACAACGCCTCTCACCAGAGACAGTAGTACAGGGCAACCTGGACTTGGTTCAAGGGGCAGTTGACTTGGTGACATGGAGAGTAGATACAAACGTAGTACCCAACTCCAACTTCCTGAGCGGGACTCTTGGCACCCTGAGACCAGGACGACACACCATCTCAGCGAGTGCAAGGGACCCTCTGGGGAATGTGATAACCAAACAGGTTCGGGTTGAAGTCCAAAACGACTTCCAGCTCAACCTGCTCGCTCCCTTTGACGCCACCACCACCATGATTGGAACACAAGTTCCCTGCATGGTAGGGGTTGAAAAGGTTGTCGGTTCGTCCTTTGACCTTTCGGATGCTGCTTCTCGTATTACGTGGTATGTCAATGGAAGCAGTACTGGAGAGGTAGGCTTGAGTTACCAATTCAAGGCTGAGAGAAGTGGAAATTTCACCATCCAGGCACGCTATGCCAATGGGGCTATGGTACGCACCACAGCAGAGCGGACCATCACCGTCCGCGATATCGCCGAGCCCACGATTCTCTCACCCCTGCAAGCGCAAACCATTACCTACAAGACAGGAGAGAAGATTGCGCTCTCAGCAACAGGAGAGGAAGGCGCTACCTATCAGTGGAAGCTTGCTGACCAAGTGGTTGCGGTAGGAAAGGAAACCAGCTTTGACCCGAAAGGAGTTTCTGGCAACGTTCAACTTACCCTCGTTACTACTGCATTTGGGAGGAGTAGCCAGAAGAGAGCGAGTTTCTCATTGGCTCAGAACCAAAGCCCAACCCTTACCCTCTCGGTTCCTCCACTACAGTACACAGGAGAACCGCTCACTTGGGCTGCCACTGCATTCGACGCAGAAGACCGGAAAGCTGACCAACCCGTCACCTATGGCTTGGATGGCGTGCCTATAGAAGGAGCAAACCAACGGATCTTGACTGAGGCAGATGTGGGCAACCATATACTGGAAGCACGTACAGAGGACAGTATGGGAGCGGAGACAATAGTCCGAGCTGCGGTTCAGGTAACAAGGGCCCAGCTTCCCATGGAAATCCTCTCTCCCAAGAAGGAACAAACATTCTTCCTGGGCTATGATGTTCCCCTTATTGCAACACTCGGCGAGGAAGCCGAAGGGAGCTACCAGTGGTCCATCAAGTATCTTGAGGACACGGCTGCCGGAAGTGATTCGCTTACAGGAAGCAATACCACGTTCACCGCAAAAGGAACTGGGCTGGTCGAGCTCACCACGGTCTTTGTTGATGGGAACAACCGTGAACGTGCAAGGGAAAGAACTACGATAACTATCCAGAAGGAGCCACTCAAGCTCTCGATCAACTGGCCGCATGGCAGTGTGGTGAATGCGGGGACAAAACTCAGCCCAACACTGATCGGGCTACCCAGTGACCAAAAGGAAGGTCGTGTAAGCTGGTATCTCAATGGACTGGAGGTTGATGATATCGGGAACCTTACTGCACCAGAAATTGCCGGTTCCTGTACATTGGTAGCGGTCTACAGTGAGGAGGATGCCAGCGAACAGGCTAGTATATCCTTTAACATAAACACCAGACCGCGACTGTCCTTCATAAACCTTGCGGAAGGAACCAGTGCTCCGCTTGGAAGGCCGATCGTACTTGCAGTTGAAGTGCGGGATGACCAAGCCTTCACGGGAACCATACGGTGGAAGGATGCATCAGGGGCAATGCTCGGGGAAGGAAAAGCCCTTGCATTTACTCCTCCTGCAGTGGGAGAACAACAAATTAGAGCGGAGGCAACCGATTCCATGGGACTGGTTGGCAGTATCGCCACTACCCTTTACAGCTTTGAGCCGATCAGCAGTGTGCAGGCGGTGGTGAACAACAACCTGCCTAACTATCTGATAGCAGAAAGCTCGCCTCCGCTCCTTCTCCGCTCAGAATTTACGGGAGGGGTCAGTCCTGAAGTAACCTGGCAGATCAAGCAGGGAAACAGGGTCTTGGAGAAGGCAGGAAGAGAAACCTATCTGGGCTATGGAGAGATAAGCAACCTGCAAGCAGGGCCGGTAGTGGTCAGCATGGTCATCTCTGACCCGCTGGGTGCAAAGGAAACAATTAGACGTGAGATTCCTTTGAACCTCACCTCCTCTGCTACCTTGGAGCTCTTGAGTCCTTCTGCGGAGAGTATCGTTCGCCTTGGCGAGGAAATTCCCCTGCAGGTTGCGCTTACTGGATTCAGGGAACCTTCGATGCAACTGCTTCTTGGAGAAACTCCCCTTCCGACTTCTTGGATGATCGGGGAAGGAACCAGGACTGCGAGCGCAGTCATACAGCCTGAGGTCTTCGGATCTGAGGGTGTATATGCGCTAACTGTCCAAGCAACCGAAGGTTCCATTGCCCAAAGGCAAATATTCAGTCTCAATCTCTATACAGAGAGGCAGGGAGTATTCATCGATAATCCTCCTCCTTCCTACGAACTAGCCAGCGGTAGCTCTCTACTTTCAGCCACCGTGAAAGGACTGGAGGGAGTGGACCGTATCGACTGGAAGAGTGACCTAGCTGAAGATGCAATCGCCAGCGGCGACAGCCTTGACCTCAGCCAGGCAAATCTGGTTGCAGGGAAGCGTTCGATAACCGCTGAAGCCTATGCAGGAAACAGCATGGTAGGTTCATCGACAATTCTCTTGGATGTCATAGGATCTGTAGAGGTGCAGATTGTTGACCCGCAACCCTTGATCATCCTGGTGAAGGGTGCGAGCACCGAGCTCAGAGCGGTCGGCAAGGATAAGGACGGTTCAGTTTTGGGTGAAGATGCCTTTACCTGGAGCTCCCACCTTGATGGAGTGCTCGCTGAAGGGTCAACACTCTCCTTCTCATCGCTTGATCTCACTCCAGATGAACATATCATCACAGCCAGTGCATACGGCAGTGACGGCACGATGGCCGCTGCACACCAAGTGGTGCAGGTCAACAGCACTGAGAAGCCTAAGGAGCCAGAGACACAGGATACTCCTGCATCATCCGACACACCGGACGGCACAGGATATGAGACGGACTACGATCCAATGGGAGCAGGCATGGAGCCACCCCCGGATTCATACAACAATGCGATTCCTGTAGATCCGTACATGCCTCCTTACTTCCCCGATCCATTTGGACCGGGTATGGGAGGGGCGCCTCCTGACCCAGGACTTGGAGGGTATATGGACTCCTTCTTTAGTGATCCTGGCTTCGGAGGTGGATATGGAGGAGCCCCAGGGTTTGGAGGCGGTGGCTATGGCGGCGCACCTGGTGGATTTATGGGTGGCGGGTATGATGGCGCACCCGGATTTGGTTGGTAGGAAGGAGGAGCACCATGAAAAACACAAAAATAATTTCGTTGATTGTTGTAATCAGTCTGTTGAGTGCTTCCCTTTTTGCCTTGCAGGTGGACGTGCCTGGAGAAGTGAAGGCGTATGAAAATCTTGAGGTAACCCTCTCCAGTACAGAGGCAGACGGAACTGTAGCAGAAGCACGCTTCTTCTTCTACCAAAGCGGGGAGCGGGAACCACGATATAGCGAGTTTGCCGAAGACAAGGGGGTGTGGAGGACTACCGTCCCCTACACCTACCTTACCGGCGAGGAACTGGTCTACTACACGATAATGCAGAATAGTGATGGTAGGTTCATTCGTGATCCAAAGATTGGAGAACACAAGGCCAGACTTCTACAGGACAAGGAACCTCCTACTCTGGAACTTATCAGTCCAGGCTCGTTTGAACTTGTGGAGGGAAAGGAACAACTGGTTGTATTTGGTGTTGCTGATGAGAGTGCCCTCACCCGTTTCAATATTACCAAAGACGGGCAGACGCTGACGCGCAGTGGTGTCTTTGGTGGCTATCTCTCCTTCCTGATAACTCCAGAAGAGAAGGATGATGCGGTAATCTCCATCGAGATGGAAGACCGCTACGGTAATATTGCAATAGAAGATTATACGTTCACGATTACCGCAGAGAAAGCACCCACCTTTGCCTTTGATGGTTCGTACCGTGCAAACCTTGAGGTTGAGTACATCTTGGGATTTGGCGAGAGCGAGAACCAGACTGAATTGCAAGATGTATTCAGTGATGTCAGCCAAAATCTGAACATCTCCTACGAACTTGGTGGCGATGGGTATATGAAAGCCGGTCCCCTTGTCGTGGAAGGTACCGCTATCTTGAAGGATACGGTAGCAGCCACCGAGATTACCGAGGCGTATCCCAATACCTTGATCGCAGATTTGCAGAACTTTTTGAACCTGTACAACCCGATCAACTTTGCCAATGAGTTTGACTGGTCAGGAGAGGAAGCGAGACAGTTTGAGAATGACAACCAGTTTACACTGAAGATTTCTCTCTTTGGGCCTGCCCTTACCTATCAGTTTGGTGACCAGAATGTATCGTTCCAGAAGGAGACAATCAATGACCTCTCACTTAGAGGAACAGCGATCGGTATCGACCTTCCATTCTTTGAATTGCAGATAGCAAAAGGTCTCAGTGATCTAGGCTTGGCTGAGACAGCATGGCCACAGAATTTCTTCGGCTTCAAGATGGCTGGTAAAGTCAGGGAACTCTGGTACCTGCAAACCAACATGTCCTTCATCAGCTCCCTGCAGGGACGCTATGAGAATCTCAAGAGTGGAGCCGATTCCCCCATCGGTGATTTGTATGATCTTGATGACATCAGGCCTGAGCAGAACATGGTCATCGGTTTGAGCAGTGGTTCAAAAAACAAGCTATTCAACCTTGATGCCTCCTTCTCCTTGAGTCTCTACAATGATGATGCAAGAGACGTACTTGATGTGGACCAGCTGGCGACAGATCTAGAGGATCAGGGAGGACCCGATGTAAGCTCCTACCTGGGGTACTTGGACAAGGTCCAATCAATCTTCCCTGTCCTGGATTACTTCCTCCCGACCAATGGTTTGATAAGTGGGGTCATCAACAGGACACTCTGGGGTGTGAGCTATGGAGCTGAGGTTGAGGTTCCAAGTCTTGGTATCCAGACGTGGATACGGAAAACGGACAGCACCTACAAGAGCCTTGGATCATCGGTTGCTACCGATGAGTTCTCCTACGGCTTGGCATTTGAGAAGGGGATCAAGGACTTCACGTTCTCTGCAGGGTATGAGAGGAACAAGAACAATATTGCTGACATTCTGTTCAACGATATCATTGGTTTGATAAAACCTGATCTTGCCCCTGATTCCACACCAACCTCTGCAAATGATATTTCCAACATTGTCCATCAAGCACAGGCTGGAGTCGATTTCCCACAACTTGCCCACTTCGGAACGATATCACTGGATTATACATTCCTCTATGAGACTACTAATGCAGAGGCGCTGGCAGCAGAGGCTGATGATGCAGCAGTAGCTGATGCGATTACCACATCCACTACCAACGATATAACCAGTACCCATACCGGGGAACTGAGGTGGAAGAGTGCGCGGTATAAGTTTGGGGATGTGTCTACAAACTTTGGTGCGAAGACAAAAGACTCCTATGTCACGAACATCCAGAGTGATGGGGTAAAGGACGGATCCACGTTCTGGGAGTTCTCCTACGCGCTCTCTGCAGCAACGAGTTTCAGTCGATATGCAATCTCTCTTGGGTTTGACCATGCTTGGAGTACAGAGACAGGAGGGCTTACCACATTTGGGTATGATGCAAAGTTCTCTATCAAGCAGGCGTTCTTCGATACGATCACCTTCTCTGCTTCACTCGACCAGGCATTCAAGAGCTCTCTAGAAGCGTTCAAGATAACAGGTTCGGCTGGTATCGACAAACGATTTGGTCCAATCTCAACGTCCGCTCTCTTCGAGGTGAGCTACTATGATTCAATTGTTGACAACAGTGATGATGCACTCACCTCCAGGCTGACGATCAAGGGAGTATTTTCCAAGTAACATCGCATAAATATGAGAAGCACCCTTCCAAGAAACATTTGGCGGGGTGCTTCAATATGTCATATGTTTTTCCTCATTTGTTATACTTTTAGTGACATTATAACAACTATATCATCATATTTTCATATATTATGAGAGTCTTAACGTAATTTATTCATACCTTATGTCATATTTTTCTTTACAGTTCCATAAAACTGTTGGTATTCTACGAATAAGAACAAACTCAATGAGGCTCATGCAGTACTAGAATACTGTAGCTCCAAATATCGTATGCGTCTCAAATCCCCAGGTAACACATGCTCTGGAGGATAGCAGGTATTTGGAGGGCTAATGCGGCAAACTTGGGAAAAATCAGGGATGATTTTGCTGCCAAGCGGCTATTGGGCTTGTATTTCAGGTTTACGATGCACTATTTTTCCCAACTGCTCTAGAAAAGCGGGATGGGATAGTTCTCTCTACTCCAACATACCTCCACCCATGCAAACACTCTCATTTTTCTTACATGGAAGATAGTAAGGTAATTTTCCAAGAATTACTCTTCTCTTTTAAAACCACAAATAGTTTTGGAGTACGACATGAAACATAAAATGAATCGATGAATGGCATTTGCACTTATCGTATGTGTCCTCTTGGTCACCATGGGATGCGATGAATTATTGAATAGGCCAGTAGATGTTACTGGTGTAACTATCACAGAAGAAAATCAGACAATCTTGGTTGGAGATACGTTGCAATTGAATGCTACAGTTAGTCCCAATGATGCAACCAATAAAGACGTAGCTTGGACTTCCAGTGATACTGGTGTGGCTACAGTCAGTTCCACCGGTCTGGTCACGGCAGTGGCTGCAGGGAGTGCAACCATTACGGTAACCACTGATGATGGGAGTAAGACAGCTACACTTTCCCTGACTGTAAAAAATGAGCATATCATATTTACCTTAACTCCTACTGATACAACATTGGATACGTTACATTTTGAACTATATTCAGGGACACATGCAAACAGTACTTTGGCAGCCTATTTAGATCTTTCTACAACGTCAGAAGTGCCACTTGTAGCGGTAAGGGAGAATACTACGAACCTTATTGGGTCTACTAAACCTCTCGATATGCCATCGGTTGGCCAATTTGCAGCATATGACGAAGCAAATAACGGATCTGATATTATTTATGCTTATGTAGAACTTCCTCTTCATACGAGCGCAACAATCGATACAGAAATAGAGGTGAGTATTTCAGACGCAGAACATAATTATATGATTGAGTTAATAGAAAACGATACCAATGGTGATCCTCTTATGGAAATTAATGCAGAGGAATATACTGTTGAATATTCTGTTATTGATACGGAGTCAGGTTTCCTCGAAGGAACCATTTTAGGAACGGTGTATGATGTAAGTGGTTTGGAGGAATCAGCTGCCATTTCAACAGGTACAGAATATACTTTGAATCTTACTTTCAAGGCAGCCATTGTCGATTATATTACCTGAGTAAGAATGCTATTGTAAATTTATGATCTTGGAATCCCATCAAATACTGGTGGGATTCCTTTTCCTAATTACTCAACGAGCACTAAATAAAACCGTGATTCACCCTACTCAAACAACTCCCGATACTCCTTCCCTACCTGCTTGAAGGAAGTCTCCTTATCGAGCAATTGCTTCAGCTTCTCTGGAATGGGTACCTCGGTAGTAAGCAGTGGTTCTACCACCTGCTCAAACTTTGCAGGGTGGGCAGTAGAAATGACAATGGTGGGGTTTCCACTGAATTGGTCTCTTCTTACTCGTTCTCCTGTAGCTGTATGGGGGCACATAATATACCCTGATTCATCATACACTTCCTTGATTGTCTTCCTGATGGTCTCGTCATCTACTGACCAAGCACTTACCATCTTTCGCATGGTATCGATATCTGGATAGAGATCAAACAGACGCTCCATATTGCTGGGTGCCCCTACATCCATGGCATTGGCCAAGGTAGCTACAGAGGGACGCTTCTCATAGTTGCCAGAGAAGAGATAGTCAGGAATTGTCTTGTTCTCATTCACGGAAAGTACAATCCTTCTATGGGAGCTCCTATGCTCAGAGCCCAGTAGGCACCACAGCTATTGCCCACATTTCCGCTTGGAATGATGAAGTTGCCTTTCCAGCAGCCTGGTGTGGAGGTGGGATGCATAGACATAGTACACACTCTGGGAAGCAGCTTCCCAGGTTAATACTATTTGCACTGCTCAAACCCTACTTGGTGAGCAATCTCCGGTCCATGAACGCATCCTGACCATCTTCTGACAGTCATCGAAATTACATCGACCTCATAGTTTCAATATTGCCACCCCAACAGGTCAGTTGGGTCTGCTGGCGCTTGCTCACCCTTCCCTTTGGGGAAGAGTACTTACATCAATACCCTTTGCCCTGCAAAAGCGGCTGCCAAATGCCCCGCCGGTATCGCTACCGGTTGCAATCTAGAATGGTGAGTTTCCTGTTCATTTACTGGGTCTCCAGGATCTTCTCCATGCTTGCAGCAAGGAAGCGTGCACCAAAGTCCTTGAATGCAGCCGTCGGTCCATGATAGAGCTCGAGGACCATCTCTTCGCCCCTGAGGGAAACCAAGGGAACCGGGAAATTGAAAGCATCCATGCAAATCTGAGCCAGGTCCTCTTTCAGAGGATCGTCCTCAAAAAAGGGAGCAAGCACTTCATATGCCAGTTCCGGATATGAAGAGATCTCATGTACATGCAAATGGGAAAGGGAGGGAAATGACTCGGGCACATAGAGCCCCCCGTCGGGTGCAAGACCTTGCAGGATTGCCTCGCTGGCACTTACCTTGGGAGCTTTCTTCCTTGTTGATACAAACTTCATCGTTACGTCCTCCTAAATCCTAGCCCCAAGATAGGCTGCCAATCGAAGAATATCAGAGAATACACCACCGGCAGTAACTTCCCTTCCTGCTCCCGGTCCCTTGATCACCAGAGGCTGGCTCAAGTACCGGTCGGTGGTAAAACAGATTACATTATCAGTTCCGCTTGCCTGGGCAAAGGGATGGTCACTCGCATAGCTTTTCAAGGAAGCACTGCAGTTGCCTTCTTCATCAACAATCCCGACATAACGAAGTTTCTCACCCTTCTCTACAGCATCTTTGTATGCTTTTTCTATGATAGGATCGATCGCTTCCAATCTATCCATGAACTCACTTGGGGAACAACCATCCAAAGAATCAGGAACCAGACTCTGGATCGGGATATCTTCCACTTCCAGGGAATACCCCAACTCCCTGGCAAGAATGACTGTCTTCCGGCCTACGTCCATACCTGAGAGGTCATCCCTCGGATCAGGTTCAGTATACCCCATCTCTTTTGCCTGTCTCACCAGTGAACTGAAGGGAACACTTCCATCATAGCTGGAGAAGAGCCAAGCAAGCGTACCACTGACAATCCCCTCAATGCGGTGTACGGTATCCCCTGTCTGGACCAAGTCCTTCAGCGTCCAGATAATGGGAAGCCCTGCACCGACGGTGGTCTCATAGAGGAACCGCTTTCCTGTACGCATGGAAGTCTCCAGCAGACGCTGGTAGTACTCCATGGGGGCCGTCCCTGCCTTCTTGTTCGGGGTAATGACATGGATCCCTGACTCCAACCATGAAACATATTGCTCAGAAAGCTTGCTGCTAGTAGTACAGTCTATGATCAAGGAGTGCGGGAAATAGGTAGCACCAATGTGGCGGGTAAAGAGGTCCTGGTCGAGCTCTACCGCTTCCTTAACAAAACGATCCTTCCATGCACCTGGGTCGATGCCATCCTGATCAAGCAACATTTTCCTTGAGTTGGCAATACCACGAATATGAATATCGAGCCCAAACTGTTCTTTCAGTCTGGTGGTCTCTTTTGCAATCTGCTGCAGCAGAGTACCCCCAATATTTCCTGGGCCAAGCAAACCAACAGAAATAGCCCGCTTTGAAAGGAAGAACCGTGCATGGAGTGCCCTAAGGGCTTTCTTGCTGTCACTTCCCTTAATGACTGCACTGATGTTTGTCTCGCTCGAACCCTGTGCAATGGCAATGACATTGACCCCGGCCTTGCCCAAGGAAGAAAAGAACTTGCCGGCAACACCTGCCTGGCCTGTCATTTGCTCTCCGACTGCTGCAAGGACAGCCAATCCAATTTCAGCTTCAATACTCTGGATGGATGCATCCTCAAGCTCAAGAGCAAACTCCTTCTTTGCCGTAACACAGGCGCGCTCTGCCTCTCTCTCGGGAACAGCAAAACAAATGGAGTACTCACTGGAAGCTTGGCTTATAAGGACAACAGAAATGAATGCTTTTCGCATGGCTGAGAAGAGTCGGCTTGCAATGCCAATGACTCCACTCATGCCTGCCCCTTCTACATTTATAAGGGCAATGTCATGGATGATGGAAAAACCTTTTACCCTATTTGGTTCTCTCTGGTCACCATCCTTACTAATTATGGTTCCCAGATCCTCTTCCTTTTCCCAACAGCGAAGCTGGACATCCAAGGATGCAGCAATGGCAGGAACCAGTGCATGGGAGTGAATAATGGGAGCTCCGAAGAAGCTCAACTCAGTCGCCTCCGCATAGGAGAGAGAACGAATGACCAAAGCAGAAGGAACTTCCCTAAGGTCTGCATTATGGAGCAAGGAACTGTTGTTCCAGAAGGTTACCCCATCTACTCCAAGCTGAGCCGCAAGAGATGCTGCAGCATATTCACTTTGTCCTTCCTTTACTGCTCCATAGACAAACAACACTGCTTCCTCTATGCGCTGTTTCTTTTGGAAGTCAGCATACCCAAGGAGATCGGAAGGAAAATCATGTAAATTAGCCCAATGGCAAGCAAGGTCAGCAACCCAACTGTCACAGAGTGTACCTGCATAGCGCTCCACCCCTTCACTAATCTCCTGAACCAACCAGATTGATCGAAGGATATCTTCCAAATCTGCAAACCCTTGCTTAATCCTGTCCAAGACCTTGGTGCCGGCAGGTACCGAAAGAAGGTCTTCAACCAAGACTGTCCACCGGGTAAAACGTTGTTCCTGCATGGACCATAAGCGTTCATCACGTTTCATGGCCAAGTGCAAGAGGTTAGTGAGTTCCAGGTTTTCATCAGTAAACGGAGCAAGTACCACTACTTGATGGGTTTCTCCGGAAGCACGTAGAATTCGGATAAGCTTTTCCAAACCATCCTGTGAAACAAGATTGATGCTTTCTACTGCGTGTACCCGTATATCATTCATTACCACCACCTCCGAGAAAAATTCAACATAGTGAACAAAACACTGAAAATATGTCTTGCAAAATTATACAAAAAGAGCCCAACGTTGGGCTCTTCTGGTAATCGAGATGACGTGCGTATGGTTATACGAGCTTCTCGATCTTACCGCTCCGCAAGCAACGTGTGCATACTTTAATGGTCCGAGGTGTCCCGTTGATCAAAGTTTTCACAGACACAATGTTGGGGCGGAATACGCGCTTTGTGGTAACACCAATGTGCTGCCCAACACCGCCATGCTTCTTGGCTTGTCCTTTTCTCGGAACACTATTTCCAGCGACCGTTCCTTTTCCGCAAATCTCACATCTACGAGCCATAGCTATATCCACCTTATCCTTAATAATTCATTCGTTGGCCGAACCAGGGCCTGTTGAAATCGCGCATCACCTTGTCCAGGCAAGCCATTGCCCGTGAGCAGTAGTACAAGGGTGTTGTACAAATAGACCTCAACCTTAGCCAAATTACCAGATAACAGCTTTTGTGTAAAGACAAAGGCATCATCTTTTCTGTTTTTTCCCTTGCTGAGGCCTATCTCCTTCTGTATGCTACATCCATGGATACCTATTACATCCTTCGATTAGGCAAAGAGCTGAGAAGAAACCTGAAGCTATTCAGGGACAGTTTGTACAAACAGCATGGCGACCCAGGTTTTCTTACACTGGAAGCATGTATCATTCTTGGTCCGGCTGACAAGCAGGAAGCCCTACCTTTTCTCGACTGTCCACCTCTACCGCTTTCTACACTCGATACAACATCCTACCAATATGGACACCTGCATCTTCCCATTCCAAGTACACCGTTTACCCAGATTCGCGAGCAACTGGGAACAGACTACCCGTATGATGGCATCTATCTTGGTGAAATAGATACTACTTTCCCTGTTGAACCAATCATTATCAAGGATGTATCGCTAGCCATTCTCACAATCCAAAGAGAGGGAGAGCTTATCACTTGGAATGTTTCTCTAGAAAAGCATCTCGACTCGGGCAGACATCACTGAACGGACAATCCTCACAACTTGGTTTCTTTGCATGACAGGTAGTTCTTCCAAACAGGTTGGCTGTCATGGAGAAGCGGTAATGAATGCATGGCTCCAGGAGAGAAGCTACTTCTTTCTCAATTTTCTCCGGTTCCTTGGTTGAAACCAGCCCAAGACGGTTCACAACCCTACCGAAATGCGTATCAACAATAATTGCCGGCTTACCATAGATGTCACCCAACACACAGCTGGCTGTCTTTCTCCCCACTCCAGGCAACTTGACCAACTCCTCCATGGTTTCTGGAATCCCTTCATCTCCAAGAGCCTGGGCACAGGCAATAATGTTTTTTGCCTTGTTTCGATAGAAACCAGTAGGAAAAATTATTTCTTCCACATCTTCCCTCTTGGCCTTGGCAAGAGAGGGAGCATCGGGGTAGACATCAAATAACGTTCTTACAACCGCGTTGACGGATCGGTCTGTTGTCTGGGCTGAGAGAATAACACTGATCAAAAATTTGAAGGGGTCACGCTGTTCCAGAAACTGTATATCTTTTGGAAGTAGCGTGTCCAAACGTTCATATAGTAAGTTTGCATATGTATTCTTATCCATATTTCTGTATCCTACCCCCTTGACGCTTCCAAGCTCAAGTGCGTATACTCCAGAAAGTTTCGGGGCGTAGCCCAGTGGCTAGGGCACCTGCTTTGGGAGCAGGATATCGAAGGTTCGAGTCCTTTCGCCCCGATCAAGATTGGACGGATTGAGCTTCTCAGTTCGTCCTTTTTTATGCCCTTAGGCCAACCCAAGGTTAAGCCTATAGCAATCAAATTCACACAGCATAAATCAGTTCAATTTGTTTCAGCAGGTAGAATAGAGAAACACAATATGTTTCTTACAGTTGCTTCAGAATCCACTGATCAAGAACCTCTAATTGGCCAGGTGTATGGAACCAATGTTCCCCATTTTCATAGACGGTGAGAGCAGCAGTATGAGAATTGACGAAGGAATTAACGGTGTCCCTGGAGGTCAACGTATCATGTCCTGCATAGAGGATGGAGGTTGGAATTTTCCAATTAATAGGATTATTTCGAACAAATTGAAGATAATCCTACGAAAGAGTTTCTCCAAATTCCGTGTGAAATTCTTTTTTCTTCTGTAAATCTGCCTCAGTAATACCTGCCCAACCGATCATATCGGTTATAAGCTGCTCCATGGAAAGAATTGGAGAGACGAATAGAGCTCTCTCTATAGCCAGACCTTGCAAGGCCTGCATGGAGAAATAAGCGCCAATGCTGTTTGCAAGAAGCGTGACCTGAGTATAATCCCTTGAAAGTTTTTCAAATGAGGTTTGCAACAGAAGCTTGGTACCCCATGGAGAAAAATTTACGAGATCTTCTGTACTTTGGCCATGCCCAGGGAGATCTATGGCATACCCATCATACGCTTTAGTCTGAAGTAATGGTTTCAGACGCTCAAGTTCTTCCTTACTGCCATTTTTACCATGTATGTAGAAAATTACATTTTCTTTCTTATGTTTCATGATTCCTATATCTGGTATTGTGCTGAGAGATTCATTTCATTATCACTATTTTCAAATATGCAGGATCTTGCGTATGCAAGACCTGCATGGTCCATGCAGAGTTCCAATATGAACATAAATATGCCGATGTCGATCTGGTTGTAGTATGAAACGCTCCCCTCTGGCATAATTCCAAACTTCCCTGGTTTGATATGGCGATACACTGAGAGTTTTTGCTTCTCGCATGACACATACCATGGCTGGCTGTTGCATGCGCTGGGAGCGAATCTTGCAATGTTCAGGATTTCATCATAGCCCTCGCCTTTCCTGATATCTTCAAGCGGTTTTCTCTTTGCCTTGAACATGTCTTTACGGAATGATTTTATCGGCATTTTAGCAAAACCTATCATGATGACATACTCAAGCCCAGAGAGGTTCTGTTCCTTTGGCTTTCCAATTCCAAACCAGAGAGAACCGATATCTTTCGAGGCCAGATAAAGGTCGATCTGTTCCCCGAT
>JAGYOG010000060.1 GCA_018399495.1 Sphaerochaeta sp.
ATCCAGTGGGGTGATGGAGCTGTTTGGGGAGCATCGGTTCTATATCCCAGGGTTTCTGCTTCTTGACCGTGAAGGAACTATTCTCTCATCCTCAAATGGTGCAACCAAGGAAGAGTACATCAGAGATCGTCCCCTGTATGCACTGCAGACCTTGCTGAGTATCGATTGTGCTGTTTGCACACAGTAACATGTTCTCTATTACACCTTAAAGATGAAACATAATCATTTTCATTGCCGGTAGATAGCATCCGCTTCTTGCTTTTTCTTTCTCCCCGTTCCTATACTGAATATAACACCACAGAAGGAGTGGCCTATGTCAGGAAGATTTATTATTTCCAAAACCCCAAAGGGTTTCTATCGGTTCAGCCTTCAGGCTGCAAACTACCAGACCGTACTTACCAGCAAGAACTACTCAAGCCTTGCTACCTGCAGGGAGGGTGTTGAGACAATCAAGAAGAATGCACTTTCCCCGATAGAGGACCAGACCTTACAGAAGGCAGGTCCATCTCTCAAGTATCCCAAATATGAGGTGTATTTTGACAGCGCCGGGCAATATAGGTATCGACTTCTGGCTTCAAATGGATTGAATGTCGCCATGGCCGAGGACGGGTATACGACCAAGGCAGGTTGTCTGAACGGAATTGAATCCATCAGCAGGGCAGCAGTTGATGCCCAGGTGGATGAAAGTGCTTTGCAGAACTGACTAGTTGAAACGTAAATTGAAATCAATAGGTCGTCGACTATGCAGACAAGGCCTGTTGGTTGCTGTGTTAAGGCGTTGAAACTTCCTGTTGTTTTTATCATAATGCCTAGCTGTATATGAAATACCGAATACCATTACGCGTAATAGTTCTCATAGGGATTTCAATGTTGTTTGTATCCTGCGACAAACCTGCGCCCGAACCGGAATCGCAGAGCTTTCTCATGCTTGGAACCGTCTGCAAGATTACCATCTACGACTATCCCAGCGAGGAAGCTTTTTCTGCTGCCTTTGAGCGGATTAAAGAAATAGAGAATCATATGAGTCTCCATACAAACTCCAGTGAGATTGCCTTGGTGAATGCCAATGCGGGAAAGGAAGCAGTGCAGGTCTCTGGTGACACCTTCGCAGTAATCGAGAGAGCCCTGGAAATTGCACGTTTGAGTCAGGGAGCATTCGACCCCACCATTGCTCCACTCGTACAAGCCTGGGACATCGGTGGAGAGAATGCAAGAAGACCTCCCGACGAAGAGATTGCATCCTTGCTTCCCTTGGTTGACTATACCAAGGTCATCCTCGATGCAGATACGCTTGAAGTCTATCTGCCTGAGGAGGGCATGGCCTTGGACCTCGGCGGTATCGCCAAAGGATACGCAGCAGACGAGGTGAAACAGATCCTTTTGGATTATGGGGTTAATAAGGCGATCGTAAATCTTGGAGGGAATGTCCTAACACTGGGGAAAAAACCTGATGGCACCCTCTGGAGAATTGGGATTCAGGACCCTGAAGATGGTAGAGGTGCCTATGTGATGATCGTGGAGCTGGATGACACCTCCTTAGTTACCAGCGGGCCATATGAACGATTCCTGGAACTCGACGGGGAAACGTATCATCATATTCTGGACACCAAGACCGGATATCCCGTAGAGAGTGATTTCACCAGTGTAAGTATCATCAGCCAAAGTTCCTTCCTGGCTGATGCACTTTCCACCAGTGTGTATGCGCTGGGGTATGAGAAGGGTATGGACCTGATCAACAGCCTTGAAGGGGTACAAGCCGTATTCTTCACCGATGACAAGGAAGTGGTACTGAGTGAAAAGGCAACTGATGTAAATCTTGGTTACTCACTGACAGATGAGACGTATCGCGTAATAGAGTAGGGTCCCACCCTTGTGGAACCAACACGGCTATCCCTACAATATTCTTATGATTTGTTCAGCATACCCTTCGAAAGAAAAGTACATGCAAGGAAATTTTGTTGTGGATATAGGGATGAAACAATCACAAACTTGATGTATTTAGGATTAATTGGCCATATCGGCAATGAGTACTTGAATAATTGCTGATATTAGTAGTTAAATGAAGAAAATTGAAGTATATAAGTAATTAACATATTGGAGGAAGATATGACCGGTACACATCAGGAAATATCGTATATAGTTCGTGATCCCCGCCAGAAGAACACCAAACTGGCCGAGGAACTCTTTTCCATGGAACAAGCCCAGTGCTCTCGTCGATTCCATCGACAGATCCCTGACTATAGAATGAGCCCTTTACAAGGATTGCCCAATCTGGCAGCGATGTTTGGCGTAGGTGGCATCTGGAGCAAGGATGAGTCCAGCCGTTTGCATTTGAACAGTTTCAAAGTGCTGGGTGGCTCATTTGCCTTGTACCGATATCTCCAGAAGCTGCTCGGACTCTCTGGTCCTAACACCTCCTTTGAGTATCTTGCCAGTCAGGAAGTGAAGGACAAGGTTGGTGATCTTACCTTTGCCAGTGCTACTGATGGCAATCATGGACGGGGTATTGCTTGGGCGGCGAAACGTCTGGGTTTCAAATGTATGATTTATGTTCACTCTGAAACCAGTATCTCTCGTATTGATGCAATCAAGAGCAATGGAGCCAAGGTGGTGATCATAGATGGAAACTATGATGATGCTGTCCGACAGGTTGCTATTGATGCAAAAAAGAATGGTTGGACCATCATCAGTGACACCAGCTGGGACAACTATACCGAAATCCCCACCTGGATCATGCAGGGGTACCTTACCTTGCTGGCAGAAACCCAGGAGCAGTTCACCGGTGTTGGTATAGTGAAGCCGACCCATCTCTTTATTCAGGCTGGTGTTGGTGCCTTGGCTGCTTCCGTAATTGGATTTTATCACGCGCTCTTTGGCCAGAATGCTCCTAAATGCATCGTAGTCGAACCAGATAAAGCTTCTTGCATCTATGAAAGTGCCATAGCAGGGGACGGGAAGCCCCACTCAGTAGGAGGAGCTCTTGACACCATCATGGCTGGCCTTGCTTGTGGAGACCCGAGTCCCATCGCGTGGAAAATCCTCAATGAGGATGCTGACGCCTTCATCAAGGTGCCTGACTATGTGGCTGCAAAGGGTATGAGAATGTATGCAACCCCTCTTAATGGCGATCCCTTCATCATCAGCGGAGAGAGTGGGGCAGTGACGCTCGGTGCCTTTGCCTCCATCATGCAGTATTCTGAGCTCGAGGAACTGAAGGAAGCGCTGGGATTGGATGAGATGAGCCAAGTCCTCTTTATAAACACCGAAGGAAATACCGATCCAATCCACTTCCGACAGATAATCTGGGAAGGTGCAAACCCTGTGCCCAAGGAGTATTGGCATAATCTTTAAAAATTTAATTAATTAGATGTAAGAGAAGCCGTCGCAGTTTGCGGCGGCTTCATCAATATCAGCATTCAACAAGTTTGATTGAATACACTACTCTTGGTCAAACCAAGCTTTTATACCACACATTCATACTCTCGATGTTTCCTGCAATGTTGGTATTGTTGTGCAACCTGCCACCATAGGTGTACCCCGCCTTGGCGAAGGTGATGTTCATCCCAGGTGAGATAGCTCGAGCTATGGTGTAGGCAGTGAGGATTCCTCTTTTCTTGAGTTCATCCTCCAGAAATGCCAGTAATTGAAGGGCATACCCATTACCTCTTTTCTTGGGTAGGGTTGCAAAATCCGTCATTTCAGAGAAACGTTTATTTTTGTCAAAACTACACTCTCCTGAGGCCAGTGCAACGAGCTCACCATCCACTTCGATTCCAGCATAGACAGTGTCTTCGTCCATGGTTTTCTTGATGAATGAAGGATCGTCGATCGGGAAGGGGTAGGAGTCAAACACCTTGCCATAGAGTTTTGCCATTGAGTCAGCATCCTCTTTCGTACACAGTCGAACAGTGTGCTTCTGCCTTGCTTTTGTACGGTTTGCTGAAAGGGCCAACTCACGAACGCTCTCATACTCAGAGGCCATCGTCTCATCATGGCGTTTCTCATCAAGAAACTTTCCCAAGAAGAGACATTCTTCTTGTCCTTGGAAGAGCTTGTCTGCGGTTGCCTCAATAAGAAATCCAGCGTCTAGGAAGGGGCCTGAAACTGAGCGGGGAATCTTGGTAAAAATCTTCCCGTAATCTCTTCTTGTTGCCAATTCCAACAGCTCCGGGACCAGGAGAGATGCATCAGCAGAACCTATATCCATCAAGTAGATCCGGTCGTTGCTTCTGCCATGCTGGACAAGCGCTCCATTAAGCTGGAGTAGCGTATCGTTTACATCTGCCATGCTTAACTCTCCTCATTCCCATTCGCCTCAGCATATGCCTCGCTTACCGTTACATGACCCTCTGGTGTCAGAGAATAGGCATCGTCATAGTCAGCCAACAGTTTTTCAATACCGAAAGCCTTGTATTCATCGCTATCCTCAAGTTTCAACTCCAGGGTGCATTTCTCGCAGTTGCGATCACACATCACTGATGCGTAGTTGTCCGGTTCCCGATAGGTTGTAATGACTCCCTCGAAGTTACGGAGAATTACCTTGTTTGTGGACCAAGAGAGGATATAGTTGGGCATGATGGGAATCTTTCCACCACCGCCTGGAGCATCAATTACATAGGTGGGAACACATAATCCACTGGTATGGCCCCTGAGACTCTCCATAATTTCGATACCCTTGCCAACCGAGGTTCTGAAGTGAGTGAGCCCTTCAGAGAGATCACATTGGTAGAGATAATAGGGGCGTACCCTACTATAGGCTAGTTTCTGAACAAGTTTCTTCATGATTCGGGGACAGTCGTTTACATCATTGAGCAGGACTGATTGGTTGCCCATGGGAATCCCCGCATCAGCGAGCATTTCCACCGCCTTGCGTGAGGATTTTGTAAGTTCACGGGGGTGGTTGAACTGGGTGTTGATCCAAAGCGGATGATACTTCTTGAGCATTGTTACTAGCTTCTCGTCTATCCGGTAGGGGAGCACCACAGGAATCCTGGTACCAATTCTGATGATCTCAACATGTTCAATGGCGCGTAATTCTGCGAGAATCCACTCAAGGTACTCGTTTGAGAGCATCAAGGGGTCTCCACCACTGAGCAGGACATCACGAACCTGAGGGGTGTTCCTAATGTAATCGAGCCCTGCCTTGATCTGTTCACGGTCAGGGATGCTGTCCACATCACCGACCTTGCGCTTCCTGGTGCAGTGACGGCAATACATTGCACAGGTATTGCTGATCAAGAAGAGAACACGGTCTGGATAACGGTGAGTAATACCGGTGACCGGGCTGTCTGCATCCTCGTGCAGGGGATCTTCCATATCGTAATCAGCAATATCCAATTCACGTATATCTGGAAACGACTGCTTGAAAATAGGATCGTTCTCGACATTATCAGTATCGATGAGTGAGAGGAAGTAGGGAGTGATAGCCATCGGGAACTTGGCAATGGTTGTTTCAATATCTTTCCGTTTTGCTTCAGGGAAGGTGTAGTCAAGCAGTTTCTCAAACGTTGCAACGTCCTTGATGCAATGCTTCAGCTGCCACTTCCAGTCGCGCCAGCGTTCTCTGCTGACATCGGTATCGAAACGGTCTACTATCTGCTGTTCTGAATCTGTAAATTGCATGGGTTTTTCCTGTAGGGTTTCTTCTGATCATGTTTTCAAGGACATAGATATCCCCTGGTTCACAGAAGGTCTGTGGTCGAATGATTGCTTCGATCAATTGGCAATAATTCTTGTATTGGATAAAACCATTGTAACATGTTCATGTAATTATTGCAATAAAACGACAAGAACTAATATAGGAAGGATGTTTTTACCTCGCTATAGACCCATAAATTCAAACAAGTTCTGCAGAATGTAAACCGGAAAAAATGAAAAAAATAAGGGGGTCGAAGCCCCCTGTATACAAATAATTGCTCAGGATTAGAATGCGTACAACACCCCGACCGTTGAGGTGAGTAACCCGGCAAGTGGCAATAGTCCATTGAATACAACTCCTCCATCGAAGGTGTCATTGTCTTCGATAACTCCATACGCCATTACCGGGATGTTCAAGTTCAAAAAGATTCCCGTATTTTTGTTTGGTATCCAATACTCTCCCTTTACTACAGCACCGGCAACACCAAGGACTACTGGACCGAAGTTGGTAAATGCTGTTGTTCCCAACCCGATTTTCAGGTCGAAGTTTTCACTGAGTGCAAATGCTTGGCTGATATCTGCATTGAACGTGTAGATATCAACAAATGTATCTTCAGCCTCCGCATAAGCAGCGATATAGGACATCCCCAATGGATAGTTGATACCTGCCTGGATGTAGGTCTCGCCAAGTCCAACATCAACCAACACTCCTGTAGTGGTGAATCCCAATTGGGCACCGACTGCAACGCTGTTCTCCCGAGCGGAAAGCGTTCCAAGGTGTCAGTCACGCCAAATACACGGTTACGTAGTTTAGAAGAATAAAGGACTATAGGACCCGGAGGATACCAATGGGTTCAACCAATAGGATCAACTATAGCAAGTCTCTTAACAGTGATAACGGAGCAGGGGTGTTTGTCGGTAGCAACGGTGAATACAGCAGGTCCATAGCCAAACCATCCGAGATATGGATACGTCCTGGTGTCACAGATGGCAGGAAAGGACTTTCC
>JAGYOG010000061.1 GCA_018399495.1 Sphaerochaeta sp.
AATGATGGAAGGTTGGCATAACTGAGGTCATAAGGCCTAGGCCTGGGATTCTCATTATACAGTCCAGCTTTTTTAAGGCATATTTCAAACTGGCTACGCAACCAAGAAGGGGCGTACATGGTTCTGGTAGGGCTAGTGAAGAAAAACGGTCTGGCTCCAAAGATATCGTCGTATTCTTTACATATGTTGAAAATATCCTCAGACATCCATACTGTCCGGTCTTTGTGTTTTTTAGATTGCCTGATAAAGATTGTGCCATTACCGAAGTCAACATCATCCCGTAAAAGGCGGAATGGCTCGCCCGGCCGTAGGGCACAACAGTACATCATCCTAAGCATCACGGGCATGACATACTCCCTGTTTGGGCTTAGGGGGGAAATGGGTATGGTATCAGCAGCATGGAAGATGTCCTCCAGGTTTCTGTCCGAGAGAATAAATGGATTGAAGTGCTCGTTTCTAGGTATTGCCTCCTGCGGAATATGCAAGTAACAGTAATTTGTTTCACACAGATATTTTAGAAAAGTTTCGGTGGTAGAGAGCCTTGCCCTCTTCCCGTTTGGATGCTCCTTTTGTCTGGTCTCCGCCCATTTGTATATTATTTCAGGTGAGAGCCTTGTATGGCTGGGATACCGCTCATAAAGGAACCGGTCAAAGGTAGCTGCCCTTTCCCCTAGGCTTTTTCTTGAATATCCCAATGAACTGCGAAACTCGATATATTCATGGAACTGATCAGCAAGAAAGCTTTTTAGGTTAGCCATGGTACACCTCGCTTTTTAGAGGGATGCCTTCGAAACCCAGAGTGCATCTTGCCATCTCCGGATTGGTAGCGATGTACTTGTTTACAGAGCTGAAGGAGGAATGCCCTAGGAAAAGGGATATTTCATGGGGATCCATATCAACTTCTGAGAGCCAGGTAGCTGCCGAACGTCGCAACCCATGGAAACCTCTTCCTGCCTTCTGCTCCATTCCCGCCTTATTGCAAAGACGCCTGAATTGAGATCTGATTGCCCCTCCCTGTATTGGAACAGTTTTTCTGAGGTGTTGCAGAAACACCTCATCCATTTCTGGGCCTGTCTCACCACGAAAGAAAAGGATGTATTTTGCAATCGCATTGCCAACCCGGGGTAACAATGGCAGTTCAACCCGCTTGCCCGTTTTGTGTTGCCGTATGGCTATTGTTGAATTTTTCCAATCGATGTCTTGCCTTTGTAACGTTGCAATATCACATGCTCTCAGACCTGTCGTCAACGCAATCAGTAGGATTGCACAGATTCTGCAGTCCATCTCATTTCCTTGATTGCAACAATCTAGCATTTTCTGTACTTCACTTCTTGTGAAGCAGGGTATTGTCCTTGAGCGATTCGGAACCCTATATACAGCAGGATCCATCCTGAATTCTGTACATAATCCTTTTGCATGGAGAAACCCAAGGAATTGCCTTAATGACCTGATGACCTGATCCATTGAGCCAGGATGGGTTTTTGCAAAGTTTCGCACTATCCTATTGAGGATTTGGATATCCAGTTCAGGAAAGGTGTCAATTCCTTCTGAAGATAGCATAGTACAGAATTTCCTGATGACCTGTGAATAAACTCTGGCACTTGTTGTCTTGTTGCCAAAATCAAGATATGCAACCGATTCATTAAACTGAAGGAGAAAGTTTTTATTTGAAATGCAGATTTTGCGCTTGTGATTGTTTCTTACCCCTTCAATGGCACCAGTTGCTAAGAATTCCCGTACCAAAAAAACAATTCTCAATTGTAACTTTTGGTATTGGTTTGAATATTGCTTGCTTCTGAGTGTTGACTGATATGGTTCAAGCATATCCCTGACAAAATCAGATTCGTTACAGGTCTCGATATACATGGATAGGTTTGAAATTGCAATCCTATATTTCCTCTTCGTTTCCTGTGTGTAGTTATAACCTTGGATAGTCCTATCAAGCTGGACCAAAGCTTGTTCAATCGTT
Organism: Sphaerochaeta sp.; assembly: GCA_018399495.1. Lineage (GTDB taxonomy): Bacteria > Spirochaetota > Spirochaetia > Sphaerochaetales > Sphaerochaetaceae > Sphaerochaeta. The sequence continues at coordinate 1,970 of JAGYOG010000061.1, forward strand.
CCTTTTGTTTCCATTTGCTGTTTCTCCTATTGGCAGATACTGTAATCTGATATATCTACAATAGGGGAGCACAGGGGAATTAAAGAAAAAATTATCCCGATAATGAAAACAGCTCCCTTTTACCTGACAAGGATTTAGAAAAAGGCTGTCGGGATAATTATTTCATCGTCATTTGTACGGAAATACCGATATCGGTATTTCCGTGCTGGCGCTATTTACGCACACGGCTCCTCGCAATGTCATTCACCGAATATAACTGATAAGCTCGGGTCTGGAGTTGTGTAAGGATATGGGCTCTGCAACCCCTAAGGGTGAGAAGAGTCTCAGCGGTACGCTTCTTTAGCAAGTGCTCTTCCAAAGTTCCAAAGTCTCATGATGATACTTTGGATGAGACTTTTGGACTTGTAAAACAGGAGCCTGTTTTCAGCGATAGTAGTGGGAAGTCTTTCGAACCTGAGCCTGTAGTGGCATAGTCCGCTACAGGGAAGAAGCACCAAGGGCCCTACCGCAGTGCGGCAAGGCTCTTGTGCTTTCCTTACAGATCAGTACAAAACAGATGATTCATCCAGAGATGATTACCCCTCAGGCCTTGATCCCTTCCACCAGGTGGTAGAACGCATCACTGCCCTTGATGAGATAAGTGCCTCTCTTTATCTCCTCAGCCTTTGGACGGGCCTTGAGGGAGCAGACTCCCCTGGTACAGAGCAGTTTCTTGGTGAAGACGCTGAAGGCTTCTATGAAGAGCTCAGCGTCAGGATAGGCGCTGATGAGGGGAGAGGGGAACAGCTTGAGCATCTCGATGGCATAGCTACGAACTGGCAGCCATTCCCTGCCTTTGTAGAAGAGGATCCAGAAGAAGGAGTTCTCTAGCATACAGACTAAGTCATAGTCGTCACAGATTTCGATAAACAGGTCCTCAATGAAATCCAATACCCCCTCTAAAAAGATTTCCTGCTTGTATAAGCCACCAGTAAGGGCTTCAAACGCAGCTAAGGTATTCGGCCCCTCATCGAATTCGAAGAGGGTTGAATCCCCTATGCTATCAGAGAAGAGCCGTCTTGTTACCGGAGGGGGAACAGGCCATCCTGTCAGTTCAAAGCCTTTGTCTGCAGGGGGGACTTCATAGGAAGGCATATTCTTTGCAAAGGTGTTCTGTAGTGACTCTATGAGGCCATCCACTATGTCCAGGGCCAGGCCTGACTGCTTGCTGAACGCTTTGGCATCAAAGCTCTTGCCACTGTTCTGTGCCTGCATGTAGGCCTGCAGGAGCTTGTTCATCTTTTCCATTTCCGGACTCTCAGGGGCCTTGGTCTTTTCCTGAGGATCCGTGAAGGTCTTGAACGTGGACCAGGGAAGGTCCACGTCCATACGGGAAAGGAGCATGAAGAGGCCCATCGAGATGGCCACTTCCGGCTGATCAGGCAAGACCAGCTCAGGATAGGATCGCCTAAGGAGCGAGGCTATGATGGTATAGGAAGCAAGGGCTGTGGTGTTGATGGCCATGGCGCCTGTGCTGGTATCCCGGTAGAGGGTGAAGCTCATTGCAGGGAAGTCCGTGAAGAGCAGCTCGCCGTTGGGGACTTCCTTCATGCTTTGCTCAGGTTCCTCGAGGGAGTAGCTAGTCAGGGTGCCTCTTTCCTCGATGGTCCACTCGCCACCGAGAGAAGCAAGGTCAAAGCTATCCAGGGTGAAAGGCTGCCAGGTATAGAGCACCTGGTTACCCCTGTGCATGACAGTAGGCAAGGTAGAGATTTCATCCAACAGGAAGAACTTCGAGTAATGCGTGTTGATGACCTCATCCAGGGAGGCTTCAGGTTCAAAGAGGGCACAGTAGAACACGAAGTCTGAAACAGGGAGGGCGTTGTACCTAAGGATGCCTGCTGTCTGCAGACACTCCCCATTGCCAAGCATCAGACAGAGGTAGTGCTTGCCCCTCGATTCTGAGCTCTTCTGCATGCCAGTGATGCCCTTTGAATAGAGAAGGTGCTCTTCCCCAGTCAGGAGGTCAACAATCGTAAGAAAGTCATCCTCAAGCTTCTCCTTGATAGAGAAGTAACACCAGAAAGCAGGCTTCTCTTGCCAGAAAAGCAAGACCTGTTTGGCCGTACTGGTCAACACAGCCTCATGCTTAGCAGAGAGCCGCTTGATGGCATTGGGATCGGTAAGGATCAAAGAGACCAGGAAGTTGCCTGTACTCATGCTCCCATACCCTTGGGGATAGCGCGCATTGTTGTCCAAGGCCATGATATCCCCAAGGGTTTTCTTCAGGTCTTTGTTGTTCCGTCCCCAGTCCATGATGAGCTTTTCTGCCTCATCAAACCCCTTACTAAAGGTTCTGCACAGTTCTTTGATCTCTTTGTTGGTACTCATCCCCCTATTCTACAGGATATGAAAGTAATGGCAACACAGAAAGAACCCAAGAGAGTGAACCAAAGAGAGAATCAGAAAGAAATATCCTATGGGCATGATCTTCATCTTGCCGTTCTACAAAGAACAGGATAAGCCCTATTCTCATATAGGAGATCCTATCCCAAGGGTCTGCTAGCTTCTCAGCATTCCGACGAATTGCTCATAGACATACAACTGAATTGTTTTCTTATCTTTCAAGACAGAAAGTATTTCCAGCTTCCTGAGGCGATTGACAGCACTGATGGCTGTGGGTCTGGAATATCCTGTTCGGGACATGACCTCGGAAATGGAGAGTACTGGCTTCTGCTTGAATTGTTCCAGTACCAGCGTTGCGGAAATTCGGGCCCGTCCAATCTTGTTGACAGCCTCAGTATCCTTCTTGAAAAGCTCCTGTATTTGTTTCAGGGTGTTTTTAGCATCCTCTGCAGTTTCCACGATGCCTTCCAGGAAGAAATTGATCCAGAGTTCCCAGTCCCCTGTAAAGCGGACAATGTCCAGGTATTCGTAATACAGAGAGCGATGATTTTTGAAGAATAGGCTCAGATAGAGATAGGGTGTATGCAAGAATCCTTGCGCTGTCAGGTATAAGGTGATAAGCAACCTTCCAACCCTACCATTTCCATCCAAGAAGGCATGGATCGTTTCAAACTGGTAATGAAGCATAGCGGTCTTGACCAGAAGGGGAAGATCATCATCGTGTGCCATGAATTTTTCAAAACTGTCCAGCGCTTCGCTTATCTGATCTGGGCCTACGGGAACAAAGTGGGCATTTGCTGGCCTCGTTCCCCCTATCCAGTTTTGGGATCTTCGAAACTCACCAGGCATTTTGTCACTACCGCGAGTACCTGTCAGCAAAACTTCATGGACCTCCCGTATGAGCCTCAGGGATACAGGGAGTGTATGCAACCTTTCAAGACCCGAATCGAGGGCCTTTACATACGATGATATTTCCACAACATCACGTATCGGTACAGAGATGGTCTGGGATGCTTCATATCGTAGCAAATCATCGAAGGTTGACTGTGTTCCTTCAATTTGAGAAGAAAGAACGGCTTCTTTTCTCATATACATGTAGTTGATGATATCTGAATCAGGAAGAGCCTCAATGACACCGTTCAGCTCACCGATTGCCGTATTGGCTCTTTCCAGCCATTTTCCTATTTCCGGGTAATTGATCTCTGGGGGTAAGGGATAGGGAAAGTACGTTGAGAACTGTTCTTTCCCAGAATTGATTCGCGTCAAACTACCTTGGATTCCACGTTTCATGAGCATGCTCCTCCTTTTCAATACTATATCCATCTTTGCTTAATGACAAGCAGAAAATAAAAGATAGATAGCTAACTTTAATTATAGAGCATCTACCATTAAAGTTAGCATGAGGAAGAGGCAATTTTCCCCTGTGTATAGGTAGTTTTTAGGGCAAGCCTTCAAAGGCTTCAAAGCAAACGAAGCTTACAACGAGGCTCTATAGGCAAAAAGAGAACCTGAACCTGATACTGACAAGCAAGACGTAAGAAACACGTGAAGAGAAATCAAAAATCAAGAAGCAAGCATGCAGTCTGTCTTCTATACAGACTGCCACCACTGCCAGCAGTGCAATTTCCCCTACAAACAGACTATACCATAGGTACCACTGACCCTTGCACGGGCACCTTGCCATGGATGAGCACCTTGCCCTGGATAAACAGAGTAGTCTGTGTTCTCTTACCCCCTTTAATACTAGGCAAACCCAAGGCTGGGCAAACTCAAGGCCAGCAAACTTAGTGTCAAACATTTTGGCTCTATTTGACAGGTTATGTTGAAACCTCATTTTCTGATGTCTCATCCATATCAAGCACCTCATAGACAAATGAAGGGTAATCGGTCTTTCTCAGTTCTTTCCATCTTGCTATACGGGGGACATTGCTAAGCTTCTCAACAAGCAAGGTTGCCCTGCATATTCTTGCCACATGCGGACACCATTCCCGAAACACGCGGACAGTAAAAGCGTTTATTCCTAAAACACACGTACCCCATTCCTGAAACACGCGGACACTTGCTGGCATCGCCTGGCCACCCTTACACTGGTGTGTGAGAGGTGAAACATGAGGTGTTCAGAAAACATGAAGATTTTAGAAGTTTTGCGTTTGCATGAACAAT
>JAGYOG010000062.1 GCA_018399495.1 Sphaerochaeta sp.
ATATACATTTCGTCTATTTATATGCATAAAATTTGCATAATAATCAGATTATTCTGATTTTGGTGCTGCATCAAAGGCGATAGATGAGTCACAGAAGCCAATTTTCTCTACATACGCATACCCCTGCCTATGACTTTACCAAATGCACAGGAAGCACGCCTGTACAGGAAATCTCTCCTTTCAAGAGCCTTGCAAGGGCAATAAGGACATCACGGTTATATGCATACACAGCGATACTTCGGATGCTTGTATCAAGAAGTGCAAGATCATAGGGATTGCGTAGGGCAACGGTGAGGACCTGATGCTCCTTAACCAGTGCATTGGCAAGAGCTATCTGCCCTGAGTACTGATGACCGTTGTAGGTTCCTACCACTACAGAAGAGCATTTATTTGCTTGGGAAAGCACCTTCTGGATTTCTTTTTCATCAGGATTCTCACTCACCACAAGTGAAGAACCTCCTACTAAATGCGCCATATCAGGGGCGAATACCACCTCATGTTCCTCACTGGACACTACTGTTGCTTGAAAACAGGTCACTCCCACGAACAAGGGGTTGTCTCCTAGGCAAAAAGGTGCATCCTGTACCAAGGTAAGGCTCTGATCATACAACCTTTGGTTTTCCTTCTTATGCATTGCACTACCCACCACAGAGAAAGGCTTTCTCTCTGCTTCCAGAAGCATCTCCTTCGCGAGAAGGATTCTTTCTGTTGATACAGCAAATAATTCACTCGGGAGGCTTCCATTTCCCAGTGCTTCACCGATTGCCTTGGCCGCTGCGATGCCAAGGCTTATTGTATGGCTGATCAGGACAACGTCCACCCCTGCTTTTAGAGCAGCTACGGTGCCTTCAACGGTACCAAAGTGCTTTGCTATTGCGAACATTTCCATGCAGTCACTGAACACCAAGCCTTTGAAACCCAAGGTGTCCTTGAGCAATTCGGTCATAAAGAAGGGACTCATGGTAGCTGGAATAGTAGCTTTCTCGATATCAGGAAACAGGATATGACTGCTCATAATCCCCTGAATTCCTCCCCTTACTGCCTCACTGAAAGGCAGAATATGGTTCTGGAGGTCTGAGAGGTCTCCCTCGAGAGAGGGAAGCACTAGATGGGAGTCTTGGTGTGTATCACCATGCCCGGGAAAGTGTTTCCCGACTGCCATTACCCCTTGGCTCTGAAGACCTTCAGTCATGGAGCGGGCGAAACGAGAAACCACCTCAGGGTCATCTCCATAACTCCGTACCCCTATGACAGGATTTAGAGGATTGCTGTTCATATCCAGGGAGGGAGCAAAATCCACGTTGACGCCCAAAGCGGAGAGCTCCCGCCCGGTGAGGATACCTGCTCGCAAGGCACAACGCTCATCTCCGGTAGCACCGATGGCCATGGCAGAAGGCACTATCGTGCAATCACTGGAGAGTCGACTGACCATCCCTCCCTCCTGGTCGATACCGATAAGGGCTGGAACTCCACACTCATCTTGTACCAACTCCTGGATATCGGCACAGAGTGTGTACAGTTGCTCCTTGTCCCTGATATTTCTGGAAAACAGGATGACATTGGAAATCTTGTAATTCCTGACGGCTTCTCTAAAAGCATCGTCCAAGGTATAGCCGGGTAGACCACACATCAAGTGCTGGCCAATCCTGCAAGCCAATGAAAGTTCTAAGTCCATGCAAGTTGCTCCTTCAATGCAACAATCATATCACAAAGAGCCACACAATACCAAAAAAGACGTTGCCCACACAACGGAGGACAACGCCAGCAAAGAGTAATACTGTTATTTTGGAGATTTACAGAAGTTTCTCGATGACTTTTGCAACCTCACCAAGATCATGAGTTGGCTCAAAGCGGGCAACCACTTCCCCACTCCTGTCAACGAGGAACTTGGTAAAGTTCCACTTGATCGACGGATCCTTCTCATACTCGGGGTCAACCGCACGCAATTTACCATCAAGAATCGGACCGATCCTGTGGCTCATATCGAACCCTGCGAATCCCTTTTTGCTCTTCAGATATTTGTACAAGGGAAGAGCATCTTCTCCATTGACTTCCACCTTTCCGAATTGCGGGAACTTGGTTCCAAACTTGAGCTTGCAGATTTCGTGGATCTCCTCGATAGCCTCGGGAGCTTGTCCATCGAACTGGTTGCAGGGAAAGTCCAGGATCTCAAGACCCTTTCCCTGATAGGCTTCATACATTTTTTCCAGCTCAGTGTACTGAGGAGTAAAACCACACTGAGTAGCTGTGTTCACAATCAGGAGTACTTTGCCTTTGAATTCGGAAAGGTCCACCTGTTTACCCTTCCGGTCTTGTACTGAGTAATCATATACGTTCATTGAAGCCTCCTATTTATATCGCTTACTATTTAATTTTTCAAAACTTATATCTAGACAGTACCTACCCATCACTTATTTGTCAAGTGTTTTGATAAGGATTTGCATAAAGCACCCCGGGCACGCCCCTGCATGCCCGGGTAAAAAGATTATCAGCGACTGCTGCTGATGGTAAAGGAAAGGTGATAGATACCGCTTAGAACTCGATACTGCTCTAAGGTATCCGGACCACAGGTTGCCGTCCCCACTCCTCTTACCGCGGCATCCAGATAGAGATGGTGCATCGGGCTTTGCTCCAGCTTGTCTGCATGGAGCTTCTTCCACAATTCATCAGTCGTATATCTGTGGAAGGCAAAGGAGAAAGGAGAAGCACCACTGAACTGCACGCTCCCGGTATTGCCATCATAGAGGTCCAAGCGCCTGAGAGCTGTATGCACTCCATAATCCTGAGGAACTATGTAGGGAACAAAGAGCTCATCGACTGTCGCATGGTACTCTCCCATGATCGCCCCATCCTTTCGGTCAGGATAGTTCTCGTTTGGACCTAAGCCGAAATAGCAGCAGGCAGACCATCGTCTCTCAAGGTCGCAGGCAAGCCCTACCCTGGGGTATTCACCTACCGTGTCATTCAGGTCGAATGTACACTGGTAGTGCAGCTTGTCCGAGGAGAAGACCCAATGCTGGATGAAGCTACCAAAGACTTCCTTCTCTGGATTTTCCAGTCGATGTTGCGTGCAGAGTTGTCCTTCTTCCTGGCGGATGTCCTCCAAGACTGTAACTACCTGGTCAAGCTTGTGCTTGAACCACTGGCCGAAAGCCTTGTTGTCGTGGTAGAAGGCAAACTCCGGTTCATCTGTATTTGTCTGCAGTGTCTTGATACCGTCATTCTCGGTTGGACAGCGGAAAAGATTCACCCGCAAGGGACTTGCAAGCAGTTCTTTCTGTCCAGCAAAGGAGAGGCTATGCAAAAGCCCATCCTCCCCGATCTTGGCTCTGTAAGCCTCCGTCTCCACCAAAAATGAACCCTCCTTGGTTTTTGCCAAGGAAGCCTCGGGAATCGGGAAGGACTTCTTAGGGGCTTCGGAAAGTTTGAACTGCTGCCAAGCCACTACATGTCCTGCCTCTGCGTACGCAGTATCTTCGGTGAGGAAGATTTCGAATAACAAGTATGTTTCGCCAAAGCGCATCAGGGAGCGGGCTTCTTCCCCCAGTACCTCAGGCACAGTAAAGTCCTGGCTACAACCGGGATTCACGATTGGAAGGGAAAGAGCCCCCTCCAATACCTTGGGGTCAGCCTCGCTGACCAGGCGATAACGAAGAGAAAGGTTTTCCGTACTGGTAAAAACCTGCTCATTGAACAAGGTAAATTTTGCAGTTGCAGGATGCTCACTGGAAATCTGGATGGACTGTTGCACCTTAAGACATTCAGCCATCGCGGGTTTAATTGTACGGTCAGGGAGTACCAAGCCATTGAGGCAAAAATCGTAATCAGTTGGTTGATTACCAAAATCCCCACCATAGCGCCATGCCTTGATACCCTCTTTGTTCTCATAGCCCTCTTTAGAAAATCCAACCGGACATCCTTGTTCATCCACAAGAATGCCTTGGTCGGCCCAGTCCCAGATGAAGCCACCTTGTATGCCACGACTCTTCTTGATAACCCTCCAATAGTCACCAAGGCTCCCATTGGAGTTGCCCATTGCATGACTGTACTCACACATGATCAAGGGCCGGTCATCCTCATCAGGTTCTGTGGTATGATCCCATTCCTCGATTAGGGAAATGGCAGGATACATCGGAGCAATGATGTCGGTGGCAAACCTGCCTCGCTTCAAGCTGGAAAGAGAATGAGGCCCCTGCCCCCACTCGCTTCGGTTTGCCCCTTCATAGTGTATCGGGCGGTTCTTGTCGTAGTTTCGTATCCACCCTGCACACGCATCATGATTGTTTCCATATCCGCTCTCATTGCCAAGAGACCAAATGATGACCGAAGGGTGATTGTAGTCACGGCGAACCATCCGCTGTACCCGTTCTAGAAAACAGGATGCCCACTGCTCATCACGACAAATGCTGTCATAGTTTGCATGGGTCTCAATGTTAGCCTCATCCATGATATAGAGGCCATAGCGGTCACAAAGCGCATACCAGATCTCATCATCAGGATAGTGGCAGGTTCTCACTGCATTGAAGTTGTACCTCTTCATCAGCTTGATATCCCGTACCATGCTGTCCGTACTCAAGGTCTTTGCTGAGCGCTCATCATGCTCGTGCCTGTTTACCCCCTTGATGAATACTCGCTTCCCGTTTATCAGGAGAGCTCGGCGTGCAATCTCCACCTTACGAAGCCCTACCATACAAGAGCGATGCTCCCTTGTTGCTTCCAAGGAAAAACTGATGCAGTAGAGCACCGGCAACTCACTGCTCCAAAGCTGGGGATGATCCACTTCAAAGGTGGTTTCATAGCCCCCCCCACAACCGGTTACATGGCGACTGATGATCAAAGAGCCATCAGGGTCATAGAGACTTGCCAGCATTACCTGTCCATCGTTGCCGCCGTAGGGAGCTTTGATATGGATATGGGCTTTGGAGAAATCCTCACTGATGGTGGGTGTGATTTTCACGTCCTCCATGCGATCAATTCCCTCACTGAACAGGGTAACTGAACGATGGATGCCACCAAACCACCACTGGTCCTGGTCTTCCACATAGGAAGCATCACTATAGCGAACCACGATCAGAACAAGGGTATTCTCTCCTTTTTCCAATGCAGGCGTAAGGTCAAAGGAAGCAGGGAGCCTGGAATCCTTGCTCATTCCGATGAACAAGCCGTTAAGATAGACTTCCAGGTAGCTTTCAGCACTACCGACCTTGAGGATCGTTCTTCGACCAATCCATTCCTCGTCAATAATGAACTGCTTTCTGTACACCCCTGTAGGATTTTCTTCTGGAGGGAATGGCGGGGAGTTTTTAAATGGCATGATTACATTGGTGTAATTGGGTCTGTCCCACCCTTGCACACTCCAGGCCCCAGGAACCCTGATGGGATCGAAGGTGAGGTCGCAATCCTTTTGGACCACGGCATCCTCTACGAGAAGCGGAGCTTCATAATACCTGAAAGACCAGCTCCCATTAAGCCTAAGATGGTAAGGGCTTTCCGTCTGGTCCCATCCTTCAGGACCACTTCTCGCCCATCGTACCGATTCTTCTGCAGAAGCAAATGCTGGAGGCAGACTGTTGATCGGAAGCCGGTTGACTGAGGTGAGCGATGGCTGCTGCCAAGCTTTGTGTTGGAGAAACAACGTTTCCATACTAACCTTCCTTGTGTTATTTAACCGAGCCGAGGACCCCTTCCATAAACCGTCTCTGTTGGGTAAAGAAAAGAATCAAGGTCGGCAGGGTTGTAATGGTGACAGAGAGCATCAGAATACCATAATCGGTAGTGTACCCTGCGGTTAGGCCGGTGATCAGAAGCGGTATGACTTGACTATCCTGGCTCTACATGATGATCAAAGGCCATAGGTAATTATTCCATGCATTCTTGAATGTAACAATAGCAGACGGTGCGCAATAATATCAGCTCCATCTACTCTAAGCTGGAAGTGAAAGATTGCTTTGAGATCATTCGTCTTGCAAATACCATCCATTATCACTAGACATTTTATCAAATCTGTCACCCTACAGGCTCGTGTTTGTTCTCACAGTATGAGAAATTGTATGCAGAGGAGCCAACTATGAAACGTACTACTATATTGCTATTTGTGCTTGTCGTGTCACTTGGAAC
>JAGYOG010000063.1 GCA_018399495.1 Sphaerochaeta sp.
AGTCTTCTTCTCCAGTCCCACCACTTGAGTGGGCTTTGGAGGTCACTGGAGGGGATGAGGAAGAATCCTTCATCCAGCAAAAGGGAGCCAAAAACACCGGGAGGATTACCTCGTCGGGTATTTTTCAGGGTAGTACGATACACACCACAGGAGGGGCTTCCATCCATGTAGATGTATGCAGTGGCACCACTGCGCCGAAGAACTTCAAGACACTCCAAGGACCCTTGCTTCATTTCTGCAGTAACGAGCCTCCCCGATCGGTTCTTCACCTCGGCTTCTCCTTTCCAGACCTGCTCCCCTGTTCCACCAGAGAGGTGCACAGGGTCCCGGGTAATCCCAAGTCCTGCCTGGCACTCAGGACAGACGGGAGTGAATACGAAGTCGTTCTTCTCTCTCCCAAGGGGAGTCAATACATCGATGCCCTTGCCGTTGTAGCGTACAGGACCTCCCATCGCACACAAACTAATTCCGATGGGAATCTTTTCGGTCAGGATTATCGGGGTGTGTTCCATTATTGGCCTCTCTTGATGGAATTGTACCATCGGCTCAAGGGACGGGAAACAAAAATCGACAGGTGATTGCCAAAGGTGTATGCTGGGACCATGAAATTTGATGACTTCTTCAGCGGATATCCTCAAGCCAAAACCCTCTTTGCAGAGATTATGAAAGAGATTTCCCCCTTGGGGCCTATACAGCTGAAAACCAGTAAAAGCCAGATTTCTCTTATTGGGCAATTTGCCTTTGCCAATTTCTGGATACCAGAACGCTATCTAAAAGGCAAATCGGTGGCACCATTGGTCCTGAGTATTGCTCTTCCTTATCATGATGAGACAGTGTCCTGGAAAGAAGTGACCAAGATAAAAGAACACTGGTATATGCACCACTTGGAGATATGGGAGGAGACATCCTTTACAAACAGTGTTATGTCAGTGCTCGCTACCGCATACACTGGAGGTAAGCCAATTGAGAAATAGGTTGTTTGTAGCAGAGCATCGGGGTGGCTTGTTATCCTTGGCTGACCATCGCTCCCTTATGAAGTGGGCACTTCTCTGCACTGAACATCTTGGCAAGTACCATGATGTTCTACAGGAAGAAGTGATCACCTCTGCGTTGGAAATAGGTCATAGATGGAGTGAGGGAAATGCAAAAACTGGGGAGGCAATGAAGGCGAGCCGAGCGGTACATGCACTTGCACGTACCATAGTTGACAAGCCTGCTCAGTATTACTGCCGGGCAGTCGGACAGGCAGTAGCCACCGCCCATATGGCAGACCACTCTCTTGGTCCGGTATGGTATGGAAGGAAGATGCTTGTTCTGCTCAATAGGGATGCAGAGAAGGAGTTTTCTTGGCAGCTAGAGAGTTTGGCTGATCTTAATCTTGATCTCCTTCCTCGTGTACAGCAGGAGCTGGCAAAAATGCTGTAGGGTGTTTATAGATCACACCGTTTTCCGGCAGCTTGAAGTGTTGAATCACCTATAACTATGGGGACATTTTTTACATGGAGAAGTAATATGAAGACAACCATTCAGAAATGGGGAAACAGTTCAGGTATTCGCCTTCCGAAACTCCTGTTGCAGGAATTGCATCTAGATAATGGCACTGAAGTGGAACTGGAGAGGGTTGGGGATGGAATAATGATATATCCCAGGAGGCCAACACGTGAAGAAACTTTAGATCTCCTCTTGGAAAGAATAAGTCCGGAAAATATGCATAGTCCTGAACTCTTAGGAGACGAGGTAGGGGGTGAAGCATGGTAATTGATGCATATATCCCTGAAGAAGGAGATATTGTGTGGCTAGACTTCACTCCTCAATCTAGTCATGAGCAAGCCGGAAGAAGGCCTGGATTGGTGATAAGCCCCAAGAAATACAACAGGATAGGATTGGCTTTAATTTGTCCGATCACAAGTAAGCAAAAAGGGTATCCGTTCGAAATTTCTCTATCCAGCAGTGACTGCTTTACCTCTGGTGTTGTCCTAGCTGACCACATACGAAGGCTCGATTGGAAAGCAAGAAATGCTTCTTTCAAGGAGGCCGCCGGTGCTGCTGTAGTGGATGGCGTCAAGGATTTGTTGATGTTGTTGATTGGGAAGTGATCTTCTTCCCCTTCCTTGGAGGGGATATAAATGAGACAACAGCTTTGCCGATACCTGCTCGTGTGATACGATTAATAAGAATCGACGTGAATAGTCCGAAGGATGGAGCAGAAAATGAGTGATGAAACGATACCTCCTGACATGATCAGGAGAGAGGCATACAAGCGGAAGTTCTCAGTCCGAGATCTGTATCGTGGTATTTTGTTGGTCCCCGAGGCTGTCTCAGGATTGAAATTCAATCGAAAGAATATGGTTGTCTCTCCCGAATTTCTCGAGCGGATGCAACTAGCGGTGAACGAGGTGAACGGCTGTGCAGTCTGTTCATATGCCCATGCCCACATGGCATTGAAACAGGGAATAAGCAGTGAGGAAATTTATAGTCTTCTCAATGGTGATGGAGCTCTCATCAGACCGGAAGAAGGAAAGGCAATCATGTTCGCACAACACTTCGCAGATACCGGAGGCTATCCTGATAGTGAAACATATCGCATGATCGAAGAATCCTACGGTACCAATGAAGCCCGGGTTATGCTTTCAGCAATCCGGATGATGCAGGTAGGGAATATCTATGGTATCCCGTTCAGTGCGTTTGTCTCGAGACTGAAAGGACATCCGTACCGCGACAGCTCTCTTCTCTATGAATTGGGTATGCAAATTATGAGTGCCGTGTTACTCCCTTTCGCTCTCTTGCACGGGTTTGGGCGTTTGCTCATCAAGCCGCGTCACAGTCTTCCCACACTATAATAGAAAGGAGCCTAGTGCTTCACTTTCTCCAGAATGTAGCGAATCCCTCTTGAATTCACAGCAACGACAACTCTGCATGTTTTGTCCTATTTATCATACTTTTCTTAAAACTTTCTCATGATTTCTGCATCGTTTGCTTACAGGTATTCCCCATAGTTGAGCCATCTTAATATTCCTTATGGGGGAAGTCATGAAGAAACGATTGATTCTGGTATTGTTGCTGTTGGCAGCAGTCACTTTGGGTCTTGCAGCTCAGCCTGCAGAAGAGAGTACACCTACTTGGGAAGTCACAGAGCAACAGACTGCAAAAGCACCCAAGTACGTCTTTATGTTCATCGGTGATGGAATGAGTCATGTACAGATCAATGCTGCCCAGGTATTGAAAGGAAACAACACAAAGGGTTCTGTCTCCTTGGAGAAACTCACGTTCACAGAGTTCCCGGTCTCTGGGTTGCAGACAACCTACGATGCAACCTCCTTCTGTCCTGATTCAGCTTCAACAGCAACCAGTCTCTCCTCAGGGTATAAGACCCATAGCGGTGTTCTTGGAATGGGAAGAGACAAACAGTATGTGGGAAAGAACATTGCTGAAAGGCTCAAAGAGCAGAAGGACTGGAAAGTGGGAATCGTCTCAACGGTAACCATCAACCATGCAACTCCTGCGGCCTACTATGCCCACGTTCCTTCACGGAACAACTACTATGACATCGGAGTACAGATGGCAAACAGTGGTTTTGACTACTTTGCGGGTGGTTCGGTCAACAAGGCAGAGGATGGAGGAAAGCAAAGTATCTACACCTTGCTGGAAGATCAGGGATATCTGGTCACAGATAACAAAAGCGAAATACTCTCGCTTTCAAGTAAGAGCGGAAAGGTCTACGCACAAAGTCCACGACTGCAGGATGGTGGGGCAATGCCCTATGCAATCGACATGGATGCAAGCGATGTCTCTCTGGCTCAGTTCGTCAAGAAGGGAATTGATGTGCTTGATAATGAGAAGGGTTTCTTCATGATGGTAGAGTCTGGGAAGATCGACTGGGCTTGTCATGCCAATGATGCTGCCTCGGAAATCAAGGACTTGCTTGCGTTCGATGAGGCAATTCAAGAGGCAGTCACATTCGCTGAAGCCCATCCCGATGAGACGTTGATTGTAGTAACCGGTGACCATGAAACCGGTGGTATGACCATTGGTTTTGCATCGACTGGGTACAACACAGCATTCAACATCCTCGAGAACCAGAAAGTCTCCTACGTAGCATTCGATGGGATTATGCAGGATGCCATTGCAAACAATCCAGATCTGAGTTTCCAAGAAGCGCTGGTATTGGTAGAAGAGTACTTTGGATTGGTCGCTCCAGGAAGCAAGGCTTCCGATGAGGTGCTGGCATTGACCAGTCTTGAGTACTCAAGATTGGAAGAGGCCTTCCGCCAGGCGATGCTCCCAAAGAACAGTCGTGTGAAAGACCAGCTGAGTTATCAGCTCTATGGAAATTATAATCCATTCTCCATAACCCTGACACATATCCTGAACAACAAGGCAGGTATTGGTTGGACGAGTTACTCACATACAGGAACCCCTGTGGGAGTATTCGCCTATGGAGTTGGTGCAGAGATGTTTGCTGGATCCTATGATAACACTGATATATTCGCCAAGTTGAAATCCATTGTAGAAGTTATGTAACAAACGATTGGATTTATACTTCCCCCTCCTTTTGAGGGGGAAGTTGTCTGAAAAGGAACAGTGGTATGAAAAATTCTGTTAATAGCTATCGAGAGTGGGTGATGTTAGCCCTCCTGCTTGCCTTGGTACTTCTCCTGATAATGATCCCAACCGGCTTTGAGCAAGAGATATATGTAAACGCAATAGGAAGCAGGGCAAGGGTAATCGCCTTGGATAATTCCAATATATGTCAAACCGGGGTGGTCCGTATAGGTGAACAAATCTGTACAATAGAGATACTCGCGGGGCCTCATGCAGGCAAACGGACCGAGGCTATAAACCTTCTCAATGGAAAGCTCGAATTTGATACTGTATATGAAGAGGGTGATATTGCCTGGGTATTGGTGGAACAAGACACAAACAAAGAGATACTATTCACCAACATGGTCAGTCATTATCGCTTCTCAAAGGAACTGTTGCTCCTTGCATTCTTTGCCTTGGGACTCATTATTTTTTCAGGGAAGACAGGAGTCAGGACAATAATCTCGTTTGCTTTGGCCTTTTTACTTATTTGGAAAGTACTCATTCCTCTTACACTCAAGGGCTATGAGCCCATGCTGGTTTCTCTATTGATAGGTACCTTCCTTGCCGTCTCTTGCTTGTTACTGGTAGCTGGACTGACAAAGAAAGCCTATGCAGCGATTATCGGGACCATTATTTGCTCTATCTTTACGGTACTGTTCTCGATGTGGGGGACATGGTATTTGAAATTGCATGGAGCAGTGATGCCTTGGTCGGAGTCGTTGTTGTTTGCAGGGTATGAGAGTATACAACTTACCAAAGTCTTCCAAGCGGCAATATATCTCTCTTGTTTAGGGGCAGTGCTTGACTTAGCCATTGATATCAGTTCTGCACTTGAGGAAGTTCAGATGCACCATCCATCCATAACGCGTACAGCGCTGATAAAAAGCGGACTTACTATTGGGAAATCAGTGGTGGGAAGCCAAACAACAACACTTCTACTCGCATATATTGGAAGTTACCTTACCATCATGATGGTCTACATGGCGCAAGGTACACCAGTTATGAGTATCCTTAACTCTCCTAGTGTTGCCGCAGAAATCCTTCATACCATGGTTGGATGTATCGCATTGGTTTTGGTTGCTCCCATCACCTCAGTAACCTGTGGGTATCTCTACACAAGAGAACAGAAAGCAATGCAGCTATCTCAACAATCATATAAAGGT
>JAGYOG010000064.1 GCA_018399495.1 Sphaerochaeta sp.
ACCAAGGTAGAGCCTGGCAATCATGGAACCAAAGGAGTGGCCGAGCAAAAAGAGGGGCAAGTCGGGATAGAGGTCCTTGAGAAAGCTGGTAATTACATGTTGGTCCTCTACCAACACATCCACGCTTGGCATGTATCCTCTGACGAAGTGTGCATCCACTGAATCCCCATGCCCTCTCTGGTCGCTTATCAGAACGCAATACCCTGCTTCCTTCAGGAACATAGCAACTTGCTCATAGCGACTCTTCACTTCTGCTGCTCCGTGGATGATCTGGACGATTCCTATAGGTGTAGCAGGTCTGAAAAGGACGCATGAGATGAAAAATCCATCGAATGAGGGTACAAGCGTTGGCTCCATGTGCACAGTATTATCCAAGAATACGATGAAAACAAGCAGAAAAGAATGCTAAGCTATGGTTTGGGATGTATTGTCCACCAATTCAAGAATGTAATTGTAGAGACTTTGGGGGACAGGATGGATAAGTGCAAACCGCATCATTACCACAGAAAGGTGCTTTCCTTTTCCATTAATCTTTGAACTGGGTGCGTTACGAAGGTAGGTAAGAGGACCAAGATAGTAGAAAGACCGACCTTCATCATTGCTCTTTTGCACAAAAAGCAGGATATCGATCGGTCCCATTTCCCCCCGGATTGCTCTTGTTTCCTTTGATTCGAGATTTACATTGTTTCGGGTTTCCCAGACAAACTGTTCAGGAGAAAGAAACTTATCTCTGTAATCGATACCAGGATCAATGGTTCTGGAATCCTTGTGATACGTAACAAAAATCGGGCACATACGATGCTTGTAATCAACCTTGTACCCATAGATGGTATTCGCTTCATCCCTCTCCCATCCCAGTAGTCGACACACTTCTTGTCGGCTGTACTTCTGGTAGAGCACCAGATCATTAGCCCCCCGTCGTTCAGCAAAATCATTGAGATAGGAGTACTTGCTGACTTCAAGCAAATCTGCAAGCTCGCGCTGATACTCGCCATTTTCCAACAACTCGTAAAAAGATGGACTGATTCTAACCCCGGTTTTCGTCAATGTTACATAGGAGAGCGATCCGAAAGGCTCCTTGTGTTTTTCTTGGAAGAATTGGTTGGTTAGAATTCTAAGCGCCGATTTGATTGATTGGTTTGCCGGAACAAATCCATAGGATTCCTGAATAAGTTTGGGCAGGTGTGTGTATGCAATCTCTCCTTCATGTTCCAGAAGGAAAGCGATAATACAAGTCTCCTGGATCCTTACTCCTCTCGCTAGTATTTTCCCGAGAAAGTATAAACTCTTCAGGTGAAGCTCAGTGAGTTCATGCATGTAATGCTTTTCTACTTTCTCCTTGAACTGTACATACGTTCTGGCATACTCAAGGATGACAACAGGCGATACTGATCCCATCGTAATAAAATCAACAAGCTTGGGTATTCTCCCCAGGCGTTGCTTCAGGTTCGCATACTCTTGCCCAAGCAATATCTTGTTTTTAAAGGAAATACCATTGATGGCATCAAAAATCTTACCCCTTGCCAATGAATCAAACTGTATTGTCGATGGCCCACTCAGGGCTGTGGAACCTTCACTCAACAGCATTCGAAGCGTATCTTTGCGATAGGTTCTATCCCCAAAGAGAGCAATGGGAATCATGTAATTATTTGCATGGTTTCCAATGAAATCTATTACAGTAAGGAATTCCTTTCCCGGATATTTCCGGAGCCCTCTTCCCAGTTGCTGTACAAAGATAATTGCTGACTCCGTTGGTCGGAGCATAACCACCTGATTCAAAGAAGGAATATCCACTCCTTCATTGAAAATATCCACAGTGACCAGATACTCTAGTGCATCCACTCCCGTTTCCTTTTCCAACCGGGAGAAGGCTTCTTCCCTTGTCTCCTGAGTATCTTTCCCAGAAAGTGCCAACGCTTTTCTTCCCAAATCATTCAACGCTTGTGCCAGAAAAGCGGCATCCTTGTTTCGGCTGCAGAAAATCAGACCACGTACCCGTCTGTTACCTATACTGTAGCGGTTGAGCATCTGATTGATATGTTTCACCTGCTCTACCTTTTCCAAACGCGCAAAATCCTTGTACTGAACATCTTCATGGCCCAAGATGGAGAATTCTGTAACCCCATAGTAATGAAAAGGACAGAGCATACCAGCATCCAGTGCTTGATTGAGTTGTATTTCACAGGCAACGGCATAATCAAATCGCTGGAAGATGTCCTTATCATCATTTCGGTATGGCGTTGCCGTCATCCCTAGCAGAAAGGCCGGTTGGAAATGGTTTAAGATTTTCTGGTAAGACTCAGCTCCTGCATGATGCACTTCATCAATAACAAGATAATCAAACCAGGTTTTTGGAAAAGTATGCAGCACTTCATCCTTTGACAGGGTTTGGACAGTAGCAAAAAGATAGGGAGCGTCTGTTTCCTTGTTTTCCCCACAGAGAAGTCCACACTCCAATTCAGGACCCAAGTATTCTTTGAACCGCGCAAGGGCTTCCTCAGCAATTTGCTGCCGGTGGACCACGAAAAGAAACCGCTGGGGGCGCTGCCGTTCCACATCCTTGATCAGAAGTATGGTCTTTCCAGTACCGGTAGCTGAAATCAGCAAAGCCCTATCCTTTCCTTGCTCTCGGAGATCATCAAGGCCCTCTAGTGCTTGAACCTGCATGGCGTTCAGTACCAGGTGCTCTTGCTTGTCCTGTATTTGGCTCGGAGAAAGGGAAGGAAGAGGTAGTGGCTCGAATCGTTTATATGCATGTAGGGCTGCATACACCTCTCTGTAGTGTGCAATCCAAGCAGGACTAACTTTCACTGCTTTTTTCCATGCCTTTAGGAAAGTCTCCTGGGTCTCTTGTACCAAGCTACCAGCTGACGAACTAGCTAGAAACAAGTTCCACTCTTGGTTGGTTGCAAGCGCTTCATGGGTTAGGTTGGAGCTTCCCACCACTAAGGTCGAAAAATCCTCTTCTCGTGTAAAGAGATACCCCTTGGTATGAAATGCTTTTTCTGTGTACACCTTGAGTTCTATGGACGGGAAGTGTTCGAGCAAAAAAGCGAGGGCGTCTGGGTCAGTAAAGGTAAGATAGTCAGAGGTCAGTATCTTGCCTTTCACTCCCCTTCTTTGCGCTTCATAGAGTGGTTGCAAAAGCATCGCCAAACCACCTTTGGTTATAAACGCAACGCTAAAGGAGAATGAGGTACAGGTAGCAAGCTCCCTCTCCAAAGTCTCCATTACTTTTGTCCTTGGGGGATCATTAAGTACTAGATGAGGGCGTAAACTGATAGTTGAGGGAATACGTGAATTAAAGAAGCTTGTCTCAAGGCTCGCCAGTAGCCGTCCATCTTGTATTGTACTCATGACAACAAGTGTTCAACCTTCTGTACGATGGGAATATCAGCCTCAGCCCAGTCGATCTGCCATAATTCCTCTTTCTTCAACCAACGGCATGCCTGATGCTCACGCAATTGGATTGTTTCTTCTTTCCTGCTTCCTACATAGGCGTGCATGATGATGAACACTCCAGGATATTGATGTTCCACCTTGATTAGGAACCGGTTCACTTCAATGGAAATACCAAGTTCTTCCTGAATTTCTCTCACAAGTGCTTCCCGGCCTGTCTCTCCTACTTCCAACTTTCCCCCAGGAAACTCCCACAGACCACCAAGTGGTCCTTGGTCCTTCCGTTGGGCAGCAAAAACACGATTATCTTCAATCATTACCAATGCGGCTACTTCTAGCTGTTTCATAGTGATTATCCTAACAGCAGTGCGTGATTCTGACTAGGGAAAAATGCGCTTTCAGAAACGGCTGTTCACCCATTGTACGATTTTTCTCTTACAATTTTGCAAAAACTGTTCAATTGCAGTGACTCATTCATTGACATTCCTCCATGGCCATGTTAGTGTGCAGTTGCTTTGATTTTTTGCGTTGCAGCTAGTCCCTTACCCTCTCTATGTTCGTGTTCTTCTTTGAATCCCATCAACAGACAGGTTAAACGTTCGAAACTGCGCCAAAATGAGCAAATACTTTTTTAAGACAGGCGAAAGGCCTGTAAAGGATGCTTTTAATGGCAAAGAAAATTTATGTTGGTAACATGAGTTACAACACCAGCGAAGAGGAACTTCGTGACCTGTTCGCACAGTACGGCACCGTATTAAGTGCAAACATCATTATTGACCGTGAGACCCGTCGCCCCAAAGGCTTTGGTTTCGTAGAGATGGAAGACGATTCTGCTGCAGTTGCTGCTATCAGCCAGCTTGACGGTCAGGATTTCGGCGGCCGCAACCTTCGTGTAAACGAGGCAATTGCAAAGCCCCGCCCAAGCTACAACCGTTACTAAGCTATTGCTTTGTAATAATTAGGAACCCTTCGGGGTTCCTTTTTTTTGCCTATACAAGTAATTATTGCCCAATTTCAAAAAAATTCAAAAATTCTTAACTAATATCCTTGATTCTATCCCAAGGAGGCCCCAATGGAACCAGGACGATGCAACCTTCCAGAAAGAACTCCACACCCTCTACCAGAACTATGCTTCCAGGCCAAGTCTCCTGACCTTTGCAGAGAACATGACAAAGGATCTTGGTGGGGCGAAAGTGTATCTCAAACGGGAAGATCTGAATCATACAGGCTCCCATAAGATCAATAATGTGCTCGGCCAGTGCCTTCTAGCAAAACACATGGGAAAAAAACGGGTGATAGCAGAGACTGGTGCAGGACAACATGGAGTTGCCACGGCAACCGCTATCGCCCATGCTCTTTGAATTGATTATACGGTAGAAGACTGTATCTGCTTCAGGAAGGTAGCCTCATCTACAGGCTTGCTAAAGAGATAGCCTTGATAGAGGTCACAACCGATAATCTTGAGGAACTCCAGCTGCTCAGATGTCTCCACTCCCTCTGCAAGGACAACGGCTCCCATCTCCTTGGCCATCAACAATACAGTCCTATAGATGGTAATGGACTCGGAATCGGGATACCGTGCGATGAATGACCGGTCGATCTTAATCATATCCGCTGGTAATTCAAGCAGATAGGAGAGAGAACTGAATCCTGTACCAAAGTCATCAATTGCCAAGGAGACCCCGTTGGTGTGTAAACGATCCATAATGGCTGTGGTGTTGCTAAGGCTTTCAACTGCAGTGTGCTCGGTCAGTTCAACTTCCAACATGGAGCGGGGAATCTGTTGGGCATGAAGCTCGCTGATCAAAAGATCGGTTAGATGTGCGTTGCAAAGCTCATCAGCACTTAAATTGATCGATAAGACAAATCTGGGTATCGAGGCAGAAACCTCTCTCCAGTACGTATGAAGGAAGCGGATTGCACTCTGAATTACAAATCTTCCCAATAGCTCGGTTAACGAGAGTTCACGGATAAGTGGAAGGAACTCATCGGGGAAGATGGGACCAAGCTCTGGGTGTTTCCATCTGATAAGAGCCTCCGCTCCGATTATTTTACCCGTCTTGACTGAAACGAGAGCTTGGTATGCTAAGTAGAGCTGATCAGTATCAAACACAGAGTGAAGTGCATTCTGGATGATTTTCCTTCTTTCATAGCGCATCGCTACCTGTTTATCATAAATGAGATACCCGTGCTCTGTACCTGGAGTTACCATGTGCATGGCTATGGAAGCATTCTCTACCAGTGCATAGAGACTGGAACTTGGCTCGGGGTAGAGCGAAATACCTACAGAAAGTTGCAGGGCGAGGGAAAACTGCCCAAAGAGATAAGGAAGATGGAAACCCGAA
>JAGYOG010000065.1 GCA_018399495.1 Sphaerochaeta sp.
AGTTATTGATGTATATTGATTGACATTATGGTACTTGTATGCAATGATAATAATCAAGAAGGAGTCTGTTTTTTACCGATTCTTTCTAGAGCTTTTGGTTTTTGCCCTTCATGAGGAGTCCAGACCATCAGCCTAACAATGGATGATCAACGCCATTTACTTCGAAGCCAAGGATCTTGAAAAACGACGTTGGCACGAATTCCATCAGGAACCCAGTAGTCCTTTCCCAAACTCCATACTGATTGAGAATCTTACTAGCTATCTTGCATATTCTTCATTAATGCATCCGGACATATGGGTATTGCGTTCATTGAATGATCCTTCGACCAGGATGCATGGAACACTAGGGTTTTCTTTTCAACCCTAAGAATGCACTAAGAACTATACGTTCCACATTCTCTTGTCAGGTTCTAAAAACTATAGCAAACAACTATATGGCGAACAGTATCTGGAATATTCCAGAGAACTATCAATACACCCCTGGAGGGATGCTATGAAAAAAGACAAGTTTGATTGGAATCGGTACAAGAATTCGGTTTTAGGATACGTATCGGTAGTACCAAAGGATTACCTCTTGGTAATACCTTTTTCAGATAGTTTTTATAGAGAAGCGGAAGCTAAAACAGCCGTAGATGATAAGAGGATGAGCTTAACAAGGAATCAATAACGTAGGACCCCGCAAGGAAAGGATGTACGTGAAATCTCTTGATGAACTCCTATTAAAGATTGGATTGAATTGAAATGTTACGACATGGTTTCAAGGTCATAAGTAATCAGGAGGTTATTCATGAGTACAAGTAAAAAGTATACGAAATTATTAATAGGTATTGTGATGATAGCCACCCTTAGCTTTATGTGGGGGTGTTCAGATGCCGTTGCTCCACCGATAGAAGTGACTGATATCACCGTGACAGGGGAGGGTAATGCGACCACTGTAACTGATGGTTCAACGCTTCAGATGAGCGCAGCAATCCTCCCTGCTGACGTAGCCGATTCAAGTGTAATCTGGACGGTTGAAGATGGAACGGGAACAGCAACCATCAGCACAAGCGGGTTATTGATAGGAACAGGTGTAGGAACTGTCACGGTTGTTGCATCCTCCAATGATAGTTCTGCCATAGAAGATTCTATACAGATAACGGTGACTAGTCAGCCTTTTATTGCTTCAATGTTCCCACTTGATGGAGCTACAGGAGCCGCAATTACTACAAACATCGAGGCTTCTTTCAATGAAATCATGGAACCCTCTACGATGACATCTCTGAATGTTACCGTAAGTGCGTCGAGTAGTGAAATCACTGGAGTGGTAACCTACGCTGCAGAAAGTAAAACAGTTTCATTCAATCCAGAAATCGATCTCCTTTATGACACCGAATATACTGTTACGGTAAAACAAGCAGTCACTGATGTGAGCGGAGTAGCATTACTCGAAGATATGACATGGACCTTCAGAACCGCTACAGAACTCTTGGCTGGAGATGGTCCTGCTCTCATTAATCTGCGTACAGCATCAAATTTCGCCATCTTGGCAAAATCTGCGATTACCACAACAGGTAACACACTGATAACCGGTGACATTGGCGTAAGTCCTCAATCTCTTGGTGATATGACTGGTTTTTCCGAGACACTTGCTTTGGATGGAACCTCAGCAACATCAGTATATGTGACGGGTAAGATCTATGCCGCGGATATGCAGGAACCAACTCCTTCCAAATTGACTACAGCAATATCTGATGTTCAAACGGCTTATGTTGAAGCAGCAGGAAGAATTGACCATGCAATAGTCTCAGGTACTGCAGGTGGAAGTATTGGAGGAGAGATTTTCGCCCCTGGAATATATACATGGGAAAATGTGGTTGACATGGCCACAAGTATCACCTTGAAGGGCGGGGTAAACGATGTATGGATTTTCCAGATTGCAGATAATCTGACTGCCAGCAGTGGTGCTGAGGTCATTTTGGCTGACGAAGCTCAAGCAAAGAATATCTTCTGGCAAGTTGCGGGAATTGTAACATTGGGCACCGGTGCACACTTTGAAGGAATCATCATGAGCATGACTCAGATTGTTCTGGAAACTGGAGCTTCGGTTCATGGAAAATTGTTGGCTCAAACCCAAGTCACCTTGGATACAGCAACAGTTACACCACTGTAAACATATTGCGACTGCATAGGGGATGTAGCAATCCCCAATGCTGGAGCTCTTTTGGAAACAGCTTTAACTGAGCGTGTTGAAATCCTAATTTTGCACTAATCCGGAAAAGCACAGCATATCGATATTTCGCCCTTACAAAGAAGGGTATAGGAGGCATTTGAAGTCCCCTGGTGGCTTCAAGGATGTGATCTGATAGGAGTGTAACACTATACCTCTTTTATAATTCACAAGGAATCAGGAGGATTTCAATGAATACATGTAAAAATTTAACAAAGTATGTTTTCCTTTTTGCAATAATCGGTATTCTTTCGGTCGCCGTAGGGTGTTCGAACGATACCGCATCACCTACCTCAGTGACGGGAATTACTGTCACGGGAGTTTCAGATGCAACAGCTGTCGCAAGTGGCGAGACATTGCAAATGAGCGCGGCGGTCCTTCCAGCCGATGCACTCGATATGAGTGTCACTTGGTCGGTAATTGATGGGACCGGTACTGCAACAATTAGTGAGTCTGGTTTGCTCTCAGCAACCAGTGCTGGATCCGTTACGGTTAAAGCTATAGCAAACGATGGTTCAGAAATAGAAGGGACACTTGCCTGTACAGTTACTGCGCCGAGTGGACCAGTAGCGATCAACCTTACAGAGATCTCTGGGGTGACTTTACCTGCAAGAGATGCAACTCCAGACACAGATGTGCCTGCAACTGACCAATATACTGCAACCATTTCATGGGATCCAACTGACAGTACATATCAAGTTGGTGTCGTCTATACTGCAACCATTACATTGACAGCAAAAACCGGCTATACCCTTAGCGGTGTTGCCTCTAACTCCTTTACCGTACTGGGAGCGACAACAACCAATCTCGTGAACAGTGGTGTAGTGACAGCGGTATTCCCTGAAACAACTGATGCTCTGTTAGCAACAGTACCTCTAGGAACGGCAGATAATTATGTAATCTTGGCTAAAACCACAGTCACGACAACAGGGGTAACTGCCATTACTGGTGATCTTGGATTAAGTCCGGCAGCCACCTCATTGTTTACTGGCTTCGCCCTTACCAATGCTACAGGCTATGCTACCTCAGATTTGGTTACTGGGAAGCTCTATGCGGCCAACATGGCTGATCCTACACCTATGAATCTTACTACAGCAGTATCAGATATGGAACTTGCATATACCAATGCTGCAGGTCGTGTGGACCCTAATGAACTGAACCTAAGTTCAGGTGCAATTGGTGGTTTGACCTTGGATGCTGGATTGTATAAGTGGACCTCAGCAGTTGGTATAAGTTCTGACCTGACATTGAGCGGTAGTGCAACTGATGTTTGGATATTCCAGATTTCAGGTAAGCTCAATCTGGCTAATGATATGAGTGTCCTGCTTATCGGCGGTGCACTTGCAGAGAACGTATTCTGGCAAGTTACGGATGATGTGACCTTGGGAGCTGGTGCCCATATGGAGGGGATTATCTTAGGTAAGACCCAAATCATCCTTCAGACCGGCTCATCAATCAATGGAAGACTACTGGCTCAAACACAGGTCACACTTGATGCAGCGACAGTGGTAGCCCCGTAATTCTGTGAACTTACAGATGATGGCGCTGTAGGGAATGTATCTCTCAGCGCCTGACTCCCTTTTCGATCGGTGACCTCATTATAATAAGAGAATGAAAGCCACCATCACCTTTTTTACAAGAAATCAGGAGGATTTCAATGAAAACAAACAACATTTTAAAGCGTTCCTTAATGGTAATGCTTGCTATAATCATCGTCTCGATGGCATTCATAGGATGTAATGCAGCCATCGATTCACAGAATCCACCAACAGTGGATTCCACCTTTCCGCTGCATGGTGCAACAGGAGTGTCCAGCAACGGTACCATTACTGCAATCTTCGACGATTCAGTGGACGCTGTAAGTCTTACCACTACAACGTTTACACTAAGCAACGGAGGGACTGACGTCTTGGGTGAAATCACCTATGATGCACCTTCCAAGACCGCCATTTTCGCGCCTTCAGAAAATCTTGGTTATACGACAGCCTATACGGCAATCCTGACAACCGGGGTGATAAATACTGAGGGTACAGGTATGACGGAAGCAAAAGAATGGTCTTTCACTACTGCTTCAGCGGGTGCTGGCCCAGCTCCTGTAGAGTTAGGAACAGCAGCCAACTATGCAATCCTTGCGAAAACCACAGTTACAACCACAGGGGTAACAGATATTACCGGTAATCTAGGATTGAGTCCCGCTGCCACCTCATTCTTCACTGGATTCTCTCTCACCAAGGCAACTGGATATGCCACATCAACCCTGGTAAGTGGATCTCTCTATGCTGCTGATATGGCGCCTCCTACAGACATCAACCTCACCACTGCAGTGGAGGATATGTTGAGTGCGTACACAGATGCTGCTGATGAATCCGCCGATGCAATCCTGGATCTAGGTGCAGGTGAAATTGGTTCCCTTGTGCTTGCCCCTGGCCTCTACAAATGGACAAGTTCAGTAACCATCGGCTCTGATGTTACGTTGAATGGAGGTGCAAATGATGTTTGGATATTCCAGACTTCTGGAGATCTCAGCATTAGTAGTGGTTTCGATGTAATTCTCTCAGGTGGGGCTCAGCCCCAAAATATCTTCTGGCAAGTAGCTGGAGGGGTGACCCTGGACACTGGTTCCCATTTTGAGGGAATAGTGATGAGTCAGACAAATATTGCTATGAACACCGGCTCCTCGATCAATGGTCGATTGCTGGCTCAGACACAGATTACCCTTGACCAAGCAACGGTAACGAAACCCGTTATGTAGGGTTCTTTTAAAGCAAGCGAATCGTAAGATTCTCCATTTTTTACGGCGTTGATCGGAAAACCTTTCAACGCCG
>JAGYOG010000066.1 GCA_018399495.1 Sphaerochaeta sp.
TAACACTTCAGCAGAGCTCAATGATTATATCAACTATAAGTGCCCTGCGAACTACTTGCTCTATGGTGATCAGGCACTCGAAGACCTCGAGGCTCTGAGACTCGAAATCGAGTAGATACCGACTGACGATCATACGAGGTTATACCAACCTCTCTAAGGCAGGAGGGGTTGGTTAGTTAACTCTATTTAGCCTACCATAACAGACAAAGGGATATTGTCCCTGGTATTTATTAAAGGGAGGAATGTTATGTAAAAAGGAATTGTATTGTTCATAAGCCTGATGCTGATGTTCTGTGTTGGTACTATTTTTGCTCGGGGTACATCTGAAGGTGTAGGAGGGAAAACTAGCGTTACAGTTCAATCTTGGCAACATGGGTTGGGGATGTACAAGGGGCTAACGGACGACGACTCACAAAGTCGAGCAATCGAGGAAGACTTTAAGGCAGCGAATCCTAATGCTGATCTTTCTTTCAAGCTCTTACGAACTGAAGATCACATGCAACCACTCCGTGTAGACTTTGCAGCTGGAACTGCTCCTGATGTCATCGGACTTGCGTCTGGTTCAGTTTTGGAAGAGTTTAAAGATCGATTAGAACCTTTGGGGAGTTATGCAGAAAAAGAGTGGGGAGCAAATTGGCAGAATAAGTTTACCCCTGCTTCTTTAAGTACAATTCTTCTCTCAGGAGATGAAGTATTCGCATTTCCCAGTGCAATGAGTGCCTCCGGGTTTATCTGGTATAACAATCAATTGATGAGAAGAGCAAATGTACCTGTTCCTCATGATTGGGTATAACTGGAGAAAACTACTTCTGGATTAAGGAAAAATGGCTTGATTCCTCTCATGTTTGGAGGCAGGGATGAGTGGCAAAATCTAAATATTGGAATATTGTAAGAAGGGTAGGTATATGACAGAACAAAAATTTAAAAACAAGATGACAGGATGTTGGATAGGTAAGAACAGTGGAGGGACGTTAGGTGGTCCACTGGAAAAAGGCTATGGGGAAAAAGAGATGTTTCATATCGATTGGTACCCCTCTTTGCCTGAAGGAGGGATACCTAATGATGATTTGGAAATGCAGTTGGTGTGGTTGCAGGTACTTCGTCAAAAAGGCCCAGGTTTCACTGCTCACGATCTTGCTCAATCATGGATGGATAGCATCAAGTATAATTTCGATGAGTATGGATTTGCAAAGGTGAATATGAACAAAGGGTTATTACCTCCTGTATGTAGTTGGTACAACAACCCCTTTAAGGATTGTATGGGTTCTCCAATCAGGAGTGAGATATGGGCATGCGTTGCTCCAGGACATCCAGAGATTGCTGCATACTATGCATTTATGGATGCTATCTGTGATCATGGAGGAGGGGAATCTGTTTTTGGGGAAGTATATAACGCAGTAATGCAATCTATGGCTTTCTTCATAGATGATCCTTTAGAGCTCACAAAGATTGGATTGAAGGCAATCCCAGAGGACTCTCTTACAGCAGCTTGCATTAGTGAGGCAATGGAACTTCATAGCAGAGGAGAGGGATACGAGGATGCAAGACATACATTGTATGAAAAATTCTATGATTCGAATGCTCAGTACTCACCTTTGAACCTAGGGTTTCAGACTATAGGTCTGTTGTATGGTACAGACTTTGGTGATGCAATGTGTAAGGCGGTTAATTGTGGGTATGATACAGATTGTACAGGAGCTACTGTTGGTGCAACACTTGGGATCATTCTTGGATATGATAAACTTCCAAGTCGGTGGATTGAACCACTCGGAAAGAATATCACTGTGAATATTGCTACTGGTGGAATAGAGAACCTCGAGACTCCTACTGAGGTTGATGAGTTGACAGAACAAACCTATGAAATGACCAAGAGAGTACTTGCCTATTGGGGGAAAGGAGATCCTACTGCAATTACCAAGGAGTTGGCTCTGGAAAATTGTAAAAAGCTTGATCCCGCTTGGCTCGAATCCTATAAAAGCAATACAATTGAGTTCAATACTGGCGGCTTGAAGCTGGAGCTATCCTATCAAGATGATGCAGCCATCATTGGTTCCCGACCTTCAACTGTTAAGCTTTCAATCACCAATGAAAATTTTGGCTCAGTTGATGTGAAGGCTTCCTTAATGCTTCCTGAAGGTTTTTCTACTGAAGAGGAAATGGCAGTAACTAGGTTGAAAAAAAGAGAGCAAGTCTCTTGTACCTACTTGATACGTGCCAATTCTCAGATGATTAAGCAAAGCAATGTAGGGTTCGTGCAGCTGCAAATGATGAATAGACCGATTCCTCAAGCTATTCCACTGGTGCTCTGTGGGGGAAGAAGATTCTTCATCTCTCCATTCTTTAAGGGAAAACGGTTGGAGGACGCTACGACTGTTCCTGAATCAGAAATATTTAGTTCTTTGCCAGTAGGTTTCAAAGAACATTGGACTGTTGATAATGACTTGCAACCATCTTTTAGTGATGCTGGGGTAGTGTATTATCTCCACGAAATTTTCGTTGAACGCCAAAAGGATGTGTACATCGGTGTGCCTACCAATGGTAGAAGTGCTTTCTTCCTCAATGGTTCTTTCGTACATGAGACTACCAAGAATGTTCCCTTTAGACCGGACCTTGGTGGCGTAGGGGAAGGCGATTCAGCTAATTATGCAAAGGCTCATCTAGAAAAAGGTTGGAATCAACTTCTTATCAAGCTAGAGGCACTTGGTCCTGATACTATGGCTCATCTTACACTTAGTTCTTCAGATGATACATTTATGTTGCGTAATTGTGGTTATGTCGATGGTATCAACGAGGCGATGACTCGGTTGAGATGATAGCAGGTAAAACACTCCTGTTTCTCAGGGGGAGGGAAGTAATGACAACACCTTTCCTCTTCCTGAGATTTTACCTATTGATGCTGAACTAGATATGCTTTCTTTGCCTCATCCAAACTGATTGAATTTTTTCCTTCAGTGCTATTTGGATGTATATTTTGGAAGTTATCATCAATCCATCCACAGATTGCATATGGTTCCCAAAAACGATCAGTGGTGCGCTGAAAAACGGCCACTGAGCGGAGCAAATACGGCCAGCTGAAAAAATATCCTATACTTAGATTTCCACAGGAGTGGACAATCTATATTATAGGAGGTCGAGAAATGCTCGATTACATCAAGATTCTCCGACTCAGCTATGGCAAGAAACTGAGCGGAAGAGAGATTGCAGAAACCCAAGGATGTGGGAAAACAGCGATCAATGACTTTCTGAGAAAGTTCAGAGAGTCTGAGGAATTTTCTTATCCCCTTGCGCCAACAGTTACAAACGAACTCATCAATCAGAAACTGTACAAATCTCGAGGTGGCAAATCATCCGACAGGCAGTACCGTGAGTTCGATTGTGAAGAGATCTACAGGAAGCTGCCGAAGAAAGGGGAGACGCTGAAGCATCTCTGGCAGAAATATGATGCAGCAGGGGTTGTTGCCCAGGATGATGGCACGATGCTTCATCCTTATAGCTATCGTCAGTTCTGCAAAATATTCGGTGACTGGTGTGAGGACAGGAATGTCACTTCCAGGATTCCCCGGTACCCTGCACAGAATTGCGAGCTTGACTTCGCCGGGATGTGTCTTTATCTGAAAAACGAACTGACTGGTGAGGAGACCACAAAAGTCACCATCTTCGTGGCAACCATGTCGTACAGCAACTATTGTTACGCAGAGGGTATCATCAAGGCAGACATCCAGAACTGGATCTCGGTGAATAATCATGCGTTCCAATATTTTGGAGGGATGACACCAATCGTGACCAACGACAACTGCAAGGTTGCCGTCATCAGGAATACCGACTGGATCGACCCGGTTACCAACAAGGATTTCCAGGATTGGGCTGACCATAACAATACGGTCTTGCTTCCGGCGAAAGTAAAAAGTCCCCGGTGGAAGCCCCACGTGGAGAATTCAGTAAAGATCGTCAATGAGCACATTCTCATCGATATGAAAGAGATGACATTCTTTACCCTTGGTGAGTTGAACTCGGTACTCTGGGAAAAGATTGATGGAATGAATGCTGCACCGCTGACAACAAGGGACTGCTCCAGATGGGATATCTTTTCCTCGGAGGAGCAGGAACACCTTTTACCACTCCCCTCAGAAGCATACCAGTACCTTGAGAGGAAGGTGGCAAAAGTCTATCAGGATTTTCACATCCGGTTTGATGATAGCTACTACAGCATACCAAAGAAGCATGTGAAGGAAAAGGTTGAAATCCGAGCCACAAGTGACATGCTCCAGATATATTCGGGAGCGGGCACGTTCATCTGCTCGTGGAAGAGAACATATGTCCGTGGCAAGTGGAATACGAACCCTGACCATCTGCCAACCAAGTACAAGGACTATATCCAATGGAGCAAACCTAATTTCCAGCAACGGGCTTCGAAGATAGGTCCATATACACGGACTGTCATTGATGCCCAGTTCAGTCGGGTCGAGTTCCCAGAGCAGGCATTCAGGCGCTGTTGTGGCATTCTTGGGTTTGCAAGGAAGTACTCAGCAAGGACATTGGAGGCAACCTGTGAGAATGCTGTCCTGCGAGGCATCAGTTCCTACAATTACATAAAGAACACAATCGGAAGCTTCCATGTCCCTGAGCAGCCGCAGGAACCGACACCTCCCAAACCTTCTTCGGTTTTCGGCTATAAGTCCAATGATTCCCAATACTCACTCGACAACCTGATCTCCCACAAGGGGGATGAGGATGCATAAACACCTACAGGACATTGATGAGATGCTGGACTTCCTGGACCTTCATGTGATGGGAAGAAGTCTGAAAGCTAT
>JAGYOG010000067.1 GCA_018399495.1 Sphaerochaeta sp.
TAATCAAGAGAAGGCTCATGAGGTATTCCTGAGTGAAGGACAGAAAGAAATCCGTAAATGCAACCACCAGGATATGTCAGATTACAAAATACTTTGAATCATATGGAGCGTATCCGTTACACAAGGTAGGCCGCTCAGGGTCTATATTTCGTTTGTTCTCGGTTATTGAGGTATCTGAACTGTCGATTCTCTTTGTATCAGGGAAGGGTGAATCGAGTGATGATAGACGCTGTCTTGTTTCTTGAGAAGCTTGAGTAGGCTCTGTGCTGCCAACTCCCCAGTTTTAGTGATGAATTGGTTTATGGTGGTGAGAGGAATCCTGCAAAGCTCACTGATACGGATGTTATCGTACCCCAGAATTGATACCTGCTCTGGAATTTTGATTCCCTCTTCTACGAGGCGATTGATAATGCCTATTGCTACGTTGTCATTAGTGATGAAAAGTGTTGTTTTCTTTTGATCAATCAGATTCTTCTTGATAAGCTGAGGAGCCAGAATATACCCCTCCTCCTGGGTCTTAACCTGTGAATAGCGGATTATCGAATTAGGAGCATCAATGGTGTTGAAAAAACCTTCAAGGCGATGTTCGATGGATTGGTGTGCAAAGCCGGTAATGACAATTATTTGCTCGCTTGGATAGGTGTTGAGATATTGCGCAGCAATACGTCCCCCCTCATGGTTGTCACAGCACACATAGGAAATGGAAGGATCTTTGGGGATGCTGTTGATTACAACAAAGGGAATACCTGCTTCTTGAAGAAGACGAATAGCAAAGCTGTTTTCACTAATCGGGGCTATAAGCACTCCCTGTACACGGTTACTGATAAGCGAACGTACAAGCTGTATCTCGCGTTCTTCAACCCAGCGTGAACTAGACAGAAGCATAGAGTAGCCGCTGGGGGAGAGTATGCGGTCGATTCCCTCGGCGATTTCAATAAAGAAAAAATTTGAAAGCTCATCGATGATAACGCCAATAGTTTTTGTTGGACTTCCTGCAAGACCTTGTGCCAGCAAGCTAGGGGTATAGGAATATTTATCCATCACAGCACGTACGCGTTCCTGAGTACGCTTTGAGACAATCTCAGGATGGCTGATGACGCGGGAAACGGTCGCTTTACTCACTCCAGCTTCAAGTGCGATGTCATCTATCGTTTTATGTTTCATTTCACAGATACCTTAGGCTTACTGTCCCTTGCTGTCAATAAATTATAGCGGGTAATTGCAGTTTCATCCATTGCGAACAAATTTCATATCATTCGGTTGACAACTGGGTATCGGTGGCTTAAGCTTGGTATAAAGAGAAATGAAAGCGGTTACATTTTCAGAATGCTTTCTTCTCCTAGGGAAATTGTTTTGAGTGTGAACGGAAATTTCGGAAAGAAAATTGATATCCGGCAAGTGATTAGCCGAAATCCAGGGCGACCAATATCCATTGCGATTATTGGTGACCTGTGTCTTGATCTTGTGTATCAGGTAACGACAGAACAAGCTGAAATATCGGTGGAAACTGGCTTACAGACCTACTCAGTGCTCAACTCGAAACCCGAGCTTGGAGGAGCATGTAATGTTGCTGTAAATTGCAAGACACTAGGGGCTGATGTAGTTGATGTCTATGGAATAGTAGGAACTGACTTCTTTGGTGATTTGCTAATTTCCTTGTTACAGAACCATGGCATCGAAACAGAAGGGGTTCTCCGCCAGGAAGAGAAATGGGCAACCCATGTGTACCATAAAGTGTTTGAGAAAGGGGTAGAACATCCACGTTTTGACAGTGGAAATTTCAACACACCCCAGGAAGTAAGCGTTATTGAACTTCTCGCTATACTGAGAAAAAAATTGTCAGGGTATGATGCAGTCATCATCAATGAACAGGTACCTCGTGGACTACATAGTGAGTCTTTCCAGAAAGTCCTTAATGAGGTCATCGAGAGTACCGCTTCTGATTCTGGAGTCCTATGGTTTGCAGACTGCAGGAAACTGAATGATTTGTACAGAAATACTATCCATAAGCTCAATGAACAGGAGGGACGGCTCCTCTATGGTCCTTCGTGTACATTAAACAGACAAGAATTAGCGCTCTGGTTGGCCAGATATTTCAAGCAACCGGTTGTTCTCACTCTCGGTCCTGATGGGGCTATTGCTGTATCGGGTGATCAGAGAGAGCCTGAGGTTGTGCATGAATTCCCAGGAATACATTTCTCTGGACAAATAGATGCAGTTGGTGCAGGTGATGCGTTCTTGGCTGGGCTGGTAGTAGCTGAGTCGTGGGGAGCCAATTTAGCAGAAGCTGCCTATATCGGTAACATCTGTGCTGGAGTTTCTCTGAAAGTTCTCTATGAATGCGGGCACCCCTCAATTGAAGAAGTTATTTTGTTATCTGAAAAGGCTGACTGGCGGTATAACCCAGTAATTGCAGCTGATGAGAGGAAAGCCCAGTATTGGAAGGATACACCTCTGGAAATAGTAGCGCCTTTCCAAATGCATGGTTTTCCCAAGGTTGCAATATTTGACCATGACGGAACAATCTCAACCTTGCGACAGGGATGGGAAGCTGTCATGGAGCAGAGTATGCTCACCGCTATTGCAGGTAATGCTTACAGCTCACTATCCAGTAAGGATATCCAATCCCTCAGGAATGACATCCATGGCTTTATCGATCGTACCACTGGCATCCAGACAATCGAACAGATGCATTACTTGGTTGAACTGGTACGTCATTATGGTTACATACCTGAGGAGAAAGTGCTTACTGCAGTACAGTATAAAGAGTTTTATAATAGAGAATTGCTTGCTATGGTTGACAAAAAGGTCGCGGAGGTTCGTGCCCGGCGGCTTAATGCCACTGATGTAACCATGAAAGGTTCTATTGAGTTCTTGCGGTTCCTCTCTTCCCATGGCACAGAACTCTATCTTGCAAGTGGTACTGATGTGGAGGATGTAAAGCGTGAAGCAGTACTGCTTGGCTATGCAGAGTATTTTGAAGGTCGAATTTTTGGATCAGTTGGGGATGTTTCGAATGACCCAAAACGGTTGGTGATCCAGCAAATCATTGAAACACGATTGAAAGGAGATGGCGAGTCGTGCGTGGTCTTCGGTGACGGACCAGTTGAGATGCGTGAGGCAAAGCGTCACGGCTTGCTCGCAGTGGGTCTATTGAGCGATGAAGTCCGCCGTTACGGTTTGAATATGAAGAAAAGGAGCCGTCTGGTCTTGGGTGGCGCCGACCTTCTGATTCCTGACTTTTCTCATGCTTCTACCTTGAGCGAATACCTCGGTTGGGAGGTGAAGTGATGCGTGAGATGAAACACACTTCAGATGGGAAGCAAGTACTGTTCGACCGCAATACCATGACGTATTTCCCGTTATCTTCACGGAAGAATAAGGTGGTTATTGAGTCCTCTTGCGTAGATCCAGCGACAGATAGTGTTGCTATATCTACACAATTACAACAAAAAACAGCACTGATTGCTGATGAAATGGTCAAAGCACGTAATCGTGGAGCTGCAGTAATGTGTGCATTCGGTGCTCATACCATCAAGAATGGAATGGGACAGCTGCTCGGCAAGTTAGTACAGAAGGGATGGTTGACTCATCTCGCAACCAATGGTGCTGGGGTCATTCACGACTGGGAGTTTTCCTATCTTGGACAGAGTAGCGAGGATGTTCGTGCAAATGTCCAGGAAGGAAAATTTGGAACCTGGGAAGAGACTGGGTTGTACATCAATCTTGCCTTGGCAGTCGGCGCATACGAGGGATTAGGATACGGTGAGTCCATTGGGGCGATGATTGTCCGTGGTGGCCTGGAGATACCGAGTCGCACTGAACTGGAAGCTTGCGCAGTGTCATTGGATGAATCTGCCAGTAAACGATCTAGTGCACTGGATCTGCTTGAACTTATTGCTGATTTGGACGACTCGCTCTATGGGTCTCGTTTGCATATTTCCCATCCCTATGCCAGTTATAGTGCACAGGCAATTGCGTGGGAAGCGCAAGTACCTTTCACCAGTCATCCAATGTTCGGGCACGATATTATTTATACTCATACGGCAAATCGAGGAGCAGTTATTGGAAGGACTGCTGAGCGTGATTTCCTCTCCTATGTACAGAGTGTCTCAAATCTGGAAGGGGGAGTGTATCTCTCTGTTGGGTCGGCGGTAATGTCTCCAATGATTTTTGAAAAATCCCTCTCAATGGTAAGAAATGCAGGTATGCATGTTACAGATTGTGCAATTCATGTTGTGGACCTACAAGAAGAGAGTTGGGATTGGTCGAAGGGAGAACCTCCTATTGATAATCCGGCATATTATTTGCGATTTATGAAGACCTTTAGTCGAATGGGGTGCAACGCGTCCTACCTCTGCTCTGATAATCACGCATTTTTCGTAAGTCTGTATCGTGAGTTGGAAAAAAGGAGTTGAATCAATGGATATTGTTGGACAAGTAAATAGTTGGAAACAAGAGATGGAGACCCATCTCCATGATGAGTTGCTCCCATTCTGGCTCGACCGTGTTTGGGATTCTGATTGGGGTGGATATCTAACCCAGTGGGACGCTGAAGGCAAGGATTCAGGAGTTGATGAGAAATCATTGCTTGCACATATGTGTACAGTCTACTCACTCATGTTTCGCAATTACTATGCGAAACTGCCAGATGAATTGCTTGAAGCTGGTATGATCGACGGGCTCCGTCTCGGTGGAGTTTTTAGAAAAGTGGTGGTTCCCATTTCTTTGCCAACGATGGTTGTAGTACTCATTTGGCAGTTCACCAGTG
>JAGYOG010000068.1 GCA_018399495.1 Sphaerochaeta sp.
GTAGCCTGATTCTTTTTTCGCATTAAATTCCAAAGTATTTTGCCAGCAAGTCTTCTTTGCCAAGCCATTCCGGTTTTTCATCGGAATAATCTTTGAGAGATGTTTTTTCAATTGCGGACTTCATCATCTCTACTGATGCTTTGGCATACACCCTCGTCGTCTCAATTTGCTCGTGCCCTAGAATTCCAGAAACCAGTTCAAGGCTCATTCCACTTCGATACAATTCGGTAGCCTTACTTCTTCTGAGCATATGGGTATACACGTTTTGTGGAATTGTGTTGTCAATTTTTCTTGCTTTATCGGCATACTTCTGAAGGAAAAGTTGGACAGTCCGTACATCAAGCTTGCAGAAAACACCGCCTCTGACAGAATAGAAAAGAGTGTTGGCCTGAACGTTGTTGCCTTCATGAAACGTATCAAGATAGTTACGAAGGCAATAGACCATGTTATCCGGAAGCGGCACAATACGTTCTTTTTTCCCCTTGCCGTGCAGTTTAACAAATGGTACTTCTGCATCCAGGAAAAGATCATTCACGGTTACAGACAATACTTCTGATATACGGCAAGCGGTTTCATATTGGAAGAGAATGATGGTCTTGTCACGATATCCTTTTTTTGTATTTGGAGTTGAGCGAACAATTATTTCCATATTGTTCGCAGATAGGGTTTCTCGAATGGAACTTTCTGTCTGGCAAGGTCGAACTGTCATAACTTCGTTTAGGATTGGAATCAAGGAAATATCGATGTCCGCAGCATATTCAACATATGCTTTTATTTCAGCTAATCGAAGATTCCTGCTACTAGGGCAGTTGCCACGCTTCTCTTCTAACCATTTCATGAAGGAATACAAAAATTCCCTTGTGCATTGGGAAAACTTTAAATCAACACAGGAGATTTTCAGCTCCGAGTATGCAAACTTCCGAAATAGAGTCAAAGCCATGGAGTAAGATAAAATAGTATAACGGCTTATACCTGAATTAGGAAGGTAGGAGTTAATATAATCAAATGTGCAGAAAAAAAACAAAGGTCCCTTCTCAGTCTTTTTCATAGTCATAAACCTCCTTTGGCAGTTTCCCTGTGGCGTTGAAGAACTTTTGCAGAGAAGGAAACTGTTTGTCAATTTGATGAAAGTAATAATAAGACTCTTGAATTCCACTATGTCCCAGATGCCTGCAAAGGTACGGAATCATAGTGTCCAAATCACGGCCTTCCTCAGCCCATTTTGTGATGAGATGGATCACAAAACAATGCCGCAAAGTATGGATAGAGGGCCATTTGCCATCTTCTGCATTAGGTTTTCTTCCCTGCAACTGTCGCCAGCTATCTCTGAAATGCTTTGATGCAGTTCTACTTGAAATCGGATTCGAATCATTTTCTGCAGGAAAAAACCAAGTTCTGGCTTTAAATAATCTATCCATTTTGACATGGTATCTTTCAATGAGCTCAAAAAGATCATCAGCAATGTAAACATAACGATATTTATCTCCTTTTGAGTGAGTAATGAGAATTCTTTTTCTTTTCCAATCGATATCCTGGCATTCCAAATTTGTGCACTCGCTTATTCTTAATCCAAGACAGTAGCACATTCGAAGAATGAGCGGATATTCAAGCGAAATATGCGAGAATCGACCTTGTGGTCCACAAACCCAGGAATCCACAATAGAAAACAACTTTTTCAAATCCTTTCTATCTGGGAAATACGGTATAGGACGAGGCTGCTTCCTGATAGGCTTTGGAATATATGCATTTACCCCTAATGAAATCATATACTTTGCAAGCATGATTGTCGCATCAATCCTATATTTTCGGGAATTTATACATTCAGAGGATTCAATTTCGCACCATGCGTCCATGATGTCCTTATTAAGAATTCCGGTATCATATTGCGAATTGTAAAGAAAACGGTCGAATCTCCAAAGGAAAAGTAGTTCATTGTTGTATGAGTACCCAAGCTTGCGCTTCTCGTCAATGAGACCGTTGATGTATGGAGCAAGTTTTGATTTGAATTCTTTTTCTTCAAGCTTTTTCATAACATATCTCCTGTATACTCAATCCCGTCAAGTGAGAGGCAGCAATGTTTCATCAGCTTATCATTCGTGTTCAGATATTTTGCTACAGTGGCATTTGATGAATGGCCAATCGTATCAGCTATTATTGATACAGTGGCTCCCGAACAGAGCATTTCAGTTGACAGGGTCTTGCGCAGAATATGGTTTTTGCGACGAACGCTTTCACCAAATAGATGTTCCAAAAGCGGAATGTCTACACTTTGTAATGGCTTGAACGGATGCCGTGATGAAAGGAAAATATACTCGCTCTCAATATCTGGACGTTCGTTTTCAATATATCGCACAATGCTGTTAAACACCGTATTGGGCAATGGTAGAATCAACTGCTTGTGCGTTTTTCTCTGCTCAATACGGATTTCCATACGTGAAATATCAATATTCTGAAACCTGAGCGATGAAGCATCTGAAACTCTCAAACCGAGGAAACGTTCCAATTTCACTATTGCAATATCTCTGAGGATGGTGCGGGAACCATCTTTTGCCTTCATTGCACTTTTCAACAGATCATCTTCTTCAGCACTGAGAACTTGAACGGGACGGATGCTGACTGCAGAACAACAAGGAATCGCATTAGCTAAGCGGGAGGTTATGATTTTAGTTCTTTCAAGATACCTTAGAAATCCTCTAATACGCGTATTATAAGCATTTTTTGCCTCTGGTGTTTTATGATCCATATCATACCAATTGAATTCTTTGACTATCTCAGGTGTTATAGATTCGAACGATTCGATGTTGAGCAGGTTCAAAAATTTTATTAAACGCATGAGACAACACCTGTCCATTGCAAGGGTTTTTTTTTCTAATCCATCTTGAACTCGTTCGGCTAGATACCCCTGTATTTGCTTCTGAGACCACTCAGGAAATTCTTGTTTTTCCTTACTATGGTTCCAAAGTAGCCTGATATCCATCTGTCCTTTCATATATGTATTTGCATGAAGCAGGTAGCATTCTTGAGTTTTCATACGAATTTTGAATTTTCTGTTCATTTCCAATGCCCATACATGGACAAGTTCTTTTGAATACCAGAGTTGATTTGCTTCAAGAAACAAACCAAAAGCATTAAAGGCTCTTTGCGGCTCAGGTATTGAATGCTTAGAGTACCCATCATTTTGCATGTCAATGATAATATTTCTACTTGCTATAAAGAATTCCGCTACTGAGTATTCTCTTGGGAAGCTCATAAAATCAACAGTAAAATCGATTGAGAATAACAACTTCTGGGCAATTCTGACATCGTGCATCTTCTCAATAAATAGATACTGTCTGTCTTGTTGAAGGGCATAGTAACGCCAGAAAAGGTAATGCGGAGCAAAATTGCCGTTTTCTCTGAGAAAGTTTCGCAACAAGAGCATTGATATTTCGGAAAGTGAATCACACGGCATATAATTAAGAAGTTGTCCAAAGAAAAGACTAAGGTTGCATCTGATGTAACTCGAAAGCTTGATGTTTATGTCAGGCTCCAATGAAATGGTTTTCTCAATGACCTCTCTGCTCCAGGGAGGTAAATCTGTGTTATTGGAGTGTAAAAAAAGCTTTTCGCGTATTTCTGATTTGTCAAATAATTTCCCGGCAATTTTGAATTGAATTTTGCGATACTCAAAAAAACTTTCCTTTGTCTCTTCAGCTTTCAAGAGTAGTTTTAGCATACTACTGGCATTTTCAAGATTGTATTCTAGCCCTCGCTCACCAAGCATTCTTTTAAAGTCAATTGCTTTCGAACTGATTCGTGAAGCTGTCGTTTCGTCAACTTCTGTAACAAGATGTTTCAAGGCGTTTTCATAAGATTCATGTTCCATAGAAAGCCCCTCCTTGGAGCCTTCTATAGTATTGCATGAATATTTTAATGCGAAAAAAGAATCAGGCTACCTGCATTTCAATGATCTGGAATGTAGTTTCTTCCAGTTCCTTCGTATTAAAATAAATTTCGCATAAAATATTCCAGTGAGCGCGAATGCAATGAGCTGCATC
>JAGYOG010000069.1 GCA_018399495.1 Sphaerochaeta sp.
GTGTACTCCTTGATCTCCTCGGTGAAAGAGACGATGACCTTTGAGGGGATGACCAGAAGAATGCAGTCGGCACTGCGGAAAATCTGTTTGTCACTCGTTGCCCTGATACTGGTATTCAGGAAGTGCGTAGGGAAGTACTTGGTATTTCGATGGTTTTTGTTGATATCCTCTACGACGTCCTTTTCGATGGACCAGAGGATGACTGTATTGTTGGTATTCCAAGAGAGCCGTTCAGCCATGGCGGTGCCAAAAACGCCGGCTCCTGCAATTATGATGGTATTGTGATAAGGCAAGGTGCAACTCCTTTTCCGTGTGGCCAGATCATGGTTCGGTGAGGGATGTTTGCTTCATAGAAGATCGTTTGATCTTCCGCTAAGAAGCCAAGCCTCTGATAGAATCCCTCACTCTGAATTTGGGCATGGATATAGACTGGTCCATGGACAACACTCAAGGCACAACGTACCAGGAGTTCCCCATAATGCAATCCGCGATACGTGGAGAGCACCGCAATGCGTTCTAGTTTGGTACCTTTTTCCGTCACTCGGATACGCACCGTCCCCACTGCTTCATCACCGATGAGCAGCAAGAGATGACCGCAGTCGGGGTCTTTCCCATCGAAATCGATGGCCTCGCTTACGCCTTGTCCTTTGACGAAAACCTCACGTCGTACGTGCTTGCACATTGCAAGATAGCCCTGATTGGTAGCCAAGGAAGCATTCCCTGATTCAAGGTATATGACAGTCTGTTCCATTCCGTCCATCATAACGGCAAGTCAGGTTCTCGGGCAAGAGGTTGTAACCGTAAAGAATCATGATGTAAGGAGTGGGCTACTTGATCTTCTTGAAGATATAAATCCTTGAACCGAAGTCACCCAAGACCCTGGTCATGGCATCGTAGCCGGTTCCTCCGAACTGTTGGTTAAGCTTGATCCCTGCCCAGGCAACCTGCTCGCCGGTAACCCGGTAGTGTTCAACCTCACTGTCAAGAGAGACAGCCTTACTGATGGTGTCCTGTGCAATACCTCCCTCAGTGATGGGGAGCGGGCTTACCCTATTGAGCAGATTCCCGAACATCTTGATGTCGATTCGCTGCTGGCGGGGAAATACCTCATAGACAGCATTCAGATCAACAGCTTCAATACGCAATTTATCTGAGCCTGGATTTGCAGGATTGAGCTTCTGGGCGAAAAGCACCAGGAGTTCGCTCTTGTCCTGGCTTGCGACTGCCCAGATTACTTGGTTCGATGCACTGTTTGCCAGTTTCACCCTGGTAAAGGTTCCGTACTGCAACAGGGCGCGGTGTGCCTTGTAGAAGGCGATCTGTGCCTTGATGGCCTCTTTCTGTTGTCCTTTCAGCTTGGTGACATCCAGTTCATAACCGAGGACCCCGAAGGCTGCAATGTTGAATCGTGACTCAAGGTCAGATCTTCTCAGGGTCTGGTGATTGGGAGAGTCGCTTACATGGCTCCCCATGGTTGAGAGCGGGTAGCCGCAGCTGGTGCCTTCCTGGATATACAGTCTGCTGAGTGAATCAGTGTTGTCACTGGTCCAGGTCTGGGGCATGTAGCAGAGCATTCCCAGGTCAAAGCGGTTGCCACCGCTTGCGCATGATTCAAAGAGTACATTGGGGAAGGCTGCAGTGAGCTTCTCAAGCAGTTCATAGAGTCCCAGGATATAACGGTGGAAGAATTCGCCGTGGTCTTTCATTTCTCTGTTTGCGCTATAGATGTCACTGAATACACGGTTCATGTCCCACTTGATGTAGTTCACGTTTGCAAAATGCCAAACATCCGAGAGTTGCCTGAAGAGGTAATCTCGTACATCAAGCCTGGTCAGGTCGAGAATGTACTGGTTCCGCCCCACGCTTGGACGCCTTCCTGGTATGGCGATCATCCAGTCGGGGTGTTTCTTGTACAGTTGGCTCTCGATACTTACCATCTCCGGTTCCACCCAGAGGCCAAACATCATGCCAAGCCGGTGTACTTCAAGAGAGAGGTTCTCCAACCCTGAAGGAAGTTTCTTCGGGTTCACGGTCCAGTCCCCAAGACTGGTGGTGTCATCATTACGGAGGCCGAACCATCCGTCATCGAGAACAAATAGCTCAATGCCGAGGTTGGCACTTTCCTTTGCCAGATTTATGAGTTTGTCTTCTGTGAATTTGAAGTAGGTTGCTTCCCAGTTGTTGATCAGGACCGGTCGCTCACGGAACTTCCATGGGCCACGAATGATGTGATTGTTGATGAAGTGGTGGAAGTTTTGGCTTGCCCCGTTTAGTGCATCAGGGGAGTAGGTCAGTACTGCCTCAGGAGTCTGGAATCGGTCTTGGGGTGCGAGGTTCCAGCTGAAGGTTGCTGGGTTGATCCCTGTCAGGATCCTTACCTTCCCATAGGGGGACGTTTCCACCAATTCGCGATGGTTGGAGCTGTAGATGAGGTTCATACCGATCGTCTCCCCGTTCTCCTTGGTGAGGAAGATACAGGGGTTGTGTTCAGCGCTGCTTACTCCAGACTTGCTGTCATTGATCATGATACCGGGGGCAAGAGGGCGCTCGTTCATGTACCGCTCTCTGGACCAAGCCCCGTCAAAGGTAACCAGCTTCCAGTCATCGGTATCAAGATCAAGCTGTGCTGATGCAAGGTTCTTGATCGTTACTTCCTCGTTGCTGTCGTTGTAGAGGGTGGCACGCCTTGTGATGACATTGCTGTCCTCGAAGACCGTGTAGGTGAGGGCAAGCCGCAGGGGAAGGCAGGATTCCTTGAGCATTACTTCCAAGGTAGTACAGGTAGTCTTGTCCCCATAGGACTCTGGTAATCCGCTGAAGGTTCTTGGCTTTCCAGGGAGGATCCGGTAGCTCTTTACAATGAAATCGAGCGTCTGCATACCACGTGAATAGGAAATATCGACAGAACTCTCTCGATAATCACCTTTGCCCATGGTAGAGTATTCCATACAGAGGTTGGTGAAGAAGAGGGTTGGGTGGTCACTGTCATAGGCAGTGCCGGTGCCGATGCTGATACTCCTCTTTTCTGCCAATGCATCAATACTGATGGTCTCTTTACTGAGATATCTGCCATAATAGAGGTGTTCAAGGTGTCCTGTTTCGGTTATGGCGAACAGGTAGGTGGTTTTCTTTGTGGATAGGTTGAACAGTCGGTCCTTCTTGGAAATCATGGAACGGCACTCCTTGAACTTGGAAATGGTCTATGCTACCAGTATACTGTCATTAGGCTGTTTTTAACACCATGTTGTATCGTTTTTAAGAGGAGAAGTAGGAATGGATATCCGTCGTCTGCAATTATGGGAGAGCAGGAATGCCACAGTCCTGACCAATGACCTGATTCAGGTGGTGTTGGAAGACCAGGGAGGTATGGTGCTGGAGCTCAGTGCACTCTTAGAAAAAAGTGGACGGATAAATGCTCATCTGGTGCCGTATTATCGTGGAACAGGAACCTCTGTATTCAGCGATGAGAATGCTGAATATTGGAAAACCAGTCCGTACCTTTACCAGAAAGCTGGTTCTTATTTCAGTTTTCCCAACTACGGTCCTGCATATGATTCGACCAAGGGAGCACAAGACCAAAGTGGTTTCACTTCCTCTTCCTACTGGATGGTGGAACGCTATGGTACCGACCCAGAGTTTGGCGGAGTGTGGCTCATGAGCGTGGTACGAAACAGAAAAGAGCACTACCATGTACGGAAGATTGATATGTTGCTCCCGAACCATCCTGTGCATTATACGGCCATCTTCATTGCCAATACTGGGAGTGAGGATTTGCTTGCCAATACTGCCTGGAATAATGAGGTTGGCTCTCCTTTTCTGGAATCTGGTTGTGTGCTCAATGCCAGCGCACAGAGCTGGACAACCGGTCCTGATAGTGCTTTGACAGGGGTTGTTTCCCGCTTACGACCCAACGCCCAGTTTGATGACTGGAGGAAGGCTCCTCTAAAA
>JAGYOG010000007.1 GCA_018399495.1 Sphaerochaeta sp.
TATCAGTTCCCTGGTACGGTTAAAGGCTTTGACATCCAGGTAGACCTCCTTAAACACACAGAGGGAGCCTTCAAGTTTGGAGG
The DNA here is from genome assembly GCA_018399495.1 of Sphaerochaeta sp. Taxonomy (GTDB): domain Bacteria; phylum Spirochaetota; class Spirochaetia; order Sphaerochaetales; family Sphaerochaetaceae; genus Sphaerochaeta. Next base: position 84 of record JAGYOG010000007.1, read on the forward strand.
AGCCCTTGAATATGCGAAAGTCGGAAACGACCACGAGATAAGCGTGTTGGGCAAGGTACAGTGGAACCTGCGAGATGACAAACCGCTCTCCTTCCCCCTCTCCGTCTCGCTTGGTCCAACGGTTATCATACCATCAAGTGGAAGCAATGAGTTTGGAGTGACTGGAAAAATCCAAGGAGGCGTATCCTACGCATTGACTGAATGGATGCGCGTCTTCTACGAGGCAGGAGTACAGGCACAATGGATTATCACTGCCAATGACTTCACCATACAGCTTGAACCAATGAGAATTGGATTTGGATTCAGTTTCTAGAGATCTTTGAAAGAGGGAGCCTTACTGGCTTCCTCTCCTACCCCAATATCCCCGGGAGGCCTACTCCAGCCTAAAGCTGCAGTGATGGCCTCCTTTTTTTTACGGGCACGAGGAACTGCAAACTTTGCTTCATGTTGTCCCTTTGCTTTGAACGTAATCCCATTGCGTACGGAAAGGACCTTCCCAATAGAGAACCCCTCGAGATCTGCGATGGCAAGACGATACGCTTCTTTCACAGGATTGCTTCCATCCCTGCGATAGAGGATGATTTCATCTTCGGTGATAATCAACCTGCCCCTCAGCAGATCCCCCTCCCCGAGGGGGGGAACCATGGCACAGAACAGTGAGTAATGAAAGGACACATCAGTAGCTCTACGTACCTCTTTCTCAGATACATAGTAAGTAATTCTATAGAACAGCCACACCAACAAAAATAAAAGGGGAAACAGCGAATAATAGAGTCCCTTTCCAATATAGGAGGGATTGATAAAGACCAAGAAGAAGGTCAATCCCAATAGGATCAGTTTGATTAAAGCTTGCATATCCCCCAATGTACCTGCTCGTATAAAAAAAGAAAAGCCATGAAGCAAAGGTTTACCATTTGCTTCTTCTTTGGTGGAGGCTACAATGAACAGATTATATCAATGTTCACGCTGGCTTTGGATTCCCCTTCTTTGTTGCTACATATGTTTTACCTTGGGGGGATGCAAAGAAGAGAGCGCAGGTCGCTCCTCCTTGCATGTAAGCATGGAGAAAAAGCCTGAAACACAGAAAACCTTGTTGCCAAATGACACTCCCCTGGAAGTGTCTCGCTACGTAGTGGAAGGTGAAGGGCCCCAGGATACCACCTTCAGTATCATGTCCAATACCAATACCGTTGATGTGGATGGCCTCTTGATCGGCAATTGGGACATTACGGCTGTGGGACGAAACGATCAAGGTGTCGATCTCGTTACTGGTTCTGTTTCGATCAACCTCACAAAGGATCCCTTGGAGACTGTCATTGAACTGGGTGCACTCAGTGGAAACGGAATGATGGATGTAATTCTCCAGTGGGATGCAAGCAAGATCAACAACCCCAACTTGGAGATATGGCTGACCAATCCAGAGGGAACTACCACTTCTCTCACACCCACAACAAACAACATGGAAAACGGTTCGGTCATCTTCAACGGCTCCTATCCTGCAGGCTCCTACTTACTGAGAGCTAAGCTGTACAGCGGAGCAACAGCGGTTGCTGGATGTGCTGAAGTAATTAGGGTGGTAGGAAACAAAACCACTGAGGGATCTGTTGAATTAACATTGGACAAGTACGCAGATATTCCAGCGACCATTACCTTGGTAAACAACCTGGGGGTACCCGTTGAGTGCAGCATCCAAGGAGTCAGTGAAGTCATGCAGGCACAAGTACCTGCAACAGCAACACTCTCTGTAGGAGACGCAACAGAATTGGAAGTGAGTTGGTACCTCGATGGGGAGGAAATCAGCAATACCCTCTCCTGTACATTCAACCCCGAGAGCGGACAACATCGCTTGGATGTCATTGCAAAAGGAGCACTTCTGGCTAGTACTGGGTCGGCCAGCATCACTTTCAAAGCCGCCGTCGAGGGAACCACAGGAGTTCCCAAACTCGTCGGATTGGTAGAGGACACTACCAATGGCTTATATGTCGGAAAGAATGCACATGTCGCATTCTTGCCTGATGGAAAGTTGGTGCTGGCCAGTAATCAACATCAGACCATTCAAGTCTGTAGGATTGTCCGTGATACCCTGGAAGTGGTTAACACCTATACCACATCTGATGGCTTCAATGCAGCTCAGGTGACTGATGTATTTGTCGATCCGCTTACAAAACTTGTTGCCATTGCTGATGCAAGTATACCGAGCTTATGCGTCTACTTGTATGATTCAAAGACCGCAACGCTCAGCAAACAGTTTGAACGAAACAACACCTACTTCCAGAACAGCAGTTCAAGCAAAACCTTCACAAGCTTGCATCATTTGAGCAAGGAGGCAAGCACAGGGATACTTTACGCATTGATTCCTGATGCTTCCCATGTGGTGGAGACAAACCTGTATGCGCAGACTTCAGAAAGTGCTGACCCCAATGAGTATGTCTGGTGGTTCTCCAATCCGCCTGTCTTTGATGCCATGGCAATCTCAGAAGGATCACAGAGTGCCGCATTGGCAGACACCGGGACTGGATTCCTCAAACTCTGCCGGAAGAACACCATGGACGATTTGTTTGCACAGGATGAACACTTTCAGAGCGCTGACACCCCCTATCTGGACAATATTGCTTCCATGGCATTCCTTAACGATGATCAACTCATCTATGCAACCAATAACGATATTGGCAGGTTCGCCTATAACGGTACCTTGTGGGCCCAGAAGGAAATCTTCACCTCAATGCAAAACGATATAGGAGAGATGGAGGCAATCTCACAGCTACTCACCAATGAAGATGACACAATGCTTTATGTATTGGCAAAAACCAGTAAGAACATTGTCTCTTTCTCAGTTGATGGTTTTGGGAGACCTCTGTTCCTAGAAAGCAGTACCCTCGGAGATTTTGCTCCGGCGAGAATGGATCTTTCACCCAGTGAAGAACATCTTGCCATTGTTTCTGACACCAGTGATTCCCTAGTCTTGTGTGCCATTCCTCAAGTCTAGTAATTACAATGTTGAGGTAAACAAGACCCGGAATAATCCGGGTCTTGTTTGCATAATAATGCCCGGTTTGTCGGGAACCGGGCAAATTGGATACTGACCAACTATCAAGCCTTGTAAACAGGTATCTTCTGATAGGTTGTATGTAATAGGTGATGAGACTTCTTGCTGAGCGGCTTATCCAAGAACTCCTCGTACAGCTGCTTGATTGATTCGTTCTGGTGTGAACATCTGACCTTGCTCTGCTTGTCATCAGCGTAGAGACCGGCAGCACGTTCTTTACGCAGGACGTCGGTTGCACCATAAGGCTGTCCGCCTCCAGCAATACAACCACCGCGGCAAGCCATTACCTCGATGAACTCATACGGAGCCTGTTTGCCTTCAGCACGGGCAGCCCTGACCTCATCCAGCACTTCTGCAACATGGGAAAGACCATGCACGACTGCTACACGAACCGGGGTTCCATCAAAGTCGACCGTACCCTTCTTGATCTCATCAAGACCACGTACCGCTTCAATTTCAACATTCTCCAACTCTTTTCCAGTAACAACATGGTAGGCAGTACGAACCGCAGCTTCCATGACACCACCGGTAGCACCAAAGATGGTACCAGCACCAGAGTATTCACCAACCGGATTATCAGCTACCTCATCTTCAAGATGGAGGAAATCAATACCGGTTGCCTTAATCAAGCGGGCAAACTCACGGGTGGTAAGTACAAGATCTACATCCTGATATCCACTAGAGCGCATACTCTCATCGCGGTATGCCTCATACTTCTTCGCAGTACACGGCATGATCGCAACGGTATACATCTTCGCTGGATCGATATTCTGTTTCTCAGCAGTATAGGTCTTTTCAATTGCTCCAACCATCTGCATCGGGCTCTTTGCACTGGAAACCATATCCAGAAGATCTGGATAGTACTTCTCCACATAATCAACCCAAGCAGGACAGCAAGAAGTGAACTGAGGAAGAACTCCTCCCTTGGTCAAACGGTGCACCAATTCGCTTCCTTCTTCCATGATAGTAAGGTCGGCACCAAAATTGGTGTCATGCACAGCTGCAACGCCAAGTCTGCGAAGTGCAGCATAAATCTTACCAGTTGTGATTGTTCCTGCGGGAAGTCCAAAGGACTCAGAAAGTCCTACGCGGATTGAAGGAGCAATCTGAACAACCACCTGCTTCTCAGGATCAGCGACTGCTTCCTGGAAGGTAGCAGTCTCATCCTTCTCATAGATGGCTCCAACCGGGCAGTGTGCAGCACACTGACCACAACGAACACACGGGCTGTCCTCGAGTTGCAACATCGCAGCAGGAGCCATGCAAGTTCCATCTCCACGCCCAATGAACTCAAGGGCAAAAACACCCTGTAAGTCCTGACAAACCTGAACACAACGTCCGCACTTGATACATTTTTCCGGGTCAAGCACGATTGAAGCAGAAGAAGTATCCTTTGGCCTATCACTCAAGCGGACCTCAAAGGGTTGCTCACGAATTCCAAACTCTACTGCAAGCGCCTGCAATTCACACTCTCCATTACGGACACAGGTGAGACAGCTGGATGGGTGAGTGCTGAGGATCATCTCCAAGATGGTCTTACGTACCTTGAACAACTCCGGGTCGTGGGTGATGATGCTCATATGCTCGGCAACCGGGGTTGCACAGGCTCTGAGGATCTTGGCACTACCCTCCTGTTTTACGATACACAGACCACATGAGCCAAACGGCTTGAGGTCTTCATGGTAGCAAAGAGTCGGAATTTTCACCCCGACCTTTCGGGCTGCAAGTAATATAGTGGTCCCCGCTTCAACCTCTACGGGAATGCCATTTATCTTTAAATGTACGATACTCAATTGATTCCTCCTAACCTGATCCTAGTGGATTTCAACAGCGCCGAACTTACAAGTTTCCATACATACACCACACTTGATACAGAGGGACTGGTCAATGATGTGAACTTGCTTTCTTTCGCCAGAGATTGCTGCGACTGGACACTTTCGTGCACAAGCCGTACAACCGATACATTTCTCGGGATTGATTGAGTACCTAACCAACTTCTTACAGGTACCACTGGGACAGGTCTTATCCACAATGTGGGCTATATACTCATCCTTGAAATGCTTGATCGTTGATAAAACCGGATTGGGAGCGGTCTGTCCCAAAGCACACAAGGATCCTTTTCTCATTGCCTCCCCGATGGTCTCAAGTGTATCCAAGTCCTGTAATGTACCATTTCCTGAGGTAATCTTCTCCAGGATATTGGTCAAAGACCGGCCCCCGATTCTACACGGTGCACATTTTCCACAAGATTCATCAACAGTAAAGTTCAAATAGAACTTTGCTACGTCGACAATGCAGTCATCCTCATCCATGACGATCATACCACCGCTTCCCATCATGGAACCAATTCTGACCAAGGAACCGAAATCAATCGGAGTATCCAGTTCAGCCTCGGTGATAACACCACCGGAAGGACCACCAGTCTGTACTGCCTTGAACTTCTTATTGTTGGCAATTCCTCCACCGATGTCGTAGACAATCTCACGAAGGGTGGTCCCCATCGGGACTTCTACCAAACCGGAGTTGCGAATCTTACCAGTAAGAGCAAAGACCTTGGTACCACTGCTGTCGTGAGTTCCAATCTTACTGAACCAATTGCCACCCTTGGTCATGATGACTGGGATATTCGCCCAAGTCTCAACGTTGTTGATGACAGTTGGTCTACCCCACAAACCCTTTACAGCAGGGAAAGGAGGACGTGGCTGCGGCATACCGCGTTTGCCTTCGATTGATTGCAGGAGTGCAGTCTCTTCTCCACAGACAAAGGCACCTGCTCCGAGGCGGATCTCAATATCAAAATCAAAACCACTGCCAAGGATATTCTCACCAAGAAGGCCGTATTCACGAGCCTGCTGCATGGCAATCTCAAGACGGTGGATAGCCAAGGGATACTCTGCACGAATGTAGATGAATCCTTTGGTTGCACCAATCGTCTTTCCACATATGGTCATAGCTTCAAGCACGCTGTGCGGATCACCTTCAAGTGTTGAGCGGTCCATGTAGGCACCCGGGTCACCTTCATCAGCATTACAGACGACATACTTGACGTCATCCTCTACCTGGCGGGAGAAATTCCACTTCATCCATGTAGGAAAACCAGCCCCTCCGCGACCACGGAGGCCTGCAGTCTTCAACTCTTCAATGATGTCCTCGCTGGTCATCTCAAAGAGAGCTTTCTCCAAGCCCTGATACCCTTCACGGGCGATATATTCGTCAATATTCTCCGGATCAATGAATCCACAGTTGCGTAGTACAATCCTGAACTGCTTCTGGTAAAATTTGATATCCTCTACCCTTGCATTCTTCCGGCTTGATTCTTTGTCATACAACAGTCGGGTAACTTCACGACCCTTGAGGATATGCTCACTGATAAGTTCCTTGGCATCCTCGGGTTTGACTTTTACATAAAAGGAGTCTTCGGGAAGGATCTTTACAATCGGTCCCTGCTCACAAAAACCGAAACAACCGGTCTTTACAATCTGTACCTCGTCAGCAACTCCCTGAGCTTTGCACTCCTCTAAGAGGTTCTGGTAAATCTGGTCCGCATGGCTCGATTCACAAGCAGTTCCTCCACAGACCAAAATGTAGTTTCTGAACGCCATTATTTACCCCCATCCTTCTTGATGATGTCAGCTGCGGGACGATCGAATAAATGGTCGGTCACCAGCTGCTTAGCGATGATATGCTGTTCAACTATCATGCGAGCCGTTTCCACGTCCACATTTCCATAGATAACATCGGGCATACCAGGAACAATGACCTCGATGGTCGGTTCTACATAGCATAATCCCATGCATCCGGTCTGGGTGACCGAGACATTATCAATTTTCTTTTCTTCAAGAACTTCCAGAAAAGTATCGAGTACCGGTTTGGCACCAGCGGCAATCCCACAGGTTCCCATGCCGACGATGATGCGGGCATCTTTGCCTTCAATATCGCGTTTCTGAATCTCATTCTGTTTCTTTTCACGGAGCTTTCTCAGCTCTTCAAGTGTCATTTTAGCCATGTTCACATCTCCTGTTTTCTGGAAGGTGACGTATTTCTTCTGTGCACATCCAGATGGGTCTTTTCACGGTACTGTTCCAGCTCTTCCTCCTGGGAGGCAAGGTACTGCCTAAGCAGACTCAATATTCCGCTGGTCTCAAATGGTCCAAGGACCGCTTCAAGCTCACTCTTTCGAAGCATGTACGTCTCTCCACCCTTCTCCGTTTTCAAACTCCGCTCAATCACCAGCTCCTTACAAAGAGGATGGCTGAGCAGTACGAGGAAGGTGGAAACCACATTCCCCATCGGAGGGGTATCAATGTGATTCAGGTTGAAGGAGAAGGAAACCGTGGTTCCAATTCCTACTTCCGACTGGAGGGCAAAGGTTCCTTCGCAGGCTTCACATGCCTGATTAAGAAACGGTAGCCCTAGTCCAACCTTTCGCTTCTTGTGCTTTTCCCCATCCGAGTAGAACGGATCAAGCACACGTCTCTGAATCTCTGCATTCATTCCTTTTCCGTTGTCTCGTATCTCACAGGAAAGTTTGGTTCCCGTCTCAGCAAAAGTCAGTTCCACCAGAGAACTGCCTGCCTCAAACGAGTTCTGTACGATATCCAACAAATAGTCATCGATGCAGATATGCATAGAGAGACACCTTTCTCCCTTAGCTGAACTTCGCGATGATTCCGGCAACCTGGTCCTTGGTGACCTTTCCGAAAACCTCTCCACTAACGGTCATAACCGGGGCAAGCCCGCAACAACCAACACAACGAACCGCTTCCAAGGAGAAGTTTCCATCTTCTGTTACTTCACCTACCGCCAGATTCAGTTGCTTATCCAACTCGTCAATAATCGCCTGACCACCCTTTAGATAGCAGGCCGTACCCAAGCACACTTGAATGTTGTGCTTACCGGGCTTGGTCAGCTTGAAGAAGTGGTAGAATGTTACGACACCCCAGATGGTAGCCAAAGGCACATCAAGCAATTCTGCTACTTTATCTGCCGCTTCGCGGGAGATGTAGCCATGCTCTTGCTGTACCTTGTGGAGCACCATAATGAGATTACCCTGCTTGGTTTTCCATTCTTTGATAAATGCTACCAATTCGGGTGAGAACGTGACTTCATTAATGTCCGACATGTAACCTCCAGTACCCAATTTGCGTTTTGAGGTATCCTAACACTTTTCCAAAGAGTTTGTACATATCTATCTTCCTATAAATTCTCTTTTGCAAGGAAGTAAAGGATTTAAATTGAAGTATATTGACCTATTTTCAAAGTTAATGTACATTATTTCACATTAATAGGAGATTTTGCTATGAACAATGACCAGCTGATACGAATCACCCGATACTATCGCTCACTTAATCGTCTCAAGACTATAGGACTTGAGAAAGTGTTTGCACACAACCTTGCCGATGCTGCAGGCGTTTCAGCTGCTATTGTACGCAAAGACTTTTCTCAACTGGGCATCCATGGCCAAAAACGTGGTGGATATGAACTCCATGATCTGCTCAAAGGCTTGGGGGAGATTCTCGGAAAAGGGGATAGCCAAAACTGTATCATTATTGGATGTGGAAGAATTGGAAAGGCATTGATGCACTACAACGGCTTTGAGCCTGACGGCATAAGGATAGTGGCGGGATTCGATAGTGATCCTTTGGTTTATAGCGACGCATCACATCCTGTTCCAATCTACCCCATCAGTCGCATTGATGAGGTTGTTGAGGCACTTGAAGTTAGCGCAGGTATTATCACGGTACCAGAACAGGCTGCACAGGACAGTTATGAACGGTTGCTCGCAGCAGGGGTCATGGGTATCCTGAACTTCAGTCCTATCACCCTTAAGGCACAGAAGCAGGAGGATGGACGATCTGCAGTGGTACATAACATCAACATTGCCCTGGAGTTGGAACAGATTTTTTACGAGTTAAAATTCCCCAAGAATAGTTGAGGCTTCTAACGACGAGTGAGGGTCATCAATACCGGAAGGTGGTCGCTGACCCCATTTTTTATCCCTAAATCCCAATTATTTGGAGTTCCATCACTCTTTACTAGTAAGGGAAGCACACAGATGGAGAATGCGGTATACTCCCAACCCAATCCATCAAAGAGATACCCATTACCTAGTATCTGGTCATAGCGGTACCACTGACCTGTCCAGCAACAACTACCGGGGGGTGAGAGGAACTCATACTGTGGATCCAGATACGGAGTATACCAACGGGACGGTCCAACCTTGCCCTTTTCACCGGTTACAGCAAGGGATCCCTTCTGTATGAACTGGCTGCTCTCGGGATGGGAGATATCCACCAAGGCGGTCTGCCTGCCCCCCGCATCCCATACTGCATCAGGGTTCTCATTGAAGTCCCCACAGAGCAAGGTCAGCTTTCCCTCATGACTCTTTGCCGCCTGAGATGCTGCCCCAGACAGGGCAATTCGTCTCCCTTCGGTCTCCTCATCCCCTCCTATCCTGCTCTTTGCATGCAGAGCAAAGACTACCACCTCTCCCCTGCTGGTTTCGATGGTTGCTTCCAGGAGCGGTCTGCACCCCGGGGCGGCATGCACAACAGAATCGGAGACAGGATGTCTGCTTATTATGGCAACAGCTATTGGACTATCCTTTCCTTTACTGACGGCATACCATCGATACCCTTTCCGGGAGAGATGGTAGTACAAGAGATCACGTACAACAGTAGGACCTTCTACTTCTTGCAGTACAATAATGTCAGGCAAAGCAAGAGAAGGGTCCAGGAGTACGTTTGAGAGCGTTTTGAGTCGAAGGCGATAGGAGCCTTCATCCCAACTTTCAGGGTCTTGGTACTCCGCATATTCAGAGCCCTCGAGTTTTGCATCAAAGAGATTTTGCACATTGTACGAGAGCACAGCAAACGTCTTCTCATCGGGTGCAATGGTTGCATCGCACCCGGAGAACAACAAAAAAACTATACTGAGCAATAAGACTATCATGCCTCTTAAGAGCGTAATGTTCCACAATTGCTTCAGTTCTGTGCGTTTTTTCCCAATGAATAACTGAAATAGAGCATAGCCACTGCATCCTGGATATCGAAGGCTTCGATATTCATCTCCTTTGCTTTCAACAAACCTTGCTTGAGATTCTCAAAACAAGGATCAAAGGAGACATCACTACTCTCCAAGATATCCATGCAGAAAGACCTGAGCGGCTCCCAATCCTTCTTCTCAAAGCAGGAGAGGACAGTCTTGTAGGCTTGGTCTATCTGATTCAAATCCCTTGCCTCTGAGAGGAATGGGGAGAGAAAATCCTTGGGATACCCCAGATTCATCTGCTCGTACAGATGGGAAAGACGGGGAGAACCAAACTTCAGGAAGGTAGCGATAACCGCGTAACGGGTCTGCCGGAAGGTGGCACTACGCCCTTGCTCTATGGAGATGAAGAACTCCTGGTAGAAACTCCCTTCCTTGTCCATAAATCGCTTGGCGATGAGATAGTCAATGATCTCATCAATGTGCTTCGCTGAATGGCTCAGCTCATTGACCAAGGGAAGGTACTCAATGCCCTCAGTGATATGAGCGAGGGATTTACTTGCCATTGAACGTACCGATGACCACCTACCGTGAAGCATGAGGCTCACCAAGGCATTCTTCGCTTTCTCTTCCTTCTTGTACGCACCGAGGGAGGCAATGGCATCGAGCTGGACGTAGGAGTCATCATCCTGTGCAACAACGATCAAATCATCGAGCAATGCTTTTCTCGGACGATCACCGAGAGCCCTTACGGCATCCCGTTTATCAGGAGAGAAAGGACTTCTAAGAATCAAGCGAAGCTCGCTGGTGGCAAGATTGTTCAGGTTCCCTCCAAGAGAGAGCATCAGGAATCTGCGTTTGGCAGGGTCACGGGTCCTCTCGAGCTTCTCAATCATGGAGACTGCCCTCAGTCCATGCATACTGAAAATCACCTGTGCTGCCTGCTGTGAGCTGTACGCACCAAACTCCTGCAACCGTGAAGCAACCAAGATTTCTACGGCTGTAAGCAAAATTGCAAAGAGGAACACCAGGGTGTACCCGTTTCCTGCCGAAATCCCATCGACAACGAACAACTCCCTGGCAACGTGGCCGAGGTCGCCAAGCAACCCACTGATCATGCCGACAAAGAATGCGACAATGGCAACGAAGAAATTGACCATTGAGTTGAATGCAACCGTCTCATCATCAGGCATCACCTGAGTAATCAAACGATAGACAAGCATACTGATCAAGGCTATGAAAAAGTTAGTGAAGAAACCAAGGACAAAAAACCAGACGGGGTTCGCCTCAGGGGTAATCAAGGCCCAGGCCATGAAAAAGAAGAGGGAGAAAATCGTAGAGAAGAGCACCAACGGCCGGCTTCCCAAGCGGTCAGAGAACTGCTTGCTGATGAAGCTTGCTGCCATGACCGAGAGTCCCAGGACTACCGAGTAGACAACAACCAAGGAATTGGAGAGACCAAGCTCAATACGGAGGAACGGAGTAGTAAGGGCAAAGACAACCGCTACAGCAGTGGAAAGCCATCTCAGGTAGAGCCTTCTGCTGAAGGCTGCCTGCTTCATTGCTTCCTTGAGAAGAACCAATACCCCTCTACCCTTTTTGTAATCTACAGTACTGCGGCTGGGTATAAGTGCCATTTCCCGACTTGCCATAAAGTTCACCAACACGCCAAGAATCTGCATACTCACCAGGCCAATTAGCCCGCTGAAACGCTGTATGCCCAGCACCAATGCTGAGATACATCGTACCACCAGAGAAGAACTCTGATACGCTGCATTCACATTAGCAACGACTTTGCCACGGTTGGCAATGCTGCTGATACTCTTGAGCGTGGAGTCGATGAGGGCTATGCCGATCATCCTGAATACATTGAACAGGGTGTAGACAGAGAGTAGAAGCAGTATTGCCCAATCCCCGCTGAGGAAGAAGAGTCCAAGGTACCCGAGAGAGACGAACCCACGGAGAATCCAGACGAGGGACTGTACCTTCACCTGATTTCTTCCCTTGAAAATCTGAGGAACGAAAGGTAGCACAATTCCAGCAATATAGCTTGCAGATGCAATGTATCCCAAGGCGATGTTGCTGGCACCAAAATAAATAGCAAGCAAATAGACAATTGTATCGCCGAGGAGGCTGTAGGCTACGCCATTGTACAACTCCTGACGATACATGTGTTTTCTTCCCAGTGTTTTTTCTTTTTCACTGAGGAATCGAGTCTTGGGCATGAGTAGTTACAATTCACTCCGTTGGGTGATAATTTTGCTGACTAGGCCATAGTTAAGTGCTTCATCTGCACTGAGCCAATGATCCCGTTCGGTATCGCTGCGCACTTCCTCAAGGCTCTTACCTGTCTCTTGTGCAATGAGTTTGTCAAGTTTCTCACGCAATTTCTCCAGATGCTGGGCGTGAATCTCTATATCAGTGGCAACCCCTCTCATCCCGCTCATCGGTTGATGAATCAGATAGGTGGAGTTGGGCAGTGCGATACGTTGCTCCTTGGGAACAGCCAAGAGGACCAAGGCAGCAGCACTTGCCACCAAGCCCATTCCTATCATGGTAACGGGAGCATTGATGAAACGTGCCATGTCAAAGATGGCATAGCCGGCATCGACATCCCCACCAGGGCTGTTGATGAAAATCTTGATCTGTTCATCGCTCTCACCCTCAAGGATGAGCATCTGCTTGACAACGGACTCCGCGCTCTCCTTGTTGATCTCTCCGGAGAGAAGGATGGAACGGGTTTTTAGGAGTTTTTCCTGTATCTGTGGATCCTGCGTTGCAGGCTTTTTTTCTTCTTCTTGTGGCATGTGCCCCTCACTCAAACTGGTTTTGATGCAGAACATCAAGGCAAGTATACACACATAGTCTCATTCTTGCAAAGGCATAGCAGGCAAGAAAGAGGGGATGTAGGCAGAAAGGATATGAAACAGTATACTGAGGGCATTAGGAGAACAGTGTATGAAATGTGCTACGGTTGCCATTATCGGCCGACCATCAGCTGGAAAGAGCACCTTGCTCAATACGATTTGTGAGATGAAGGTCTCCATTACCGCCAGTACCCCACAGACCACCAGGAACGCAATCAGGGGTATCTTTACCGATGAGAGAGGCCAGTTGATCTTCACCGATACACCTGGTTTCCACCTGAGTGAAAAAACGTTGAACAAACGACTGCAGGATACTGCCTTGAGGACCCTTGAAGAGAACGATGCAGTTCTCTACCTCATTGATGCAAAACGCAGTGCAGGAGAAGAGGAGAAAGCCCTTGCCTCCCATATTGCCAAGTTGAAGACCCCGGTCATCTGTGTCATCAACAAGACCGATATTCTCAAGGAACAGGAACTAACAGAAGCCCAAGCATTCCTTAATGAGATGTTGCCAGGAAAAACAGTACTGGGAGCTTCAGCCAAGCTTGATGAAGGAGTCGATGAAATTCTCATCGAGCTGTTCAAGCATGCACCAGAGGGCGAGCTACTCTACCCTGCTGACGCATACACTGACCAGAACCTTGAATTCCGTATCAGTGAGATCATCCGTGAGAAGGCTATCAATTTGGTGAACGAGGAGATTCCTCATGCCATCTATGTCGAAATTGCCGACATTGAATACAGTGAGGAAAACAACACGGTTTGGGTGCGGGCATTCATCGTGGTGGAACGCGATACGCAGAAGGGCATTGTTGTGGGTAAGCGAGGAGTGGGTATTGCTAAAATCCGCAAGGGTGCCGAGCCTGAGATCCGCGATATCTTCCCCGGCAAGAAACTCCGCCTCGACCTCAGGGTCAAAGCCCAGGACAAGTGGAGAAACAACTCCATCATCCTAGACAGGATCCTCCGCTAGCGAATAAAATTGGTGGCTATGCGTTTCTCTGGAACAGGCTTCTTCACGGTGTCCTTTCCTGCTTCGATGCAGGAGAGCAACCAAGCGAGGTTTGCCCCCAGATAACGCATGACCTGCAGTCCTTCCAAGTCCTGCTCCACTTCCTGGACATTATTCCCATGAACGCTGTTCCAGTACGTGGAGGAGACCACCGGCATCTGGCTGATGGTGAAATACTTGTTCAACTGGTCGAAGGTAGCGCTTGCGCCACCCCTTCTGCAAGAGACCACAGCGGCCCCCGGCTTGAGTGCCATCTGCTTGGAGGCAACTCGGAACATTCTATCAAGGAACGCGCTGCCAGCCCCAGCGGCAGAGGCATAGTGTACCGCTGAGCCCAACACAAGGGCGTCAGCCTCGGCAGCTTTCTTTGCAACCTCATTGACCGAATCATCGGTAAATACGCATGAACCATGCTTAAAACAGTACCCACAATCGGTACATCCATGTAGGCTACCCTTGCCGATCCAGAGAATCTCACTGTCAATATTCCACTGACTCAGTACAGATGCCACCTCTTGTAGTGCACGGTTGGTGCAGCCATTCTCATGTGGGCTGGTGTTGATCATCAAAACATTCATCTAAAACTCCTTTTTCCCTGGTCTTATAACAACAACAGGGAGCCAATCAAGCTCCCTGCCAAACATACATCCAACTTAGCTTAGTACCGTCCGAGAATGGAAAGTACTTTCTCCTTGCCGCAGGTCTGCAGGAAAGGTCCAAGTTTCGGTCCCTTTTCCTTCCCGATCATGATGCGGTAGATCAGCTTGAAGAATGCTCCTGTATCCAGGTCATTGTCTTTTGCTGAGTCATAGAGGCGAGTGGTGTACTCTTTATTTTCAATCTGGTCCATGACCTTCACAACCTCCCTCAGGGCATGCACAGCAGCAAGCTCCTGATCGGTGAGTTCAACCAAGGGATCGTTCTCATTGGACAGGCGGTACTTGAAGTCCTCTGGAGCAAAGGTGGTGATCCAGTTCCAGGCACACTTGCAGCGCTCCCTAAGTCTGTCCCTTTGGCTGTCGGTCATATCGTCCAAGGTTGAGATTGCCCTTTCGATGTCCCCTTCATGGAGCTGCAAGAGGTTACAGAGGTGGCGGAAGGGAATCTGGTAGCTGGGCTCGGAGGGCATCCCCTTCACCTGGCTGAGTTCGTAGATCCGCTTCTCTTTTCCCTTGCGTTTCTCATTCACTTTCTGCAGACCGAAGTAGATTCGCTCACAGGTATCGTAGTCCTCATAGATCTTCAGAACATCGAGGTCGAAGGAGATGGCAAACTCTGTATTCGGCCGGGTTCCGGCGAACATGTAGCGGGTTACCTCAGGAGTATAGACTTCCAGGACATCATAGAGTGAGACAACTTCGCCGCTGGATGAGGATATCTTTCCACCACGTCCCTTGATACTGATAAAGTCGTACTGGAAGGAAACAGGAGCTTCCCCATCAAATACCTGAACCATCTTGCGGGAGGTATCGAAGGAACCGCCTTCACTGTGGTGGTCTTTCCCTGCAGGCTCGAAATCTACCTGCTCATGTGCCCAACGCATGGGCCAGTCAAGGCGCCACGGTAGTTTTGCACAGCTGGTAGTTCTCAGGTCGACGGTTTCCGTCTGACCAGTCTCATCATCCCGGTAGGTGATGTTCCACTCTCCGTCCCAATCGAGTACAGTCGTGGTATCCTTGTCGGTGAAGTTGGAGAAGACCGAAACAGGCCACCAATCTTTTTCCAATGGTTCAGTCCTGAACTCATCAAGGATGGTGCGGATCTCATCTCGCTTCTCCAAGGCAAGACGCATACCTTCAGCATATTTGCCATCCCGGTACCGTTTCGCCTGGTAGATATACTCAGGTTCCACTCCAACAGCGGGAAGAATGCGCTCTACATCCTTTTCGTTGCCACGTGCATAGTTCTCAGCACGTCCAAGGGTATCGGGAACGAGGGTAATGGGTTTACGGAGGTAGGTTGCGAGCATTTCAGGCTCGGGCATGTTCTTGGGAACCTTCCTAAACACATCGTAGTCGTCCCAACTGTAGATGAAACGGACGTTTTTCCCTTTCTCCCGCAGTGCTCTTACCACCAGTGCAACCGAGATGATCTCCCGGAAGTTTCCTATATGGACTGTGCCAGAAGGGGTAATGCCGGAAGCACAGGTATAGTGCTCCTTCTCCCCTTTCTCACGAATAATCTTGTCGGCGTATATATCCGCCCAATGTGTAGATACGTTCTTTTCGCTCATAACCGTCGATTATAGTGAAACACTGCCATGAGTTCAACTGCTGGTTGCCAAAACAAAGAGCGAGAGCGTATACTCTTGAGTATGAAACGATTGATGGCTTTGCTAGTAGTGGTGCTTCTTTGCTCAAGCTTCCTCTTTGCTGAAGAGGAAGAGAAGTTGCAACCCGGTACGGTAATAGAGAGAGGGATAGCATCCTGGTACACCAGTGACAAAAGTGAGAGTCTTACTGCCAATGGTGAAACATTCGACCCTACCAGTCTTTCAGCTGCCCACAAGAGCCTGAAGTTCGGGACCATCGTCCGGGTGACAAACAAGGACAATGGTAGGAGTGTCGATGTCAGGATCAATGACCGGGGGCCGTATGTCGATGGAAGAATCATCGACCTGACCCCATCCTCGGCTGAACAGATCGATATGCTCGACGCTGGTATTGCCAATGTTGAGTTGACCCTTATCTTCGAGCCTGAGATTCCCGAGTCAAAGTACAAGAGGGCTGGTGATACCGGTTGGTTCCAGATCCAGGTCGGAGCATACTCTTCTCTGCTCACTGCCTATGCACAGTATGACCGAATACTCAATGCAGGGCTGAAGCCCTATGCTGAGCAACTCCCCGAGAGCAAGGCAGTACGACTGACTGTCAGGTGGATCCCTGCCTATCAGTTACAGAGGACGATGCAGGCACTCTCAGCATTGGGCTTCTCTGAGAGTAATGTGTTGAAGAAGAGTGAGGATAATCCGTACCGATAATACAGAAAAACATAACACCCTAAGAACGGCGCCCTGAAAGAGGACGCCGTTTATTGTCTTTAGGATAGTTTTGAGGTAAAGGGCTTACCATGCTCTTTGCAAAGTCGCTTGGCTATATCCAGCCCATCCTTCGCGGCGGTAGGAAGACCACCACCGGGGGTTGTCCACTGCCCGATCATCGCGAAGTTCTTCAATCCTGGAAGTGTTTGGGTAGGCTCTTGGAGAGTGTTGCCTTCGTGGGAGCAAATCCTTCAAAGCTTCCCTGCCAGTTTCCCGTATAGCGAATGACCGAGTGAGGTGTTGAGACGTCAACCATTTCAACCTTGTCTTCCAACGGCCCGATAATCTGCCCAAGTCAGGCCAAGCACTTCCTAACTTTGGTGAGCTTGCTCTTCTCCTCATACTGCTTCCAGTTTTCCGTAGCGAGCTGCTACCATTTATCGCCTTCCCAGGTGTTGAACATGACAGTGACGAGGGTCTTCCCTTCGGGGCAAGGGTTGGGTCATAGTGATAGACGTTTAGGCTGAATCGATTATGACTGCTGCCATCAGACATTGTAATCGGTTCCTTAAAATGGGGAACTGTTATGTGGCAGGCTGGAGTAATCACCTTTGAGTCCCAAGGCGACCATAATGCTGGAGGAAAAGTGGATAGGTTTCATAGGCTTTTTGGTAAGGTTTTGGAAGTACTTCCCTTCCAAACTGCCAAGGCGTGGCGTAATCCATCAGCTGCGCTGATCACATAATCAGCTTCTACCTGTTCTCCTCCGCAGCGTCACGCCTTTGGCAACGCCATTTTCGACTAGTATGCTCTCTACCATGCTGTTATATCTGAAGGTCACTCAGTCGCTTTGCTTCTCGCTCGATGTTCTTGGCGAGGTTCGGGAACCTCCAACTGGATAGCCGGCGCATTGGTACGGTTGCTGAGAAGTCCCAGCGTGAGCGCAATCAGGGACCAATCCTCAGGAATCTCAGTGAAGAGAGCTCTTACAGGAATCTGGCTCTTGAATCGCTTTGAGTACTCCTTCATTGGTTTGAGGTGCTTGAACAGGGTGGTGGGCGATTGAGCCATAGGTTTTACTGACTATGGGGTTGGTTTCTCATCAGAGAATCTATTCCCAATTTTTTTCAGACTGGCTATAAATGCATGTACTTCCTTCCGGTCCTCATCACCATGGCAAGCAGTTCCTTTTCAAGGCTTCAAGGTCACTGTAGAGTGTTATGGAATCACCTTTGGAGAGTCCCATCGTGGAAAACTGGTCAAAGTTAACGATTGGCACCGTAGAGCCATCGTCGTTGGTGAAAGCCCCAAGGTCTTTCCAGAGTTGATTGAACTCAGAACCTTCTTTGGTACCCATGAGCCAATGCACACAGTAGTCGATGGTGTACTGACCTCGTTTCAAGAGGTACAGAGACCACCTGGCAGGGCATGACGCTCCAGCACGGTTACGTTATAGCCACTACGAGCGAGAAGGAGGCTGCAGAGAGTCCTGCTATACCTGCCCCGATAATTACTACATGCTTTGCACTCTTGATATGCTCCCTTTCCGAATTTGATTACTTTATTGTTGCACATCGAATACAAATAGGATAGAGAAACTCGATATTCCTCTGGCTAGAACCGGATATGTGCTATCCAACTCACCTACCATAGTTTTCCCTGGTTGCATAGAGGTTGGTTCCTTTCATGAGGTATGCCATTTGGTAGCCGATGTCCATGTAGAAAAGAGTGAATAGGTAACAGATACGGTGCTGGCAAGAAGGCCGAAGACAGAGAGCAGAGGTATTAGCCAACTGTCAAAGCCATAGCCAATATCAAAGAAGAGGATAAGACGGGGATAGAGCCTTGGGCAAGGGTTCTGGCCCGTTGAAGCAGAGGAGAATCGGTTTGCCAGTGCTCCATCCAAGGGGTACTAGCCACTACCGTATCCTCTGACCAAACTTCCAAGAGAGGTTTCCTGCAGTACCGACACGGGAACATGACTTCCCCTAGTGTATAGGTAAACTGAAGGTTGTCACGAGAGGATGATGGAATAGAGGTTATGTTTTTGTCATCTAGTTCTTCCCATACAGCAAAGTGCCCTGCCCCTTCAGCAGTAAATGCTAAATAGGAGGCGTTAGTATTCAGAAGTTTCGGTCCTAAAAAGAGGAGCTTATAAAAGCCAAGCCATCAAAAAGTTCTTCTTCGTGGTTGTAATAATAGCTGAGCAATACGCTCGTACCAATTCCTGAAAGCTGACCGTAGAGAGGGGGCATTTCCACCATAGGAGGCAAACCAAGGGTTAATGCCCAGGACTGTTCCGCTGTCTAAAACATCTCCTTCAATCATGGAGTCGAAGGCTTGTTCATAGGAACCACGGTAGCCTAAAAGATGTTTTGCTTAGAACAAGGCTTTGCTTGATCCCCAATGGTCCCAATCGAACTGTAGGAGGTCAAAGATAAGAGGAAGGAAGAAAGAAGTACTCCGCTGACAGGATGCTGCCAGCACCCGTTCATGAAAGCCTGCTTTGGCTAAGAGGACAAGGTCAGTTTCCCAACCAGAAGATTAGTCCAAGTCCCCAGTTACTCCTGAGCGGATACCGGTGGGTACCAGGAAGAGCCTATTCTTGGATGCCCTTCCCAACTGTCGTAGGTAAAACTCCAGGAAGCAAAGGCATTGAAGAAGACAGTACAAGTATGATCAAGCACAATACAACTCTATACTTCCTACTCATTGTCTCTCCTTCTCCCAAGTACTGATAATGGTACCATGGGTACTACCCTTTTCAAGAAAAAGCATTGCTTTCAGCATATTTAAGAAGACTAATCTACCAACGAAAAGATTCTTTACATTCTTCGAAAATCCTTTAGATTACATACAGCTTTTCGGGCCTATAGCTCAGTTGGTTAGAGCATCGGACTCATAATCCGTGGGTCGTAGGTTCAAGTCCTACTGGGCCAAGACAAAACCTCCTTGAAAAAGGAGGTTTTGTGATGGGGAAGGCGATCTGGGTGTGATCCCTATGGTTGAGTCGTAAATCTGATTTTGTGTTCATGGATTGTGACAGTTTACCTGAACTTAAGATCGCGTTATTCGCAGTTCAGAGCTAATGCCGGTTTCTGAGAAAATGTGACAATTCTTCCTGGTACTGAGGTACCTGAGGGGCTGACGAGTGAGCATTTCTCCATAGACAGCAGTTATCTGGTGAGGAAGTGGTTCCTATCGAGGAAGTATTTACGAGATAGGGGTCAAGAGATGTGCCAGATGGATGCGATACGCTTCGGAAGGGCTTGAACATACTCCATCCCCATTGAAAGCCCACTTTCTCCCTGGTTCAACTATCTCGAGAGAATCTTCTTGCTCCCGATAGGTATTTGCTGTCGAGGTTGCCTTCATGATCTTTATAGGTGACATCAAGGCAGTTGATCCCCACCATTTGGTCTGTACCCTATTCCTACATCACGATGGGGAATCAAGTTCCTTACCATGCTTCCGGGTTTATGTCTTCGAGATGAGTCATCACTACTCCAATTAGTAAAATTGTTCTTACAATCCTCAATCAAAAGCGTAACATAGCCGCCTTTGTCAGAAAAGCTGGTATTCTGTATTTCCAATCACCCTTCATAATACCCTCAAATTGGCATCATAGGGGAATTTAAATGTGGCTAAAAGCTTATGTAACCTAGGACCTACGCATTAAACCCATCTCATACGACATTCCCAGCATACGCTTTCAGGGTTATCGAGGCCGTCAGAGGCTTGTATGAAACCAATTTATGAGGTGTTTTGGAGATTTACGGGTGCATAAGGATAACCCAGGACATACCAGGAGATCCACTGTCCTGGTGGATCCCCATCTGTCCATGGCCTTGGCGCACTTTCGGTTAAGTAGTCTTTCTCGGTATAATCTCCACAGATTTCGCGAAGGTGAGAGTGGGTCCATCAGCGTCAGCGCTTGGGACATGGCATCGTTGAAGTTCCAGCCGAAGATTTTCCTCAGCCTTTTCTTGCTGATCTTCTGTGTTCCCCCTATGAGGTCGCTCATCTTCTTGTACAGTGAGAGACATGCCTTGTTTACAATATGCTCTGGTTGAGGCTGCATTCCTGTCACTCAGGGCCATGTCATCCTCGCGAAAGGTCGTATCAAGGTTCCAGTGCGGTTGCTCATTAAAATATTTTTCGCATAAAATCATCCAATGGGAACGTATGCAATGAGCTGCATCTGAGATGTCCTTCAGGCTGGTAAGATAGTAACGGGCCTCGTTCACCTCTTTTCCGGTAACGTTGTGGATCATCGTCTTGACCATGCATACCACAGAGAAGACCTTCTTCCACTCCGAAAACAGCCCTTTCTTCTCGCTTGAGGTCAGTGGGTAGAGATAAAAGGATCTCTGCTCGAGCTGGTTGTGGCTGATCTCACTCGTCATATGGTAGCAACCATCAATACTCTTGAGCTTCTCCTTATTCTCTTCCGTAAATAGTGTCTTGGCAAATTCAGTGGCTTTCCCCTGGTTACCCTTCAGGCCCCCTATATAGTCACCTTTTGACTCGGCAATGATGCTGATGGTCTTGGTTTGCATATGCATGGCATCGAAGGTGACCACAGTGTCCTTGAGGTTCATCCTTGCGAGAATCTTCTGGGCATGAGGGATTTCATTTGTCTTGGATTCTATCGCCTCGGAGAAGAGACAGGTTTCCGTATCCTGCTCATATATATTGAGAATCTGCAGGTCTTTGATCTCTTGCTCTGTGTCTGCCTTGCGCCCTGTGCCCCTGAGTTGCTTGCCATCCACCGACACTATCCTTTTGGGAGGGGTCGGTAGTTTCAGCGCCTTCCTGATTGCTGTATCCGAATTGTGCAATACGCTTACCAGCAATGCATTGAGCTCCTCGGCCCTGATGATGGAGAGGACTCTCCTGAATGTATCGTGGCTGGGGATGGTCTCCTTGCCGAACAGGCGCCTGTAGAGCTTGGCGTTGCTCATCCAGAAATCCTGTGTGGACAGGCAGCTCTCAGATCCGGCCAGCGTGGCGAGAAACAGCATGAGGATGACCTCACCAAGCGGGTAGATAGTCCGTCCCTGGACCCTGCAGTCGGGTACATCTCCAAACAGTTTCAGTATCTTCTTTAGTATCCGGATCCTCGTCTCATTGCCTGCATCCTTTACCTTGATGGTGCTGGAAGACTGGAAATCCTCGATTTGCATCTTCAGTGTCTCAAACTTCATGATGGGAGCCTCCAAGTTCAAACGGTATCGAATGCTTCGTGCCAAGATGCTTCAGCCGCTCGGATATATCCGAAAGATGCCACCCCCCGTTCACATGCACGGCATACAGGTTTGAAGAAAGTGCAAGCATCTCACCAAAATCAGGCCCAAGGCGGTCTCTCAGCTTCGACTCGACCTGTCGTCTCATGATTGGGAGGTATTGCTCCTCTCCCTTCGTCAAGGTCCTGTTCAAATCTATTTCAGGAAACAGTATGGAAAACCAGCTGCCTTCATGTCCAAGCTGGTTTTCTTTGCCCTCTATGCCAAGGGCTGCCTTCATCAGCAGGAGATCTGCATCGAGGCCGAGCCTCTTGGGATGCTTGGTCAGCACTCTGCATGAGGTTTCGACGATATGGCAGAACCCATAGCGGAGGACCCTGATTGCAGGCTTGACTGGCGGTCTCGATGGCACAAGCCCTTCCTGTTCGGTGACAATCCCCAGGTATTCGTCACAACGGAATACCGGGTAGCTCTTTCCTGGCACCCGCTCTGAATGGCCCCGATACAGGGCGTACCCATGCTTGGTCTTTTTCGTATAGATTCCCTTGGTCTTGTACTTGAGAACCCAATCAGGCAATGGGGGCATGGTGTGAATCTCCTGTATTAAGTGCAGTTTAATACTCTGTAAAAAGAAAAGCAAGAGAAAAAGTGAATCCACCCTCAAAAATGAGGTTCCCCTCAACTTTTTCATCTTGCTTGTATGCTTGCATCACAACAAGTTGTCATTCATTTCCAACTATTTGGTGCGTAACTCCTACATCTCCAGATGCGCTGAGATATTTTTTATTCCTCAACGGAGCGAGGGTATTTTTTGTAATATAATCAATTGCTTGTGTCTTTTTAAGACACTTGATTCTCGAGCGAGTGCAGGAAAAGCAAGGTGAGATACCCCGTCCCTTGGGGCGGAAAAGGAGGCAACGCCTCCTGAGTTTATGACTTGCCCTGAGGTATTGATACCTTTCATTGACTTTTCCTTATAGTAGTACTGGACAAACTTGGAGTTGACACCTGGGCCACAACACGGCAATCTAAGCACATACTGTATGAAAAGTAGGCTACGGATGGAAAAGAGTTTAATCTACCAAGAAGTCTTGAAGTATGTAAAGGAAGGGGTGTATTTCGTAGACACCAATCGTAAGATTACCTTCTGGAACAACACTGCAGAAAAGATTACCGGGTTCACGGCTGCGGAAGTGCTCAATAAATATTGTTACGATAACATTCTCAACCATGTTGATGATGAAGGGACTCATTTGTGTCAGCAAGGATGTCCCCTGCACAGGACCATGGAGGATGGTCATAACCGTGAGGCGTCGGTGTACCTGCATCATAAGCAAGGATACCGTGTTCACGTGATGGTCAGAACCTATCCACTGTACGATGAAGATAGACTCATCGGTGCCATAGAACTATTTTCTGACGAGAAGCCACCGATGCAGTTGATGGAAGAGATAGAAGACTTGAAGGTCCTTGCCATGACTGACCAACTTACTGAAATTGCAAACCGACGCTATACGGAATCTTTTCTTTCAGGCAAGCTCTTGGAGCTGGAAGAGTTCAAGACTCCCTTTGGAGTGGCTATGATTGATATTGACCATTTCAAGGCGGTGAACGACACCTACGGACACGACGCGGGAGACTTGACAATCCAGATGACCGCAAAAAACCTAGTGAATGCAGTACGATCCAGCGACTTGGTCGGCCGTTGGGGAGGGGAGGAATTCCTTGTGGTGTTCTCGGCAGTGGGGATTAATCAGTTGCAACAGATTACCGAGAGGATGCGGATGCTTGTTGAAACATCCTCGGTGCAACGCGAGGGCTCGGATATCCGGGTAACCATCTCTATCGGGTCTGTGTTTGTTGAGAAACCCTTATCCAAGGACCGCATCATCCAGATGGCGGATCAGCTGATGTACCAGAGTAAGTTGGAAGGACGGAATCGTATTACTTCAGCTACGCTTGATTGAATTCAGATACCTTACTGCTTAAGGATACTGCAGAGTATTTTATTCCTTGGTTTCCTTACGTTGTTTTGCTATGACGGGTATTTTTTCCAATGCGTGTAAAGCGATGCAAAGGTTCCAAATATTTTCCAATTTCCATGTTGTTTCTTGGTCGTCAGATAAGCAAAAAGTCGGCTCGTTTTTCCTCTTTGGAGACGCTTTTTATCTTGATGGTAACCGCGTCCCCCATGCGATAGACTTTTCCCGTCTTTCGCCCGGTGAGTGTGAATTCCTCTTTGTCAAAATCGTAGTGGTCTCCTTTGAGCTCAGAGACATGTACCAACCCCTCAATGACGTAGTGGGACAGCTCTATAAACATCCCAAAGCTCGCCATACCGGAGATGATTCCCTCATACGTCTCTCCCACCTTCGAGGAGAGGAATTCCATCGATTTGATCTTGATAAATTCACGTTCAGCTTGGGTTGCCCTGATTTCCCGCTCTGAGCAGTGCGTACAGATGGGTTGGAGTTTTGTAGACAATGTAGCAATCTCAGTTTTTGCTATTCCCTTCTTGTCTTTTTCCTTGCTCGCATAGTATTTCAACAAACGATGTACCACTAAATCTGGGTACCTTCGAATTGGAGAGGTGAAATGGGTGTAGGCATCAAAAGCCAAGCCAAAGTGCCCCTCGTTCTTTGTGCTGTAGTACGCCTTTGTCATAGACCTAAGGGCAACTTTCTCAACGAAATACTTGTAGTCAAAGTTTTCAATAATATCGAGAATTTTCCTGTAATCATCCGATGCAAGGTCTTTGTCCAATTGGTATTTTAGCCCCAATCGCTCAAGCAGGTTGAGAAAGCTTTGTATTGATTGCTTATCGGGCTTTTCATGGACCCGATAAACAAAGGGCTTCTGGTTCTTACTGGTAGATTGCTTTGCAATGTGGTTAGCAACAATACGGTTAGCAACAAGCATGAACTCCTCGATCAACCTATTTGATTCGATTCTCTCTCGTGGCCTGATTGCATAGGGAACCCCCTCTTCATCAAGAGATATTGCCGCCTCAGAGATATCGAAATCGATTGAGCCCATCTCTTCCCTTGCCCTACGAAGAATTAGGGAGAGCATTTGCATAAGATGAATGGTTTTTGCATGAGCATGCTTTTTCCCTTCAATGATTGCTTCAACCTCTTCATAGGTAAAGCGGGCAGCACTCCTGATGATGGTTTCCCTGATTCTATACTTCTGTACAATACCGCGTGAATCGATTTCCATAATTACAGAGAAAGCAAGGCGATCAGTGTGTGGTTTGAGGCTGCAAAGATCATTGGAGAGCCGCTCGGGTAGCATGGGAATTACATTATTCACAAAATAGACAGATGTCCCACGTTCATATGCCTCCGTGTCAATTGCAGACCCCTCACGCACATAGAAAGAGACATCTGCGATATGCACTCCCAGTTCCAAACGACCATTTTCCAATTGTGTGAGGGAGATTGCATCGTCAAAATCTTTTGCAGATTCCGGGTCAATGGTAAAACAGGGGACTGAGCGGAAGTCTTCACGTTTTTTCAGTTCATTTTGCAGATCAAACTCGGGAAGCCCATTCAGTGCTTTATTCACTTGTGCTGGGAATGGAATAGTCAGATCGTTGTTTCGGGCAACCATAAGGAGATCCATCTCCTTGTTTTCAGGCTTCCCAAGGATATCGATAATGTTTCCTGTAACAGTATGATCATCTTCATTCCAACTTGTTCTCATTACCACAACGAACTCACCATTCTTTGGCGGCCTCCCAATCTTTGGGGAGGACAAGGAATCCTTGGGAATGATGATTGGATTGTTGTATCGTTCGTCACTGGGGATGACCGAGCCTCCTTCCTTGCTGCTCTTAAAGACTCCAATGATTTCTTTTTTCTGCAAGGTGAGGATTTTGACGATTCTCCCTTCAGGGTTTTTCTTGGGAACTTTTCTTACTATTTCAACAGAAACATAGTCTCCGTCCATGGCATTCAACATATGTTCCAACGGAATGAAGATGTCAGTTCCTTTCTTGACTAATACGAAACCGAATCCCTTTGCATGCACCGAGAGGTGTCCCTCTATCATTTTCCCTTGTGGTTTTTGTGTTCTACTGGATTTCTTGGTTGGTTTAACGCTGTTCTTTGTGTCTGTCTTTTTAGGCACGGTATCTGCTCCTTGGCTCTGATATGAAGTGCATAGAGCTTGTTTCCATCGAATATTGTTTTTAGGCCGATCCATTCTCTTCTCAATACTATATGCATTGTAGCACGCAAAATCTGCTGTATCATACCCTTCTCTCTGGTGACACAGGTTTTTTAATGCTACTGGCGTACCATAGGGGATTCGCGAAAAGGAAATAAATTCTTACTCATGTGATAACGAGGAAAATACTACAAGCAGTATTCGTTATTGCACTTTTTGTGGTATTGCTTGCAAATTAGATTCATCGTCATGTGAATCGAAGAAGATTTTTCCATTACCCGTCACTCCACTGACAGTGGATGCTACTTATGGTAGGGTGGGGCATGCACAAAACCCAAGATTGTCCCCTTTGCGGTTACCCAGCAATTCCATTGAAACAAGCCAGATCGTCGTCCTATGCCCATTGTCCGAACTGTAAGGGCATTTCCATAGATCGGGATCTGTTGCTCGAACCTAAGGTTGAATGGGAACACTATTTGAAGCACAACAATAATGTTGACGATCCCCGCTATCAGAATTTTGTACAGCCTTTGGTGGATCTCATTGCTCTGAAACAACAACCCTCCCATGAAGGACTGGATTTTGGAGCTGGAACTGGTCCGGTTATATCACACATGCTTGGTGAACGTGGTTTCAAGATGCATCTTTACGATCCATTCTTTCACCCTGATGTTTCTGTTTTGGAAGCTCAGTATCATTTTATCGTTGCCTGCGAGGTTATCGAGCACTTTCATAATCCTAAGACATCATTTCGCCAACTCTTGGGATTGTTGGAACCAAGCGGTACCTTATACTGCAGGACTACCTTGATTCCCGACCATATTGAGTTCGACCGATGGCATTACAAGAACGATGCCACCCATGTGTTTTTCTACCATGAGGACACTGTGGCATGGATAGCCGAGAACATCCTAGCCTGTGATTATACGATTGTCGACCACAACCTGATGTACTTCTCGAAGTGATCAGTATAGCAAACGATTCTTTGAACACGGCATGTATATGAGTGCCGTAGGAACAATTCTTGATTCTTGATAAGGCGTGACAGCAAGCGTTTGTTGACCGCCTTTGCTCCGATCACATTCATCTGCGTCAACCTGTCCAGGCTGATGCTCGATGTGGTGACCTTCGTTTCATTCTTAATGAAATCGAGCAAGGATTCCATGGCTGCTATCCTGTCGAAGACTAGTTATTCCATTTTATCCAATTTATGTTGTGGTATACCGCATCATCCTATTTTCTTCACCAATGTATGGTGGGTGCTGTATTTTTTGGAATTGATACAGGTGACTGCATTGTATTGAAAAGGCTACAGTATTTTCAGATTTCTCTCTTTCTTTTTTGTCTATTTGCCGGTACTATGCTAGCTAGATGAGGAGCAAGACCTATGAGTGAAATTATCGTAACTGACGACAACTTCAAAGAGGAAATACTCCAGGCTGACAAGCTGGTGTTGGTGGATTTCTGGGCCCCTTGGTGTGGTCCCTGTAAAATGATTGGACCTGCGGTATCACAGCTCGCACAGAAGTATGCTGATACTCTGAAAGTAGCGAAAGTGAACGTGGACGAGGCAGGAAGCCTTGCAAACATGTTCAATGTAAATTCTATTCCTACCTTGATGCTTTTCAAGGGTGGAGAGGTGGTAGACCAGAGGATGGGTGCAGCCTCCCTTTCCGTAATTGAAGGATTTGTCAAACAACATCTGTAGGAGATGGGGAGGCAACTCCCCCATCAATCCAGGTAGTGCTCCTCTGAGTTCCTTTTCCCAAATGATGCGTTCCTTGTAGCGCATATATACCAATCATCCAAGCTATTCGTATCTCTTTGCTGTTCCCGGCACATGCTTCTTGTGGCAGTGCTGTCGGTACTGTTGATGGATGAATTGGCCTCCTTGCTGTTCCAATGTCCTGCCTCTGCAATGATATTTGCTTGTCCTTGAAGCGTTTTTGAGCCAAAACCCTCATGAGTTTGTGTGGTATGGTTCCCCCATAGTACAGCATCTAGGAGTGTATCTTCCCATTGGGGACTTGCCGCTAGCGTCAAGCATCCGTTGTTTGCACTCAGCCCGGCTTGGTTTTTTGAGCGATATGTATCTGGTGCTATTTCACCTTTGGAGAAGGCAACCACAATGTAGTTCCCTCGCTCTACCCACAGTTCAGGAAAGATGATTCGGTCGGTGTACTCCTGTTCTGTCCCTGCAAATAAGGTGATTCCCCCTAGATTACCCCGTTTTGTCACAAATAATTCTACACGGTCAGGGTTGTTCTTACTTCCCTTAGTGGAGATTTCGTTAATCAAGAGGGATGGTGGATTGGTGTTCTTTGCCCAGAGCAACAGGGAAAAACTGACGCTGTTGCCTCGCAGATCCTCGGCTCTTCCTTCCAGAGGGAGCGCTTCGCCCAGACTCATAGCATCCTTGAAGGTAATGATCAGGGAAGTCTGTTTCACCTGCTTTCTCGCAATTCCATTCCCTCTTGTTTGAAGGAGAACCTCATGTTCATTAATGGGCTCATCAAAGACGAGAAGTGCAGAGTAACGATCGAGGGTACTGATTTTCAGTAGAGTAGGTGGAGTGCTGTCTACTGAGCCGAGTAAATTGACAGGAGCAGGACCTTGATGGTCGCACCCACAACCAATACTAAGCTGAATGGTCAAGAGCATGACAAGTGCAATATATTTCATATCTTCCAAGTCATGAATGATGTATCTTTGCTTCAATTGACAGGCATGGGGATAGCCAATAGACTTTCCTCATTCAGGGAGGCTGAACACACATGTCCAAGCTTTGGCAGAAAGATTATTCACTTGATTCCTTGATGGAGGAATTCACCGTCAGCAACGATTACATCCTGGACCAGGAACTGGTTATCGCCGATTGTCTAGGTTCCATCGCTCATGCACGAGGATTACATCGTATTGGAATCCTAAATGCAGATGAACTTGCATCCTTACAAGAGGGGTTGAGACGAATTATTACCCTTAAAAAAGAAGACGCATTTTCCATTACCAAGGAGAATGAAGATTGTCACACGGCAATCGAGGGGTTCTTGACCGATGAATATGGGGAAGTGGGGAAGAAGATCCATACCGGACGAAGTAGAAATGACCAGGTTCAGACTGCTCTGAGGATCTGGATGAGGGAATTCACCCTCAAGCTTTCCAGGGCCACCGGAGAACTCTGTGAAACACTGCTCTCATTTGCTGAGAAGCATGCAGAGGTTCCCATGCCGGGACGTACCCATATGCAGATTGCCATGCCATCTTCGATTGGCCTCTGGGCAGCAAGCTACGCGGAGGAGCTCTATGATGAAGCACAGCATCTAATGCATCTTTCCTGGATGTTCGACCAGAGCCCTCTCGGCTCTGCAGCTAGTTACGGGGTGCCGCTACCGTTGGATAGACAATTCACCGCCGAGCAGATGGGCTTCACCCGAGTTCAGAACAATGTTTTATACGCAAACAACAGCAGAGGAAAGTTTGAGGCGATGCTTCTCGATGGTTGTGATTACATCGCTCTTACCTTAAGCAAGCTTGCCCAGGATTTGATCTTGTTCACCCTCCCAGAGTTTGGGTATTTCTCACTGCCGAAGGAGCTGTGTACGGGTTCATCCATTATGCCACAGAAGAAGAATCCTGATGGGCTTGAACTCGCAAGAAGTCGCTCCTCAGTGGTCTCGAGTAGTGCAACGCGGGTAAAATCCATCATCAGGAGTCTTCCCTCTGGATATAACCGGGACTTCCAGGATACCAAGGAACCGCTGTTGACTGGAACAAAAGCAACCTGGCAGTTGGTGCAGATCTTCGGTAGGATGATTGAAGGATTACAGGTAAACGAGAATGCCCTGATTGCAGGGTGCACACCGGAGCTCTATGCTACTGATGTGGTCCTCCAAGGGGTACTCGATGGGAAGAATTTCCGCGATACCTACAAGGATGTCGGGTTGCACTTGGGGCAGGTCAGTAAGGCTGATCCAGTCCAGACCATCATGAACCGGAGCAGCATTGGGACCACGGGAAATCTTGGCTTGGATGAAGACCAGCTTTTTGTTTCACTGATGAAAAGTGGGTGTGACGATGTTCTTGCCAGTTATGCAGAAGCGTATCAGGAGCTCAGCGGCCTAGAGGGAGTAGAGACTGTCCTGTACTAGAATAACAAATGAGATAGAGATATTAAAAAAGGACCAGCAGGTCCTTTTTTCATGGCATTGAGTGGTTCTTACAGGCTTGAAACACTCTTGTCACTACGTTTTTGCAGCATGGGAGTGTGCTTAACCGCCTGGTGGTAGGCTTCTGCAATATTGGTGCAGTAGTCTCCGATGTGCTCTAGGTGTCTAATCTTCTCTAGGATCAAGAGCTCCACGCGTACATCAGCCTTTCCTCCGCTAAGCCGTTCCTGGACAGTTAGGCTCAAACGGTTACGGAAGTTGTTGATCTGTTCCTCATACTCATTTGCCATCTGCATTTCAGCTTTGGTAAGGGTTTTATCCATACGGTCCCGGATATAGTCAAGGAAGTCCTGAACGAGCTGCTGATACGCCTTGAGCTCCTTGTCAGTTTCTTTGTCGAAGACCCACCCCTGGGCAAATCGTTTTTGGCTGAGCATAGTCAGGTTGAAACAGCTGTCAGTTACCGATTCAAGTTCATCCATTACCCTGATAAGACAGTTGAGGGAAGAGGCATTGGTGGGGGTTTGGGAGTCCTGCAGGAGGTGTACACAGAAATCAGAAAGTTGTTCCTGCATCTGGTCTGCATACTCCTCATCCTTCTTCATTATCTGGATATCGCTCTCTATATTCGTGTTTGGGTTGTTGAACATACCACGATAGCGGGTAAGCATATTACAAGCAAGATTAGCCATCTTCTTGATCTCATCACGGATTGTAAGCATATAGATTTCAGGACTGTCGATGAAGATACCACCGATGTATTTGAAGTGGTAGGTTCCTTCATCATATTCAGCCTTCGCAGGCACCAATCGTTTGATAAACTTGGCGTACGGGGTAACAAAGGGAAAGAATATAACGGTGTTGATGATATTGAACACTGTATGGAACATAGCGAGGAAGAGTGGGAGTTGACTGCTGAGAGCTGTCCCTGAGAGAGCGTAGATATTTCCCGGGGTAATCCAATTAACGAATATTAGGAGGGGGTGGAACAGGGCCAAGGAGATTAAACTTCCAAAAACGTTGAAAATGATGTGTGCCCACGCAGCACGTTTGGCAGTGGTACTTGTTCCTATGGAGGCGAGGTATGCTGTGATGGTTGTTCCAATATTGGAGCCCAGAATCATAGCAGCGGCAGCGGTAACACCAAGCCATCCATTATATGCCATGATAAGGGTCATTGCCATGGCAGCAGAAGAAGACTGGACCACAATGGTAATAAGAGTTCCTAGAAGTATACAGAGAAGATTAATCCAGAGTGTATCGTTGTTGATTGCAGAAAGGAATGCCAAGGCATCCACATTTTCGGTAATGTCGGGGATTGAGTGGCTCATGAAATTCAATCCGAGGAAGAGAATTCCAAATCCTAGCAACACGTCTGCGATATCACGTTGTTGTGCTTTTTTGCTGAACATCAATGGACCGGCAAAAGCAATGGAAATGAGCGCTAGAGCAGTGATATCAAGCTTGAATCCTAAGAGTGCCACCAACCAACCGGTAAAAGTGGTACCGATATTGGCACCGAGGATGACCCCAATGGCTTGGGTGAGTCCCATCAACCCTGCATTAACAAAGCTTACTACCATGACCGTGGTTGCTGAGGAACTTTGGATTATGATGGTTATAAGAATACCGGTGAATATGGAAACCAACCGGTTCTTTGTCATGAGATTAAGAACTGCCTTCATCTTGTCACCGGCAGTTTTTTGGAGGCCTTCACTAAGGAGTTTGATCCCAAATAGGAAAAGGCCCAAACTGCCAACAATCTGGAAAAAGATCATAATGGTTTTCATATCAATGATACCGTACCAATTTTTTGTCTCGTTGGTAAAGTAGAACCCGTTCGATTGAAGGAAAATTGTATCAGTAAGCTTGGTGCCCAGAATTTCATAACGGATTGAACTTTCAGCGGTGTTGTTGTATGGTTCAGCCATGAGCATCATCAAACCCCACAAACTTGGGATTATCTCAGGCCCAGGTTCGGAATATTTTACGGGAAAGGTGGTAAAACACCTCCGTCGCCTTTATTTGGAACGGTATGAAAAACTGTCCGGTGCGTTGGCAAAACGGCATGGTATGCGTGAGGATGAGATTCTCAAGACTGTCACGTTGATGGATGACTTAAACAACAAGCGAATACCCAGAAACAAATGCCCGACGACGTTCCAATGTCCTGATTTCACCATCAAGGTGAAATATACAAAGTTTGCAAATGGGGAAGAGAAGGCCGAGATTCTTGATGCAGTTAGGGGTTTGAGAATCTTTATTGTATATGATGTCTCCAACTTGGAACCCGTAAAGGTTGCTGGTTCTGATGAGCCAGTCAAACTTTCAATCAATGACCATCTGATGTTTCTATTTACGACTATAAACGCACTCCAACTTGCAGGAGCAGAGAGTGTTACTTTGGTACTTCCTACCTATCCATATTCACGACAACACAAGAAAGGTGCTCGTGAGGCACTCACCGCAGCAATGTTCGGCCATATGTGTGAAATGCTGGAAGTCGAGCGGATTATTACGCTGGATATCCATAGTCGAGAGATTGAGAACAGTTTCTCAAAGCTCCATCTTGAGAATCTGCACGCTTCCTACCAGGTCCTGATTGCACTTCGCAAGATCATTGATTTCAGTGACCCAGACCTTGTGGTGGTTGCTCCCGATACTGGGGCGATCAGTAGGAACAAATTCTATGCCCAAGCGTTGCACCGCCCATTGGCAATGCTATATAAGGAACGCGATTATTCTATCGTAAGTCGTGATGCAAAACACTCAAACATCAAGAGCATAAACCTTCTTGGTGATGTGAAAGGCAAGACTGTTTTGATCGCTGATGATATGCTTGCTACCGGTGGAACATTGATAATCGCTATGCGTGAATTGATGAATCTTGGTGCGAAGAAGGTCATCTGTATGGTAAGCCTTCCATTCTTCAATTCAGGAGCTGTTGAGAACTTTGATATGGCCTACAAAGAAGGGATTTTCTATAGAATCATAGGCACCAATTCAGTCTTCCATGGAAGAGACTTGCTCGATAAAGAGTGGTATGTGCAAGCTGACATTACTGAGTTATTCGCTCGCGTCATCAGTCGTTTGCATCATGGCCGATCCATCAGTCCATTGCTTGACAACCGTAAATTTATCCAGATTCTTATCGATAACACACAAGCTCAAGCTCAAAGTCAGGCACAAGAGCCAAAACCAGGAGCTAGCGCTACCGGCCCGGACAGCAAGTAATTATTGCCGTCCGGGTTACTCCCACCTCCCACCATCGGATAAGTTCATCAGAAGGTGAGTTGTACCTACATTTTACCATTTGGAGTAAATAATATGCACATGTCACATAGAATCTCTGCTTTTCAATGTTCTCCTATTCGCCGACTCTCTCCGTATGCTCGGGATGCAGTTAAACGGGGAATTAACGTGTATCATCTGAATATTGGACAGCCCGACATCAAGACACCTCCACAGGTTATCGAAGCAGTTCGTAACTACGACCAAAGTATCATCGCCTATGGTAATAGCGAAGGTATGCAGGAGCTTCGTGAAGCGCTACCCAACTATTACGCAAAGTATGGTCTAAAGGTAGATGCTGAGGATATTCTTATCACCACAGGAGGAAGTGAAGCACTTCAATTTGCATTCATGACGCTTTGTGATCCTTATGATGAGATAATCATTCCTGAGCCGTATTACACCAATGTTTCATCCTTTGCTCATTCAGCGATGGTTGATTTAGTTCCGGTTACCAGCAATATGGAGGAAGAATTTTCTCTTCCTGATATCAGTGAATTTGAGAAGCGGATTTCTCGTAAAACTGGTGCAATCATGCTGTGCAGCCCTAATAATCCCACCGGGCACGTTTATACGAAGGATGAGTTGCTACAGCTTTTGAATCTCTGCAAGAAACACGATATCTTCTTGATTGTAGATGAGGTATATCGTGAGTTCTGCTATGACGGGAAGGAGTTTACCAGTGTGCTCTCTTTCGAGGAGTTCAGTGATCGGGTCATTTGTGTTGATAGTTTTTCAAAACGATACAGTATGTGTGGTGCTCGAATAGGAGCCTTGGTCAGCAAAAATAAGGAAGTCTTAGGGAATGCGCTCAAGCTTTCACAAGCACGTTTATGTCCTCCTGATATTGAACAAGTAGCAGCCCTTGCTGCATTGGATACCGATGATTCATATCTCTGTGAAGTTACAGTTGAATATGAGAAGAGACGGGATTTCATCGTTGATGCATTGCAGAAGATTGATGGGGTAAAGGTAAGCAACCCAAAGGGTGCCTTCTATTTGGTGATAGAGCTCCCTGTGGATGATGCAGAGATGTTTGCTACATTCATGCTTCGTGATTTTGATTTAAATGGGGAGACGGTGATGCTCGCCCCCTGTGAGGATTTCTATGTGACCAAAGGTTTGGGTCACCGACAGGTAAGGATTGCTTATGTGCTCAATACTGATGATCTGGCAAAGGCAGCTACCTGCATTGAAGCAGGCTTGGCTGCATATCGTGCGCAGATGTAATCTACTCTCCAATGATCTTGATTAGGACATGCTTGTCACGCATACCATCAAAATCATAGTAAAAGATTTCTTCCCAGGTGCCAAAGTCGAGCTTTCCTCCTGTAATTGCTATGACCGCCTCTCGCCCCATAATGGTCCGCTTGAGGTGGCCATCTGCGTTATGCTCCTTTTCTGTGTTGTGTTTGTACTGTTCATAGGGCAGTTCGGGGGCCAATTTTTCTAGCCAAATCTCGAAATCTTCATGCAATCCCGTTTCCACGGCATTGATGAACACGCTACTGGTGATGTTCATGGCATTGACCAAAACCAGTCCTTCTCGAATTCCGCTCTCATCAATTGCTTCTTGTACAGCTTCAGTGATGTTGATGAGTCCTCGCCGTTTGTTGAGGTGAAACCAGAGTTCCTTTCGATAGGTCATCATAGGCGCCTCCTATTGCAACTTAAGTATACCACCATTAGTTGCAGAGCTGAAGCTTTGAGGATACACTGCCAGCAATTATGGATGAATATGTTGTTGTGTTGCCAAAAGCCCGGGTACTAGGTCATTTTGCTGTGATCAGTACCATGACCTTTTGGGCGGTTACCTTTGTATCGACCAAGTTGCTTTTGGTTGCTTTTACTCCTGCCCAGGTTCTGATGATTCGTTCTCTTCTTGGTCTGTTTCTGCTCTTCTTGATAAATCCCAGAAGAGTTGAGTATGTCTCAGTCAAGGACCGGGCACTGGTGGCAGCAGCTGGAACAATGGGCATATTCCTGTATTACTATCTAGAGAATACCGCTCTGGTCTATACCAGTGCGAGCAATGTCGGGGTGATAGTAGCGACAGCTCCGTTCTTTACCCTCTTGGCAACTCATTTTTTCTTGAAAGAAGATACTTTGAAGAAAAACTACTTTCTTGGTTTTATCATCTCCATGGCAGGGATCATCCTGCTAACCGTTGGGGATGGGACTGGGCTGGATATTAATCCTTTTGGAGACTTTCTTGCTCTATTGGCAATTATGATGTGGGGTCTCTATACGGTACTGACACGCTTGGTTGCACGTAGAGGGTACTCGAACCTTCTTGTAACAAGGGATATGTTCTTCTTTGCGCTCATTATCCAAGTGGTGGTATTGCTTATAGAGGGCAAGCCGTTTGACTTTCAGGCAGCCATATCTGCTCCCTATCTCTTTCATTTGCTGTTTCTGGGCTTTATTGCTTCTGCCTTCTGTTTTGTCTCTTGGAATTATGGCTTGCGTACCATTGGAGTAGTCAAGAGTTCGTTTTATCTCTATTTGAGCCCAATCATCACCATTGTGTTTGCTTCCTTGGTGCTTGGGGAGATTTTCACAGTCCTAGACGCCATTGGTACTGCCTTTACATTGGCAGGACTCTTGATCAGTGAATATCGAAGACGATAAACACTTGCAAAACTACTATACTGATGTTACCTTCTTCTTAGAGGAAACAGGGTATGGATACACAAAGCAAGTTAGATATCTTGAGCCGTGATGCCCAATATGATTTAAGCTGTGCCTGTGGGACTAAAAATCCTGATGAACACCGGAAAAGGAATAGCAAAGGTAGTGGTTGGCTCTATCCCACAACAACCGCAAGTGGAGGACCGGGGATTATTCTCAAGACCTTGTTGGGTAATCGTTGTACCAATGACTGTAAGTATTGTCCACTCAGAACAGGTCAAGATTTTCGTCCTGTGGCTCTGTCTCCTTCAGAGATGGCGTCCTTCTTCTATGATTTTCAGGCAAAAAGACCTCTGATTGGGTTGTTTCTCTCCAGTGCTGTCATGGGAGATGCCGGGCAGACCATGGAAATGCTGGTTTCTACTGCCAAAATCTTGAGAGAGCGTTATTTCTACAAGGGCTATATCCATTTGAAAATTATTCCAGGATCTTCCAAAGAGAGTATTGATGAGGCACTCAAGTATGCCAGTGCACTTTCCTTGAATATTGAAACACCAGGGGAACAGCATTTTACCAAGCTCACTGAGGCGAAGAACTATGCTCATGATATTTTGGAGCCTCTCAAGTATATTGCAAGCCAAACAGCAAAAGGTAGCCAATACCAACGAGTACATACTTCCAGTCAGTTCATAGTCGGAGCAAGCAATGAGTTGGATAAGGAAATCCTCTTCTATACAAGCAGGATGTACAAGGAGTTGCATGTGGGGCGACTCTATTTCAGTGCCTATCAACGAGGATTGGGAGATCCAACACTTCCGGGAGAGCAGGGAGCTGTCCCGCTTCAAGAACAACTGGAGCTTTTCGAGGAACTCCCAATGACTCCTCATCAGGATCAATGGCTACTGACACGGGAACACCGTCTCTACCAAGCCGACTGGCTTTTACGCACATATGGATTCAATTTTGAAGAATTATCCTTCGAAGAGGAGGGGAACCTCAGTCTGTATGAAGATCCAAAACTTGCTTGGGCAAAAGCAAATATCGATTTCTATCCGCTCTCGATCAAGCGTTCCCCAAAGGAAGCCTTGCTTAGGGTTCCTGGTCTTGGCCCAACGTATGTGAATTGGATCATCGATAAACGTCGTAATACGCCTATCTCCTGTCTTGAGGATCTACATCTTCCGTTCTCAACTTTGGAAAAAGCTCGCCCATTCATCACCATGTAAAGAAAGGCCTTGTTGTCAGTTGTACAAATCCCTACAATGCATCCATGGTCAGTCTCTATGCATCATTCTTTTTTGTATATGCCATCATGGCTGTGGTCAATCCTTACCTGCAGGTGATGATAAGAAACCTTGGATACTCCCATGATCTTGTGGGGTTTCTCCTTGCCGTCTTTGAGACTGCTGGAATTGTGGGGCCCTTATTGGTTGCCAGTCGTGTTGACAAGTTCGAATCAAGCAAAAATACAATACTCTTCTGTGCCGTTTTGTCCGCCTTGGGTATAGTGTTGTTGATGGTTTCCACTTCCATCTGGATGACGATGTTTGCGTTGATACTACTGGCCTTTTTTTTCCGGTCTCTGGTTCCTATCATCGATAGCTATGCGAATAACCGATTAAATGGAGATTCACAGAAATATACATTACTGAGAAGTGGTGGAACGATTGGGTTTGTGCTTTTCTCATTGTTGCTGGCTGTGACCCACAGGCCTGATCTTACCAGCAATAGCAATATTGGTTTTCATGCCTTAGGGGCATTTTTTCTTTTTGCACTTCCTGTATTGGCTTGGAAGAAGGAGCCCAAACGGCCAAAGATACCCCGTACTGTTTCAACCCAGGAAGAGGGCAGGTGGTACGACCTTGCTTTTTTGGTCGGCTTGGTGATCATAGGTTTGAATCGGATCAGCATGTCTTCCATTGCCAGTTTCTTCTCTTTGTATTTAGTGGAAGAGTTGGGGGTAAATGCAATCAGCTTGATGAACGCAATTGCAGCGGGCAGTGAGTTTGGTGCTCTGATTCTTGCAGGCTATCTCTTGCAGAGAAAGAAGGTGCTTCCTGTTCAGTTGCTGATGATCAGCAGTGGTGCTATGGTAGTTCGTTTACTCATCTATGCACTGGTCCCGACCTTTGGTGGTGCATTGGTAGCTCAGTTCCTTCATAGTCTTTGCTATGGCTTCTTTCATCCGGCTGCAATCTTTCTGGTTGCTCGTAGGGTGCGGCGTTCTCACAGGACGCTCGGTATGTCGATGTATGTTTCGCTTGGAATAGGATTACCTACGGTACTAGGTTCTAGTCTAGGTGGTCTCATTCTGGAGCAGTTTGGATATCGTGTGCTGTTCATGGGATATTCCCTGTTTGCACTAGCATCGGTTATGGTAGGTCTTGCCAATTATAAACTCATGACTTCAAAGACACTTGAAACTATATGATTTGGTTGTACAAACGCAGGGAGCGAAGTTTGAATGAGTGAGAAAGGTGTGATATGCTCTACTATGAGGAGAGGCAACAGTGAAAACCAGTGAGGGTTGGGATTTACTTTCCATTGGGGAGATTTCGACTGAGAAAGTGCAGAGGAATCTCAGGGAAATCTCCGTGTTTCTTTCCAATGATATCCGAAATATCAAGGATATTGTTTTTCAATACCACCCGTTGGAGGTGGTGAAATTTGCATTCTGGGAGCAACATAGAATCTTGCGAAAAAAGAATTCTGACTTCTTCGCACAGCAAGTTGCTTCCCGCTTGGTCTCCTATCTTTCAAGCCTGCTGCCGTACTGGCCTAACCCTTATGCACAAGATGGTGAGATTAAGCCAAAAGATTGGAAGCGAGTGAACCAACTCTTTGATGATCTCTGCAAGAAGAGCATTCGCTATGTTGACAATTACACCTTGCTGTTACGTGGCCAAAATATGTTTGCTTCTGATGATGAGATGCTAGTTTTTCAGGAAGAAGCAAGTGATTTCTGTCTTCCCCCCATACCTGACCAAGAATTATTGCAACAGAAATTGATTGCTTTGCAATATCAGTTGCAACCTTTCAATGTTCTGATTAATCAAGTATTTCCTGCAAAGCTGGATGGGCTACTTTCTGTTTTTTTGCAATTGTCTAAGCGGGCCTTTGAGGGGATTGCTTCCCTGCTCGAGGACAACGCAACATTTAAGCAGGCGAGTATGTTGCAGCTTGAGGTGCTCAAGAGCCGTGGAGAACCTGTTGATGACCTGGAATCGGTCATGAATAGGATTATCAAGGAACAGGGCTGGGAGTCTTGGGTAGAAAGCATTGTTGATCGCCGTGATAAGTTTCTTCTTTTTGACGTGCTTGGTGATACAAATCTCAATGAGCGTGATGCATATTTGCTCTCTCTTGCCTTATCCTCAAAAGACTATGAGGAGTTGAGCCATTTACTGAGTGACGGTTTGGATAGTGATGAGTTCCCATTTATCCGTGAGAATGCATCTTACTACTGTTTTGTTGGTCATTCCTTGCTTGATAGAGCCTACGGGTATATCAAGAGAGCTGTCTGCGCGCAAGATGAAGAACTTGAGAGGCAGTGGAACACCATCGAGTCCGAAAAGCGGAGTCTGGTGCCGGTGACCTTTTTCACTGCAATGTTGGGCACGCTGAATTATACTTCTAATGTAGAATTTCAGAATGGATATCTTGATGCTCTCTATGAAAATGACGAGAAACAGGTTGTGGTTCAGGTTCCTTCCAGCCATGGAGGGGAGGTTGATAAAAACCCATTTCATGATTCTGAGAAATATGTCCACAATGTACAGAAAACCATCATGGCGAGTAATCTTGCCCAAGCTCATTCTGCTATTTCAGTGATCATAGATACCAAGCATTCTACACTCTATCCTTTAGAAGTTCAGACGGGTGTGTTGAGACTTTCGTTTCTACAGCTTGCAAACCTTGCATCCAGTTGGGAAGGGGTTTCAGAACTCAAGGAGTTGTTGGGGCTTTCTCCTTTTGCAGGAGTACATCATCATGACAGTACTGAGGAAGAGAGTGATATTCCCTCAGAAGATGATATTCCCTCAGAAGATGATATTCCCTCAGAAGATGATATTCCCTCAGAAGATGATATTCCCTCAGAAGATGATATTCCCTCAGAAGATGATATTCCTCAGAAGATGATATTCCACTCAGAAGATGATATTCCCTCAGAAGATGATATTCCCTCAGAAGATGATATTCCCTCAGAAGATGATATTCCCTCAGAAGATGATATTCCCTCAGAAGATGATATTCCCTCAGAAGATGATATTCCCTCAGAAGATGATATTCCCTCAGAAGATGATATTCCCTCAGAAGATGATATTCCCTCAGAAGATATTCCCTCGAGAAGATGATATTCCCTCAGAAAGATGATATTCCCTCAGAAGATGATATTCCCTCAGAAGATGATATTCCCTCAGAAGATGATATTCCCTCAGAAGATGATATTCCTCAGAAGATGATATTCCTCAGAAGATGATATTCCCTCAGAAGATGATATTCCCTCAGAAGATGATATTCCCTCAGAAGATGATATTCCCTCAGGAAGATGATATTCCCTCAGAAGATGATATTCCCTCAGAAGATGATATTCCCTCAGAAGATGATATTCCCTCAGAAGATGATATTCCCTCCAGAGATGATATTCCCTCAGAAGATGATATTCCCTCAGAAGATGATATTCCCTCAGAAGATGATATTCCCTCAGAAGATGATATTCCCTCAGAAGATGATATTCCCTCAGAAGATGATATTCCCTTTACAGGTGCATCGTACTTCACTACAGGTAATGAATCTGAAGAAGATGAGAGTGAATCTGATGAGTATGAAACTGCAGGGGAAATTGTATCTGGAAGTGAGCGGCCAAGTCTTTTTGATCTTGATGAAGAATATATTCGACATTTTCTGGAGATACTGACCAAGACAATGAGAATGATGAGTATGAAACGGAAGCCTATTGTATTATTGATGATGCGACATACTCAATGATGTGAACTATGAAGAAGATGATTTTCTAGTTACAGCTGACGCTGACATGGAAGATGAAAACTGCAGAAGACGAGATGTTTCATGCAAACTATACGAGTGATGAAGATGATGAGCATGATTTTGAGAGATGCTTGCTTGGAGGAAGATGATGATGAGGATACCGTTCCTTCCAACCCTTTTTCCTTTTTTGGCCATCTCTCAAATATCGTAAAAGGTGTAGATGACGGGTTAGTTCCCTCTCAGGAAGAGGTTCCTGCTGAGGAAGAGGTTCCTGCTGAGGAAGAGGTTCCTGCTGAGGAAGAGGTTCCTGCTGAGGAAGAGGTTCCTGCTGAGGAAGAGGTTCCTATTGAGGAAGAGGTTCCTATTGAGGAAGAGGTTCCTATTGAGGAAGAGGTTCCTATTGAGGAAGAGGTTCCTATTGAGGAAGAGGTTCCTATTGAGGAAGAGAAACCCTTTCACCCAGATAATCGGCTTGCTCTCCCTCCTGAATATAGAAAACAAGAAAAGGATGAGTCTAAATCATCAGAAGGTGAAGAAGAGGAAATTGCGGATGAATCTACAGGTATCCCTCGTTTCCTACTTGCAGATACCATAGCCAAGACAGGAGAAAAACCTCAACCACAGAAAAAAACTGAGCAGAAGCTGGAACTTACAGGCTTGCAGCAAGAAAAGGGCACAAGCCCAATGGATGGTAATCTGCCGTCTACACTCCGAGAGATCTTGGAAAGATTGAACCCTGACTGGGAGAATGAGAAGCCTTTTATGTCATTCTGCATGCAGGCTGAGGCGCAACTATTGATGGGCACTGCTGGTTTGATTGAACAAGCAAGGCAAGCTCAGCTGAATGATAAGAAAGATAAGATGTTCACCATCCCAGGATTTGATATTACTGTAGTCTTGATGGCTAAAAAAGGTGATGTGCTACGCGTTTGGGACCGAAAGAAGAATATTGGAGCTATCATGTATACCCAGAAGAAGACCACATGGAATGTTTTGTATCTCGAATACAACTCAAGTGGGAAACTCCTAGAAGCAGAAGAACAAGTCATTCGCTATGAAGATTTTTCTCAAGCAGACTGGAAATTCGTAGTTAATTTGGGTAATAGGATACTTGAGAAGAAGCAATTGAGATGAATCAAGAAAAACACATAGCACACCACCTTGATGTTGCCCTAAGAGTAGCCAAATCAGCTGGATTGCTGGTACTTAAAGCTGGAACAGCAAAACATATTTCAGTAAGAAATAAGCAAAAGAATGATTTTGTTACTGAGACTGATCAAGTAGCTGAACACCACATCATTGGGATACTCAAAGAACATTTTCCTGATGATGCGATTTTTGGGGAAGAGAGCGGGAAAACTGGAACCCTTGAAATAGGTCGTTGGGTTATCAATCCCATAGATGGTACAACCAATTTCTTTCGTTCCATTCCTGATTATACCATCAGTATTGCTTGGGAAATTGGAACCTGTCAAACCTTTGATCGGAGTAGTATATAACCCAAGGCAACAAGAGCTTTTTTGGGCAAGCAAAGGTAACGGAGCTTTTCTGAATGGTAGACAGATCAGAGTAAGTGATATTCTTGATGTTTCTAAAGCCTTGTTGGTTTGTGTGCCTCCCCATCGTCGTCATGATCTTGCTGATGAATTCTTTATAATATCCAAACGAATTTTTTTTGCCACCAGCGACTTTCGATCTCTCGGTTCTTGTGCTTTGGAACTCTCCTATATCGCAGCAGGGAGACTCGATGGATATTTTGAACGCTGTCTAAGCTACTATGATCTTGCAGCAGGAATGCTCATCGTTCAAGAAGCGGGTGGCAAGGTGGATGGAGCTGATTCAATGCAACCTTTTACTGATGAGCGGT
This sequence comes from Sphaerochaeta sp., assembly GCA_018399495.1. Lineage (GTDB taxonomy): Bacteria > Spirochaetota > Spirochaetia > Sphaerochaetales > Sphaerochaetaceae > Sphaerochaeta. The sequence continues at coordinate 43,336 of JAGYOG010000007.1, forward strand.
GCGATCTTGTAGCCTCAAATGGCTTGATACAAGATTGGATTTTGCATATTGTGCATACATGAACTTCAAACTTGCTATTTTTGATCTTGATGGGACACTTATGAACACCTCTCCTGGGATATTCGCATCGGCTAATGCAACGGTAGAAAAATTGGGGTTGCCTCCAGAACATGATGTGACCCAGCTGAGTAAATTTATTGGACCTCCTATTACACAGTGCTTTGTAAAAGTGTACAACCTTGAACCTTCACTGATTGATGAAGCGATTTCTCTCTATCGTATAGAATATAATACCCACGGACGTTTTAACGCCCAACCATACTCAGGTATTCCCCAACTTTTATCTGCCTTGAAAAAGAAAGGATATCTTCTTGCTGTAGGAACCTTGAAATATGAACTATTGGCAAAACAAATGATAGACCACTTCAATCTTGATGGGTATTTTGACTCCATTAGGGGATCAGATCTAGATTCAACCCTCTCAAAAGCAGATATTGTCAATAAAGTACTCGAGGATCTTGCCATAGAGGCAAAGGATGCTGTGCTCATTGGGGACACCTTCCACGACCAGAAAGGTGCGAAAGAGGCAAATGTACCCTTTATAGCAGTGGACTGGGGGTTCGGATTTCCCAAGGGGCATCCAAAGGATGAGACAATCTTAGCAGTAGTGCGAAGCCCTGAAGAGCTCCTCTCATTACTATAAGGAAAAGGTTTTTTCCCCTTACACAATGCATTCTTTCTCATTTTATGATACGCTGTATTGGTCAGTAGTTTTATCTGCAAAGAGACGAATGAAAAATATATCTTTTATAGAAATGAGGAGAATATACAGTATGATGTTACAATTGAAAAAATCACAGGTATCTACAGCCAATGCCCCTGCAGCCATCGGCCCATACAGTCAGGCTGTTATTGCTGGCCCTTTCGTTTTTACCAGTGGACAGCTCCCTGTTGATCCAAAAACCAATGAATTGGTAGGTGGGGATGCAGCAAATCAGGCAAAGCAGATCTTTGAAAACTTAAAGGCAGTGCTAGCAGAAGCTCAAACCGATCTTTCCAAGGTTGTCAAGGCAACTGTGTTCTTGAAGAATATGGATGACTTTGGTGCAGTCAATGAAGTATATGCCTCCTATTTTGGAGAAGGAATTCTTCCCGCTCGTTCAGCAGTCCAGGTAGCAAAACTACCCAAGGATGTTTCTGTAGAAATTGAAATGATTGCCTTGGCATAACTAAAGGGAAAACCATGAAACGCACACCACTGTATGAGCGTTATAAGACGTATCCAAGGGTCAAATTGATTGACTTTGGGGGTTGGGAGTTACCCGTGCAATTTGAGACGGGAATTCTTGGTGAGCATGCTGCTGTACGAAATCGTGCGGGTCTATTTGACGTTTCTCACATGGGTGAATGCAATGTCAGTGGGGAGACAGCTGCTTCCTATCTTGATTATCTTTGCACAAATACTATCAGCGATATGCAGGTAGGTCAGTGTCGCTATACACTGATGTGCTATCCTGATGGAACGGTGGTGGATGACTTGCTCATCTATCGTCGCTCAGATATTTCTTTCATGATTGTTATGAATGCTTCAAATATTGAGAAAGACCTCCAATGGATAAAGGAAGGCAACCCCGAATCAGGGGAGTGCCCAATGGTGCAGGATATTTCTGATGTTACAGTCCAATTAGCATTGCAAGGTCCCCTTGCTTCACAGATTCTCGCTCCTTTGGTACCTGACTGTGATAGCTTACAAACCTTTCACTTCCGAAGCCAATGTGAAGTGGGGGAGGTAATGGCACTCATCAGCCGAACAGGTTACACAGGAGAAGATGGATATGAACTGTACTGTGCTGCAGAGGATGGCCCACTTCTTTGGGACACTCTTTTGGAAGCAGGTGAATCCTTTGGCCTTATCTGTTGTGGACTAGGAAGTCGCGATACCTTGCGTATGGAGGCAAAGCTGCCGTTGTATGGTCATGAGATCAGCGACAGCATTACACCACTAGAAGCGAATCTTACCAGTTTTGTGAAACTCGAAAAGACAGATTTTTGTGGGAAAGAAGCTTTGGTCAAACAGAAAGAAGCAGGTGTGCCCAGAAGCCTGAGAGGTATTGAAATGGTGGAAAAAGCGGTTCCTCGTAGTGGATACCGTGTTTTTCTGGAAGATGAGGATATCGGATATGTTACCAGTGGGACGAAGAGTCCTACCTTGGGAATCTTTTGTGCCTATATCCTGGTCAAACGAGAAACTGGACTTAAGTTCGGTGATACCGTGGAGATTGAAATACACGGACAACGTAAAAAGGCCAAGCTGGTGAAAACGCCTTTTTACAAGCATGGAGTGAAAAACAGCCAACTATAATGAAACGCATCCAAAATTATGCACCTGAAGGTTTCATCGCACTTGATAACTCCGCATTAATCTATCCACCCACTGAGGCTGTTTTCAATGCGAATACGTTCCGTGTCTCCATGGATTTCTCTTTCACCATCAAAAAAGTGATTCTGGAGCAGGCCTTGCATGACCTCTTGTACCGTTGTTCCTATGCCAAAATTCGTTTACACACCGGGTTTTTCTGGTACTACCTTTCTCCCAATGATGCTGAGCCTGTGGTGCACGAGGAGGGGAGTTATCCCAGTGGTAGGTTTGCCTTCAAGGAGAATAATGGATATCTCTTCAAGGTGCTCTACAGTGAGCATCGTATAGCCTTGGAGTGTTTTCATGCACTTACTGATGGTTCAGGTGCAATGTCTTACCTTAAGCTGTTGGTCGAGCGGTATTGCCATCATGCGGGATTGCTACAGGCGAAATTTTCTAGTGGCTTGGATTACAAAGTACGTCCTACAAAGCAGGAGTTCAGTGATCCGTTTCAACATCTCTATGACAAACGTGTGCCTTCATATCCTACAATCAGCAAGGCGTATCATCGCAAGGGAGATGGACCATTTGATGATCTTGTAAAAGTAATCAGTGCAACCATCCCGACTGATCAGATCAAGAAAAAAGCAAAGCAGCGATCACTTACCATAGGAGAGTATCTCTCAACAATATATCTCTATACTCTGCAACTGTTACAACAGAAAGAGATTCCTAATCAGAAGCAGCGTAAACCTATACGGCTTTCTGTTCCAATGAACCTAAGAAGAATATTCGGCTACGATACGATGCGGAACTTTACCCTGTTTGCTGTAGTCGGTATCGAGCCAGCTCTGGGGTTCTATGAGTTTGATGAGATTGCCACGGAAGTCCATCTGCAGATGGTCCAAGCGCAGTCAAAGAAACGATTATTGAGTCAGATCAAGCGTAATGTATCTGGGGAGAGAACCCCTGCAATTCGGTTCGCTCCCATAGCCTTTAAAAACCCCCTGTTCAAGTTACTTTCCGATTTCCTTGGAGATGACCAATACAGCGGAGTAATTTCAAATCTTGGGTATGTCGCCTTTCCCCCTCAGTTGGAGGATAAGGTTGTGAGATGTGATTTTCATCTGAGCCCCGGGTTGTTGAACAAGATAAGCTTGGCGGTCATTGGCTGTCTTGATAAGATTGTGGTGAATTTCAACAGTTTCTATACAACAGACACCGAATTGGAGCGGCTTTTTTGTACTTTCTTGGTGGAAGATGGCATCCAAGTCGAAATTGCGACCAACAGGGAAGATAAGAGGTAAAAGTAGCCATGGCATATTGCGTACGATGTGGAGTTAAATTGCCTAGTGGGGCTAAGACCTGCCCATTATGTGGGACAGAGGTCCAGCTTCCACCTGGAATGGAAGAAACACCTAGTGAACTACTCTTTGCTAAGAGGTTACCCCCAGAGGGAACTCGGGGAATTACCAAAGCAAGGAAAGGTCTAGTTGAATTAATTATAGCTCTATTTGTAGTCAGTGAAATTACGGTTGGGGTCTCTCTCATTTTTTCTGGGGCTTTGGCTTATATGTTTATACCCTTGTTCTGTATCGCCATGGCTACCGTAAGCTTGGTTTCCATTGTTCTAGCCAAGCCCCGCTATGTGAATAACGCTAGTTGGCAAAGCCTAATTGTTGCGCTGTTGTTGCTTGGTCTTGATGGGGCTGACTTTACTTGGAGTTGGTCTCTCATTGCTACTGGTGGAATTATCATGTTCTGGATGTACTGGGTGTTCCCATGGATCAAATGGACACAGAAGCATGTGAAGAGTGGTATTGCTCTTGGCATAGTATCCACATTGTGCTATCTGGGGCTAATAAACTTGGTGGTCTCTGGTGCTCTTACCTGGTTCATGCCTGTAGCCATTCCCACACTACTTGCGTTGTTGGTGGGTACCTTGTTGTTCCTTTTCTGGTTTGCCAACCGGAAGGGAAACAGAATTCCCATTGCAGATATCGTACTGGGGACAATGGTGGTATTTTTCAGTGCCAGTGCAGTTTTTGATGGTTCACTCACATACTATAAGACGGAGATATTTTCTCTTCGATGGGCAAGCAGTCTTTTGGTAGCAGCTATTGTTATCCTATTGTTCATGGTTGCTGTCTCGTTCTCTCTTCGTCTTAGGAGATATTTTACCAGTCATAACAGACATGACTAAGTAAAGTCTGCAAACTGCCCTTGTGTGGCCGATACGAGGTCCCCTGGCTTAATTTTCAGCTGCAACCCACGAGCCCCTGCGCTAACATGAATGTATGGTTCCAGTTGGGCAACTTCTTCGATGAAGATAGGGAATTGTTTTTTCATCCCCAAGGGGCTGCACCCCCCTCGAATATACCCCGTAACTGACTGTAGCCGGTCGAGCTTCAGCAGCTCGATATCCTTGCTCTCTGTTAAGGCTTTCACCTTCTTAAGACTGACAGAAAAATCCGCGGGAAGACAGAATATGAAGATTTGTTTCTCACTATTTTCCACCACGATGGTTTTAAATACCTGGGAAGGTTCCAAACCAGCAACCTCACTTGCATGAACTGCATCGAGATGCTCTTCATCCCACGAGTATGTTACCACCTCATAGGGAATGTCTTGGGCTTCCAGAATTCTCATCGCATTGGTCTTTTTCATACGAATATCCTAATACGTTGCAACGAGGTGTGCAAGCAAGGAAAAGGGGACCCGAAGGTCCCCTCTTGTAGGTGGTTTTACCTGAGTGGTTATTTGTCATCAATGGCAAACGATGTTCCCAAGGCAGAAGGAGAAGCAAATGAGCCTCTTTTCTTCTGGTTGATAATCGTCATAGCAGCCAATGCAACGAGTGTAATCAAATAAGGCGAGAATCCAAGGAACTGGCTGGGGATGACCATCTTCAATCCAGCAGCCTGTAGGCTGAACTGCAAACTGGTAATACCACCAAAGACCAGTGTCCCAATTACTACACGTCCTGGATTCCAGGTTGAGAAGATAACCAATGCGATGACAATCCAGCCTTTGCCGCTTGTCATGCCTTCATTCCAACTTGGGGTGAAACTCAGAGAGAGGCAAGCACCACCAAGTCCTGCAAGCATACCACCAATTACGGTGTATACATAGCGGATCCTGGTAACCGAGATGCCCATTGAAGCAGCAGTTCTTGGATTTTCTCCTACAGCGCGGACCACCATGCCATGCTTGGTCTTGTACATGAAGAACCAGGCAAAGGGGATAAGGATGTAGAGAGCATAGGTAAGCAAGCTTACATCAAATAGTGCCCCAATGATTGGGATATCACTCAAGAATGGAATGGCAATGTTGCTGAACTTGTCAGGGATGTTCATGCCGGTGAGATTGTATCCGTTGGAAGCAGGTCCAAGTCGTTCCCCGAGGAAGTTGGCAAGTCCAGTACCGAACATGGTGATGGCAAGCCCTGCAGGAACTTGGTTTGCCCGCATCGTAATGCAGAGGAATGCATGGATGAGACTGAAAAATCCCCCAACCAGCATAGCCATCATCAGCGCCAGATACAGATTCCCGGTATTGAATGCCGTGGAGAATCCTGCGAGAGCACCCATGAGCATAATACCTTCCATTCCAAGGTTCAGTATTCCTGTTTTCTGGGTATATACTTCTCCCACTGTTGCATAGGCAAGGGAGGTACCCATGGCTAGTGTTGCCGCTAGTAGTTTCGTGATGAAATCAAGCATGTTCATGCGGTAACCTCCTTACGGTTTTTTATGACTAGCAAACGGTACTCGATAAAAATATTACCAGCCAACAACGGGATAAGTATCAAGCCTTGCAGCACTGCTCCCATTGCATTGGGCAGCTTCATGGTCATCTGTAATGCATCGCTACCAGTTTCAATGGCTGCCATGATGACTGAAACAATAATGGATATGATTGGATTAAGACCGCTCATCCAAGCAATAATGATACCGGTGAAGCCGTATCCAGAATCCACTCCCTTGGTCAGCTGGTGCGTTACCGCTGCTGCATCAATTACACCTGCCAAACCAGCAATTGCACCACTGAGCAGCATGGCAAGAATAATATTCTTCTTGATCGAAACACCCTGACACTCTGCAGCCCTTTTGTTCTTTCCAATCATATTCAACTCGAAGCCCCAACGTGTCTTGTACAAGACAAACCAGAGGATCCCCACAAGGATTAGGGCAAAGAAGATGCCTCCATGTACTCGGCCCCAGATTCTAGGGAGCCAAGCTTCCTTGGGATAGAGTACGGTACCCATATTTCCCCGCGGAGCTTTCCATGCATTGAAATACAGATATTCAGCAAAGCCGATAATGATGTAGTTCATCATCAAGGTGGTAAGTGTTTCATCCACACTCCACTGGGCTTTCAATACACCGGGTATACCTCCCCACATTGCTCCGAATAGGATTCCAACAACCATGCCGACAGGGAGCAGGAGGGTGGTCGGGAGGAATGTCCAGAACTGCATGACCCATGTAATACCGATGACTCCTCCGACGTACTGACCCTCAGCTCCAATGTTCCAGAACTTCAAACGGAAAGCAATTCCTACAGCGAGTCCGCAGAGGAGCAAGGGAATGGATTTAACCAATGTGTATTGTAACTTTGTTTGGCTGCCAAAAGCACCCTTGAGCATGGCTGCATAGGCTTGAAACGGGTTGGCATCAGAGATCAGTAACACGATGGCTCCCAGAATAAAGGATACCAGCAGGCTGACTACAGGGACGAGTACCGCCATTCTAGTGGATCGGTAGTCGCGCTTTTCCAAGCGGAATTTCATATATCTCTCCTTTCGACACCTGCCATCAACATGCCAAGTTCCTCTGTTTTTGCATCCTTTGCATCAACAATATCCATAATTCTCCCTTCAAACATGACTGCTATCTTGTCTGCCACCATCAACAGCTCTTCCAGTTCCTCACTGACCAGCACGACGGCACACCCCTTATCTCTCTGTTTAATGATGTTTTGGCGGACCGCTTCAGTTGCCCCTACATCAAGTCCCCTGGAAGGGTAGACTGCGACAAGGATTCCACCACAGGAGTCAATCTCACGGGCTAGAATTGTTTTCTGGATGTTTCCTCCGCTAAGAAATTTGACCGAAGTGTCCTGGTTCGGGGTTTTAATGGTAAACAGATCAATGAGCCGGTCTGCAAACTTTCTGACCAAGCCACGCTTTATGATATTGTGAGCAGAGAGCTCACTGGTGCGGTATTTTTTCATGGAGAGGTTGTCGCCAACACTCATATCTCCGACCACCCCCATCCTTCCGCGGTCGGCCGGAATGTGGCTTACCCCAGCTTTAATGACCTGCAACGGGGTCTTGTTTGTCATATCCTTCCCGTTGAGGGAAATGGTCCCGCCGTTGACCTTCAATAGACCTGTGAGAGCTTCACTCAGCTGTTGTTGCCCATTGCCTGCCACACCAGCAACGCCGAAGATCTCACCTTCACGGACGGTAAATGAAATATTATCAAGAACCGGCTTGCCTCCTCCAACAGGGAGCGCCAGCAAGTCTTTTACCTCAATCTTGGTAGCCCCTGGGTTATAAGAACCTCTCTCAAGGGAGAAGAGGATATCACGGCCTACCATCATATTTGCCAGATCTTGTACTCGTTCAATAGTCTTCGTGGGGCAGACTGAGACGCTCTTGCCCCGCCTCAGAACTTGGACGGTATGGCTGAACTCCATTACCTCATCCATCTTGTGAGTAATGAATATGGCGCTCTTGCCTTCGGCGAGCATCTTTTTCAGAATTTCATTCAAATCTCTTGCTTCCCCAGGAGTCAACACTGCTGTAGGTTCATCAAGAATGAGAATGTCGGCACCGCGGTAGAGCAACTTCAATATTTCTACACGTTGTTGTTCTCCGACCGAAAGGTCCTGAATTATTTTATCCGGATAGACTTGCAAGCCATATCGCTTGCTCAGTTCCGTAATCTTTTCGCGTATCTCTGCCATGGGTGGTACAAAAGGAAGGCCCTTCATGCCCAAGACAATGTTTTCTGCTACACTCATGTTCCCTACCAGCATGAATTCCTGGTGGATCATACCTATTCCAAGGGCCATTGAGTCCTGAGGGGAGTTGATGTCTACCAGCTCTCCCTTCACAAATATTTCCCCGCTGTCTGCTTGGTATAATCCAACCAACATATTCATCAGGGTACTTTTGCCGGCTCCATTCTCACCAAGCAAGGCGAGAACTTCTCCCCGGTGCAAGGCTAGGTCAACCTGGTCGTTTGCCAGTACTCCAGGGAAGTGTTTGGTTATATTGACCATTCGCACGACGGGTGTTTCGTCGGTGGTTAATTCACTCATGTTCTTTCCACTTACATTTGCCTCAGAAATGAGGCAAGAAAAGTCTTGAATCAAGTAGAGGCGGGCAGTAGCCCGCCCCTATCCAATAGGAAATAACGAATATTAGACGCTTCCAACAACACCTTCGACAAACCAGTCCATGGTGAGCATTGCTTCGTCATTCATCTTCTCGCCAGTATTCTGGCGAAGTGAGCCGGTATTGTCTTTCAGTTCGCCCCAGAATACATCCCACTCGCCGTCGTGGATCTTATCCTGAACAGACATGACCTCATCGGCTACAGCCTCGGGTACCAATGGAGAAAGGGGAGAAAGGTGAATCATCTCGTCCTCAAGGCCACCCCAGTAGCTCTGGCTTTCCCATGTGCCATCAAGAGCACTCTGGACAGCAGGAATCATGTAGTTGCCCCAGTTCCACATCGGGGAGACCAGCACGTGGTCATCACCAACGATCTTGCGGAAGTCAGCATTGTAACCGATTGCGTACTTGCCGCGTTCGATGGCTGCCTTTGCAGGTTCAGTGGTATCCTGGTGTTGCGCAATGACATCACATCCCTGGTCGAGCAAAGCTACAGAGCCCTGGCGCTCGAGGGAAGGGTCAAACCAAGTATTGGTCCAGACGACAGTGACGGTTGCGTCAGGATTGACAGCACGTGCACCAAGGGTGAATGCGTTGATTCCACGTACAACCTCAGGGGTGTTGTATGCGCCAACAAAACCAATTTTTCCAGAAGAAGACATTTCAGCAGCAATTATACCGGAGAGGTAGCGCATCTGATACATTCTTCCGAAGTAGTTGGACATGTTGTCAGCGGAGAGATAACCAGAGCAGTGCTCGAAGTAGACATCAGGGTATCTCTCAGCAACATTAAGCATGTACTGCTGGTAGTTGTAGGAGTTAGCGAAAATAATTTTGCAGCCTTCGTCAATAAGGTTCTCCATGACACGTTCGCTACTCTCATTTTCAGGAATTCCTTCCATGCGAATGACCTCGACCTTGTCCCCAAAATGCTCTTCCATGGCGATGGTGCCTTGGTCATGCATATAAGAATACCCCATATCTCCAGGGGGGCTGATGTAGATGACACCTACCTTGAGTGGTGCATCTGCACTGACGGTGGCCTCTTTTGCTCCCTGTGCAAATACAAAGGAAGTAGCCAACAGCATGATTAACAGTAAGACAATGCTTTTTTTCATGTTTCTCTCCTTACAAAAGATTGCGTGATGTCGTTGATAGTACTCGAAGAACCTCAACTGTTTCAAATTATACGGGACGTTTTTCCTGCTGTCAAAACAATATTGAGAAACCTTTAGCAATGGGAAACGCAGTTTGCTTAGTATATTTATAGGTAAATTTAAAAATGAACTAGGAAAAATTCACTTTACCGAAATATGTATTTTTTTATGAATTTGTGCAGAAAGTAGGGCGACTGTGGGGGTATTTGTTGCAAAGGTAAAAAAATGTTGCATATTATAGTATAAGGTGTAGTAAAATTGGTAATATAAGTAACTGGCTAACCCTTTCATGCAACAAAAATACAGTTGAATATAATCAAAATAGATGTGTAAGCCTACGATAAACCCAAAAGTAGAACCATATCCTACTCAACCCTCTTAGTACCGTTGATTCTTGCATTTCAGAGCACTTTTTCCCACTTTTAGTTGCATTCTGAAGCCCTTTGGTGTATCCTGTATATGGTTATACTTATAACTATATACAGGTAGCTGAGAGGTAGGGACTCATGGCATTCATAAAAGCGCAGAAACTGGTGAGAAATGAGGATGGGAGTGTCAGGTCAGGCAGCGCCGCGATCATGACTACTGAATACGACTCCTCATACAAAGGGCGGTCCCGTCATAGAACCAGAGAGAAGCTTGGAAAAGTTATATCTCTAGATGCCACAGGGAAAAGTGGAGTGTTCCTGTCTCCGACCAGAGGGCTTGTAGCCTATGATTCGGTATCCGATACCTTTGAAATCATTGGAAAGGAAGATTCAAGGATCAAGGGCAGTGACCTCTTTGCGGAGCCCGAAATTCATACTGTTTTCGGTGATGTCTACCTCTTTCTCCAGTTTTGTCAAAAATCAGGCCTGCTCAGGGTTCTGCGGAAGGCTTTTTCACAAGACAAGGAGTACGAGAGGGTTCTTTCGCATCTGCTTCACTCGGTCCTGAAGGACGGGTCCAAGGTCTCTTGCGACGATTTCATTGGCAAATCCTTCGCTTCCTATCTTTTTGATGAGATTCCCTCCGGTTCCCTTGGGAGCGATACCGTATACTTCTCTATGATGGGCGAAGACACAAGCAGGGTTGCCTTCTTCAAGGCGTTTGTCTCCCATATGAGAACAACCGATTCTGAGTTTGGCACCAGTTGCTACGTTGATTCGACACCCTTGCCCAATACCATCCGGGACAACCCGTTCAACGCCCTGTGCAGCCATGGGATAGAATCTACCTCCATCCAGACAAGGCTGGTACTCGTATTGGATGATAAGACGGGTTTCCCCGTATGGTATTCAATTATACCCGGCAACGTCCTGGACCTGAGCACCCTCCAATCGACAATGGAGGATGTAGCCGAAACTCTTGATATCTGCATCAGCAATTTCGTGCTTGATGCAGGGTATGCAAGCAAGGCCCTGATCGAGGCATTCCATTGTGGTAACGAGAAGGGAAAAACCATGACCGTGCGCATGCCTGCAAAGAACGGCTATCCACACAAAACTCTTTACCATCAGACAAAGAAGTTGATGGGTAATGCCAAGTATGAGTTCATCCGACATGGCCACACCTATTTCGGCAAGCATTTCGAGACCGACATCTTCGGGCTCAAGATGCATGCCTATGTATATGTGGACAAGGACAATGCTCTGGAAGGGAGCAGGAACTACCGCCTGAAACATGAGGATGAATACCAAGCTATGACAGACAAGGAGAAGAACTGGACTTCTGTACGATTCGGCTTCTTTGTCCTTCTTTCCACCGAGCTGAAAGAACCTGACGCTAAGCTGGATGACTATTTTGGCAGGACCCAGATCGAGACAGTGTTCAAGACCAGCAAGGAGTACTTGAACCTGCTGCCGCTATCCAAATGGTCGGATCTTACCGTCAGGGGAAAGATTCTCTCTGATATCATATCGACCATCGCCTTGTTGCAAATGAGGAAAAAACTCTCAAAACCTGGCATTTCAACATGCAAGCTGATAGGGAAGACCCAGTCGCTCATGTGCACAAAGAAGAAGGATGGGACGATGATTATTGAAGTCCCGAACAAGCAGGTCAGGGATTTCTATCAGGAGCTGAAGGTGAAAGTGCCATCTTCACTAAACCTGAAGGAGTTCAAGGCTGATACCCTAAAACTGAAAGCTAACGTGTCAAAAAAATGAACTGATTTATGGTTCTACTTTTGTGTTTATCGTAGGGTAAGACTCTAGTTAGGAGTTACGCATAAAATGGTTGAAAGCGAGTGACAATTGGTTGCACTACAAGCATAAGAGCAAGACGAGAAAGTCGAGAGAAACCTCATTTTGAGGCAGAATTCGCTTTTTCTCTTGCTTTTCTTTTGCCGTATATTAATCTTTACTTAATACATTCGATGCCATGCATATGCCCGTAGGCATCTGTCAAGAAGAGTTTAGTGCGTATGTCCTAAGTCTCTAGTGAACCATGCGAATTGAGACTTGTATCACACTAATGCAAGTGATAGGATGAAGCGACTAGCTTTTCCAGATTTTAGATTGTGTATTAGTAATGAAGGATTATTGCATGAACAAAACACGAGCACACGTTGTCTTTGTACTCATTCTCTTGGTGTGTTGTATATTTACCTTGGGTGCAGAGGAAACCGGTTTGGTTATCCGCAGCCCCTTGTTTGGCCCACAAATAAAAGCATCCCCCAGTGTGGAGAATCTGGAAGTCCAGTCCTTTTCAGCACAGCTTGGTCTTCTCTCACAGTCCCCAGTATATGATGAGGAGCAACGTCTGCTTAGTGCTGTGAGCAATGGCTCCTATCCTGTTACTCCGGGAGATACCTTCCGCTTGGTCTATTTGGATGGAATGAAAAGTGTGACAGTCGATTTACAAGTCGACGAATTGAGTAGTGTTGCCATTCCTGGCCTTGGAGCCATCGATGGAAAAGGCAAGACCTTTGCGCAGATACGGAAAGCCATCTATGATATGGTAAGAACCTACTACAGTTATTCCAATCCACAGCTAGTTTTCATACGCACGGGGTCCTTCATGGTTTCAGTGGTAGGAGAGGTGGTGGGAACCAGAGTGGTCCCCGCTTGGGGTCTTACTCGTCTCTCTGAAGTGCTCCAGAATGCTACTCCCTATGCTTCAACGAGGAATGTCCGTATCCGTCACGCTGATGGTAGTGAAGAAGTGTTCGATCTGTATAAGGCGATGCGTGAAGGAATCTTGGAGCAAGATCCACTGCTGAGAAGTGGTGATGTCATTACTCTTGACCGCTGTGAAACGCTGGTCATGTTGAGTGGCCGGGTGTATGAGGAAGGTACCTACCAACTCCTGCAGTCAGATCGTCTGGAAGATCTCCTGGCTACCTATGGAGGGGGGGTGCTCTCTTCTGCTGATGTACAAAACATTAGGATTCAACGGTACAACCCTGATAGTGGTGCTTGGTATGTGCAATATGTCAATTTACTCGAGCAACCAGATTATACATTATCCCATCTTGATCAAGTCATTGTTGATGCACAGCAACCCAGCCAGCAGACGGTAACTGTTGAAGGAGCCGTATCCTCCAGTGAGGTCTATGATTCTCTTTCATCAACTGCGTTGGTTGGGTATCCATCCGGAAGGATTTTCTACCAGTACTATCCAGGGGAAAGCATGAAGCAAATGCTTGCATCCCTCTCTTCGCGTTTCCTTACTGTAAGTGATTTGGAAGGAGCTTACCTACTTCGGTCCGGAAAGCGAATTCCTCTCAATATTCAGAGGATACTCTATGGGGAGGATGAGAATCAGTCGATGCAACTGGAAAGCGGCGATACACTCTTGATCCCCTTCACCCAGCGATTGGTTACAGTCAGTGGTGGGGTGGTTCGACCTGGAGTGTTTGCATATGTCCCGGACAAGACAGTGAATTACTATCTTTCTTTGGCCGGAGGTTTGAGTGACGATGCTGCCTACCCGACAGATTTGAAAGTGCAAGGTCCTGATGGTAAGACATTGGGATTGGGAGACCCCATTTCCCCAGAGACCACCATCGCGGTGGCTAAAGAGACGTTGGCCAGGGACATTGCTCCTACGGTCGCTATCATAGGCTTAGTGAGTTCCATCCTTGGAATCATTGCCACGGTTGTGAACATCATCTTGGATTCCAAGAGCCTGTAGGAGAAGCAGATGAGTCAGCAGGAAGAATATACACAGTCAATAAGTCCCTTTGATGCTGGAGAAGAGGGCATTTCCATTGCAGAGTTGCTCCACATATTTCACAAGCGCCTGCGTTGGTTTTTTGTAGGCTTCATCCTGGTTGTGGGGCTTGCCTTCGGCTATTTGCAAATTGCCATTCCCCAATTTGAGTCAGAAGTTTCGGTTTTGGTTGATCCTATCCAGACATCGTCCTCTTTCGAATCCTTGATGGATATATCAGCTTCGAGTACGAAGATTGCTACAGAAGTTGAGTTGATCACCAGCCGTAGCAACATTGACTATGCGCTCAGTACTTTGGATTTGTCACAATATACGAATGCAGATGGATTTGATTACCGAGACAAACTCGTGTTGGGCAATCTGAAAGAGCGGATTGTAGTTTCAACGGTGAAGGATACCAACATCGTAAGAATCAAGGTCACCGATGAAAATCCTGCCTTCGCTCGTGATTTTGCCAATTCTTTGGCCTCTAGCTACGATAAGCTACTCACCGGTATTGCAAAGAACTCGAAAACTGCGCAGCGTGAGTTTATCGAGTCACAGATTCCCATCAACGACCGTGCTCTCTCTGCTGCAGGGGACGCCTTGGGTGATTTTAGGGAGAACAGTGATATTATTCAGTTGACCGACAAGAGCTCGTTGTTGGTCGAGCAGATTTCCTATTATACCTTACGATTGGAACCCTTGAAACTGCAAATGCAGGAAGCAATGGTATTCTTGGATTCATACAACGAAGGTCTTTCCCAGGCTGGTGTTGAAGGAGTTCTATCCCTCGACGATCTTCGCAAGGATCCTGTGATTGCAGAAAAATTGAATGATCTTGCAGCTTGGAAAACAGAATTGACCATGTATGAGTCGCTGAGCAATCCCTCAACTGCACAGGCTCAGGTCTCCATGCCCATGGATTCTTCTTCCCGTACCTATGTGATCAGCAGTGCCATGAACCAATTGAACAAGGACCTGCTTGACCGCGTTTCCCTGCTTACCCGATCATACGGGAATGAGAACAATACCCAAGCCATTGTACAAGCACTTACCACTGAGGTAGGTATCCAGGTCTTGGAGGAGCGGGGAGAAGTCTTTATTTCCGAACTTTCCCAATTGCCTGTCCTTGAGCGGCGCCTCTCAGAGTTGCAGCGGGATGTACAAATCTATGAAGCCATCGGTTTGAAGCTTCGGGAGATGTTGGAGGAAGTCAAACTGATCGAGGCTTCGGTTAGCGGCAATGTGACCGTTGTCGATGAGGCAATCCTTCCACGCAATCCTGTCAGCCCGAACAGGCTACTGATTTTGGCTGTTGCAGTGTTGTTGGGTGCAGCCTTTGGTCTTTTACTTACCTTAGCCATTGAGGCATTGGATGTTTCCATCCAGACAGAGCAACAAATCCAGAAGATTGTAGGCAAGGATGTGCCTATCTTGGGGTGGATCCCTATGATGAAGGTCTCAAATCTAGACTTATATCCTACCCTAATTGTACATAACGATCCGCTCTCCTTCGAATCAGAACGGTTCAAGCTGGTTGCGAATATGCTGTATAACCGTAGTGAAAACCATGTTTTTTCCATCACATCCTGTTCCATGGCAGAGGGGAAGAGTACTATTATCGGGAATATTGCCATTGCCTTGGCCCAGATGGGTAGCAAGGTGTTGGTAGTTGATGGCGATCTCCGTTTACCCAGTATGGAACGATATTTCCGTCTGAAACACCGAGAAGTGGGATTGGTTGATTATGTCACCAAGAAGGCAACACTTGAGGAGTGTATTCTTAAGCCAATTGATAAGGTTCCCGAACTGCACTTGTTGCCTCCTGGCAATGCTCCTTTGGTGCATGCCGGCATCTTCTCAAATCCGCGGTATACTCAACTGATACACTATTTGGAGAGTGTGTATGACTTTGTCATCATTGACGCACCTCCTTTGGACTCAGCAAGTGAACTGCTTTCCATCAGCAAGCACGTTGATGGATTGATTATCACTGTTCGTGCCGGCATTACCAGCAAGGGCTCTCTCTTCGATTTGATCAGTAGCTTGAAAACGGCAAATGTGCCCATCAGTGGTGTTGTGTTCAATGGAGTGGTTCCTGGCTCGGTCGGAACCGGGTACCGTTACGGCTACGGTTATGGGTATGGCAAGGGATATGGATATGGTTCCTATGCTTCTCGTTATAGTGCCACAGATAGCTCAGGGACATTGAAGAAACGTAGAAAACACCATGTACGTAAACGTTCCAATGGTTGGTATCGCAAAATGTACAAGCGTGATCTGAAGAATCGTGGTAAGATTTCACCAGAGCAGTTTGATGCTGTGCTTGCCTTTGGTCCAGATGCTCTTTACCCAACAATTGCAGATTGGGTTGATGCAGAGCGTGAAAATGTGCATTCTCAACTTAAAGAGACCAAGAAAGTGAAAAAAACTGAAGGTAAACAAGAAGAACCTCAGCAACCTTCATCTCCGGTACAGGATGACTTTTTACATCTTTCTGATATAGAGAATGATGCTGATGCAGTTGGTAAGAAAATAGAGGAGTAACCCTAGACAGAGCGTCTACTCTCTGCTAAGGTTTCCCAGAAGTAAAGAAGGAGGAATCCCATGTGCAAGAAACGAAACAGTGTTGCGTGTAACGCTCTGGAATGGGAATCCCCTCAATATGATAGTGTAGTGAAGAGTCGGTCGTAGGGCCGGCTTTTTTTTTGAAGGAGCCAAGATGGAAAAACAGAACGTATTTGCAGGACGGTCGTTGTGTGTTATTGAGGATTTTTCCAAGGAAGAACGTATGTATCTTTTCGATCAGGTACGTACCCTCAAGCAGGCAATGGAGCGTAGGGATGGAGCCAAGCTTACACCTTTTAGGATTGATGACAGGGATTTCGGAATTTATGAAGTGTTCTTGGAAAACAGCACCAGAACCAAGGAGTCCTTCAAGAATGCAGCAAACTTCCACCATGCAAAAGTGTCTGAGCTGAACAGCGACAGTTCTTCCTTCAACAAGGGGGAAAGTTATGCTGATACTTTCAACACACTTAGTGGATATGAGAATACCATCTTCATCATACGAAGCAAGGTTGAAGGGGTAACCAGGCATCTGGAGGAAGCCTGTGCTGCCTACGCAGAACGTAATAAATTATATCGCAAACCAGTGTTTATCAACGCAGGGGATGGGAAGCATGAGCATCCTACCCAGGAGTTGCTTGATGAGTTCACCTTTCTTGAAGACAACCAATGGAGCAACGAGGAATTGCATCTTGCCTTGGTAGGAGATCTCTTCCACGGCCGCACAGTACACTCAAAGGCTGATGGCCTGAAGATCTTTAAGCAGGTCAAGGTGGATTTGGTTGCCCCTGTTGAGCTGGCAATGCCGGAAGTCTACGTGAGCCGGATGGAGGAAAATGGTTATCAAGTTCGCATCTTCTCTTCCATTGATGAGTACCTAGCACAACCTGATGTTGCCTCCAAGTGGTATTTTACCCGTCCACAGCTGGAGCGAATGGGGGACAGAATCCTACAGCGTCAGGAAGAGCTGCGTCGCTCCATTACCTTTAGAGAGGAGTTCATGAGCTTAATTAAGGAAGGGACGACCTTCTACCACCCTCTTCCACGACATAAGCTGACCCCAACCATCCCGATCTTTCTTGATGACACCACGCTCAATGGATGGGAACGGCAATCAATCAACGGCATGTATGTACGGATTGTGCTGCTGTCATTGCTTGCAGGAAAAATCGGAAGTGATTTCATCCCAGTTTATAGAAAGGTAGTACCAGAAAGCGAAGATTACATTACAGAGGTTGATCTGCAGACCCGAGTGGTGAAAGAGAAGAAAGTAAGCGAAGGAGTTCAGCCGATTCATAATGGGCTGGTCATTGACCACATTCTCAAGGGAGATAGCCCCAGCGAGATCAGGAAACATATGCGATTAATCAGCAGTGTGCTGGGTTTGGACGCGTACAAAGGTGGGGAGTGGGTAAGTACAAGTGGTCAGGAAGACGTTTACAAAGGAATCATCTTCCGCCCAGGTGAATACAGTCTTGACCGGAAGCAACTCAAGCGATTGAGTGCAATGGCCCCCGGTTGTACCCTGAACCTAATCAAGAATGGTAGGGTAATCAACAAATTCCGATTGCATCTTCCTCCCCGTATTTACAACTTTGAGAATCTTGCTTGCACAAATGAATCTTGTATCTCTCATCCTGACCAGGGAGAAGGGGTTCCTGCCATGTTCTATCGGACCAAGGACAATACCTTTGTCTGTGCCTACTGCAACAAGATACACACCTTCAAGGAAATCTGGAAGCGTGGAAGCAAATAAGATACACTGGAGAGACCATGAAACATATTGAAGCAATTACAAACCATTATGGGCCGATTCTGGCAAAGAAAGCCTTGGAACTTGGGGCGATCCGGCTCCAGGTACAGAATCCATTCACTTGGGCTAGCGGCTATCGTATGCCTATTTACAATGACAACAGGAGACTGCTTGCCGAAAGTGGTGCAAGAAAGTTGGTCAGTGAAGCCTTTGCTGCCATACTGGAGAGTCTTGGTTATGATCCAGACAACATCGCAGGAACCGCTACCGCCGGTATTCCCCATGCTACCACCCTGGCAGACAGACTTGGAAAGCCAATGAGTTACGTTCGGAGTTCCGGCAAGGACCACGGGCTTGGTCAACAGATCGAGGGTCTTGGACAAGGCGGTACCTATGAGGGAGCGAAGGTGCTTCTCATCGAGGATCTGATTTCTACTGGGGGTTCTTCCATCAAGGCGGTACAGGCAATTGCAAAAGCTGAAGGGGTTTGTCCCTACACCTTGGCAATCTTCACCTATGGATTTGTTGCAGCGCAGGAGGCTTTTGCCTCTTTGGACCCTGCTTGTGATTTTTTTACGATTCTTGATTATAATGTGATGGTTGAAAGTGCCCAGGAAACAGGGTATGTAAACAGTGAGGAAGCTCGATTGCTCACATTATGGAGGGAAGACCCCTTTGGCTGGGGTGAGAAACTGGGATTCCCTAAAGTAGACCGGTAAGGAGAAGGTACGCGTGAGTTATAAAACGTTGTTGATGGAGAGTGCAAAAAAAACAGGAAACGTTGCTTGTATGGGATTGGACCCAATTGTTGAATCCCTTCCCGTATCCAGCGGAAACCCTCGTAATGACCTGAATAGTTTTTTTCAGCAGTTGTTTCGGAGAATGAGTCTTGCTGGTCTGGTGCCCTCAGCATTCAAGCCTAATCTTGGCTACTACCAGAGTCTTGACCATCCACGTGATGAGGATTTCTCCGGGAGTTCTGCCCTTGCAGATATTTTGGATATGCTGGAGAGTTTTTTCCCAGGTATCCCTGTAATTCTGGACAGCAAGCGCGGTGATATTGCCCGTAGCAGTATGAACTACGCCAAGGAAGCCTTTGAAGTTTGGCAGACCGATGCAGTAACCGTGGCACCCTACATGGGGAGTGATTCGGTTAATCCTTTTATTCAGTTTTCAGAGAAAGGAGTATATCTACTCAACCGTACCAGCAATTCTGGTGGGAAGGATCTGCAAAATCTTTTGGTTGTGAAGGAAAGCGAAAAAGACCTTCCACTCTACCTTGAAGTGGCCCGTCAAATTGCCGCGTACAACCAGAAGTCGGGGAACGTTGGAGCAGTGGTAGGAGCTACCAACCCACAAGAGTTGGAGGATATTGCTGCTTTTTATCATGAACAGGTGGTCCCCTTGCTCATCCCTGGTGTTGGAAGCCAAGGAGGATCTGCGAAAGAAGTGATGACAATCCTGAGAAGAGCAGGGTTCCCTGTGGAGCTTGCAAGAATAAACAGTAGCAGCGCATTGACCCATCCATGGAAGAATAAAGCGGTTCCAGAGGATTGGCTTGATCTTTGTATTACCAATCTTCGTTCCCTGATCGAGGAGACTTCCCTATGAAGGATGTGATGGAACTACTAGCAAAACGACACCTTGATCCGGAGGCTCCTGTCCTCTTGGGGACGGTTAGTGGAGTTGCCTCCACGAAACCCAGGCTGATCACCTACTTTGACAGCAAGGTAGAGGGAATCAGCATTATTACCACCAAGAGTTTTCAGGTGGAAGTCAATCCAGGAAACCGTGAGCCGGTGATTTGTGAGACATCAGTAGGGAATTTTGGAAACTCTGTTGGATTGCGCAATCCTGGGATGGAGCAGGGGTTGTATGAGTTGAGAAAACTCAGGAAAGAGCACTCTTTCTCCAGCTATATCAATGTATCGCTGTCTGCTAACAGCGTTGAAGATTTTATCACCTTGGTAAAAGCCTTTGATGAGGTGGCAGACATGGTGGAGTTGAACTTCTCCTGTCCTCATGCATCGGCCGGCTATGGTGCGTCAATCGGCTGCGACCAGAACATTGCCGCAGAATATGTACGGATGATCAAGGAAGCTTGCAAGGAGTGCAAAGCACCCTTGTTTGTAAAACTTACTCCAAATGTCGATGACATTGGTTTGATCGCAAAAGCTGTGGTGGATAGTGGTGCCGATGGCTTGGTTGCAATCAATACTGTTGGCCCAATTGTCCACATCGATCCTGTATCAGGGAAACCAATCCTGCAGAACAAGCTTGGGGGAAAAGGTGGAAGCAGTGGGCACCATGTCTATGAGCGAGCACTATCAGCCATCAAGGAGATTCGAAAAGCCTGCGGTGACGCTATCCCTCTTATCGGAATGGGGGGGGTGAGCAGTGGTACAGAAGCTGCCGCCTTGATAGCCTCTGGTGCCGATGCAGTTGGGATAGGCTCAGCTCTTGGAACTGTCAACCAAAAAGTATGGCCTGAGTACCTCTCTGCCGTGAAGTGTGAGACAGAGGTGATCCTCCACGGTGATGATTCCATCGTTGAACAATCGTCTTCATACATCATCAAGAATCGACAGATGGCGTATGAGAAACATCAGGTTGTAATGAGTGAGCAATACGGTAAGGATACCCGTATTATCACACTGGATGGAGCGCTTGACTGCAAGGCAGGACAGTTTGCATTTCTCTGGATCCCTACTATTGGGGAAAAACCGTTCTCCGTCGCACATAACGAACCATTAACGTTCATCGTCAAGAATCGAGGTCCCTTCTCAGCAGAACTTTGTGAATTGCAGGAAGGTGATGAAATTTATGTACGAGGTCTCTACGGTGCACAGCTGGACAATGAGAAGACCAAGAAAGCTCCCTGTTGGGTGGTGGTACAGGAGTGGCTGTTCTTCCCAGTTTGGCTGACCAATTGGAAGGGCAAAGAACTGAAATGAACATTCTTGTGGGGACCAGCGCGAGAGCGTGGAAGGAAAGCCTTGCTCGAAGAGGATCTCTCCAATACGGATCCTTCACCTGCATCGCTGATGATGGTAAACCGGGAAGGGTGTTGGACTTACTGACAGTATTCCTCTGATGAAGACCAAGCTTGTTATCTTGTAGACCAGAGGTTTTATGGCCATCGCCTGCCGCAAATTGTTGGGTCGGGGATCAAGGAGCATAACCTGTACCTGTCAATGGAAAGACCCACGCTCTGTGGAATAGGGATGTGTGGAGAGTGTGCCTGCGGTGATCGCCTGACCTGTAGGTGGGGCACTTCATGCAGTGCATGACTATCTGGCGAAGGAGGCGCCTGAATTGATTGCCTATGATTGACCCTCATGCATCTCCGTGATTGGGCTCAAAAAGAGAAGGAAACCCTTTCCCATGGATTGGGTGTAGCACTCTCATGTGGAATCGACGAGTATTTCGACATGCCGAATACCCAACCGGTCCTGACAGAACGAGAAAGTATTCTGTGCGTCTCAAGGATGCTGAGCAGTGTGGTCTAGGGATTCACTATCACCTTCTATGCCGGGGTGACATCCTCACCCGAGCAGATTGTCAGTGGTTTCCCTTGCCCAGGAACTTTTTCCCAGGTAGTGGGCTAAGATGTTTGCCGGTCACTCGACCGGTAATATGGGCTTGTAGAGGAAAGGGAGCAATCGTTGGTGTACCTCACCTTGCGTGAGTGCGGATACGAGGCGTGGTTGCACTGCATTGTGAAAAAGAATCCCTGTTGCATCCTGAGCTGTATGATCCTGCTGACTTTTCCACCCATAATTTTTGCCCGGCCTGTGGGAAGCTGAGGTTCAGCAAGTTCTGGATCAACTTCGTATCTCACAGGAGTGTAGGATTCAGCGGGTACACTCCACATCTGTCATCTTAGCAGTACGAAGCCTTCCATGAGATTGGGCCATTGAAAGCAAGGAAACAGGGTTTTCGTGTCAGTTGTGCGGTCACGCTCATCATGCCCTTCTCTCCAGTGATGATGCCAAAGACCGTTCGTTGTATGCAAAGATGAACCCTCCACTTCGCAGTGAAACTGAACGCAGTGTGCTTTTGCTGCACTATTGAGGGAAGGATAGACTGGATAGAGAGGATCATGCACCGCATACGCTTCAGGATAAGGAAGCAGGGGCAAGTGGGATTCCTGGTTTCAGTGGAATCTTGCTCTTTGGTCAAGAGATTGCTCGAGCAAGGAGCAACCGAGCCCTTGTTGGAGCAATTGTTGGGCAGACGGGTACAAGAGGTGTTTCACCTCCCTGCTCGGGATGTCTTTATTCCAGCATATGACGCTCTGGAATCGTTCTCACTCAAGAGTGCAGGCGAGTATCCATGGGACAGTTACCGCAACTTGCGATTGCGTTAGGAGAAGCCCTCCTGTATACTAGTGCAACCGGGAGGGAACCTTGATCGATTTACGGAGACATTCAAGTAGACATTTGGAAACGAAGCTCATCTTACCGATCCCAGAGACGCGGAAGTATGAGCGGGAAATTCACTACTATCTGTTTTCTCCTCCCCAGCTGTATGTGAATCGCTCTACTTACAATGAAGAACGTATACTCCACAAATTCCAGAGTCACGGTAGGTACTCCTCTCCTGAAATCACCTTGGAGGAATTGCTTGATGATGAGAACTCACTCAGTCCACTTTCCATCCTCAAGCAGTACACCCAGGAGCTCCTGATTGATCTGAATGCAGTACCGGAGAGGAAAGTAATTCATGAATTGCAGACTGTGGTAAACTCAGTCCGCCATGAGACAAAGGCATGTCTGAAGGATTGCAAAGACATGGTCAAACTTGGAATGCATAGTGATCTGAATGCAACCTTGACCAGCTGGTATAACAATGCTTCTACACTTCTGAATGTTCTTAGAGGTATGATTTCGGCAATTCAGGAAAAAGTGGCCACTGATAGTCGTTTGTTGCTCGCTTATCTCTGGACTGATGAAACGGCGAGCCTTATTTGCGAGAAGCATACTATTGATCTCTATATGGCTTCTACCACGATTCAGAATGAGGAACATAAACAGATACTTGGTATGATGTTGCAGTTTTCCCGTGATGAGATGGAGTATCGCAGAAAAATGGAGTATCCAAGCGGAAGCACTAATGCAGAGACAGTACAGTATAGGAAAGCAGTATTGAAGAAGTGGACCCAGTCCAATCTCTACCTCGTTCCTGATATATCCAGGTGGCCCAAGCGGGTTTCTGAGATACTTGCAGGAATTGCCGCCGGTGTTGCGATGGCCTTTGCAACCCTGACAACCATATTTGCAGAAGAAACGTTTATCAGAAACTCCTTCCAATGGGCCCTGATCGTCATCATTGCTTACGTATTCAAGGATCGAATCAAGGAGTGGCTCAGGCTCTTCTTCAATGCAGTCCTGCCCAAGATGATGGCCGATGAGATTTCCTCTTTCCTTTCTCCAAAAACAAACAAGAAGATTTGTTCAAGCAGGATTAGGCTCAAGTTCACCAATCCGGATGAGATTCCCGCTCCTGTCAAAGAGATTCGTAGGGATAAGAATAATCCTTTTAGGGATATGCTTCCAAAAGAGGATATTATCCATTATGTGCGTGATTTAACCATGCATCCCCTTTCCAAACAGGGGATGGCCCGTGACCGGTTTCCCAGGGAAAACCACTTTACCTTGGTTACTAGGATACGGCTCGATGATTTCCTAAAAGAGATGGATGATCCCAATGATGTGGTGTTCAGGATGGACCCTGATGCAGATGAGCTGGACCAGCTCAACAGTGAACGCGTCTACCATCTGCATCTGGTCATACGAGAATATTCAAAAAAAGAGGATTTGGAACTTTATAGTCACTACACGGTGGTACTGAACAAGAGCGGGATTGTCCGCCTTGAACAGATGCCGCTCTCCTAAAGTCCGATCTTGCTGGAGGCATTAGCCATTGCTTCTATGGTGAGCGAGATGATGTGATTCATTTCCAGACCGAGCTTTTCTGCGCCTTGGCTGATGATGTCACGGTTCACCCCTGCTGCAAATGCCTTGCTGGACCATTTCTTCTTCACTGACTTAACACTCATTCCTTCCATCTTCAGCGGGCGCATCAGTGCAGTTGCATATACAAGACCGGTCAACTCATCAATGGTGTAGAGGACTTTCTCCATGAAATGTTCCGGTTCAATTGTGCTGCAGATACCCCACCCATGGCTGCAGACAGCCCTGATGAACGCATCGTCAACGTCAATTTCCTGTAACAATTCAGGGGCTTTCTGGCAGTGCTCCTCAGGGAACATTCCATAGTCTATATCGTGGAGAAGTCCTACCAGGGACCAGTACTCCTCATCATGACCATACTCCTTTGCGAATCGGCGCATGGTCTCCTCAACCGAATAAGCATGGTAGATCAATGCTTCGTTAGGGTTATATTTTCTGAGCAATGCGTCAGCTTTTTCACGTGTAACCATGTTTTTCCTCCTTGTAGCGAGTATAGAATGTTTATACTGTTTAGAAAAGAGAGAAAAAATACAGGCAACCCCTTTATTCTGCGTAAGTGATTGTGATAGTATTCCTTTGGTGCTTGCCAGACTGGTAGGCCATCTTGTTATGAGGAGGAACCCATGTCTACAGTAGACGACGGTGGCAGTATAAACCCCCTGCCTAGAAACACCCGAACGGCGTCCTCCTACCCCCAACACTAGAATCTACCATAATTCTTCCTACATGAGGCTGGGCATGGATGCCAACACAGCCATGGAGGAAGAATGATTACTATCAGAAAAAATCTTATGAGTCAGATTCCCGGAGAATCTATCCAAGAGGCTCCTTACACTTGGGTTGATGCAAGGGATATCAACAGAGATGATATCACCCAGCTCGAAGAAA
Organism: Sphaerochaeta sp.; assembly: GCA_018399495.1. Classification (GTDB taxonomy): domain Bacteria; phylum Spirochaetota; class Spirochaetia; order Sphaerochaetales; family Sphaerochaetaceae; genus Sphaerochaeta. The sequence continues at coordinate 68,579 of JAGYOG010000007.1, forward strand.
AGTATTCCATTTCCAGTGAATTGCTCGCAGATATCATGGACCAGGACGAACAGGCCCGCATCGAACGTGAAGACGATTATATCGCGTTGATCATGCGTCTGCCCGCCCTGGCCGATGATTGCAAGGGAATTAACCAGTATGCAGTACCGCTTGGTATCGTACTGGTCCGTGATACTGTCATCACCATCTGCCAGAGTGATAGTATCGTACTTGAGGATTTCGCCAAGAACAGGTATCGACAATACCCGGTACAGACCGCAGAAGGGTTTGTCATCAGCATTCTCGGCCGTGCTGTAATGGTGTACATCCGTCTCCTCAAATACATCAACCGCCAGAAGTCCCAGGTTGAGGAACAGTTGCATAAGAGCATCATGAACTATGAACTGATCCAGCTGTTGCAAATCCAGAAATCCTTGGTATATTTCTCTACCAGTCTGACTACCAATGAGGCATTGATGGAGCGACTACAACGTACCCCTTATTTTCGCATGGAGAGCGAGGAAGAGCGAGATTTTCTCGAGGACATCATTACCGATAACAAGCAGGCCATTGAAATGGCAAACATCTACTCTTCAATCTTGACTGGAACGATGGATGCATTTGCTTCAGTTATTAGCAACAATATGAATGTTATCATGAAACGATTGACCATCATTTCGATCAGTTTGATGATTCCAACGTTCGTCACAGGTTTTTACGGAATGAATATTGCCTTGCCCTACATGCACAGTCCTTTTGCCTGGATCGGTATCCTGGCATTCTGTGGCACCAGTGCCTTGATTGGTGGTTGGGCACTTTCTGACCGGAGAAACGCGCGATTGGTTCAACGTTCAGTACAAGGGTCCCGTCAAGCAGAGAGAGAGAATCGTAAGAAAAAACGGAAAAAACGTGGTCTACCTGATTAAATCACAACCACTTGTAATGGTATTATCTGCTCCGTTTTAGGGAGTACATCACAGATGGACAGCATTGAGGAACTCATAATTGCGTTCGAAGGAATGTACGCAGGCCAGAATATGGCAAACTTGGTTGACTTGTACTTGACCATTGAAAATCAGACGAATGGATTTTGTTCAACTTACAGTATAGCCTGCGGAAGTGGGTGCGGTACGTGTTGTGAGTATTTCATGCCGGATATAACTACAAGTGAAGCTCGTTTGGTAGCTGCATATCTTCTATTCATCAAAAAAGATGTATCTCTTATCGAGGCTGTGAACAACGCAAAGGATAATACGAGTGGACCTTGTCCTCTCTATTCCTATGACTCACCGTATCATTGCACAGTCTATCAAGCCCGGCCACTTATTTGTCGGTTGTTTGGAGCTTGTGCCAACCAAGGAAAAGATGGAAGAGCTGTCTTCAGACGTTGTAAATACAATGTGGAGCAAACCATGCCTTCATCCTTAATCTTGGATGAGGATGTTCCTGTGATGCAGGACTATAGTTATGCACTTCGTTCGCTTGATGATGGCAACGGCAAGGTGGGGTATCTTAGTGAGATGGTCTCTATCTTGGTTGAGCAGCTGCGATTTCTCTCAAGCATGCTCAGTCTGGATGATACCAATCCGGACGATACCCCAACCCCCCTTGCAAGTTAGCGGATAACTCTCAACAGATACCCGTTGAGGTATTCAGATTCTGGAAACGAAATCCTGATCGGGTGGTCATGACCTTGGCCGAGTTTCTGAAGGATCTGGATCTCAACCATTGCATCCTTTGCACTCCATGCAAGAATCATGCGCAATTGTTCCGCGCTGATGGCTGAGCTACAGGAGAAGGTTGCGATGATACCACCATCCTTGATTTTCTGCATTGCAAGACGATTCAGGTCCTTGTAAGCTTTCTGTGCTCCTTCTGCCTGTGCCTTGGTCTGGGCAAGTTTCGGAGGATCAAGAATCATGAGATCATAGTGGTCCTTTTCAATATGCCGCATCTGCTCAAAGATATCACACGTGGTGATTTCCACTTTCTCACGGCTTCCTTCAGGAATGGTCTTGAGGTCTTGATTGATATGAATATGGACCAATGCCTGTCTTAAAGCTGGTTCACTGGAATCCAAGAGATCGACATGCTTTGCCCCGGCCCTCAGTGCATGCAGGGTGAAAGCTCCAGTGTAGGAACATCCATCGAGTACCACAGCATCCTTTGCATAGGGCTCAATAATCCGTCTATTCTCTCGTTGGTCACAATAGAAACCGCTTTTCTGTCCTTTTCCTGGAGCAACTTCATAGTAGAGATTGTCTTCACGGAAACGGACTGGATCCAGCTTCTTGGAAGGGGTGAAATACTGACCATCCTGGTAGTAGAGTAGGGTCTCCTTGAGCTGTTCTGCAGCAGCAAAAGCACTGTCTGTATTCAGAATGATCAAGGTAGGTTTGAGCAGTGATTCCAAGGTCTCTACGATGAGATCCTGGAAGTGGTGAGCAACACGACTGCTGATGATGATTCTCAGCATGGTTCCGTATACATCAACTACCAAGCCGGGAAGATAGTCCGCCTCTGAAAAGATAATGCGGAAAGTAGTGGTTGCCCCTGCCTTGTCCTCAAAGAACATTTTTCTGCGTAGAACACTCTTTGCGATGGTTTGTTTCCACCAACGCTCATCTATAGTCTGGTTCTCGTTCCAAGAGAGAAGACGTAGGGGAATATGACTTTCTTTGTCATACCATCCCCATGCAATGAATTGTCCTTCATCTGTTTCTGCTCTGGAGACTCCTGTTTCAAGGAGAGAGATGTCATTTGCGATAGCGCCGCTGAATACCCATGGATGGTGACGTAGGAGTTGTTTTTCCTTGCCACCTTTAATTGTAATGGTTTGCATGGGTACACAATAGCTGAGTGTCTCTCTTTTGTCAAAACGTAGAGTCTTTCTTTTGTTAATTCGTTTGTTGACTTGCCACCACACTATGTTCGATAATGGCGATATGTTGAAACCGTTGCCCAAAGCAATTCTCTTTGATATGGACGGTACCCTCATTGATACCATCGAGGATATTCGTAGTGCTTTCAATGCAACTCTCTCCTTGGAGAGTTTGCCTCCGCTCTCGGCCACCTTGACGAAGCAGGTAGTGGGGCGTGGGCTCTACAATGCACTCAAGGGCGCTCTCGCGTACTATAACCATCCTGTCGATGAATCTCGGTTTGCGTTCCTCTATCAGTTCATGATGGATTATTATCAAGCCCATTACGCCGATAAGAGTCACCCCTATGAGGGGATCTTTCCATTTCTTGAGAGATTAGAATCCTTAGGGATTCCTATTGGGATACTATCCAACAAAGAGGATGTGCTCACGCAAAAGATTGCCAAACAGATACTTCCTCAATTCTCTTTTGCTTCAGTGAGAGGCATGGTAGAAGGTTCTCCCAGAAAGCCTGATCGTTATGCCATAGATCTTTTTTGTGCTCAACAGGGTGTAAACGTAGGTGAACTCTGCTACATTGGGGATAGCGAAGTAGATTACCAAACTGCCCAGAATGCTGGGTGTTCTCATATTTTGGTCTCGTGGGGATTCAGACCAAAGGAAGAACTGCAAGCACTCACTAGCGCTGTGGTTGTCGATACGATAGATGAATTGGAGGATGCAATCTATGGCGTACAATGAGAAAGCTCTGAGAAGCAAGGCAGAAGCATATCTGCAGGCAGAGGACCAGCAAGTATTCAGGGAAGCTGTAGAACAGGAACTTGCCAGTGGTAACTGGGATGCGTTGTATGATCGCTTTTATACCAGTCTTTCCTTCGGTACTGCAGGGATGCGTGGCGTCATTGGAGGGGGAACCAACCGTATAAACACCTACATGATCCGTAAGGTGACCCAGGGATTGAGTGAGTATCTCTGTGAAACTTCCACCAATCCTTCAGTAGTCATCGCTTATGACAGTCGCAACTACAGCGACCTATTTGCAAATGAAGCAGCACTGGTACTCGCTGCAAACGGAGTCTCAGTTTTCTTGTATCCGGTACTGCACCCCGTGCCGATGCTCAGTTTCGCCGTTCGTTATTTACAAACTACAGCAGGCATCGTTATTACTGCGAGCCATAATCCAGCGCAGTACAACGGCTATAAAGTGTACTGGAAGGATGGGGGACAGGTAACGCCTCCTCATGATTTTGGAATTGCTGAGCGTGCCAATGCAGTGAAAGCAAAGGATATCAAGAAAATTAGTGCTGAAAATGCCCGCTCGAAAGGATTGCTTGTGCCTGTCCCTGAGAAAGTGGACCAAGCATACTTTCATATGGCGCTACATAATCTCAGGCGTCCAGCTTTGGTGCAGGACAATCCTATTACTGTGGTGTACACCCCATTGCATGGCTCAGGCAATCTTCCATTGCAACACCTGCTCTCCCAGGTGGGGATTAAGTGTGTGGTAGTGGAGGAACAAAAAGAGCCTGACGGTAATTTCCCCACCGTTCCGTTGCCGAATCCGGAACATCCCGAGGCAATGAAGATGGCTCTTGAGCTTGCTGAGCAAGAAAAAGCTGATATAGTTCTGGGGACCGATCCTGATGCAGATCGGCTGGGAATTGCCATTCCACTTTCTGAGAAGAAGGATGCTTATCATCTGCTTTCAGGTAATCAGATAGCTACCTTACTTGCCGATTATCTGATGGAAGCCGATGGAAAGAAACAAATTAAGAAAACCCCTCTGGTGGTAAAGAGTCTGGTTACCACAGACTTGGTGAAACGCATAGTCCAGAGTCAAGGGGGACGATGCAAGGATGTCCTTACCGGTTTCAAGTATATTGCCGAGGAAATAGCATCTCTTGAAGGCACGAAGGGCGAGCATGAATATTTTCTGTTCGGGTGTGAGGAGAGCTATGGATACTTGACACTTCCCCAAGTACGTGACAAGGATGCCATAAGCAGCGCTTTGATGAGTGTTGAGATGATGTGTCACTGGTCCAGCAAGGGTCTGACCCTACAGGATAGATTGGATCAGATTTACGAGAAATGGGGGTTCTCTACAGAAGCAGTCTTTGCAAAAGACTATGAAGGAGCCTCAGGGAAAAAGAAGATGGCTCAGATAATGGCCGGACTACGAGAACTTAGTGTAGGTGATGAACTAGCTGGGCATAAGATAATCAGCAAGCAGGATTTGCTTGATGGGAAACAAACAGAATTTCCTCCTAGTGATGTGCTCATCCTCTTCCTTGAGGGTGGAGATAAGATTGTAGTCAGACCAAGTGGAACTGAACCAAAGATCAAATACTACTTTTTCTTTACTGCGGATGGAATAGACCGGACTGAGTTTGAACAGAACTTGGGTAAACGGATAGATGCATATAAGGCGGCACTCTCGTGATTACTTGCTATTTACTGCAACGACAGAATAAGGAAAACCTCTCGCTCTCTCCCTACCTTGATGTCACTCGGGTAGGGCATTGGAGTGAGGATGAGCAGGTTGTGCTCAAGAGTAGTGGAATGTTGACCAAGGAGCAGCAGGATGAAGTTTCCTACGCGCTCTATGCAGCTATTGATTTCAGCGTAGATCGTTGGATTCAGAACAAGCAATACATCCCAAGATTGTTGATTTCAGCGGTAGTGTTCACAGTTTCGTATTTCTTCATGTCACTTGCGATAAGGGACCCCATACCCATGGTTGATGAATTACTCATCAGTGGTGGTTTGGTGTTGCTTGCATGGAACTACCTTGCAAAACGGGATACCCGTTCCTCTGTTGCACAGAGAAGGCGCTATGAACTGAAATTGCGCTGTGGGGAACGTGAGCAGGAAATTGATGAACAACTGTTTGCTGTTGAATCGTTCCTTGATGAAGCTTCTTCTGAAGACCCTCTGGATCTCTGTAATACCTTGGCATTGGTCTCCTCCGAACCGCTTAAGCCGATTAGTTATGAAGGATCGAATGAGACCCTCAAAGAGATTGGTGAGTTATTGGCACGGTATTTTCGTATCTACAATAAGAATCTTTATAGAACTGCATTAAAAGTCCATAATATACGGCTGCAACGCAGAAAAGATGAACGTCTTGCTGCTCGTTTATTTCATCAAAGCATGCAGAAACGACTTGATATAGGTCTGCTCGCCTTGATGGTCTCACTCATGGAGCTATAGCTGAAGCAGAACTCAGTTTGATTGGTCTTCCTATGGCATGGAAGATCTCCTCCATCCATTAAAATTATTACTCCCCTTGTTCACGCTGGCAATTTATCTTGCTTGTTGTGGGTCGTGTCTCTTCTCATATCCTCTTCAGGTGGGTTTGGCATTAGGGGCCTTGGCAATCATGGCTATTCCTTTTTTTCCGACTTGCACCAAGAGTCTCATGCTGCTGTTATGTTTTGTGTACTGCTTTTTCCTGCTACTTGCCAGAGGGGTGACCAGCAGTGCCATGGTTTTTGCCTTTCCTCAAAGCAGAATTGTAAAACTGAAAGGAAGATTGCAAGAAGATTCATCACTGTCCCGCACCGGCGATCAATTTTTGCGGCTCTCTTTGGAGAGGTGTACGACCAAGAGCGGGTATCAGGGAAGTGCTTCAGGTATTGTCCCTGTGCTGGTTCCTGTAGAGGATGTTCTGGTAGCCTCTAGTGATGTCCAGGTTTGGGGTCAGTGGGACGATACAGGGAAAATTCTCTACGCTGATGGCATACAAGTACTTGGCATTTCTCGTGTAGCAATTGGTCGTCGTGCATTGCTAGAAACTTTACAGAGACGCTTGGAAAAAACCATTGGGGATGTAGAGGTCCGAAGTCTTGCTTCCATGTTGCTCTTGGGTCAGTTGAGCAGTGAGTCCTTCTTGCTCAAGGATAAGGCGATTAGTTGTGGATGTGCTCATACCCTTGCCCTCTCAGGAATGCATCTGCACTTTTTCCTCCTGCTTGCGGGCATAGGGTGCAAGCGTCTGTTTGGCCCCTTCTGGGGCAACCGTTTTGCCTGCATTATTCCCTGTGTATACGTGTTGGCTGTAGGGCCAAAACCTTCTCTTCTACGTGCTTTAGGCATGTATGTATTTCAGTTGGCCCCATTTTCGAAACGCTTTTCCCTGCTTGTTCCTTTTTATCTTACTGGTTTTCTCCAAGTATGGCTCTTCCCGTCTTCCGTTATGAGTTTTGCCTTTCTCTATAGCTATGGGGCCTTTGCCATGATTCTTTTTGGGATTGGCCTTCCTCCCATTCCCCTGTTGACTACGGCACTTGCAATTATTGGAACCGGACCTGCCACTCTATTGCTTACAGGGGCTTGGAATCCAGCAGGTTTGCTGTACAGTGTCCCTGCAACACTCCTGATCAATCTCGCAATGCTGTTCAGTTTACTCACATTTTTGTTTGGATCCGGGGTTTCCTATCCCCTTGTCTTGGTCTATCGGGGAATGGATGCATTGTTTACGTTTGGTACTGAGAAGCCATGGATGTTGTCGTGGAGGACCTATGTGCTCTTTGTGCTCCTTCTGTTGACCACGCTTGTAGCAATTGGCTATGCTAAGCGGGTCTTGCAAACAAAAAGAAGGAGAGAGTATGCGTTGGAACTTTGCCTACGATTCGCCACATGCAATCAGCGAGTTGTTGCAGAGAGAGGGATTGGCGATGACCAAGAAATTTGGACAGAACTTTCTACTCTCGAAACCGGTACGTGAACGTATTGTTTCACTCCTTGAGCCTCTTGAGAAAACCACGGTTTGGGAAGTCGGCCCTGGAATTGGCTCGCTTACAACAGTTCTTCTGGAAAGAGGGGCAGCAGTAACAGCTTTCGAGATTGACCACGGGTTCTGCCGAATACTGAGAGAGCATGCCTTTGGTGAAGATACATCTTTCCATCTTGTTGAGGGGGATGTCTTGAAGACTCTCCCAAAGGTCTTTGGGCAACAGTCTTTACCTGGACGAATCTGTGGTAATCTTCCCTATAATGTAGGATCGGTTGTGATTGCTAAAATTCTGGAGGGAGGATACCGTATCCCACAGATGGTATTTACGTTGCAGAAAGAAGTAGTGGATCGTCTTTGTGCATCCCAAGGATCCAAGATGTGGTCATCTTTCTCACTCCTGGCCCAGATGGATTATGAGGTAACCCAATCGTTTGTCATCAATGCAGGAGCTTTTTTCCCAAAACCGAATGTTACCAGCAGTGTAGTGCATTTCTCACTGCGGCAAGAGAGCCTGGTCAAGGATGAACTTCGCACGAGTTTCCTGTTGGTTATCAGGGACTTGTTTGCCCAACGCAGAAAGACAGTGAAAAACAATCTGTTGGGTGGAAAGATTGGAGCACAATTGGGTAAGGAAGGGGTGGTCTCAATGCTTGCAGAGAGCAATGTTGATCCGTCACTCAGAGCAGAAGCACTTTCCTGGGCTCAGTTTTTGGCCCTCAGTGAGACTTTCTCCAGCTATCAAGCCAGGTAAATCGGCGGTATCGCACAAGGCAGATGATTCCCCTGATATTCAAGTCGGTTACCATCGCAAGCCAGATACCCAGGAGTCCAAGACTAGTCGTTTTAAGCAGTAAGTAGGCAAGGGAAAGTCGGATCAACCACATTCCGGTAACCGCGATATGAAATGGTCCCTTGGTATCTCCCGCACCGCGGAGTACTCCAAAACCAGAATGGAGAGGCCGAAGGCGGGCTCAGCAAAGGCTTCCAGACGTAAGACTCGTGATCCAAGTGCAATAATCTGTGCATCACGAGTGAAAAAACTCATTAACAGTGGAGCGAATAGGTAGAGAATGACCCCCATGAGTGTCATAAGGAGTGTACCCATCGCTACACAGGTACTGGCAAACCTGCGGGCAAGTTGTTTGTCTTCGCTGCCCAGTGACTGAGCTACCAGTGTGGTGGCTGCGGTTGCAAATCCGCTTGCCGGCAAGTAGGTCATGGATTCTGCATTGATTGCCAAGAAGTGTGCAGCAATGGCAGTGGTTCCCAAGGTACCTACCATTTTTGTGTAGACAATCTGTCCGAATGAAAGTGTCGAACGTTCAATGGCCATCGGGAGGGCAAGATGGAGCAGCTCCCTAGAATCTTGGTGTCGATCTTCCATTTTTCTTTCAGTGAGAGCCGAATCGGGTTGCTTGTGGTAAGCAGTATGATAAAAGGAGCAGGCCGGTGATGGTACAGCTGATGGTGGTTGCCATAGCAGCACCCTTCACTCGAGCCCAAGGCCAGGAATACTCACAACTCACAATGGGATGCTTGGGAAGATAAAGAAGAGATTCAAGATACTATTCATAAGATTGTTTAAGCCATTGAGATAGAGCGGGGTTCTAGAGTCTCCACTGAGGGCTGATGAGAATCATAAGCAGGTTTGGAAAATACCCCAATGCGATGTAGTGAAAGTATTGTTGCGCTAATGGTTTTACTGATGCCTCTGCTCCTATCCAAGAGGGAAGCTGCCTTGCAATGATAAGAAAGATGAATGTCAGGAATATTCCAAAAAGAGAGGATAGGATTGCCTGTCGGGTGATAAGACGAGCCCGATCTGTTTTGCCGCTGCCAAGATTGCGTGCCATCAGCACAGCGAAGCCAATGGCAAATGCGTTCATCCATCCATTGACCAACCATTGCGGTATCGACATAGGTAACGGTAACTTGCAGGAACTGTTCGAGGATAGTAGGCCAGGCGAGTGTCCAGATTATGGTTCTCGCAGGAAGTGATCGATCGAGAAGATTCGGTGGTTTTGCGCTTTTAAGCATCCATAGTCTACCCTTAGAGATGATGCGATCGTAGAGAAAAGTATGGAACGTAACAAGGGCGGGTAGTAAAAACCCCGCCCTGTTTAGTGCTAGTTGCTTGCTGACTGTGCGAGTGTGATTGCACTGGTCACCACGATATCCTCAACAGAGCATCCACGGCTGAGGTCGCTGATCGGCTTGGCAAATCCCTGAGGATTGGGCCATATGCTTCAGCCCAGCGAGACGCTGTACCAGCTTGTAGCCGATGTTTCCTGCCTGAGGTCTGGGAAGATCAATGTGTTGGCACCACCTGCAACCTTTGAGTCTGGAGCCTTGCTCTTTGCGACGCTGGGAACGATGGCTGCATCAAGCTGTAATTCTCCGTCGATCTGCAACTCAGGAAGTTTTGCCTTTACCAGGTTGGTTGCAGTAACCACCTTGTCGACCAAATCGCCTTTGCTGAGCCTCCTTGTTGAGTAACTGAGCATGGCAACCTTTGCCTCAGTATTGAGGAAGGTCTTGCAGGAGGGCGGAAGCTTCGGCAATCTCAGCCAACTGTTCTGCCGTTGGGTTGGGAATGGTGGCACAGTCAGCAAAGATGAATGAGCCGTTCGCCCCATATTCATTCTTGTCAGTCGCCATAACGAAGCAGGAAGATGCAAACTTGATTCCAGGCTTGGTCTTGATGATCTGGAAGGCAGCGAGCAGTACGTTTCCTGTGGTGTTCTCAGCGCCGGCAACCATTGCATCTGCCTTTCCCGTGCGGACCATCATGGCTCCCCAGCGAAGTGGGTCTATAATGCCCTCGTATGATTCCTCTTCGCTCATGCCTTTATGCTTACGAAGCTCATGGTATTCCTTGGCAAAAGCATCACGGTCTTTACTGGAAGATGGGTCTACAATGGAAATACCATCAAGAGAAATGGTTACTGCATCCGCAGCTTTCTTGACTGCATCAACTGCTCCGATCAGGATGACTGATTTAGCAAGTTTTTCATCGATAATCTTTCGTGCGGCTTGGATGGTTCTGCTCTCCGTTCCCTCAGCCAGGACAAGATTTTTCTGGGCCTCAATTGCTTGGGCCTTCATTTTTTCTGCAAACGTCATGGTTATGCTCCTTGACAGGTTAGATTAGGTAATACCGACTAAGTGTATCACGTTAGAATATCTTAGAAAAGGCTCGATTTTGGCTCAATTCAGGAACATCACAGTGTCCTTCTTGCCCGTTTGTTTGCTTTCCAGTACAATGCGGTTCATGAAAGAGAGCATGCGTATCGGAGTATACGGCCTGGGACGATTTGGTTCCTTCTGGGCCAAGGAATTAGCTGACCATGGGTTTGAGGTTATCGCCTATAGTAGGCGAAGTAAAACCGTTCCCCCAGGGGTTCGTCTCGGAACAGAGGAGGAAGTCCTTACCTGTTCAGCCCTGTTCTACTGTGTTTCCATCAGCGCCTTCAAGGACGTCCTATCACGTACCGCAGAAAGCATCGGAAAGGACACCGTGGTGATGGATACTTGCTCGGTAAAGCTGTACCCGGCCAAGGTCATGCAAGAGTTGCTTCCTCCTACTGTGCAAAGCATTGCAACCCATCCAATGTTTGGCCCTGATTCCGGCAAGAACGGAGTGATGGGTCTCCCCTTGGTAATCTGTCCGGTTAATTGCAAACAGGATACGCTTTCCTGGTGGGTGGATGAATTTACACGCTGGGGACTTGATGTTATGCGCATGAGTTGTGACCAACACGACCGTGAGGCTGCCTGGTCACAGGGAATCACCCACTTTGTGGGGCGAACGCTCTCTGAACTCTCCCTTGGTGATACCAAATTGGCGACCAAGGGATACAGGACCCTCATGAGTGTTGTGGAGCAGACCTGCAATGACCCCATGCAACTGTTCTATGACCTGCAACGCTACAATCCGTATGCAAGACAGATGCGTATGGGGCTTAAGGGAGCCCTCGATACCGTCATGGAGGTTCTGAAGACACAGGAGGAACGTGAGTGAATGTGTGTGTATATACCTTGGGATGTCGACTGAACCAGTGTGAGAGTGAAGCTATCGCCGATTCATTTTCCAAGGAAGGATTTACCGTGGTCCATGAGGACCAGGGTGCTGATTTGTATATTGTTAATACGTGTACTGTTACCAGCAAGGCAGAACAGAAAGCTAGAAGGATGATTCGTAAGTTTGCCAGACTGGCACCTACCCTTGCAACAGGTTGTTATGCCCAGGTTAATGAAGAGGAGCTGAAGGCGCTCAGCGATCAGGTTATAGTAGTTCCCTTGGAAAAGAAAGCCCATCTCCTCCAGCTTGCAAAACATCTGAAGGCGTCCATTGTTTCTGGCATGAGTATGAGGGAAGGTTGTCTCTCATTCAGTGATGGAAAGGCTTCTGTTTTTGATTATGATGCTGCATCTTTTTCCTATCATAGCAGGGCTTATCTGAAAATTCAGGACGGGTGTGACAACAACTGTGCCTACTGCCGTGTGCATATTGCACGTGGTAAAGCAGTAAGTCTCGAGCCCAATCTTGTCATTAAACGTGCTTTGGCACTTGAGAAAGCAGGGTTCCAGGAGATTATGCTTACCGGTGTCAATCTTACCATGTACGACCACCAAAGAGATGGACTGGGTGGATTGCTTGAGCAACTGTTGGCTGTTCTGTCTCCCAATATCAGGCTTCGTCTCAGTTCCATGGAACCAGACCACATTGATAATCATCTTTTGCAAGCCTTGAAGGACCCACGGATGCAACCACACTTCCATATACCGGTACAGAGTGGGAGTGACAAAATACTGCAGTCCGTGGATAGGCATTATACCATCAGAGAACTGTCGGTAATTTTGGAACAGCTCAAGCAAGCAAAGGATGATCCATTTCTGGCAGCGGATATCATTACCGGCCTTCCCGGAGAGACTCAGGAGGATTTTGAGGAAACAAAGAAGTTTATTCTCAGCCAAGGATTCTCAATGTTGCATGTTTTTCCCTTCTCACCTCGACCTGACACCCCACTGTATCATGCGAAGCACCGTGTGCCTGAGAAGATTCGTGATGAGAGAGCTCTTGCACTTAGGGAACTCTCAAAACAGTTACACGATGCATATAAAGTCAGGCAACTTGGAAAGGAAAGTGAGGTAATCCTTCAAAACAGGAAGGGTGGCCATTGGTATGGGCTGAGTGGAAACTATCTGGAAGTGAACGTAATTGATGCTCCTTCCTTTGCGAGGGAAGGGATGTTGGTGAAGGGACGATTCAGTGACAATCTACCCGAAGTGGGAAAAATGGAGTTCATTTGCTATGAAACGGCTATTCGCAACTGAGCGTCTTGATGCATATCTCATTTCGAGACCACTCGCTGGCGCTTACCTTGCTTACGAGAAAAGGAATAGGGAGTTGTTTCGTGCTTACTCAATCATCCAAAAGGAGAGCTACTACACCTTGGGCTCGTTTCAAGATGTCTCGGACCGTCAGTATGCTCTCTATGAAGAGCATAGGATGCTTCCTTTGTTGTTTTTTGAGAAGGGAAAGCGTAAGCATGTAATAGCTTTGGTAAGTCTGAGTCAATTGGTATGGGGCCCCTTTCGCTCAGGGAAACTTAGCTATAGTGTAGATGAGGATAAACTGCGACAGGGCTATGGTTCTGAAGCAGTATCGAGCGTCATTTCCTATGCTTTTCACGAGCTTGGATTACATCGTATTGAGGCACATATCCAGAAGGATAATACCGTTAGTCTCTCTTTTGCTAACCATCTGGGATTCCAAGAGGAAGGAACCGCAAAGGGATATTTGTACAGAAATGGCGTATGGGTAGACCATCTTCGTCTATCCTTGTTCAATGACAAATTGGATATGCGTTCATTCAGTTAGAGCGTCTTTTGAGTTCTCTTACCGTAATCTTTGGTTCTTGGATGGTGACCATCGTATCGGGGGCAACAGATTCCTTGATCCATACGTTGGATCCGATTACTGCATTCTTCCCAATCGTGATATCTCCAAGAATGGTTGCATTTGAATAGATAGTGACATTGTCCTCAATTGAGGGATGTCGTTTTGCACCCCTAATCAAGCTGCCGCAGGCGTCTTTTGGAAAGCTCAACGCCCCTAGGGTGACACCTTGGTATAGTTTCACATTATTACCAATAACTGTGGTTTCACCGATTACTACACCAGTTCCGTGGTCGATGAAGAACGAATTCCCAATCTCAGCACCAGGGTGAATATCGATGCCGGTTTCCTTGTGTGCAAACTCGTTGAACATACGAGGTACCAAGGGAACATCCATTTTGAATAGTTCATGTGCAATACGGTGGATGGTCAGAGTTTTTATGCACGGGTAGGAAAGGATTACCTCCCTGATATTCCTTGCTGCAGGGTCGCCATCGAAAGCAGCTCTGGCATCCTTCTTTAATCTTATGCGTAGTTCAGGCAACAGCACACACAAATTCTTGACCGTACTATCGGATTTTTCTTGCGCTTCACACTCTTCAAGGGATGGGTCGTCGTAGCGGTACGCAAGAAAAATCTGGCTCTTCAGCAATGAGCATATCTCTTGCATTTGTGCTCTCAGAATTTCTTGCAGGCTAAGTTCGGCACGGTCACGTCCACAACGGCCGGGGAACATCAGCTCGAGAAATTCGTTGGAGATTTCTCCGATGGAAAGCATCTGTGGCAGTGGTTTCAATCCATGGAAATTGGCATTCCCAGCGACACGATCGAAGGTCCCGTAGAATGTATCTACATAGGATGAAGCATCAAATTGTTGTTCCTTGCACTGTTTCATACGATAACCATACGGTTCTTGTAGGCTTTTATGCAAGCACTTATCCTAAGAACTGTTCAATCCTTGGGTGCAATGTCCCTGCGAGATGCGTTGCAATAGCCAGTTTTAACAAATCTCCAGGGATGAAGGGGAGCATACCTGCCTGCAGTGCAACCTTCCAGGAGAGATTACCCACAACTTTCAAGTAGGGAACTCCAGCAAGATAGATGACCATGGTGGCCCCGAGCCCAAAGAGGATGCATAACAGACGATACCTACCTGGATGTTCTTCCTTGCTGTGATAGCTGCCTGCAAGCCCTGAGAGAAATGCAGCAGGAAGCAAGCCAAAGAGAAATCCTCCGGTGGGACCTAGAAGGATTCCCAATCCACCCCCACTGCTGAAAACAGGCAGTCCAATAGCTCCCAACAATAGGTAGATTGCCGTACTGGCCGTCCCAATGGCTGGCCCACCGAGGAAGCCTGCAAGTACGACAAAAAGCGTCTGTAGTGTAATGGGTACTGGGGGGAGTGGAAACCTGAGATAGGCTCCAACGATGATCAAGGCACTGAATAAGGAGGTAAGTAGTAGTCGTCTTTGTTGCATGAGAGGAGCGTAACACAGCACGTTTTTGATTGTAAACAGGAAATAGGTTGACAATTGGAGAAGTGCGCACTACCATCGGTCGCATGAATCATACACAGACGTTACTTCATATACTCTCTGCACACCGTTCCCAATATATGAGTGGGCAACAGCTTGCTGGTGAGATGGGGGTGAGCCGTACAGCTGTTTGGAAGGCGATGGAGACCCTGCGCAACCAAGGCCACCTTATCGAGGGAATTCCCAATCGGGGGTATCGCCTGCTCACTTCCACGCTTCTCTACTCAAAGGAGCGTTTGGAATCCTTGCTCCCATCCTGGGAACTCCACCTGTTTGATTCGATCGACTCAACCAACAGGTACGCAAAGTCCCTGAAATCCAAGAAAGCTTTGGTGCTTGCCTGTCATCAGAGCGAGGGAAGGGGAAGGCTTTCAAGGAGCTTCTACAGCCCCCAGGGAGGACTCTATCTCAGCTTGCTGTTCCCGGCAGTCTTTCCACTTTCCGATGCTTCACTGATTACCAGCGCGGCTGCGGTGGCTACCAGTGAAGCAATAGAGGAGAAGTGTGGGAAGTATTGCCAGATCAAATGGGTCAATGACCTGTTTTATCAGAACCGGAAAGTCTGCGGCATCCTCACTGAAGGGGTATTGGGAGTGGAGAGTGGTCGCCTCACTGCAGTGGTTGTGGGTATCGGCCTCAATCTTTTCACCAAGCGGGAAGCATTTCAGGATTCGCTCAAGACAATTGCCACCTCTCTGTATGATGGACAGGATTCCCTTCCCTCCGGATTCTCTGTGGATGGTCTTGTAGCGTGTATTGTCCAGAAGCTGGAGGTATCCTTGGCTACCTTAGCTGGCCGATCGTTCCTTTCAGCCTACAGAGATAGGTCGCTGGTCCTCGGGCGCGAGGTGAGAGTGCAATCTGGCTCTGCAGCGTATGTGGCGAAAGCCGTTGCCATTGATGACGAAGCTCATCTGGTGGTTGAGGATGCACATGGACATCAGAAGGTTCTCTCAAGTGGGGAGGTCAGCATCCACCTTGAAGTCTGACTTTGGTTTGTTGTATAGTCATTAGCTACAAATAAAGGAATGAAATAATGCTAGAAGCGGTACGTGAAACTTGGAAGAATCTTATAGAACAGCAGTTGAATCTCTATGCTGCAGAGGTATTGGGTGATATACCCGAGTTGCCAGCCTTGGCAGTGCAGAGCCCTCCGAAACCTGAGCTTGGTGATCTTGCTTTTCCTCTTTTTGCCTATGCAAAGGTCTTACGGACAGCTCCACCCAAGCTGGCCTCTGAGCTCAAGGCCCGTATTGAAAAGCTTGATGATCGTCCCTCCGGTGAGATTCTTTTGAGTGGGCCCTACCTGAATGTCCGTATCGACATGGGCTCTGTTGCAACTGCTCTCTCATCTCGTATTGCAGAAGAGAAAGAGCGCTACGGTAGCAGTGAGGTACTCAAGGGAAAGAAGGTTACCATTGAATTCAGTTGTCCCAATACCAACAAGCCTCTTCATCTGGGACATATGCGTAATGATAGCCTTGGTGAAAGTGTTGCAGCCATATTGAAAGCTAATGGTGCTGAGGTCCGTAAGGTGAATCTCATCAACAATCGCGGGGTACATATTTGCAAGTCGATGCTTGCATACCAGAAGTTCGGCAATAATGAGACTCCTGAATCCAGTGGTATCAAGGGTGATCACTTGGTTGGGAAGTACTATGTCAAGTTTGCCGCTTGGGCAAAAGATGAGCCCATCGCTGAGAAGCAGGCCCAGGAGATGCTGCAGAAGTGGGAGCGTGGGGACCCAGAGGTAATGGAACTCTGGGAGAAGATGAACGGGTGGACACTCCAAGGTCTCGCTGAAAGTTATGAAAAGATGGGGATCAGCTTTGATGCCTACTACTATGAGTCTGAGACGTACAAGTATGGCAAGGATGAGATTCTCAAGGGTTTGGAGAAAGGTGTGTTCTATCAGGAAGAAGATGGATCGGTCTGGGTTGACCTTGAACCGATCAAGCTGGACAAGAAGGTACTTCTCCGTAAGGACGGAACCAGCTTGTACATGACCCAGGATGTGGGAACAGCCATCACCCGTCACAAGGACTGGCCTTTTGATTCCTTGATCTATGTGGTTGCCAGTGAGCAGAGGTACCATTTCATGGTGCTCTTTTATGTGTTACAGACACTGGGGTACTCCTGGGCTGATGACCTGCATCACCTTTCCTACGGTATGGTGAACCTGCCCGACGGGAAGATGAAAAGCCGTGAGGGAACTGTTGTTGATGCTGATGAGTTGGTCGATACTCTTACCACGCTTGCTCGTGATGAAATCCGTGAGAAAGAACGTGAGGACCTTGTTGATGATGTGGATAAGACCAGCAGTGATATCGCTCTTGGTGCTTTGAACTACTACTTGCTGCAAGTCTCGCCGACCAAGGATATGATTTTCAATCCAGCCGAGTCGATCTCATTCAACGGTAATACCGGCCCCTACCTCCAGTATATGGGCGCCAGAATTTCCAGCATGCTCAGGAAGTACCAGGATGATGAATTTGCCGATTGTCATGCAATGAAATTCGATAGCAGTTTGTTGACCCTTTCTGATGAGCGGGAGCTTATCAAGCAGCTTGCACGCTATCAGGAGGTCGTTGAGAGGGCAGGTGGTGCATATGATCCTTCGGTTGTCTGCAGCTATCTCTATGACATCTCAAAACTTTTCAGTCGTTGGTATCACGACAATCCAGTCTTGAAGGCATCCTCACGCTCCTTGGTTCGTTCCCGTATCGAACTGGTAAGCATGGTCTTGCAGGTGATTAAGAATGCCTTTAGCCTGATTGGGGTTCCCTTCTTGGCTTCCATGTGAGGTCAATGTACGCTATAGAGTGAGCAGAAACGGTTGATGAATCGTTCTTCTTCCCACTCAATGTCAAGATCGTCGTCCAGTAGTATCCTATAGAGGAAACGCTGGACGACGCTGCTGAAACTTTGGATTGCAAGATCCAAATCCTTTATATCCAATCTTTCACTATTGTTCAAGTTTTCCAGGAGAATGCTACTCTGACCGATGAGCATCTCATCCAGTGTACGTTTGATGCCTGCTGCTTCCTTGTGGGTCAATGCTTCACTCTCAATGATACGGTAGAAGGAGCGCATTACCTCATCCTCATACATATGGTGCCAGTGATCCATGGCCCTACTCAGCACCTCATATGCACTCCCTTCCAAACTGATGGTGCCTCTTTGCTTATAGGCAAGTGTATTACAGTAGGAGAAGAGTTCAGAAACCAATGCATTTCTATTGGGAAAGTGGTGGAAAATTGCAGCCTTGCTGATGCTGTTTTGCTTCGCGAGCAAGCTAAGTGAGACCGCCTGTAGTCCTTGCTGGGAGCCCAAATCCAAAAGAGAGAGAATGAGTTGTTGCTTCATTGTGGTAGTGTGCATACTGAATACTAACCTATCGGTCGGTAAGATTTCAATGCCTTTTTCTTTGTTTTTCAATCAATTAGTTGAGAAAGGTTGTTGCAACTGGTTTCTATTTTTGGTATAAGAGACAAGACAAATTAAATTGAAGGATGAATATCGACATGTACGCACTTGTAGAGATTCTCGGAAAGCAGTACAAGGCCGTCGAAGGTGAGACAGTCCAGGTTGATTATATCAACCAGAATGAGGCCGGTTCTTCCCTTGAGTACGCCACCGTTCTTGCCGTTGTGGATGAGAACAATGCAACGTTTGGCACCCCCTATGTAGCAGATGCGGTTGTGAAAGCAACGCTCGTCGAGCATGTGAAGGGTGACAAGATCAGAGTGTTCAAGAAAAAGCGCCGAAAGGGCTATACAAGAACCCAGGGTCACCGCCAGCGGTACTCCCTGATCACGATCGACAAGATCATTGCATAAGGAGGGCGAAAGATGGCACATAAGAAAGGTGGCGGTAGTTCCCGCAATGGTCGCGACTCCAATTCCCAGAGACTGGGAGTGAAGCGCTTTGGTGGACAGTTGGTCAAGGCAGGTGAAATCCTTGTTCGTCAGCATGGGACAAAGTTCCATCCTGGTGAGAATGTAGGCCTCGGTTCCGATTATACGTTGTTTGCAAAGTCTGAAGGTACCGTGCTGTTTCACAGCAGGAGAAACCGGAAGTACATCAGCATCGTGACTGAGTAAGTAAAAAGTAGAAGTAAACAAGATAATGTTTGGATTTTCAGACGAGACCTATCTTGATGTTGCCTCCGGAAACGGGGGCAACGGTTGTGTATCCTTCCGAAGGGAAAAATATGTTCCCAAGGGGGGCCCAGATGGCGGCGACGGCGGCCGTGGTGGGGATGTGGTATTCGTCGTCAAACATAATTTAAGAACCTTGGGCCATCTCAAATTGGTTCGCACGTACCGTGCGGAGAATGGAAAAAACGGCCAAGGCGACCGATGTTATGGTCGTGATGGTGCAGACATAGAAATTGCTGTTCCTCCGGGAACAGTAATTAAGGATGCCCAGACTGGAGAAGTAATCAAGGATTTGACCGAAGAAGAACGATGGGTTTTTCTCAAAGGTGGCAGGGGAGGCCAAGGCAATTGGCATTTCCGTACTGCCACTAGGCAGGCACCTCGTTTTGCTCAGCCTGGTGAAAAGGGTGAGGAACTCCGCATTGGTATTGAGTTGCTGATCATTGCCGACATCGGCTTTGTAGGTTTCCCCAATGCAGGTAAGTCAAGTTTATTGAATATTCTGACCAATGCCCGTACCAAGGTGGCAGGGTATCCCTTTACCACAAAGATTCCACAGTTGGGAATGATGCGATACGATGAACATGATATCGTGTTGGCTGACATTCCTGGTCTTATCGAAGGAGCCAGTGAAGGCTCTGGAATGGGAATCAAGTTTCTCAGACACATCAGCAGGACTAAAGGACTTGCTTTTCTCATTGATCTCAGTGATGAGAGATATCTTGATGCCTATGATATACTATGCAAGGAGCTGGAGGCGTTTGAACCCGAACTGCTGAAAAAGCATCAGGTAATCATTGGAACAAAGACTGATGAACCAGGAACTGGGGAACGGCTGGAAGAACTGAAGCAGAAGTATGCAGACAAAGAGGTGATCGGCCTCTGTGTATATCTGGATCAAGGAGTTGATGCAGTCAAGCATGCGTTCATCCGGATAGTGGAGAAGCAGGAATCAGCAAAAGAAGTTTCTGTTGCTGACGAAGGTGGTTTTACTACTACCGTCGACCACGATGCCTACTACCCAGAGGGCCCAGAAGAGCTATAGGAGGAAACCTTGGCAGAAGCGGTACCCACTGCTTTGGTGGGAGGAAGTTTTGACCCGGTTCATCTTGGTCATCTGCACTTGGTACATACGGTGGCATCCTCCACTTCATATAGGCGGTTTATCTTCGTCCCAGTGGCTCGGAACAACTTTAAACGGGATACAAATCCAGCCTCAGCTGACCACAGGATGCAGATGCTCAAATTGGGCTTCTCAGCCTATTCTGGTCTCTATCCAGAGGATCCAGATATGGAGTTCATCGTTGATGACTGCGAAGTAAATCGTGGTGGTATTTCCTATACCTATGATACAGTCAAGCATCTTTATCTCCAGTACAACATCAAGGGCCGGCTTGCAGTAGTCATGGGTGATGATTTACTTGGCGACCTGCAGAAGTGGCATGCTTACGAGGAACTCAAGGAGTTGGTGACCTTCGTCGTTATCAGAAGGGAGGGAGAGAATACTCCCTTCACTGATCTTGCAGCAGATCTTGTTTATCTGGAAAATCCACGTGTTGAAGACAGTTCAACCCAGATACGGGAGGCTGTACACATACTTGGTGCAGAAGAATCATTACCGAAGGATATTGCCCAGCTGATGCCTGAGGAGGTAGCCACCTATGTCGAGTCATTTCGACTCTACCGTGCTTGAGAGAGAACTTTCAGAGACTCTTTCAGAAAAACGATATCAGCATAGTGTGGCTGTGGGTGAGACATGTGTACGTCTGCAACATCGATACCTAGAGACGTTTGATGAGAGGGAGCTCTATCACTGTGGGTTGATGCATGATATTGCGCGGGATTGGAAAGCGGCAGCACTTACCCATTTCGCGGAAGAGCACCATCTGAACTTGGAAAATGAAGAGAGAGATTTTGCTGTTCTGCTGCATGCTCCAGTGGGTGCTGCATTGCTTAAGGAGAGGGGCTTCTCCAACCCACTCTGTGTTGCAGTCCGTTATCATACGATCGGAAGCATCCATATGGGAAGAATGGGCTTGCTGCTCTACATTGCCGATTATATTGAACCGAATAGGATGCATCTTGATGATGATGAGCGGGCATCCTTACTCTTAGAGCCGACCCTCGAGGCGTTGTGTCTCAGAATCTTGGAAGCAGAACGAGCACATCTGCATTCCAAGGGAAAGGTGGTCACACACTCAGGGATGGAGCTACGGCAGTTCCTCCAGGAAGGTGGTAGGCTGTGAGAAGGACGTGGTTGCCTCTCATGATACTCTCACTACTCTTGTTCTCGGGATGTGCTCATGATCCTTCCTCTGCATATTACGGATTGTTTGAAGATGAGGCGACCTTGATTGCTTTCGAGGCAGGGGATACCCTGTTCATGGTGATCTTGCCATGGTCATTGGTCACAGAACATGCAGAACTGACTGATCGTGGCCCCTCTGAGGTGTTGCTGGAGCTTGGAGGAATGGAACCTCTGTTGGTTGTTGAGAGGGAAGGTGGCGAGTTTGCAAGGATCCGTGATCTCTTGACCACGCTTGTTGTAAATACCACTGATCGTACACTCGAAGAAGTGGATGATCAGTCCCGTTTGGAGGCACTTAAAGCTGGCGCTCCCTACTTGAGGAAAACCGGATTGGCAGATACACTTTCCACCACCTGCCCTGGATTGGATTCCTTCTCATTGTTGCAACAGATAGAGCAATTTCGTGTGTATGATTTGAGAAGTGTGCTGGAAGAGGAAACGGTTGTTGATTGGCAGCAACTGAAAAGCCATATGCGTCTGTATCTTGAACAGGTACAGGTTGTACGATGAAGAAGAGTAAAGAACGAAACGTAGGAGTTTTTAGGAATGAATGATTTGGTACAGGCCAATGCAAATACTATTGGCCAGTTTCTGGAAGATCATAAGTGCAAGGATGTAAATATCCTCGATGTAACGCAGGAGTGCTCATGGGCAGACTGCTTCATTATTGCTACGGTAAGCAGTGTGGGTCACCTTCGTGGTGTAACCCATGAGCTTTGGGGTGCACTGAACGACCTTGGTTTGGAAGTGACCAACCGGCACAAGAAACCTGCAGGTGATGGTTGGGAGTTGATCGATTGTGGTGATATCATCATCCACCTGATGAGTAGTGAGCTCAGGGATTTCTATTCCCTTGAGAGACTCTGGCAGAAGAGAGAGAAAGAAGAAGAACAGGAGGAATAGGCTATTCCTCAATATTCTCCCGTATCTTGATGATGGTCTGGGTGAT
>JAGYOG010000070.1 GCA_018399495.1 Sphaerochaeta sp.
AGTGAGCAGAAGGCAATTCTTCTTCGCTGGAATCTTATGAAGGACCTGTATCAGGGGCTTCCTCAGCGTGAGATTGCAACCTCTTACGGAATTTCCTTGTGCAAGATTACCAGGGGATCGAAAATACTGAAGCAAAAGGATTCCTATTGCAGGAAGATTCTCAGCGACCGATACGATGATCACCTGCATATCTAAAATAGTAAAGGGAGTTCCTCAAGTCCAGTTGGTGTGATATCATCAATATACTGTGGTAAGTGTGATGCATTGCATTTTATTCTCTTGAACGTACTACAGAAAAGAAGAGGATGGGTATAAAGCGGACATGAAGAGTAGCAATCGTACGTTGTTGGCTATGAAGGTGTTTTCAGACAGCCTCATGATTTTGTTATCTTGGTTGCTGGCTGGTTACCTCAGGTTCTATGTCATTCCAGGCGGTATGTCGAATGACTTTTTCATCTTCCTGAGAATATCCATACTTGTATTGGCTTACACCCTGTTTTTTCTCAGTAAAAATGGACTCTATGAAGAAGATTTGGAACACTCTTGGCGAAAGGAGACAAGCAAGCTTGTCTTCAGTAGTTTTGAAGGATTCCTGCTTCTTGTTATTACTCTCTATTTCCTATTTCCACAAAAAGTAAGTAGGCTTTCGATTGCCCTGCACTTTTTCTTGCTGGTAGCGTTCCTTGTAACAGAACGCACCATTGTCTCCAGCTACATAAAATCTTGTTATCGCAAAGGGAAATACTCCCGCCGCATTTTGTTGGTTGGCTTTGGTGAAAGCTTGCAACAGTATGAAAAGGCACTGCATAGCAGTCGTGTCCTGGGAATAAAGTTAGTGGGGCAGTACGGAGGACAAGGTGGTCCAATCGGGGGTGTCAAGCAACTGAAGAATGATACCCTGCGTGAGGCAGTACAAGAGACATTCCCTGATCTGGTAGTCATCAGCTATCCTCCTGAGGAGCATAACCATGAGAAAATGATGGTTGCAGAGGGGTTGGATTTACTGAATGAGAAAGTGATCATGCTTCCTCATCTTCCAGAATCCCATATCGGGACCAATATTTCTGACTTCCGGTGGATTCCTATCCTTACGCTCAATGCCGCTGAAATCAATGTATTCGGGAGAATTTCCAAACGTGTATTTGATGTTGTTTCTAGTACAATTGGGGTAATTCTGATCAGTCCAATTCTTGCTCTTATTGCACTGTTGATAAAACTCTCATCTCCAGGTCCTGTTATATTCAAGCAACAGAGGGTGACGAGGGATGAAAAAATCTTTACGATGTACAAGTTCAGAAGTATGCGCAACGATATTCCTGAGGATAATTCACACTGGACTGAAGAGAATGACCCGAGAGTGACCAAGATTGGAAGGTTCCTCAGGAAAACCAGTTTGGATGAGTTGCCGCAGTTGTTTAATGTAATAGGTGGTTCGATGAGTCTAATTGGACCCCGTCCAGAGCGACCAGCATTGGTGGAGCGGTTCAATAAGGAAATTCCAGGATACAGAATGCGCCACCGTGTTAAATCAGGATTATCTGGTTGGGCTCAGGTCAATGGGTGGCGTGGGAACACTTCTCTGGAGAGAAGGATAGAGTTCGATTTGTACTATATCAGAAATTGGAATATGATTTTTGACTTCAAGATTATTCTGTTTACCTTCTTCAGGGGGTTTGTCAACGAGAATGCGTACTAGAAATACAAGGGAGTTTTTGATGGGAAAGAGGGTGTTCACGTTTTGTTTGGTTTGCTGTCTCAGCATAGGAGCCCTTTGGGCGGATGTATCAGAAATCCGCACAGCATTACCCCAATTATCACAAGAGCAGTACCATGCGTTGGAATCAGGGGAAATGATCAATGAGTATGCTCTCGAGGGAGAACCCCTCACCCAATACTTTGTGAGGGGTAGTGAGGCATACAATCGTGCTCTCCAAGTACAATCAATCGAGGATGGTTTTTCGGTTGCTGCGGTGAGTTATATACCTTATGGGGATACGCTTAAGGCAATGGATAAAGCTGAACGTCAGTTGGCGATTTTCAACAGCCTCAGGGCAATTTCCACACAGGAGGGATTGACCTACATTTCATGGCGGGCAGGGAACAAGCCAAAGCTACTTATTGAGAAATCCTCCTACATGGAAGATAGCAAGAATCTGAACAATCTGATGCCAGATCCAGTGGCCAAGTTTTTTCCCTATTCTGCTCAGAGCTATGTCTACCAGCGTGATACTTCCTTCGGAGGGAACCGCTACCAGCATACCTATACTAATAGTGATGAGGAGATCTTTGTAGAGATCAAGAACATCAACACGATCCGAGTTCTAGGCATTTTTACTGCAGTGAAGAAGGATCAGCTTACAATCAACATGGGGACCTACCAACTTGATGATGGATTGTTGCTTGTTGCCCTGACCAGTATTGATGGAAGGGACCCCGTTGTTTCCATTTTTGGATTGGAAGTCGATCTTCCTTCTGCATTCAGAAGGCGTATCGTCGCATTACAGGACTGGTTCAGAGAGCAACTTGATACGCTAGAGAACCAATAAATAGGATTGTTAGCTATGAAACGTGTGTTTATATTGATGAGCTTGATGGTGATGCTCACCATGGGTTTTGTTTTTGCAGCCCAGCATAATGCAGTACCGGTCGGTCATCGTGCTTACCAGATTCTGGAAGTTGCCCAAGTCCGTGGCCTGATCGAGAACCAAACTGCGGTTAAGCCATTCAGTGCGAGCAAAGTCATCTCTTTGCTTACCGAAGTAGCTGAACAACCCAACTCCTTGAGCAAGACAGAGATTGATGAATTGGATTCCCTCATTGCTGAACTGCAAGCTTCCTATGGAACGTCTGACTCCTATGCTGACAAGCTGTTCTCCACGGGGTACCTTCGTACGTTTGATAAAGAGAAAGGGTTGGGAGCCGCATTCGGCATTACCCTTGCTACCCAGCAGACGGTAAGCCTGGCAACCAAAGAATACGATTCCAGAAATACCGTGGTTGCCTTCATGAAGGGCGATATAGGCAAGCACGTCTCATTCAATATGGACTTCGGTCTGGTGCTCGATAAGCTGAACAACCGGGTCTTCCTTCCTTCTGAGTTCACAATTCCTGGGGAAGGGTTCTACATGGGCATGACTGATGGCGGCAGTACTCCAAGATCAATTCCCTTTGAAAGATTCTATTCCAGTCTGACCCTTTCCCCAGAGCTGGCAGTTTCCCTCTTTGATGGAGATCTGTTGCTGCGTTGGGGGTCGATCAAGAGGGACTGGGGCCCAGGCCTGAACAACCTGATGCTCAGTGGCAGTGCAAGAAGCTTCGACGGTATTGATATCAGCGTTAACTTGACCCATTGGCTACGCTATTCAGTGATCAACGGTTCCTTAGGTAAGTTCTCCCTTCATAATATTGATGGACAGCCATTCCTCTCTGACCACTACAGTGGGTCAAAGGAAGATAAGGTTAACTATTCATATAACAACAACTTTAGTGCACAACGCGTTGAGTTGGACGCCACGAAGAACCTGACACTCTCCATTTTTGAATCAATCATCTGGCAAAAACGATTCGAGCTGAGCTATCTCAACCCATTTGCCATCTACATGTTTCAACAGAACAGCCTAGGGGATATCGACAACATGTTTGCAGGGCTCGACTTCTCCTACACCTTCCTTTCCAAGGCACGTCTCTATGGTGCCATGGCAATGAATGAGATGAATGTAGTTGGTAATCCCATAACCATGCTCAAGGCTCCTCGGAATATGTTTGCCTTCCAAGCAGGGCTTGTAGTCCCACTCCCCATTGGCAGTTTCTCCTCCATGACCCTCCAGTGGACCTATATAGGTCCGTTTGTCTATACCCACTACCCAATGAGGGAGTTTACCGGTGCGATA
>JAGYOG010000071.1 GCA_018399495.1 Sphaerochaeta sp.
GGCGCACTCTAGTCTTTACAGCTGGAGGTTCGATGATATTCTTAACTGACGGAGTTAGGAAACCGGTGGCCGAGTGTTCATAGTTTGTAAGATTCTGGTACATCCAGAAATCTTGTTACACAAAATACTCCAACCCGGTCATCGAAGTCTATCGTAGGGCATGTCGGAGAGGCTTTTGCCTCCCGATATGACCCTGTAAATAAAAATGGTGGATTACGAACCACGCCTATACAGCCTTCCAGCTTCGAACATCCAAAAAGGAGGTGCTGCCATGCCGATGAACATGCAGTACGAACGGGCATTCGGGTTGGATCTCTCGAAGAAGACCTTCCACGGATGCATGCTGGACGGACCCGATCTGGGAAACCGTCATTTCTTCACCGGGGAGATGGGACCGCAGGGCAAAGCCAAGCTTGCAGGTAGGCTTTGCAAATGCGACCTGGTGCTCATGGAAGCGGGGACCTCATCGTTCTCGCTGGCGAGGTTCCTGTTGGAAAACACCGAGGCGGAAGTGGTCGTGCTCAATCCCGCCAAGCTCTACAACATTTTCAACAGTACCCTCAAGACGGATAAGTCGGACAGCGAGAAAATTGCCAGGATTGCAAGGACCATGCCCAGGGATGAGTGGCCTACAGTCTCGATTCCGACTAAGGAGGAGCAGGCTGAGCGGTCAACAGTCTCCCTTGAGGTGTTTCTCGCCCAGGAGATCACGATGCTGGTCAACCGTCTGTATGCCCTGTTCAACTCGATGGGACATCCATTCATCAGGAAGTCAGACCTAAAGACGGAGGAAGCAAGGTTGACTTTGGCCAACAGACTGTTGTGCGAGGAGGCTCTTGCCATGGAACAGGCGATCATGCTCTCCAACCAGATTGAGCATGTGGCCGATCAATTGGAGCAATGCAAGCAGAGATTGATGGATATCTGTCTTTCCCACCCAAAAGAGGCACTTTCCCTGCTCTCGTTGCCTGGAGTCGGCCTGATGACGGCAGCATCCCAGATTGCCTTCCTCAATGATGGTTCCCGTTTCAATTCCCCCGACAGCTATGTGAACTATGTCGGGCTCTCAGAGAGGAGGTTTGATTCAGGAACAAAAGTAAGCAAGGGTCATATATCCCACATGGGCAACAAGTGCATCAGGAGGAACATTATCCAGGCAGCCTGGGTGGCATCAACCAAATTGAAAGGTAATCCACTCTCAATGAAATACAAAGATTTGATATTGAGAGGGAAAAACAAACCTGTTGCTGCGGTCGCGATTGCCAAGAAGATGATTCAGCTGAGCTATATCCTGGTCAAGAGCAACGGAATCTACGAGTTCACCAAACAGCAGGGTCTGGGGGCTTTCCGGAGAAAACTCCAATACCACAAGCTTACACAGTTGCTTGATTTTCTGCCCGAAATCACGAAGAGAGAAATGGAGGAGATTGATGGGACAAAAAGGAAAGAGGCAGCTGCAACTACCTCTAGTCCAAAGAAATTTGCATAAGCTTTGTAACTAAAGTATAGCACTGTTCTCGGAATCTGCAAGCCACCGCATTGCATCACAATTATTCTAACCGAAAAAAAAGTTTTCCTCACAATAGGAATCTAACCGAAACCAATTGCTAAGTACCATCGCGACTCAGCGCCAGAAGCGTCCGTATCGCATGGTCCAACCCTTTCTTCAGTTCTATCATATCATACGCTTCCCTGCGCTGCCTGGCCACATCCTTCTGGTCCTCGCTCAGCCTCGGGTCCTTCAGCAACCGTGCATAGGGAGTCTCGGGGGCATCATAGACCTTGTGGCTTTTCCCCTCGACCCGCTGTTTCGACACGAGCCTCACACACGGATAGAAATAATTGCGCAATGGGCAGAGATGACGGTAGACATCCTGCAGTGCCTCAAGCATCTCATCCCCCTCGTACCGGTGGTAGCCGATCACCTTGCGCACCGAGTGGTAGTTCCGTTCCTCTATGAAACAATTGTCGTTCTTCCTGTAGGGCCTCCCCCGGGTGAATGCGATGCCTTGTTCCTCTGTCCAGTGGAGTACCGGCCTGTTCATGAACTCACTCCCGTTGTCCGAACTATCAGTAATTAGGTCTAGCACGGACTATACTGAAGAAAATACTATGCCGAGAAATATCAGAACTGCATGACATGAAAGAACTTCACTAGAATTCTTCGGCATAGCATTTTAATCAATCCAAGCTGTAGAGAATCTTCCTGAATTCCGGTCGAATCCAAAGCTTTTCCTCTTCTCCGGATTTAATAATTGGTGCAACCTTTTTCATTGCTTCGCTCATCATCTCAAGGGTTGCGAATGCATAGAAACCTGATGTAGTGGACATGCTTTCATGACCAAGAAGCTGCATGATGAATGGAAGCGGAACATTGTTCTTGTACAAATCCATTGCTTTGGTCTTTCTGAAGAGATGGCAATGCACACGTTCCGGAACTTCAGCACAGGTTTCTCGTGCAATCGTGGCTGCAGATTTGAGAACAAGACTAATACTGTCAGTGGAAAGCCTATGAGGTTTTCCATCCAACATACTGTAAAAAAGAGGTGCCTCAGCTCCCGAAGGATGAAATTCCTTGAGGTATTTAAGCAGATGCCTTTTTGTCTTATCCATTATCGGTACGTTTCTTGTTTTCCGACCTTTCCCTACAAGAGTGATGAACGGGTTTGAGGCCTCAAGATGCAATGAGGATCTGTTCAGATTAGAAAGCTCTTGGACTCTTGCGCCGGAATCATACAGAAGGATAAGCAGCATGCGGTTTCTTCTGTGCTTTCCTGTATCGTTATCGAAGGCAGACAATATGGCTGAGGTTGCACCAGGCTGAAGATACATTATGGGGTGCTTTTCCTCCTTCATTTTCCTGATGGTGCAGACATCCGAATAAATACCCAAGAGCTCCATATCCTCGCTACCGCAGTACTTGAGGAACGATCGTATTGCAGTAAGTTTCAAGTTGATGCTTTTTGCTGAATAGTTGCTCATCTTAAGCCATGAGATGAATTCAACGACCAAGCTCCTTGCGAAGTATTCGAAGCAGACATCCTCATTGGGGATACTCTTCTCTTCCTCAAGGAATCGCAGGTAAGACTTAAGAGATTGCTTGTAGGCCTCGACAGACTTGTCCGATAAATTCCTAGTCAGTGGCATGTATTCATGAAGGAACCTACGTGCAAGGATCCAAAAGTCTTTGTCCTTTTTTCTTTTATGCTTCATCGTTTTCAACCTCCGGTATTATGTTCTCCGTTGGTTTTGCAAGCATGTTATATCGATTAAAGAAATCGGGAATGAGATGGATGTAATAATAAGTACTTTCCAGAGAAGAATGACCCATATACCTCATGAGGTATGGAAGCATGGCATGGACATCCTTACCCTCAAGAGACCATTTCATGATATTGGCACAGGCAAAATGATGTCGCAGGAACAGCTTACGTAAGCTGTTTCTGCGTTATGCAAACCTTCCATCATTCCAAACCTTTAGGAACAAGTTGTTCCTAATACTATAGTTGTCAGGCGAAAGGTCAGCATAAGAATTCCTTACTTTCTTTCCCTTATCGGCTTAATACCACATAACGAGGCAAGGCTTTTGTCCTGTTTCCACTCCTTTGGAATCGTTGTTATGGAACAGTCAGCTATTTTTGCTAGTGCTTTCGCTTTCATTTCCTCGGAGATATCCAGATACACCATGGTAGTGTTTATCTCAGAGTGACCCAAAAGCCGAGAGATCTGTACGATATTCAACCCATCATCAAGCC
>JAGYOG010000072.1 GCA_018399495.1 Sphaerochaeta sp.
ACGAAATAGATAACTTATCTGTTGCTGATTTTGGGTTGAGTAATCTGAAAGAGGAAGGCGGACAGATTATGACTTTTTTCAATACAGAACGAATCTCTGCAAAAGTCATTTATCTGAGCAAAGGACAAACTTTGCCTGAGCATTGGCATCTGAAGGTTGGCAATGATATTGGCAAGGAAGAAGTATTGCGATGTGTGAAAGGGATTGTGAGGGTTGGTATTCCTGGTGAGAATGAGATTTCGGACGATGTATTACCCGCTGGGAAAGCCGGGGTATATACATGCCGGAAAGAGGTGTTACTAAGACCAGGAGAACAAATCATATTGAAACCAGGATTAAAGCATTGGTTTCAATCCGTGAGTGGTGAGGCTGTCATGTTTTCATTCTCTTCCTGTGTCAGGGATCTGACAGATTTCTTCACTGACCCGAAGATAGTCAGAGAAACTGTAATTAGATAGGTTTTCAACATTGGCCATCTAGTTTGATTGGTCAATGAATCAACAAGTATCACCAACGGGTAGGATTTCGTGACTGTTTTTCTCCCGTTGGTGATAAAGAATTGATTTGTTGTCATGACCACTTTTATAGGTGGTGGGCATCCTAAACAATACGAGGTGGGTTTCAATAGTATAACCTTAAGGTATTTTACTTTAAGAGCTGATGTTAATAAAGATGATTATGTTGCCGTATTTCTAGGGGATCTTGCAGATCCTCCAATCAAGGAAAAGTTATACTGGTAATCCTTCAACATCCCTCCCCAGAGTGGAATGGGTCTCAGCGATACCTATTATCAAACCATGGTCTTAGGACAATGGGGGCCCAGCCAGATGCGCTTGACCAGTACTTCAGGATGAAGTACGAGGAAGTAAACCAAACTTGGATGACAAAGTTGGGATGAAAATTATTCCAGGATTTTGAGGATGGGAATAAAGAATTGCTGCTTTCACTCCATACGCTCAATTCCGACAACCCTAAAGTATTTAAAGAGCAAGTATTAATACTGACAAAATGGTTATTCGCTGTTTGTAGTGGGTAGCACTACATGATCGGCTGTAGGGGAAGAGACAATTCTCCACAGACGAAATAGATCATATTCATGAAATTCCTCATGTTCTTGAAGCGTAACAGTCAAACCAACAACGAACTAACCTGACACTCATCGGCCCGATATGATTGGGACCGGAGTGAGAGATGGGCGATACCAAACCGTATGATGATCAAGATTCAGTTGTTCTCTATAGGCCTCATGGCCTGGGAGAGCCTGTTCATCTCATCGGTGACAATCTGCAGGTTCGCCGGCTTCACATTCCACCTTCCTTCCCTGTGAACTTCCCAACCTTTTTCCCACTCAAACCTGAAACCCCAAAACAATATCTGAAATAAAGCTTGGAATCATATCGATTTCCGAGCTTTTTTCATTGCATTTCTCTCCCCTTGGCAGTATACTGATTGAGTAACAATTGTTACTTGTTACGGGAGGTGCAAATGTATCTTGATTTCCTTGTCAGTGTCCCCGATGTACCAGGGAAAATCGTCCGCAAGCACATCAAGGAGACGGCCTACATCGACTATGAGTATGACCGCCCCTATGATGCCGTGAGGAAGTTCAACATACCCAAGCGGACCACCATCGGCAAGCAGTCGGCCGACGACCCGTCGATGATGTATCCCAACCAGAACTATCTCAGGTACTTCCCTGAGACCGAGCTCCCCCAGGAGAAGGCGGACTTCGAGAGGAGCAGCTGCCTGAGGATTGGTGCCTACCTGGTCATCAGGAACGTCATCGAGGACTATCGCCTTGGGGAGATGATCGGCAGGCTTTTCGGAAAGGACGGGGGGTTCCTGTTGGACCTGGCCGCCTATTCGATCGTCTGTGAGAACAACGCCGGCCAGTACTATCCCGATTATGCATTCAACCATCCCCTGCTTACCGGGGGCATGATGGTCTACAGCGACTCCAAGGTCTCCTCCTTCCTTTCCTCCCTCACCGATGACCACATATCCTCATTCCTCAATGGGTGGAACTACAAGAGGAACCACAGGGAGCGGATCTACATCTCCTATGACTCCACGAACAAGAACTGCCAGGCCGGGGACATCTCCATCGTCGAGTATGGGCATCCAAAGGATGACAAGGGGCTTCCCGTCTTCAACTATGCCATCGCCTATGACAGGACCAACCGCGAGCCACTGTTCTACGAGGAGTATCCCGGCAGCATTGTCGATGTCTCACAGCTGCAGTTCATGTTGGAGAAGGCCAAGGCCTATGGGTACAGGAATGTGGGGTTCATCCTGGACCGGGGCTACTTCAGCAAGGGCAACATCGACTACATGGACGATTGCGGCTACGACTTCGTCATCATGGTCAAGGGGATGGCCTCCCTGGTCGGAAGCCTCATCACGGAACACAAGGGAACCTTCGAGAGCAGCAGGGAATGCTCGATCAGGTCCCACAGGGTCTATGCCAAGACTGTAAGGGCAAGACTGTACGCCTCGGACAAGAAAGACCGGTACTTCCATCTTTATTACAGCAGCGCAAAGGACAGTGCAGAGAGGGAGGAGGTCGAGACCAGGATGGACCGCATGGCCAAACTCATCGCCTCCTGTGAGATGAAGTGCATGGCATTCCCCAAATCCTTCCACGACTACTTCGACCTTGTCTATGACAAGAAGCGAGACCTGTTCCTCTTCGGCAAGGAGAAGACGGATGTGGTCGAGCGGGAGCTCGGCCTGTGCGGGTACTTCGTCATCGTCACTTCTGCGAAGATGAGTGCAAAGGAAGCCCTGGACCTCTACAAGAGCAGGGACCAGAGCGAGAAGCTGTTCAGGGGGGACAAGTCCTACCTGGGCAACAAGAGTGCCAGGGTCTATTCGGATGAGTCGGTTTCCGGAAAGATCTTCATCGAGTTCGTCGCCCTCATCATCAGGAACAGGATGTACTGCCACCTCAAGGATGAGATGGAGGAGTATGTGGCGAAGCCGAACTACATGACGGTCCCTGCTGCGATCAAGGAACTGGAGAAGATCGAGATGATCAGGCAGATGGACGGCATCTACCGCCTTGACCACGCAGTCACCGCAAGGCAGAAGAACATACTCAAGGCATTCGGCCTTGATGAGAACCATGTACGGGAGAAAGCGATCGATCTGGGCAAGGCCCTTGCAAAAACGAAACCAAACACAACAAAGGAGAGGAACCAGGATGGCACGCATGAAATCCATGAAGACAATCGAGACTGAGATTGCCCGGGCAAAGGAAATGGTGCTCAAGACCAAGGCCAGGCATGAGGCTGCCATCGCCAACCTGGAGGCGGTCATGGCAAGCAAGGATGAACTCATTGCCAGGGACTTGCTGGATGCTTTCAAGAAAAGCGGCAAGTCCTATGATGCTGTGATGAGGTTCCTGAAAGAAGGTCTGAGATAGTGGGAAACTGCCCTCGATTATGTTTGAGTGGGAAAATGTCAGGAAGTTGACA
>JAGYOG010000073.1 GCA_018399495.1 Sphaerochaeta sp.
TTCTCGATTGCCCAGAGTGTTGCCCGGCTGATCCCCGCCCTCTCTGCAACCAGGGTTACAGGGAGTTCTCTTCGTAGTCTGGCTAGTTTTATCTGTACACCCATCTGAGTGAGTTTTCGCTGTGCTGAGGGTAACAGCGTGATCGTTTTCTGTCCCATAGAAAAAGCTTAGGTTCTTTCTATCGAGTTGTCAATGAACTGACAGGTTAATGTTTAATTATAGAAACAAATTGAGTATATAGTCTGTAATATTGAACGTTGTTAGTTCTCATATCTTTACATCACTCTTTTCCCATGAACCTATCCGCATGGAACTCCATCAAGTTCTTTCCCAGTAATTCTGCAGCTTTCGATTCTCCAATGAGGTGTTCTCCAAGAGCACGATACACGAGTCTGGTAAAGAGGGAAGTCTTTTCCAGTTGGTATGGTTCTCCCGGTTCTTGTTTTCTCCAACCTCTTGAGGGAAATAGTTTACATACCTTCGTGTATTCAGTTTGCGATATGATCCCTGTATCGAAAGCCCTTTTTATACAAGCTTGCATGCTGATACCGTAACGATGTTTCAGATGGTAGAGCTCAGCTATCTCCACGGTATGCCTTTTCTCTCCAATCTCTCTCTTAAGAGAGTCGAGTGGAAGAAGAAGGGCTCCTGCAAAACGATGGCAACAGCGTTCTTCATCAAGATTACTATCCAACAAACCTGATAAAAGATGATGTGCAAGTTCATGTGCCATCGTGAATCGTTGGCGTGTTCCATCCCCATTGTTTTGGCACACAATGATTGGCATGTCCTCAATTACTGCTTGTAATCCATCGCACATGCCTTCATTCGCATATGAAATCATGATGACTATATACCCATGTTCTTCCAGAAGAGCCGTAAGATCAGTAATGCTTTGTGACCCAAGTCCCCATTTCTCACGGATGGTATTTGCATACATTTCTACATCTTCATAGGAATGCAGGATATTTGCCGGTAGGTCCAAATTAGGTGAATCAATCGGAAAGTTTGGCCAAAGGTTCTTGAGCTCCATCCAACGTTCTGCTTGATCTAATACTTCAGCTTCTATCTTGTCTAATGTCTTCTTTGGAAGGGATGCTCTTTTCCTATACTGTATCTCACCCAGTACTATCGTATTTGGTCGAAAAAAGTACTCACTTTTTACCCCTAGAGATTTTGCGAGACGAATGAGCACTGGAGAGGAAGGCATGCTTTCTCCATGTTCATATTTTTTGATCATATTTGCACTGACACCAACGCTGTCTCCAAGTTCCTTCATTGATAATCCGGAAGCAGAGCGAGCACGTCCAAATCGTTCTCCAAACATGGCAGGCTTCTCCTTTGGTTTATATAATATTACTTTATAACAAAAACGTAAACCATTAGAGTAGAATTTCTGTTGAGCTTGTTACTTGAGACCAACAGGTGACAATCAGTCACTGAGACAGCGCTCTCAGCCCTTGAGGCATCATGTACTGTTACGTATCCCGAGTGCTGTAGTATTCAATACAAGGCAGGGAATGCAGCAATACGAAGGGTGGTAAGTCCATAGGGTATAAGTACCAAGTCTTCAGTACTCTCATCATCATACTGCACATTGCCAGTTGGTACTTTCCCAGCACTGTTGTGTTCTATGCCCCAGTTCTGTACCAAGGCACCCTTGGCCTTGATGGTAGGTATATGTGAAATCCCTCGATTTTCAATCGTCATCTCCTGATATGCGAATACCCACTCATCCCTCTTGGAGAGCAGAAGCCCATAATTCCAAGCCTGGGTAGGTCTGAACTCCACAACTTTACATTGTAATTCCGACTATTTAGGGAGAATCTTCCACCAATCCTACGGTATGACCATTTCCTCTTGCATCCACAAGACACGGGTTCACTATGCGCAAACCCTGTTGCTGAAGAATACCATGAACGTAAACGACATTGCCCTTGCCTCTGGATTCTCCGACCCTGGCTATTTCAGGACTCTCTTCAAGCGCATGGTGGGGGTAAACCCCAGTGAGTACCGTTCCGCATATGAGAAGCTGCATATTAATACTGAGTAGATAGTGCCAATAGATTGATAAATCTAGGCTTCTATCAGGGTAATCTTGCTTTTAAGTGTATTCAGATGACTGTACGGGATAAGCTTATCATGTTGTAGCCGAGATACCACAATACCAGGATGTACATGCTGTGTTTCTGCAAACGCTCTTACCTCTGTATGAGAGAATGCCTTGTTATTGCAAAATGCTTCATAGGCGGTTGTATCAAGAAAGAAGGTTTCGGTGAATTGATTGGCTTCGGTTTCTTGCGATGCAGTGCTGGATTCATCTTGTTCACAAGAAATGATGGTACGCTTGCTTTCATAGTGTAATAACAAGTGACCAATTTCATGCATGAGTGCGAACCATGCATGGTCATGTGTCTTGTATCGAAGGCTGAGATAGATTGCAGGGTTTCCTTTGTACGTAGTAAGCGCTCCACGAACCTTGCTGTTGCTTATTACAGGATAAATCACCAGATAGATACCCAATGCATTGAGAAGTTTACGGGCACGAAGCAACGAATCAGAGGTATTCCCTTCAGAGGCAATATGCTTAAGTTCGTTGAGTGCTTTTTTAAGCTTTCTCGCTGAATAGCTCAGGGAGAGATCCTCATTCTGAATTTCCAGTTCTTCTCGGCAGAGGTTCAACCAGATTGCAATTTGTTCCAATGACCCTCCATCTTCCATGAATGATACCGAAAGGGATGCATAGGTAGGCTCGAATTGGGAGAAGTCACTGATTTGAAGAAGTGAGAGCATTTCAGTTGCTTGCTTCTCAAGATTCCAACCAAGATCTCCAAAAACTTCTTTGAAATGGAATCGCTTCGCAATTTCCTGTAATGCTTGCTTGCTGTATGAATACACTGGTTCTTGTTCTCGAGCTACGGCCTCCCGATACTTGGTTTCATACTGCAACCAGTATGATGCCGGGACCGGCGTGAGCACTTTCTCCAATTTGAGCGCCACCTCTTCTGTAAGTCTACTGGTTCCATTCAAGAGGTGGGACAGATGTTTCTCGCTGATTCCTGTCCTGATTGATAACTCCTTTTGGGTCAGGTGATATGCATCGAGATAGTTTTTAATAACATTCCCGGTTGGGACAGTAGATAGTACACTCTTCATTTTCTTACATAGCCGTTCATTTTATCATATTCTCTCTACTTTCTTTGAGGCATAGATAGCTTCCAATGAACCATTCCTTTTTAAATAAATACTAGGATAATTAACCTCATAGGTCAATTATTATATCAATTATTCTGTTGAGCAAGGAAAATTGTGGCAATGTTGTGACTGGTTATCGCTACTGAAAGAATGGGCAGCGTCATCGAGATTTTCCTGATCAGGAAGGGGAGTGTATCACACTAGAGCTTCCTCAGGAGTGATTCAGTACATATCTCTTTGTTTTTCCCCGACCTTGTTTTTTGAAATGAGTGA
>JAGYOG010000074.1 GCA_018399495.1 Sphaerochaeta sp.
GTTCTATGAAAAATAAGACTAATAGCCACAACAATAATGGATAATAAAAAGAAATTTAAAACAACGTCATATTCTTTTCTTACTGCCTATGTCTATAGTGAAAATCCCAAACTGATACTATATTTTCTTTGAAATGCACATATATAGTTCAATAGAAATTGTTTATCTTAACAGAGTCCCAAATAGGACTTCACCTTCTTTATAGGCGTAGTCTCTAAGAACATCTGCGAAATTGATTGTGACAGAATCTCTTGCATTTAGAGTGAATTCCTCAGGAAATAGAACTGGTTCTTGATTCGCATATACAGTTTGTAGAACTATTTTCTGAGATTCTCTAGTGTCATTCTTTAAGACAATGGAGAATGCCCAGTCTTGAATAGAAACACTGGTCCAGAATTCATCTTTAACATAAGGTAACTGCTCAGGTATAGGAATTTCTTCTTGAGCAATCTTTCTCCTCAACCCATGTCTTGCTGTTGAATTTAATCATCCAGCCACCCTTGAAACTGATTCTATAAGTCCTTCCAAACCTGATATAATTCCTTGCAAATTAACGAATTCCAGTTGTATTTAAAGGTCCAATATGCTATACTATCTTCAAGTGGAGATAGGATTTAGATGGCACCAGAAGATACTTGGAAGAAGGAATTTGACCGGCTCAATCTCAAGATTGACCGTCTTTCCGCGACCAATGAGAAACTGGTCCTGCAGGGAATCAGACAGTCTTCCCAGCTCTCCGAGGTCAATGACCAGAACAGGACCCAGTCCCAGATCATCGAAAAACTTTCCCGCACCATCGACGAGCTCAGGCAGGTCATTGCTGCAAAGGATGCAAGAATAGCACAGCTCGAGGAACAGAAGAACAAGAACAGCGGCAACAGCAGCAAGCCGTCCTCCACTGATTTCTTCAACAAACCCAAGCCTTCCTCCATCAACAAGGGAGGAAAGGCTTCTCCCAAGAAAAGGACAGGAGGCCAGAAAGGGCATAAGGGCTCCACCCTGGAGCTCAAGGAGGAGCCCGATGCCATCCATCGCTGCCTTCCCCATCAGTGCACCCTGTGCAAGCTGGCTGAGACGTGCAGGGCATCCTTTGATGTGGTCGATTCCAGGAATGTGGTCGATGTACGCATCGTCTCACAGCAAACCAGGCATGACCGCCTCCATGGCCTCTGTCCCAGGAGCGGGTTGCCTGTCACCGGTGACTACCCCCAGGGGGTGAATGCCCCGCTGCAATACGGGAGCAACCTCAAGGCGATGGTCGTCGCCCTCTCCTCGTTCGGGATGGTCAGTGTCTCCAGGATCCGTGAACTGATGGACGGCATCTGTGGTGTCTCGGTGAGCGAGGGCACGGTATGCAACATCCTTTGTGATTGTGCGGACCGCTGCAATTCGCTTGTCCCCGAGCTGAAGAACCTCGTCATGGCTTCTGGTACAGCACATTTTGATGAGACCGGCATACGGGTGAAGGGAAAGGTGCATTGGGCCCATACGGCCTCCACCGAGCAGGTCACACTCATCAGCTCCCACCACAAGCGTGGGGTCGAGGGCATCCTTGCAGGTGGTATCCTGAAGGGTTTCGAAGGGGTAGCGGTCCATGATTGCTGGGGATCCTATTACCATGAGCAGTTCAGCTCTGTCACCCATGCAGTATGCGGGGCACATATAGACAGGGAACTTGAGGGAGTCATCCAGAACAAGAAGCAACGATGGGCCCGGTCGATGAAGAACCTTCTGGGCACGCTCTACAAGACGAAAAAGGAACTCATGGAGAAGGGGATCGGCTGTGCCCCTAAGGAGATGCTGGAAGATTTCAGCAGGCAATATGACCGGATCCTTGAGAGAGCTTTCTCAAGGAATCCCTTCCAGGCACCAAAGGTAAAGAAACGGGGCAGGCCAAAGAAGGAAAAGGTGCGAAACCTTATTGAAAGGCTCAGGGAGCTGAAGGATGATGTATTGAGATTCTTCACAGACTTCAGGGTCCCCTTCTCTAACAATATCGGGGAAAAAAGCTTCAGGATGAGCAAGCTGAAGATGAAGGTCGCAGGTTCTTTCCGTTCTGCTGATGGCGGCTCCAACTTCTGTACGATTTTCTCCATCATCGATACTGTCAGGAAGAACGGCGGCAACGCCTTCAAGGCATTGGTGCAACTGTTCAACAACTCATTCTCCCTGGCTTTCTTGGGCTAGAAAACTGCTTGGGAGACCTGAGTAGTTACAAATTATGTATTTATCCCAGTATTATTGGTCCCCTTTTTGCATCCTCTGTGTTTCTTTGTAAATCAGTCGAACCGTAGCAAGATAGAAAATAAGGAACAACAATTGACTTATCTGGCCGAAGTTTATCCAGCTGAACAACCCCTTGGTGGAAATCATGAACCAATAATTTATGAGTACATCAGAAACAATGACCACTCCATAAAGAACTAACCCTACATCGATGAAATACAGAAGAAGGACGATTGCCAGGGGATCGATGAAAGTGAGCAGTGTCCAATAAATGTTCAACCAGACTGGCACATTGCTGTTCAGTCTTTGATAAGGGAAGAGCCCGTACTTGATCAAGTCCATTGCATGATTATACGTAGCACCTAGAAACGACAACAGGTAGATGATAAGCATAATTTTCAGTGCATAAGATTTCTTGACTGAGAAAACATCTTTGACTGAAACACGTCTTTTATTCATTGTATACCCAGCCTCTTGATTTTCTGTAGGTACTACCAAGCCTTTTCTCCTTGGAATATCCAATTCCCTGCCCCGAATCATATTGTCGCATAATGCAATCATCAACACCTGAATAGAGGGTGCACCGTTGAACTCACACTAGAAGGATACAGTAAAAGAGGGGTCGTTATCCTCGAATAACGGAGCACAGTCATGGAAATTGCGATATGCATACCCCTTGAACCTCTCGACTGACTCCCCACTATATATGACACCGCCGTTTTCCGCGATATCATTAGGATACTTGGAAATGAACTTCTTCAGGTTCAGCGTGTGCTTGCTATCCATAGTCCTGCCGCTCTTAATCTCGTAAGGAATGAGCTTTCTCTGTTGCCCGACCAAGAGGTCCACTTCCAGTCCGTTACTGTTCCTGAA
>JAGYOG010000075.1 GCA_018399495.1 Sphaerochaeta sp.
CCCCATGTAGAATTCCCGGTATTGCCCTCGGTACAAGAGCGAAGACCAAGATAAATGATGAAGGTTGCCTGTCTGAGAAAATGGGTACATGGTTTTGAAAATTGTTTAGAATGGCTGTCCCCTGAATAATGAGGACAGCCGATTGAATTATTTTTAATACTGCAATGAGACTACAGGATCAATAATCTTCTGTTTCAGAACATCTATAAATCCCTTATCAGTGATCGCATACTCTGGAATTGCTGCAAGTCCTATGAAGGATAGGAAGAGGAAGGGGAATCCAATTTTGGACCCGGCATCCTGTGATGCCTTGATTAAGGCTTTCTTGCGCTCTGCTAGTTCCTCTGCATCCATATCAGAGAGTAGGCCACAGATAGGATAGGCTATCTCCTCAACCACCTTACCGTCTACAACCATGACTTGTCCTCCCTCAAGTTCAGCTACCCTGTTTACAGCCAAAGCCATATCCTCGAGGTTGGTACCAAGGACGATGATGTTATGGTTGTCATGTGCGACCGAAGAAGCCATTGCGCCTTGTTTCAGATTAAAACCTGCCATGAAGGCTTTTCCGATATTCCCATTTTTCCCGTACCGTTCCACCTGGGCAATGAGCAGGAGATCCTGGTCAGTGTCTGCTTGGATGAATCCATCATGTACAGGAAGCTCCCCTTCCTGGGCGATGGTTATTGGAATCCAATCGAGTGTCCGCATTCCCAAGACTTTTGCACGTTTTGCTTTTGGGTCAACAGCGATGCCAAGATCCGAGGGCTTGATTTTCCCATTGGGGATTGTAATTGTGTGCTGTAAGATTTGATCATGCTCCAATACAGGATAGTCAACACATACTGCAGCATCCTTGACGACTACCTTGCCCTTGGAAATCACATCAGTGACCTTTGGGCTCTCTGTACTGTCCAGCATGGTGATGTCAGCAAGTTTCCCTGGGGCGATGGAACCTACCTCCCAATCGAGATGGAAGCAACGCGCTGCATTGATTGTGACCATCTGGACGGCAGTGAGGAAATCTATGCCAAGGGATACTGCGGTTCTCAGTGAATCATCGAGATGTCCACGGTCGACCACATCTATGGTATGGAGATCATCAGTAACGATTGAGCAGAGTGTGGAGTCGACATGGTGCTCAGTGATGAGTTTGCTGAGATCCGGGAGGTTCCTTGCTGCAGAACCTTCCCTCATCATGACATGACAGCCTTTCCTGATCTTTTCCAACGCCTCTTCTGTGCTCAAACTCTCGTGGTCAGTGGATACGCCTAGTCCCAGACAGGTGTCCAGTGCTTGCCCTGTTGTTTCTGGAAGATGCCCCTGGAGGCTCTTTCCGGCTCTCTGCGTCATTTCCATCGCTTCCAAGAGGTCAGGGTATCCCATGACCACATAGGGCGCGACAATTTCCGATAATCCAACTGCATCTTCACGCTGGAGGGCTTTGCCGATAATGGAGGCATCAAACTGTCCTCCACTGGTTTCCATGTCCGGGGAGAAGGGGACATGGGAGGGAACGACGAAGTAGAGTGAGAGGTCAGTCTGCTTTGCTTCCTCGAGTGTTGCCTCAATTCCCTCCAGGCCACTTACAACCCCGATTTCATGGAGATCGGTCATAATTGAGGTTGTTCCATGCTGTAGCAGAATTTTTGCAAATCCACGCATGGAGAGGTTTGAGCTCTCTGGGTGGATATGGCCATCAATAAAGCCAGGGGCAATGTATTTCCCTGTGGCATCAAATATTTCTGTCTCCGATCCTTTGTAAACCGATACATCCCCTGTGGAGATGATTCGGTCCTCTACAATGGCGACATCTGCTTGGTACATCTCCTTTGACAAGACATTTACGAGCGTTCCTCCCTGAATTATCAAGTCGGCTTTCCTCTTACCCTCATACACACGTTTTAGTTCACTTCGTTTCATCTTAAACCCTCCTGTGGATTACATATGGTGACAGGAAATCGATTTGGTAATCGGATTCCAGCTCGTTCACGAATGGCATCTGCACGTTCCTGTGCTTCATTGAGAATCGCCTGCTCATCAAGAGTCAGGAGAACGCGATCCTTCATAAGCCACTGTCCATTACACATGGTACTTTCAACGTTGGAGGAGTGCATGGATGATACCAGATTGGCTATACTGTCGTGCAATGGATACATCCCTGCGCTTGCTGGGTTGATGATGATCAAATCAGCTTTCTTTCCTGGTTCCAGTGACCCAATTTCATGTTCATCCATCAATGCTTTTGCTCCGTTGGTAGTAACCATCCTCAGGATGTCTTGCGCTTTCATGACCGTGGGATCTAGCCTCCACCCCTTGTGGATGAGGGATGTGAGCCACATCTCATCAACCAAGTCCATCCTGTTGTTCGATGGGGCTCCATCCGTCCCGAGAGCGACGCAAATCCCTTTATCAAGCATCTGTGGAACCTTTGCGAAACCGAGTACCCTCATGGCCGCCGCTGGGTTGTGGGAGACCTTGACGTTCCTTTTAGCGAAAAGGTCGACCTCCTCATTGGTCAGCCAGACGGTGTGGACCGCAAGGAAGTTCTTGTCCAATACCCCGAGATCTTCTAGGTGTTGGACAGTCCCGACGCCGAATTTTTCCTTGCAGTAGTCCACTTCTTCCTTTACCTCAGCAACATGCATGTGTACTCCGACCCCATAGGAGTCTGCAAGCTCCTTTGTTTTTAGAATCAGGGAATCAGAGTTGTTGAATAGAGTTCTCAGGCCAAACCAGACCTGAACCCTTCCATCAGCACTGTTGTGTAAGGCTTCCAAGTCTGCTATTTGAGTATCAAGTTCCTCTTGCGTGCTGCGTTGCCATATTGCAGGAAGTCCCTCGCCACAATCCATGCATGATTTCGCCAGCTTGGCCCTCAGCCCTGCCTGGGCGACACCTTTCGCCATCGACCGCACGAATTGTCCTCCGGGCTCTGCGAAACTTGTAACTCCACACCGGATCTGTTCAATGCAACAGAGCAGCGTTGATACATAGGAGTCCTCCTCAGTGAGGGAACTCTCATAGGGGAAAGTGCGACTGTGAAGCCATGTCA
>JAGYOG010000076.1 GCA_018399495.1 Sphaerochaeta sp.
AAAGAGTTCTTAGTAGAAATAATTAAAAATTCACGTTGTTTATGTCGAAAATTTTGAATCAAGTTAGCAGTCAGCAAACAATACAACAAACCCGCCTCTTTCGAGACGGGTTTCTATGCTGGAGCCAAAGGGACTCGAACCCTCTACCTACTGATTGCGAACCAGTCGCTCTACCAGATGAGCTATGGCCCCTGAACGCATACACAAAACTATCGCAGAGCGGGCAAACTGTCAACTCTTATGCGCTAGGGCTGCGGCGATGAGGCCACTGAAAAGCGGGTGTGGACGGTTCGGTCTGCTCTTGAATTCGGGGTGGTATTGAACCCCGATAAAGAACGGATGGGATGAGAGCTCCACAGCCTCAACCAAGGTTTCGTCAGGACTGGTGCCACTGATGACAAGGCCTTTTTCCTGAAGGATTTCCCTAAATTCATTGTTGAACTCATAGCGGTGCCGGTGCCGTTCTCCGATACTCTCAGATTGCTCATACACCTTGCTCATAAGCGTCTTTGGCCTCACCATGCAGGGGTAGGTACCGAGGCGCATGGTACCTCCCTTGGGGATGTTGCCCCTCTGGTCAGGCATCAGGGCGATGACAGGATGCTGGGAATCAGGTGCAAATTCAGAGGAGTGTGCGTCGGGGAATCCTACTACGTGTCGAGCAAATTCTATAACGGCGATCTGCATCCCAAGGCAGATTCCAAGGTAGGGGATCTGTCGTTCCCTGGCATACTGGGCCGAGAGGATTTTCCCTTCAATGCCTCGGTCTCCAAACCCTCCGGG
The DNA here is from genome assembly GCA_018399495.1 of Sphaerochaeta sp. Lineage (GTDB taxonomy): Bacteria > Spirochaetota > Spirochaetia > Sphaerochaetales > Sphaerochaetaceae > Sphaerochaeta. The sequence goes on from JAGYOG010000076.1 coordinate 784, forward strand.
GACCAGAATCCCATCCGCCTCACAGAGGAGTGCTTCTACCGTATCCTTGGTCACCTCTTCACTGTCCACCCAGTCGATCTGGACCTCGGATCCATGTTCCCAACCACCATGCTTGAGGGCCTCCATGACACTGAGATAGGCATCATGAAGCTGGATATATTTTCCTACCAAGGCAATACGAACCTGTTTTTTTGCACCTTCAATACGAGTGAGCATTGCATGCCAATCAGTAAGGTCGGGGTCCCTTGTCTGCAGCTTCAGCTCCCTACAGACAATCTCATCGAGCTTCTCGGCTCTCAGCATCATCGGAGCCTCATAGAGCACGGGTACCGTCTTGTTCTCGATGACACAGTCGCGCTTTACATTGCAGAAGAGGGCAATCTTGTCCTTGATGCTCTCCTCCAGCGGCTCATCACTACGGGTTACGATGATATCAGGGAAGATACCGCTTGCCATCAACTCTTTTACCGAGTGCTGGGTAGGTTTGCTCTTGTGTTCTTCGCTGCTCTTCAGGTAGGGAACCAGCGTTACATGGATGAAAATACAGTTGTCTTGTCCTACCTCGTGACCAATCTGTCTGATAGCCTCCAGAAAGGGTTGGCTCTCAATATCACCAGTGGTTCCACCGATCTCGGTAATGATTACCTCGGCTTCGGTCTTTCGGTCCAATGCGTAGATTGCCTCTTTTATCTCTGTGGTTACATGGGGGATAATCTGGACCGTTGACCCCAGGTAGGCCCCACTACGCTCTTTGGACAGGACATTCCAATAGACCCTTCCGCTGGTGAGATTGCTGTACTTGTTCAGATCCTCGTCAATGAATCGCTCATAGTGTCCGAGGTCGAGGTCAGTCTCTGAACCGTCCTCAGTCACGAAGACCTCCCCATGTTGGTATGGACTCATGGTTCCAGGGTCTACGTTCATGTAGGGGTCGAGCTTCTGGGCTGCAATCTTCAGTCCTCTTGCTTTCAAAAGTCTCCCCAGTGATGCTGCGGTAATACCTTTCCCGAGGCCCGAAACAACCCCGCCCGTCACAAAAATGTGTTTGGCCATATGTATCATTCTCCTTGTCTCTTGTTTCACATTTGGTAGGTCTTCAGTAGGGAGAGTGCGACGGCATACCGACTTTTACGCAGGTCCATCGCCTGTTTCTCCATGTAGCGGTGTGCTTGCTGCTCATCCATACCAAGGTTTTTGATCAAGACCCATTTTGCCTTGTCGATGATCTTGATCTCTTCAATTTTCTTGTGGAGTTTCTCATTCTCTGTATGCATTGCCGTCAGCCGGCGACGCATCGAGCGTGCCAGACTGAGAGCTTGGAAAAACATTTGGCGTATCACCGGCTTGCTGACCACAAGCACTCCTTGCTCAGAGAAGAGTGCCTCGGACTGTTCAAAATACTGGTTCCGTACTACAAGAATGGATCCGGCCAGGCTTTGTTGTACCACCATAACGGCAAGCTCCTCTCCTGATTCATCCGACAGAGGAGCGTTGATGACCACCAAGTCGAGTTCCTGGTCAAGTACTAGCCGCCGAGCCTCTCCTGCGCTCAGACAGTGAAGGATCTCAATGGATCGGTCATGCTCTCGCATGAGCGAACACAATGAGTCACATCCTTTCTGTGTTGATGATACAACCAGCGCTCGAAGCATGGACCCCCCTCCTACGTCGTCAGGAAATAGGTTTTCCGACTCGCTTCAAACGGGTCGACAGCCGTCTCATAGGACCTCCACTCTGCTCCTTTTGCCTCAAGAAAACAGGTGAGCAGACGCTCGGGAATTATGGATCGTACAAAGGTGCTATGCTTCGCCAGCTCCATAGCTTCTTCCAAAGAGGAGGGGAGCATACGACCTATCTGTTTTTGGTAGGCTGATCCCTGATACTCCTGCTCAAGAAGAAGATTGCCACGGATTCCTTCCAAGGCAGCTCCAAGGAGTAAGGTGATGGCAAGATATGGGTTGCAGGCTGGGTCAGCTGAACGCACCTCGATCCGACGGTACTCCCCACTGGTGTAGGGAATGCGGATGAGAAGAGAACGGTTTGCCCGTCCCCATCCCACATATTTGGGAGCCTCGAAAGACCCAAGTCGTTCATAGGAGTTTGAAAGCGGGTTGAGGAAGAGGGAGATCTCCTGGATTCTATTCAGGATCCCTGCGCTCATTGCCGC
>JAGYOG010000077.1 GCA_018399495.1 Sphaerochaeta sp.
AAAGGCCTTCGAGGCATAGGTCATCCCATTATGAAAGATATTCCATAATGGGAAGTCGTTCATATCAAAAGCATTGGCCCACCGTGCTTGTCTGCATGGATACCGGACCAAGGTGGTTTCCTACCCAGCATTGATGCGTGAGCTGGGGCATCTCTATTCACATGATTCACCAAAGTATGAGAAAAAACTGCGATATTATTAGCGGGTCCCCCTCTTGGTGATAGATGAATGGCTGTGTCAGCAACCAGAGAAACAATGGACCTCAATCTTGCTGGAACTGATGGAGAATCGTTATGACTCTACGTCAACCATCATCTGCATCCAATTACCGGTTGAGAAATGGCCGAAGGTCATCGGTAATGTTGCCTTGGGTCAAGCAATCCTGGGAAGGGTCACGGCGTCTTCCTACATAATGAGACTTGAAGGACAAGACCTGCGTTCCAGACATTCAGCTAAACCTTGATACTTTCCAATTTCCCTGTCAGTAGTTCTTACTGGCAGGGATTGCATAATTCAGTGGCAGGCTTTCTTCCTCTCTTCGTATGAATACATTCTCTTCTCCTTCAAAAGTCCAAGAAAATGTCTTCACCCCCACTTTTACATACCATAAATCTATACAATAATTGTAAAAAGATAGCGTTTTCTGTTGAAATCTGAATTTCCCTTTTTTTGTACATAGAAACTTTCTAACACACCCAATACAATCATAAGATAATTCCAAAAAAGGAATTAATATCCCTTTTAGAGGGTTGACTAACTCTTGCTTATGTATGTACAATATGTACATACACTATGAGAAAAAACAACCTTATTCGCCATGTTAACAAAAAAACAAACGTTACATACCTCTATTGGGGGCATTCTGTCTACGTCCCGAGCCAGGATTACCCTGAAGTGAAGAAAAAGTGCATAGGGAAGATCGACAGCAAGGGTGAGTTCGAGCCCAACAAGGCATTCCTTTCCTTCTCTGCCGAAGAGCAATTGAAGACCGGATTGGTCAATGAGCCATACCTTTCCCTGTACTCTAGTGGGGATGTCGATACCTATGATTACAAGATGTTCGGCTTCACATCCTTGCTCGAGACAGCAGCAAAGGAGAGTGGTGTATGGCAGTCCTTGAAGAAGGTTTTCCCAAATGACTGGCAACAACAGCTGACCATTGTGGAAGCAATGATGTCCTACCCTGACAGGGCCCTGTACAGTCCCAAGCACTTCCATGATGTCTGCTGGCATAGCATGGTGGATTCTCCGACAGAATACAGCATAAACAAAGCCCTGGAGGTTGTGTATCCCGAGTCGAGGGAACGGTTCTTTGGCGATTTCGAGCGAAGGACCGCCCTGAGAAGGAAGGAGAAGAACCCTTTAGAGGACATGGTTGTCATGGCCCTGGATACGACTTCGATTTCTACATTCTCGGCAATGCTGGAAGCGGCGAAATTTGGCAAGAACAAGGAAAACGATCTCATGGCCCAGGTGAACCTGCTGATGATCTGTGATGCCGTCACCGGCATTCCCCTGTACTTCCGCTCCCTCCATGGCAACTGCTCGGACAAGAATGTCCTTGGGGTCACCCTCAAGGAGCTCAAGGATGCTGAGTTCCGCAAGGGTACGATACTGCTCATGGACAGGGGATTCTACAGTCTGGCTGTTATAGTGATGTTGTTGAAAAGCGGCTTCCAGTTCATCATGGGCATGCCCCTGACAGCCCCCTTTTACAAGCAAGCGATCAGAGAAGCCTATGACGTAATTCTTGATACTGAAAACTTCTACCCTTCAATCCGTATGCATGCATGGACAAAGACCATCAGCTTTGCAGCCCCCAGAAGGGGATGGGGTCCCAACAGCCATGAGCTTGCCCTCTACCTTTTCCATGATTCGCAGAAACAGGCAGAGGACCAGCAGAGGCAAGCCCGCAAGTTTGCAAGAATGAAGGCGGCACTTGAGTCAGACAGGAGCCTCCATAAGAAAGGCAACTCCTACGGCAAGTACTTTGAGCTTGAGTATGATACTGAGGGTAAGTTTGTGGGCGTCGCCAACAACAAGGACGCACAAAGGGACAAGATGAAGGAGTGTGGTTTCTTCGGCTTCCTTGGTCCTGTGGGTCTCAGCTGTGAAAAGGTCCTTGGCCTAGTCAGGAACAGGGACTATGTTGAGAAGGACTACGAGTGCTACAAGACCAAGATGAGAAGACCAAGGCATAGCCTTGAGGAACATCTTGAAGGCAAGATATTCCTAGTCTACATCACCACCATCCTGGAGATGTGGATCCGTAGGAGAATGGACGAATATCTTCTCTTTGACAAGTACTCTTTCAACAACCTGAGGGATGAGATTTTCTCTGCAAAGTGGAGGAAGCCCGAGGGCAAGACTTTTGATAAGGGAGAGTGGTGTGAGCTGACCCTGGAGGTGCAGAAGCTCTTCTACATTTTCGGAGTAATGAAGGAAAAGGACCTGAGGGACGACATCCCAAAGCTGGTGGAAAGGGAGCTACGCAAAAGACGGCTCAAGCATGGGTTGCCAGCGGTTGGATGACCACGGGTATCCTATGTACAAAAAAAGGGAAATTCAGGTTGAAAATACCTAGGGCATCTGCTATAATTTGAGTTAGAAAGTATTACTCAATTAAGGCGGAACCGATGTATTTGA
>JAGYOG010000078.1 GCA_018399495.1 Sphaerochaeta sp.
ATCGCCATGGGAGCAGATGATGTCTATCACCTTAATGACCGAGCCTTTGCAGGCTCCGATACCTGGGCAACCTCCTATGTACTGGCAAGAGCTATACAGAAAATCGGTATTCCCGATCTGGTCATTACCGGGGAGCGGGCAACCGATGGTGATACTGCCCAGGTTGGACCGGCAGTGGCTTCATGGTTGGATATTCCGGTTCTCTCCTATGTTGCATCAATTGAACATATCTCCAATGACTCCTTGATAGCAGAGCGTTTGATCGAGGAGGGATACCAGCGAGTTAGGTCTCCTCTTCCTGCCCTCCTTACTGTGGTTAAGGAAATTGCTGAGCCTCGTCTTCCCACCCTCAAAGGAAAGAAACGTGCCATGGCCACAGATATCATCACCTGGAGTGCTGCCGACCTGGATGCAGATCCAGCTTTCATGGGGCTGAGGGGTTCTCCAACCCGGGTGGTGAAGATAGAGACTCCCAAAGTCAGTAGGCAATGCAGAATGGTGAAGGTGGAAGATGATGAATCACTTGCTGTGGCAGTCGAGAAATTGTTCACCTTCCTTGAGGAACGCGATTTGTTAGGAGGACGCCATGCATGAAGTTTGGACAATAAGTGAGTGCCATCAGGGTAGGGTAAAGGATGTCTCATATGAGCTGTTGGCACGTGGGAGGTCACTTGCTGACACACTCAAGGTAAGACTGGGAACAGTAGTCATCGGTAGCAAGATCAACGCAGATGACCTGAGGCGTCTCTCCGCTCAGGGAGCCGATATCATCTACCTTGCAGATGATCCTTCGCTCTCCTCGTTTGTTTGTGAACGATATGCTGAGCAACTTCTCTGCCTTATTGCTGAGAAGGAGCCACAGATCATCATTGCAGCAGCAACCACCTCTGGAAGAACCCTGATGCCCTATGTGGCGGTCAAGGCTCACGCGGGGCTGACAGCTGACTGTACTGAGCTCGCTATAGAAGAGGGAACAGGGAACCTCCTGCAGACCCGTCCAGCTATAGGTGGCAATATCATGGCAACCATCAAGACTCCGAATCACAGGCCGCAGATGGCCACCGTTAGACCACGCTCTACCAAGCCGCTTGAAGCGATAGATGACCGTCCTTTCGTGGTGGAAGAGGTAGCTGTATCTCCCAAGCGAGAAAAGCCCTCTGTTGAGGTATTGGGACTAAGAGGCCTGGAAGGCCAGGGTGGGTCTATCGAAGAAGCAGACATCGTTATTTCAGGAGGAAAGGGCCTTAAGAAACGGGATAACTTTGTCCTGATCGAGCGTCTGGCTAAAGCGTTTGGGGCGGAGGTTGGTGCGAGCCGGGATGCAGTGGACCGGGGATGGGCTTCCTATCCTCATCAGGTTGGACTTTCAGGGAAGACCATCTCTCCCCGTCTCTATCTCGCTGCCGGTATCTCTGGTGCTATCCAGCATCTGGCAGGTATCAAGACAGCCAAGTGTATTGTGGCAATCAACAGTGATGAGCAAGCCAATATCCTTGGTCTTGCTGATTTCGCCATTATCGGTGACCTGTTTCAGGTACTTCCTGAGATTGAGAAGCGCCTTGAGCAGAGGAGGAAGGCATGAATACCAGCTATACAGCAATTACCCCATCCATTCTTGAGGAGCTGAAGGCAATCGTAGGGGAGAGTAACCTATGTACCGACATTGAGCGAATTGAGAACTACAGTCATGACGAGACCAGCAAGGAGCAATTCAGCCATATGCCGGAGGTAGTACTTACCCCCGTCTCCACCGAGCAGATTAGTGAGGTCATGAAGTTGGCTGACCGGTACAACATACCGGTAACCCCACGGGGTGCTGGCTCTGGTCTCTCTGGTGGTGCGATTCCAATCCATGGGGGGATCGTGCTTTCCGTTGAGAAGATGAATAAGGTGCTAGAGATTGATGAGGCAAACCTTACCGTGACCGCTGAGGCAGGCATTGTAACCAATGAGCTGAACGAGCAACTCAAACAGTCAGGCCTCTTCTTCGCCGGCTATCCAATGAGCCTGGAGACATGCTTTCTTGGGGGCAATATTGCAGAGAATGCAGGCGGTGGAAAAGCGGTGAAATACGGGGTTACCGGGCGCTATATACTTGGTATGGAGGTCGTCACTCCCAAGGGGGAAGTCGTCCAACTGGGAGGGAAGGTGACCAAGGATGTCAGTGGGTATGATCTCAAGCAGCTGTACATCGGCTCAGAGGGTACCCTTGGCATTATCACCAAGGCAACCATCCGTCTCCTTGGTGTTCCCAAATTTGCCTCGAACCTCTTGGTTCCTTTCAAGACTGCCCAGGATGCTATCTCCGTTGTCCCCCTGATCATGAAGCAAGGGATCATCCCTACCAGTATTGAGTTCATGGACAGAAGTTCCCTCGAGATGTCCTGCTCGTATCTTAATGAGAGTCTGCCTCT
>JAGYOG010000079.1 GCA_018399495.1 Sphaerochaeta sp.
TTCGGACTATACTGAAGAAAATACTATGCCGAAAGACATTAGAACTGCTTATAATTTATAGAATTGTATAGATATTTTCAGCATAGTATTTCTACACTTGAAGTAGTACCAAGGAGGTGCTTCAAGTGAAAATTGAAAAAATCGGCAACCTGCTAATCAAAGCATTGGAGAACGCCAACTACAATGAATCAACAGTATTCAACTACAAAGGAGTGCTAAGGAGGTTTAAAACCTTCTGCGATGAAAGTGGAACAGAGGAATACTCACCGGAAATAGGACGTGAATATGCAAATGCCTTAATCAGCCCTAAGACCGGAAAGTATAGCCCTCAACGACACTTCTCACAAATGCGCTTCATACGGTTTCTTGATTCTTATGTGGAGAATGGCTTCTTCATATTCGGCGATATGAAAAGAGGCCGACTCAAACCTTCAAACATCAGCTTTATCGCTGAATACGAGAAGTTCCAAAGCTTCCTGAGATCAGAATACGAAAATGAGAACACCATCCACTACTATGAATATGGAATGTATCGTCTTGTCCAATTTATGGATGAAACAGGGGTTGGGAACCTCGAATCACTGAAACCAGATTTCATCATGAAGTATTTTATGCAGACAAAGGAGGCACGTAAGCGGGCCGTCCTCTGTGAGTTGAGATGCATATTCAGGTATCTTGATAGAGATGACCTAGTTGATGCCATTGCCGGAATACATGCACCCAGAAGAATACGGATTATACCAATGCTCACCGAACGAGAGCAGAAAAACCTACAAACCATCATTGAAAGCGAAGATTTTCCGAAAAGAGATAGAGCAATAATCATGCTTGGTCTTACTTCGGGGATGAGGGCTATAGACGTCATCAATCTGAAGCTATCCGACATCAATTGGACAGATGAGACCATATCTTTCAGGCAAAGTAAAACCGGGAACTATGTATACCTACCCCTAATTTCATCGGTAGGCAATGCCATTGTAGAATACATCACAATCGAAAGGCCAGATGTTAGGTCGGAATATCTGTTCTTGTCGGAAACGATCCCTCATCTGCCGCTACAGGATCATTCATCTTGCTACTACATAGTGAAAAGATGCTTCGAGAAAGCAGGAATAGAAAAGAAGAATCGTATCTTTGGAATGCACATGCTTCGTCACAATGTTGCCTCAACTATGGTAAGGAATGAGGTTCCCATTGAGACAATTGCTGCAATACTAGGCCATTCAACCCCAGATTCAACGGATATCTACATAACAACCGATGAGGAAAGACTTAAATCCTGTGTCCTCCCTCTGGCAATTCTGTCGGAAGGAGGCCTCGCATGGTAGAGTTTAGAAGTAATCTTTCACCGCATCTTGCAGATTTTATTGCTTTCAAACACTCCATGGGGAGAAAGTACACAACCTGCGAACACTATCTTTGGCGTCTTGACCGGTTCAATCTTGAGAACGGGAATCTCCCAATACTGACAAAGGATGTAGTGACCGGATGGCTCATGAAGATGGCAGGAGAAACCGAATCCCAAAACAGGAGTTGGATTCCTCCGGTAAGAGAGTTCGGTCGCTATCTGCGAAACATAGGGTTCAAGGATGCCTATGTCGTTGACGACAACTTTGTGACCAGAAGGTATTATGCTGAAACGTATCTCATGGTGAATTCAGAGATTGTGGCCTTCTTTAAGGAGTGTATATCCTTTGTAAAGTATTCGGTGCTAAAGCCAGGCATGCGATATGTGTATCCTGCATTCTACATGCTCATGTACTGCTGTGGTCTGAGAACGATTGAAGCAAGGATGTTGAAGTGCTCAGACGTGCATCTCGAAGAGAGATATATCGACATAATGCATGCTAAGGGATACCGTGATCGCCGTCTCTATCTATCCGACGAGCTTGTAGATTACCTTACAGGATTTGAACGGAATATAAGCTTGGTAAAACCAAACCGTCAATTTTTCTTCCCCGGTGGTTGTGGTGATCTATGTTCTTCAACAGCGATTCCTGCCACATTTGCTAAGATTTGGATTGCTGCGGGACTTCCCCATGATGGAAAGGTGAAACCAAGACCTTACGATTTCAGTTATGCCAACCTTCCATCATTCCAAACCTTTAGGAACAAGTTGTTTATGATAATATAGTTATCCAATAAAAAGTTCGCATAATATTTGGCCTTCAAGTATCCTATAAGAACAAATTTTAGGAGGATACTATGAAAATCAACAATCCGAGAAAGCTTCAGAAAGACATGCTTGAAGCTTTAAAAACAAGCTATTATGCGGACAGCAGCATCT
>JAGYOG010000008.1 GCA_018399495.1 Sphaerochaeta sp.
AAAATTTTAAGCGCTCGGTATCGATTCATGGTCCATGAGAAGGAAAATATCCTCTCATATCTTGACTTGGGACAGATAAAGACGGTTGCAAATGTCCTATCTTCACTCGAAGATGACTCATTTTCCCTTCACTACCCATTCAGCTTTGCTGACCTACACCTGCAATCCTATCCGGAGATATCTGCTATCTATAATGCACTGAATTTTTTTGAACAGTGTCAAGTGCTTGATAATGCAGCAGAATATGGAAAGAAAGGAATTTGCCAGGCCTTGGTTGCAATTGATTACCAAACAAGTCTTACCACAATCCTGGCATTGGGTAAAACCGAGGAAGAGCTAACAAAGAGAGCTCTTTCTTATCTCGAGGATCCCTTGGTGAAAACATTGATTGATGAATCATCAGAGAAGGATCTCTTTCATCTTCTCAAGCATATTCGGCAATCTCTTCAGCAGACAGAACCTTTTGAAAAGCGATATGCCTGCCACCAGGTTGCCTGCAGTGAAGAATTTTTTCTCTCTCATCTTTTTTCAATGTTACTGGATGTACCATTCACACTTACCTGGGGATTGGGAAAAGACAGTCAAGGAAGGTATATACCCAGCTATCTCACCGATGAGAACGTTTAGACAAAAGAATCAAACCATTGAACAATGCTGCAAATGATCCGTTCTGACTCGGTAGTGACAGATTCTGGGAGCGAGTGTTGATAAACATGACTGGAGCAAAATAGACCTCTGCCTGTTCCTGAGGAGCATGCTTGAGCACTTGTTTGGTTACTTCCTCGCCAAGGTAAGGACGATTGGGGTACATCCCCACTCCGACAACAACCCACCAAAGCCTACCATTTTGCTTCTGAGCCTTAAGCTGTGGGTATCTGTCCCTGCTACCACTGCGAAATACAATCATATACCCCATTTCTCGGAGGGTTTCTTCGACGTGTGCAACGCCCATGGCATATAGCGCATCATCACTGAGCAACTTGTATGATGCTGCTGTTCTTGCTGCCTCAATCTGTGGATACCGGAACAACGCTCTCATACGTAAGTATACCACAATCCATAGGTTTTCCTAGTCTTCTTCAAACAACCAGGTGGATAAATACCGCTCGCCAGAATCTGGAAGAATTACCACAATGGTTTTACCCTTCCAAGCGGGGTCTGCTGCATACTGTAGAGCTACATGCATTGCCGCACCGCTGGAAATACCAACCAGTAAACCCTCTTGCTTGGCAAGAGAACGTGCAGTCTTTCCTGCCGTTGCATCTTCCACCGTCACAATTTCATCAATGATGGAGCGATCCAGGATCTTGGGAATGAAACCTGCACCGATGCCTTGGATCTTATGGGGCCCCCCATAGCCTTCACTCAAGACCGGGCTGGTGAAGGGCTCCACTGCAACTATTTTCACCTTGGGGTTCTGTTCCTTGAGGTACTTTCCCACCCCGCTGATTGTTCCACCGGTACCAACTCCAGCTATGAATACATCAACATGGTGGCTAGTGTCTTCCCAGATTTCCACACCGGTGGTCCGGTAATGGACAGCTGGATTATCAGGATTCTCGAACTGGCTTGGAATAAAAGAATGGGGAGTTTTCTTTGCAAGCTCCTCGGCCTTTGCGATGGCCCCTTTCATACCCAAATCCCCTTCAGTAAGTACCAATTCAGCACCCAGCGCCGAGAGAAGTTTTCTTCTTTCAACACTCATGGTCTCAGGCATCGTGATAATAAGTCTATACCCTTTGACTGCAGCAACATAGGCAAGCCCAACCCCGGTATTACCACTGGTAGGTTCAATGATAACAGAGTCGGGGGTAAGCAGACCCCGCTGCTTGGCACCTTCAATCATGGACAAGGCTACACGGTCCTTTACACTGGAAAGCGGGTTGAAACTTTCCAACTTGGCAAGCACAGTCGCATCTCCATCATGGAGACGATGAATTTTGACCAAAGGAGTATTCCCGATTTTCTCTGTAATGTTCTGGTATATATGTCCGCTCATCTGACAGCCTCCATTGCTATAACTTTATATCCTAGTAATTTTATAGTCTTTATAGTATTTAAAGTACAGCACTTTGTCAAGGTCAGAACCATCAGATCATATAGGTGAACCACTCTGCCTTGGTTACTTCTGCCAAGGATACTTTCTCAAATACCTTTCGTACTTCTTGGTCCAACTTCTGGTAAAAGTGCAACCGAATCACACGTTCAATGACAGATTCCTGTCCTTGTGTCGTTTCCTCGAACGAAATATATCCTTCCAGTAGAGTAAGGACATCATAAATAAAAATCTTCTCAGGGCTATCTTTCAATTGATACCCACCTCCGGCGCCCTTGATGGAGTTCAAGAATCCACCACGAGTAAGCAGAAGTGCAACTTGTTGCAGATATTTCTCACTGAGTTCCTGACGATGTGCAACATGGGAGAGTGCAACAGGACCTTCACTCTGGTGTTCAGCCAAATCTACAAGCAATCGCAAGCCATAACGACCACGCGTCGAAATTTTCATATACCTCCCCCCACTTCATGTTCTACCAAGTGTGAGGCTAAGTCTTCAATGAAAACCTGCTTTGAGTAATCCACTACAACACTCTGCAACATTGACCAAATCTGGTGTGTCTTGCAGGCTTCAGTGTGCTCACAATCCTTGCAAGGAACAGGACGGAAATCACCTTCACTGGCATTGAGTACATCGTGGCAAGAAATACCGCTACGTGCAATTCGGTATCCCCCTTGCACCCCTCGTTCCGCAACCACAAGTTTAGCACGCCTAAGAGGAATCATCAGTTGCTCCAGATAACCACCGCTGATGCCAGTCGCTTCACTGATTGAGCGTATGCTGCAATTCTCCTTGCAGGTGGCCAGATAGACCATCGTCTGCAATGAGTACCTACCTTTTGTCGATAATTTCATATCTAGAAGGTATCAGTCAGCTATCATGACGTCAAGCGTTTGAGTAGGACTAGTTTTTGTATACAAATAGTTCTCCAATCACCTAATGCATGATACAATATCTTCCATTATCATCAGATAGAGGGTATACAACAACTCTCTTCTGGAACAATGCATCAAGGATTTCCTATGAATTTACTTCCATTACTCATATTGCATGTTGTCGGGGCAATAGGAGCACTGCTTTTAGGCGGCTACGCATACCTGCAAGCACCCTGATCGGAGCCCTTGTTGCGGTGATGATTCTCAACAGTTTTCAGTCATCTGCAACCATATATCCTGAAGATCTTTGCATCTTTGTCCAGATTTTCAGTGGACTGGTGATTGGGACCCGCTTCACTCGCTTCGATATCAAGACGCTGAGAACCATGGTTTATCCCATCATTATTCTTGTGGTAGTGTTACTATCAACCAACCTTCTCTTTGCCTTCATCATGCATCATTTCACCAGTTTGAGTTTCATGACAAGCTTCTTTGCATGTGCCCCTGGTGGAGTATCAGACCTGGCACTTGTGGCTACCGATTTCGGGGCTGTGATGGAACACGTTGCACTATTGCAACTATTCCGCTTGGTCTCCGTAATCATCGTATTTCCCCCGATGATCAGGGCAATGCTCAAGATTGATGAAAGCGCATCCTCTTCAAAAGAAAAACCCCGTGTTGGTTCTTCCAAATCTGTCTCAACAAGCTGGTTCCTTGCTACCATTGCCAGTGCCTTGGCAGGAGGACTGCTCTTCAATGCTGCAGCAATTCCTGCAGGGGCAATCCTCGGCTCCATCGTAGGGGTTGCACTCTTGAATCTAGCCAGAGATAGAGCAACCTACCCAAGAATCATGAAAATGTTGGTACAAATAGCCGCAGGATCCTACATTGGAAGTAGAATTACCGTTCAAACCCTGTTTGAGATCAAGGTACTATTGCTCCCAGCAGTCATTCTTACCAATGAGCTTTTTTTCATGGCATTTGTTACTGCTGCAATCCTGCACAAGGTTTGTCGCCTGGACTGGGCAACCAGCCTCTTCTCCTCCACTCCAGGTGGTATCCAGGAGATGGGCTTGATCAGTGACGAGTTGGGACTAGAAACCCCCAAGATCGTCCTGATGCATACATTTCGCATCCTTGCGGTCCTGGGGGTTCTGCCCTTCATAGCCGGACTTTTCGGTGATATCTAAGCAGGATTATACATAGAAGAAGTAGGGAATCTAGGGTCACTGGTCACATTAAGCACCAGCTTTCTCAATCCTGAAGAGTCCCCACTGCTGGGAATATGGGTCATGTGTACTTCACACCCGTTGAGGAGGGGAAGAACTTCACTTGCTTTCTTGGCATCCTTGCTGATTGCGCAGCTCATTGCCAGGCAGATAAGCACCTCGTCGAGATTCAGGCTCACACCCCTACCATTGAGTACATCACGTTTCATTGCGGTAACAGACTGTACAATAGCAGGAGAAATAAGATCAATTTCATGATCAATATCAGCCAATACTTTCACTGCATTGAGGATCAAGGCAGAAGAAGCATGGAGGAAAGGTGAGTTGCACCCAGCGACAATCCGGCCATCCGGCAACTCAATTGCCGCAGCACATACTATTCCATTTATTCCCTTGTTTCGTTCAATACCCTTCTCCAGGGCATGTTCTGCTGCAGGGACAACACTACGGTTTTCACTCGACAATTTGGCTCCATCCATGATGGAGAGACTACGCTCGACGGTATCCTTGGTGCCTATGCCCTGAACATATTCACAGGCAGCACGATAGTAACGCCTGATAATCTCCTGTTCGCCGGCTCTGCGGACAACCTCATCATCGATGATGCCAAACCCGCATCGATTGACCCCCATATCAGTCGGGCTCTTGTAAGGACACTCCTTACCAGTAATTTTGCTTAGGATCCTGTTAAGCAAGGGATATGCCTCCAGATCCCTGGAATAATTGACGGTAATCTGGTTGTAGGCACTTGCGTGGAAGTGGTCGATCAGGTTCTTGTCCCCGATATCAGCGGTAGCACTCTCGTATGCTATATTCACAGGATGGTCGATTGGGAGATTCCAAATGGGGAATGTTTCAAATTTTGAGTAACCACTATGCCTTCCAGCCTTATAGTCATGATACATCTGGGACAGGCAGGTACCAAGCTTACCAGAACCAGGACCGGGACCGGTTACAATGACCACAGGTCGGTCGGTTTTAATGTAGGGATTTGCACCATATCCTTCGTCACTTACAATAAGGTCGACATTATTCGGGTACCCGTGTGTTGACCGGTGGGTATAGACCGTGATGCCACGTTGTTCAAGAATATTCTTGAAGTGGACAGAACCAGGTTCCTCATCAAACCGGGTTATCACCACACGAGAGACCTTCAGCCCCCACTTGGAGAAATCATCGATCATCTTGAACACATCAGTGTCATAGGTAATGCCGAAATCACTGCGCATTTTTCGGCGCTCAATGTCACCACTATGGATACAGATGATGACATCAATCTGGTCCTTGAGTGACTGGAATACACGCATCTTCACGTTCGGGTCAAAACCGGGAAGCACGCGTGATGCATGGTAGTCGAACAAGAGCTTGCCCCCACATTCCAGATAGAGTTTCCCATCACTCTGTTTCACTCGCTCGAGGATGTAGTGACGCTGTTCCTCTAGATACTTCTCATTGTCAAATCCAATTGCACCCACGCTTCTTACCCCTTGTATTGCAGTTGTCCTGCTATTGCTTTCTGAGTATTTTGGTCAAACAGCACCCCGATAAGTGCCAAGGAGAACGGTATGGCAGCCCCAGGTCCCTGACCAGTAACCAACGAACCATCAACGATGAACGCCTCATTCTCAAGAACCAATCCTGGACAGGCTTCCTCGGTCCCTGGGTACCCTGTTACCCGTTTACCATCCAGCAAACCGGTCTTACCCAGTACAACAGCAGGGGCGGCACAGATGGCGCCAATTACCCCTCTCTGGGCAGTCTCAATTACCTTTTCCACCACCTCAAAGGATGCAGCAAGATTCTTCGAGCCCTGACCTCCTCCTGGAAGCACAACACAATCGTATGTCTTTTTCTTGCAAGCTGTTAGGGTGGTATCTGCATGTACGACGATGCCGTGGGCGCCTCTCACTGCAAGCGTATCAAGGGATGCCACGGTGACTTTCGCACCACTACGTCGAAGCAAATCAATCGGTGTAATAGCCTCGACCTCCTCAAACCCTTCTGCCAAGATTACCAATACTGAGGGAACCATGATAAGACCTCCATTCTTCAGAGCGGCTGGATGACACCGCCTTCACTGCGAACCTTGCGAAGCAAATCGCAAGCATGGTGTACTATTCGTTCAGTCTCTTTCCAACCGATGCACGCATCGGTTACTGAGACACCATATTTCAAGGTAGATAAATCTTCGGGAATTTTTTGACATCCCTGCTCCAGATTGCTTTCCAACATGAAGCCACGAATTGCCTTCTCTCCCCAGGATACCTGGTCAATGAGTGAACGTAATACACGTTTTTGTCGTTCGTAGTGCTTCCGAGAATTGGCGTGGCTGCAATCAATGATAATAGAGGGATTCACCCCCTCCTTCTGCATAAACAGCCTTGCATTCTCCACATCATCCTCATAGTAATTGGGACTCTGATCCCCACCACGAAGAATCAAGTGGCAACAATCATTGCCGGTTGTTCGAAAAATGGCACTTGCACCAGAGCCATCCATACCAATAAATGAGGCTGGTTGATGGGCGCTCTTAATGGCATTGATTGCATTGTGCAGATCACCACTGGTACTATTCTTAAAACCAACAG
The DNA here is from genome assembly GCA_018399495.1 of Sphaerochaeta sp. Taxonomy (GTDB): domain Bacteria; phylum Spirochaetota; class Spirochaetia; order Sphaerochaetales; family Sphaerochaetaceae; genus Sphaerochaeta. The sequence continues at coordinate 6,750 of JAGYOG010000008.1, forward strand.
CTACACTCAAGCCACTTGCAAGGTTGCGATGAATCTGGCTCTCGGTTGTCCTTGCCCCAATCGATGACCAACTCATCAACTCATCAATGTACTGGGGAATAATGGGGTCAAGCACCTCACACCCTACCGGCAACCCCAGCTTTACTATATCCAGCAAGAGGGAGCGAGCAGCCATGATACCCCCACCGATATCATAGGAACCATCCATCTTTGGATCGAGGATCAAACCTTTCCAACCCCCTACGGTCCTTGGCTTTTCAAAGTAGGTACGCATCACCACATACATCTCACCCTCAATCTCGCTTGCAAGCTCCTTGAGCTTCTGTGCATATTCGAGTGCTGCCTTGGGGTCATGCAGAGAACAGGGACCGATGATTGCAAGCAATCGTTGGTCCCTTCCTTGGATGATATCGTTGACCGTCTGGCGACTTCGATGAATGGATTCTGCCGTTTTCTCATCAACCGGCAACAGGGAGACGACCTGTTGCGGAGTAGCAAGTGGTTCAACCTGCTTAATTCTGATATCTACGTTTGCCATGCTGATTATTCCTTTGAGAAGGTATACCACGTCTCCGCGTTAAGGCTCAACCCTTTTCAGAATCCTTTACCGTATCATCCTTGTGTCTGGAGTACAGAAATCGTTTGATCTTTTGGGTTGGAGTCCTCTGGAACGGTTCCTCCTGCAACTCAGCACTGCTGATTCGGCTGAACGCACTCAGTTCCTTATTTACATCCTCTCGAATTTTTGCGACGTATTTCAGGGCTTCTTCCTTTGCCTCGGTGACACTCAAAGCCATCTTGCTGGCAAAAGCCTCAACATCGATCTTGATCAAGGCAGCCAATCCACCCTGCTCAGGAATAACCAACGACTCAGTGACAAAATCCTGATTGTTTATTACCGACTCAATCATCTCTGGGTAGATATTCTCCCCTCCACTGCCAAGAATCATGGTCTTGGTACGTCCCTTGATGGAAAGCCTTCCATGCTTGTCGAGATGTCCAAGGTCCCCAGTCTTGAAATAACCATCCTCTGTGAAAATTGCCTTGTTCAACTCAGGATTGTCATAGTATCCCTGCATTACATTGGGACCCTTTACTAAGATTTCTCCTACTCCGGTTTCCGGATCAGGATCAGAAAGCTTTACCTCAACATGATCGACCAATTTACCAATAACCCCAACGTAATGTTTCTTGGGCTTTCCACCAGCAATCAGAGGAGCCGTCTCAGTCAGCCCATATCCCTGTGCATACGGGAATTTTGCATCAGCCAAGAACTGCTCAACCTCTCGGTCAAGTGGAGCTCCTCCGATACCAAAAAATTTCATATGACCACCAAAAGTCAACTTCAGCTTCCGTCCGATTGCTTTGCTGATCAACCTACGGGTGAAGGAGTAACGCATCCACTTCTTGATCTTCTCATTACCCTTGGTAACAGGAAGGACAGCACTGCGATATACTTTTTCGATAAGCAAGGGAACAGTCATAACAATCGTTGGCTTAATCTCTTTCAGAGCGGGAAGCAAAATCGAAGTGACCGGGGGTTTACCGAGGAATACAATCTCACAACCGCAGAGCAACTCCAAGATTTGGCCGGTGGTAAATTCATATACATGGCTTACCGGCAAAATCGAGAGCACCTTGGACTTATAATTGAGATCAACATAGACATCAGTAGAGACATCAGCATTCCACACCAGGTTCTTGTGTGTAAGCATTACCCCTTTGCTGCTACCAGTTGTACCACTGGTATAAATCAGGGAGGCAAGATCGTCTTCCTGAGCAAGGGATGCCTCACGAAGCTTCCTGCCTTTCTCATCAATCTTACGACGGCTGATATCCTTACCCGGTGCGGCAGCAAACTGTGTTTTATCCTCAAGCCCCTTTGCGATGGCTGAAGGGATGTGAAATAGGTCTTCCATTCTTACCAAGTAGGAATCATTAGCCTGGACATATCCCTTTACCTTTTCAAAATGCTTGACGTTTATCACGACACCTTTCGCCCCAGCATGTTCGAGAATCTGGGTAACCTCCTTGGTTGAGAAATCCGGTAGGATGGGAACTGCAACGCACCCGATGGAAGTAATACCGAAGTATGCAACCATCCAGGTAGGACAACTCTCCCCCATCACAGCGATCTTGTCACCACGTGAGAAACCAGCTTCCAGAAGGGTGATGGAAATGGCATCTTTCATCATCTTCAGTTGCGCATAGGTGATCTCACTACCTTCCTCACGGTAGGTACGTAAGGCAATCCCGTCTCCATTACGACTGGCAGTACAATCAACCACTGCGTCCATCGTATACTGGTTAACGGACTTCATGGTAAGTCCATCTTCACGCTTGAGTTTTTTTATTCTCTTCAAGGACCATACTTCTGTTTGTTTTTTCTTCATACCTGTACCTCGTTTTTTGGTCCATACCACTGATTTTTCCTGCACACGGTAAACGAAAGGTCAGTTGTGGACTGTATCACCTTTTCTAGAATTGCAGGATCATTGTTACATTCAGAGAGATGGATGAAATAGACATGTTCACCCTTGAAGCCACTCTCACAGAGAAACCGCAAGGCCTGTTCATTGGACAGATGTCCCTGGTACCCGGCTATTCTCCGCTTCAACATTGCAGGGTAAGGACCGGTTCTCAACATCTGTTCATCATAATTTGCTTCTAAAAAAAGAATTGTAGCATCACCAGCCAGCAACATCTGTTGTTCATTGGTGATGCCCGTATCAGTCAATACCATATAATGGGTATCCTGATGGGTAATATACCAACCAACAGAACCTCCACTATCGTGGCTTGTTTCAAAACAAAAGAGTGAAAAAGGGCCAACTTCAATAAGCTCTGATGCACAGACAGTTTGGAGTCTCCCTTCGGGAATACCCAGCTTTTCCATCAATAGCGGTTGCTCAGCAACCATTGCATCATGAGCGTAGACGGGTATGGGTAGTCTTCTGGAAAGCACGCCAACGCCACGTGCGTGGTCTGGATGGAGATGGGTAAGAAATACTGCCTTTACAGAAGATAGGGGCACAGAGAAACGTTCGAGACGTCTGTTGAGCTCGACAACACTGTAACCCTGATCAATCAAGATAGAGTCTGTACCATCGGTAAAAAGATAACTGTTTCCACTGGACCCGCTGCCCAGAACGGCATACCGTATCATCAAAGCGTTCCCCATGCATTCAGTACTGAAGAATCATAACCAAGATGCACTTTTCCCTTGCATCGAAGCACCGGTGTTTTCAACAGCTGGGGATGTGCCATCAATTCCTCAGCTGCATCATAGCTTCTCCAGGCATATCCTTCTTTTATAAAGTAGCTACTAGATTCATCCAACAGTTCTTCTGCGTTATATGCGTTGAAAAGCGAACGCCACTCCCCATCGGAGAGTGTGCGTTGTCCCAGGTCCACAAACTGGAAGGCAATGCTACGTTCTTTGCAACTCCTGATTGCCTTTGCTGTTTCTTTACACTTTTTCGTTCCGATAATCTGAATCATGCCTTCCCCTGTCATCTCATATGCCTTCATAGTATAGCAGACAGGGCAAAAAGGCAATAAACCAGACAGATTGCCAAAACGTGTCAACTCACAAAGAGTTCATTAATCTCACGTTGATAGAGGCGGTTAATCTCAAATCGCTTCAGTTCCTGTTTTGCACTCAGCTCCTTTCCCACCTCAAAACTCTTCGAGAGGAGACCAAAGCGTGCAATATGCTCAAAGTTCTTGAACCCATGCTTGCTATTGATGATATCGCTGATGGTTTGCTCAATAAGGCTTTTGACCTCCTGCATCTGATACATCTTATCTGCAAGATAGGGAATTTCATGCTGTTTGAGGTACTCCTCAATCTGCTGCTTGTTCAGCACAATCAAGGCACCTAAATACTTTTTATCTTGTCCCAGAACAATAGCCTGTTCGATGAACTCACTTTCACAGAGTTTTGCTTCAATAGGTACTGGCTCAAGATTCTCTCCACCTGCCAAGACAATGGTATCCTTCGCCCTTCCTCTGAGAGCAAACTCTCCACGGTTGGTCCAGAGGCCCAAGTCTCCGGTGTTGAGCCAACCTTTCTCATCCAATACCAGCCGTGTAAGGTCTGGACGCTTGTAGTATCCCTTCATCACCTGTGGACCACGAACCATGACCACACCCTTCTCTCCAGGTTTGGCTTCCTGTCCATGTTCAGTGACAATGCGAACTTCAGTTCCTTCCAAAGGGCTTACCGTACGCTTTATTCCATGAATCAAGGGGCGTACTGCTATAACAGGAGCACTCTCGGTCAAGCCATATCCATCAAGCAACTTTACCCCTATTGAAGCAAAGAAGATATCTACACCTGCACTGAGCGAACCGCCACCACTGACACCGGCGATGAAATTCTTGCCCAATTTCTGTTTAACTTTGGAGAATACCAAATGGTCTCCAGCCTTATAGAGTGGATAGAGCAACACCATCGGAAGCAGTCCTACGGTTGTATCGAGGAAACGGCTACGCTTCTTGAACGTAGCAACCTCACCCAGCACAAGATCCCTGCTCCTGCTGTACATGCTTGCAACCTTGATAAAGAAGGAGAACAGTCCTTTCGCCACAGGACTTTTGTTCTTCATGCTGGCAAATACTCCGCCCTTTACAGCTTCCCAGATACGGGGAACCGAGCCCATCCAATGGGGATTCACTACTGCCAAGTCAGCAAGCAGGATTGAACCCAGCGGCTTGGAGTAAGCGATCGTTGAGGCGTTACCGATAATGACATACTGCAGGATGCGTTCGAAGGAGTGCCAGACAGGAAGAACACTGAGCCAACGTTGGCCAGGGGCAAACTTCTCTATCAACTTGGGAACTGCTTCCAACTGGTAGGCAAAGTTACTGTGGGTGAGCATGACTCCCTTTGGGTCTCCGGTGGTACCACTGGTAAAGATAATCGTAGCAATCTCCTCGCTGTCACCTTTCTTACGTTCGCTTTCTACCTGTTGTGCAATTGCTTGGTTATCGAGCAGTGCCCTGCCCTCATCCACGAGGTCCTGATAACACAGGATCTCAATCTCGGTAGTGGCAGCAGCCTCATCGCGTTGCAGATGGGTAAACGCACGATCCATGACAATCAGATGCTGTAACTTGGGTAGGTTCACAGAAATATTAAGAATCTTACGTAACTGGACAGCGTTCTCCACGAAACAGAACGAAGCTTCTGTCACTGAAAGAATGAAGCTTACCTCGTACGGCATCGCGTCCCGTCCACGGGGAACATCGGCAGCCCCCAGACTGAGGATAGCCAGGTCAGTGGCAAGCCACTCACGACGGTTGTCACTGATCAGTCCAACCAAGTCTCCGCGTCTGACCCCATGTTTCATTAGGCTGGCAGTAAGACTGTTCACCTCGCTATACAAATCCGAGTAAAAGATCGACTGGAATACGCCGCTCTTGTCCTTGCTCATCTGGACAGTGTAAGCGGGATACTGGTTTACGACCTCTGCAAATATCTGGGGTATAGTTTTATACATAACATCCTCCGTGTACGGTATTATCTATTATATATACACATTTTCTTTATTTGTCAATCTGTCAGAATAAACAAAAACGACACCTTTTTTCTTATATGCCTTACACCTAGGGGAATTCACTCCATCAGTGCATATTCCATGAAAAATATCATGATTATTGACTCTTTATAGGGAAACAAATCATAATGGCCCAATATGATAAGGAGAGACTTTCCCATGAAAGAACGAATTTCTACATTGCTCAAGAGAGAACCACAGGCTGAAATTGTTGTGGCAGAAGGCTGGGTAAGGACCAAGCGAGACAGTAAGAATGTATGCTTCCTTGAGGTCAATGATGGTTCGTGTCTGAAGGGACTGCAGGTTGTCATTGATAAGGAACAGCTTTCAGACAGTTCCATTCTCAACGATATCACGACCGGTTGTTCAGTCCTCTGCAAGGGACCCATCGTCGCAAGCGCTGGGGGAAACCAAGCAGTAGAGATGGCCTCCACCGAGGTGCAGGTTGTAGGACCCTGTCCAGTGGACACCTATCCTCTCCAGAAAAAACGCCATACCATCGAGTATCTCCGTGAAATTGCTCACCTAAGAGCAAGGACCAACCTCTTTGGTGCAGTTGCACGTGTGAGAAACACCCTGAGTTACGCTGTACACACGTTTTTCCAGGAACACGGGTTTTCCTATGTAAACACCCCGATCATCAGTGCAAGCGATTGTGAGGGTGCCGGTGAACAGTTCCTGGTAACCACCTTGGATCTGAACAACATCCCCCGCAGCGAAGAAGGACAGATCGACTACTCGAAGGACTTCTTTGGCCGTGAAGCCTACCTTACCGTAAGTGGCCAGCTGGAGGGCGAGACCTATGCAATGGCATTGAAAAACATCTACACCTTCGGGCCCACCTTCAGAGCAGAGAACTCCAACACCAAGCGACATCTCTCTGAGTTCTGGATGGTTGAACCTGAGATGGCCTTCTGCACACTGGAAGGAAATATGGAGCTAGCTGAGGAGTTCCTCAAATACTTGTTCAAAACAGTACTGGAGGAGTGCACAGAGGATATGGCTTTCTTCAGCAAGTTTGTACAATCGGGGGTACAGGAAACACTTAAGACCATCGTGGAAACCCCGTTTGCCCACCTAACTTACACTGAGGCAATCGAGGAACTTTCCAAACATAACGACAAATTTGAATTCCCAGTCTCATGGGGCAGTGACTTGCAAAGTGAACATGAAAAATTTCTTACCGAAGAGATATGTAAGAGACCGGTGATCGTCACCGACTACCCCAAGGAGATCAAGGCCTTCTACATGAAAGTAAATGAGGATGAAAAAACTGTACGGGGCATGGACGTCCTGGTTCCCCGTCTTGGAGAAATCATCGGAGGTAGTGAACGTGAGTCTGACCTAGCCACATTGACCAAACGAATGGAAGAGCTTGATCTTAATCCTGATGATTACTGGTGGTATCTTGACCTGAGAAGGTTTGGTACAGTACCCCACGCCGGCTTCGGTCTTGGATTTGAACGCCTGGTACAGTACGTAACAGGGATTGCAAACATCCGCGACGTAATTCCGTATCCAAGGGCTCCCAAACTGGCAGACTTCTAATTTCAAGGCGGCTTCAAGCCGCCTTTTTTAATGCTAATGATACAGTGAGAACAACGCCCAGACGATCAACTGACTGGTGGTGTGTACCCCACTCTTGAGGAACAGATGTTTCTTGTGGGCAATGACCGTCGACATCTTGATACCCAATGCTGAGGCAATCTGACGGGTATCCTGCCCACTTACCATCAACACAAGCACCTGGTTTTCTCTTTTGGTCAGCACAGTAGGATGCTCATCAACTTCATCACGCGAATGCTTACTGGAAAGGAATTTTCCCAGCATCATCTCAAGCAGAAGTTCGCTGCAGGTTAGGGAAAGCACCATTGTGTTTTGGTCCTCCAATAAAGAACACATCATTTTCATAGTCTTCGGACAAAAGATAAGCAGACTCTTCGATTGCAGTCTCCTCTTCATCTGTACAGCTGAGGGAAGATCGGGGCAGTAACAAATACACTTTTTACTTTCATTTCCTGCCGAGGTTGGCTCAAGGTGGTACGGATGCAGTCTCAGCTGAGGGTAACCGGCTAACCGACTAAGCATTCGTTCCCGTTCAAACGTGTTACGGTAGAGCAAGATTGTTTCATGGTTCATGTCCTCCTAAGAGGAAATTTCAAAGATTTTGCTTCAGCATACTAGTCAGCAATGCATCAAACGAATCACTGAAAGCCTTGGTCTGCTTACCATTCATCCTGGAGTGTTGCTCACTGAAAATCCCGAGTTCCCTGAACTCCGTCATAGCATTACGGATGGAGAGTCGCTCTGCCATATTCTCTTCGGTATAGGTGTTCCCCCTATCATCAAGCACAGTAATACCTTTCTCTACCAATCGACCGGCTAGAGGAATATCGTGAGTGATGGCGAGGGCCGGCGGTTCAGCATGGTCGACAATCCAGTCATCTGCACTATCATCGCCTTTCTCCACCTGTACCTGGTTGATGGGGCTCTTTACTTCCCTGAGCGTAATCTGATCATCCAAACCCTGCTTCTTTGCATCACTGCGCAAGGTATTGGTGTGTTGTTGATACGCTTGCTCAACATCCTTGAGCACACGGTCCGCAACAAAATAGACAGTGAGATTTCGTCGGATAACTGCCTTGAGGATTATCTGTCTCAGGTTTCGCGGACATGAGTCCGCATCTACATAGAGGGTGAACATGCGCCTAGCCTACCGTAAACTGCAGGGTTTTGTCACCCACGGGAGAAGACACCGTCAATTCTGCAACTCCCTTACGCCCGGTAGTACGTAGATAGATAACCCCACTGCCGGCGATGGTGTTCATCAGCGAAGGAGTAGCTAGGGAAAGAACCCCGGAAACTGAGACGGAGAGGGGAATGTGAGCATACGGCAACGGTAGCTTTCCCCCTTCTTTTCTCACTTCCACGTGAACTGAAACCATATCGTATGTTGCTTCCTCCACAGTGAGCTGCCTACGGTTAACAATGAAATGGAGAGAGGGTTTTCCCCCTTGAGTCAATGTCTCACTGTCAACTACTTCCCCTCCTACCAATCCTTCAAAAACCCAGATACCTCCCTCGCTTCCCCAGTTGCCGACATATCTGGTAAAGAGGTCCACTGCATCCTGATAGCTAAGATGATGTTTTTTCAGGAATATACCCATCTTAAGGACATCCCCAGCCTTGAGCGAACCAGCCTGTCTCCCTACTTTTCCCAGGAGACGTGCAAGGGATGGAATCTCACGCTCCTTCAGGTACGGTTCAGCGAGCAACCGGTTGCCGATGAAATCCTTTATGACCACCGGAGGATGCGGCAGATGAGGAAAAGCCTTTCTATCGGGTTGAAAGATACCCACCAAGCTGTCATTGTAACGCAGTCTGACCTCCTCACAGTTGGTTGCAACCACCGCTGGGGGTAGAGCTGCCCCTGGGTAGTCTCCTCCATCCATGGAAGAGAGGACAGAGAGGTGGTAAGGCATCTCCTTCTGGCTGCGATAGATATGGGCCGCAGCCTTATCAGTGCGGAATATGTCCATCACCCCGTGGTAGCAGATCTGGTCCCCACTCCCGAAATTGGCATGGGTGAAGTAATCATGCATACACCATCCGATTACCCCACTCAAGCCTTCAGTGGCCAAACCCTGGTCAAGCACCTTCGCATGACGCAGTGCATGCTCTGCTCTCACCAAGGGAGCGTCGAACGGCTTGCAAGGATACATATGGCCGCAGAATTCGCTTACCAAGTACGGCACATCTTTTGCACAAACCTGGCGCTTCTTCTGCAGTGCTCTTCCCTTCCCTGCATACGAGAAATCATTATAGGTGTAGACATCTTCCAGAAATTGGCTCTTCTTCAGATTCCGAACCCCTGCAGTGGCACGATTGGGGTCAATATTTCTTGCAATTCGATTGGTTTCCTGGTAGATCTGCTCATCATCTGGCGATTCATTGATCCGAACTCCCCAGAGAATGATGGAAGGATGATTGTAATCACGCTCGATCATGCCCTGCACATTCTGTACACATCGCTCCCTCCAGTGCTTTTCCTTCCCGATATGTTGCCAACCTGGTATTTCCTCAAAGACAAGCAAGCCCAACCGGTCACAAGCATCCAGAAAAGCTGGGTGCTGCGGATAGTGGCTGGTCCTGACCAGATTTACTCCAAGCTCTTTCAATGCTTCTGCATCCTCCCTCTGCAGGGAAGACGGGGCTGCATACCCCAGGTAGGGATAATCCTGGTGGCGGTTCAACCCTACCAGTGGAATAGCCTTTCCATTAAGAGAAAAACCTTCCTTGGTAAACCGTGCGTTTCTACTCCCAAAAGTGAGCACTCTTGTATCATATTGTCCTAGCCTGACTTCCAAGGTGTAGAGGAATGGGTCTTCCAGTGTCCAGGAACGTAAGGATAATCCCTCCATCATGAGATAAAAAACACCATCTTTGACGGTGGTTGAAGCTTCCGCTAAAACAGTACCGCTTTCCTGCAGGGAAACAAGTACATCCAAGCCATCGGAGGCTTCAGCCCTACCCTTGAGGAGGAGTGAATCGGTCTCTTGGCTTTCCACACCGAGGAAGGTGAAGTAGCTCTCTTCTCGAATTCATCAAGCTTGCCTCGCGATAGATACCACAGAAAGAGAGGTAGTCCATGCTCCCGCCGAAGGGCGGGAATGAAGGATCCTCATCCCCAGAGACCACCACGACAAGGGTGAAGGAAGGTCGGGCTCCCAAGTTCAATGTAAAGGGAAGATAAGCTCCCTCGCAGCTGCCAAGCAACTCTCCATCCACATAGAATTCGGCCTTGTTCGCAATACCCTCAAACCTGATCGCCACCTGCTGGGAACCAGTAATATCGAGAGTGAAGTCCCTGCGGTAGGTATATAATCCCCAGTGAAACTGCTCCTGGTGGTACCCAGGAGGGAACTGCACAGGGGTATGGGGAAGCGAGATCTGATCCCAAGAGGAGTCATCTACCTCACTAAGCAAGAGCTCCTCACTGAAACCCTGATGAAACAGCCAAAGGTCATTGACCGGATATTCCTGATACATTCCTCTCCTCCCCTTCTCTGTATACCAGAGCAAATGCACCTGGGCAAGCGACGATGCTTGAAACTGGGAGCCTTTTTGTTCTATGGTTAAGGAATTCAGAGACCAAATTAGAGAGGAGTTCAGCATGGACATTTCCCCTTTGCAAAAAGTACGTTATGCCTATCAACCCAAGCTACCCGCAATTTTGAGGGAAAGCATCACCAAGGTAGCCCCCCAGAAGGGAGAAGCTACCAGTGCACAATCTGATCCAGATCAGATCAAGGCACTCTTTCCCAACACATACGGACTACCAAGAGTTTCGTTCTTATCCGGAGAGAATACCGATATCAGCAAGAAGCGAAACGTAGGAGTAATCCTCAGCGGCGGGCAGGCTCCTGGTGGACATAATGTCATCAGTGGAATTTTCGATGCACTAAAGGCAGCCAATACTGAGAACACACTGTATGGCTTCAAGGGTGGCCCTTCCGGTATCCTGGAAGACTCCTACCGTATCATTGATGAGGACTATCTCGCTGCATTCCGCAATACCGGCGGTTTTGACATTATCGGAAGCGGGAGAACCAAGCTTGAGAGTGAAGAGCAGTTTGAGGTTTGCGCCCAAGTATGCAAGAAGCATGAGATTGGTGCCCTGGTCATCATCGGTGGAGATGACTCAAACACCAATGCAGCTGTCTTGGCTGAGTATTTCCTTGCGAAGAACCACGGCATTCAGGTCATCGGTTGTCCCAAGACCATCGACGGAGATCTGAAGAATGAATCCATCGAAATCTCCTTTGGGTTTGATACCGCTACCAAAACCTATAGTGAATTGATCGGCAACATTGAGAGAGATGCCAACAGTGCAAAGAAATATTGGCACTTCATCAAACTCATGGGCCGTTCTGCAAGTCATATCGCCCTTGAATGTGCGCTTGAGACCCAGCCCAACGTCTGCTTGATCAGCGAGGAAGTTGAAGCCAAGGAACAGAGCCTGGTCAGCATTGTGGATTATATCGCAAAGGTTGTCGCAAAGCGCGCAGAAGATGGGAATAATTTTGGTGTAGCTCTCATTCCTGAGGGTTTGATTGAATTCATTCCCGAGATCAAGGTCTTGATCAACCAGATCAACAATCTCCTTGCCAAGGAAGAGAAGGCATTCAACAAGATCGTCGACAGCAGTGAGCGTATTACTTTTGTTGCAGAGCGAGTCAGCAAGGAAACCGCTGAGGTATTCACCATTCTCCCTGAGGAGATTCAGAAGCAGCTCCTGATGGACCGCGACCCACATGGGAACGTACAGGTCTCCAGGATCGAGACAGACAAATTGCTCGCGCAGATGGTGGAAGAGAAGCTTTCAGTCATGAAGAAGGAAGGTACCTATACAGGCAAATTCAGTTCCATGACCCACTTCTTTGGCTATGAAGGTCGTTGTGCATTCCCAACCAATTTTGATGCAGATTATTGCTACAGCCTTGGATACAATGCATTCATGTTGATCGGCAGCGGTTTCTCTGGATATCTCTCCTCGGTTACCAACCTTTCAAGTCCTGCTACTGAGTGGATGGCCGGTGGTATCCCCATCACCATGATGATGAATATGGAAGTACGACATGGGGAGGACAAGCCTGTTATCAAGAAAGCCTTGGTGGAACTTGAAGGCAAGCCTTTCCAGTACTATGCAGAGCATCGCGATCAGTGGGCCCGTGAGACCTGCTATACCTACCCAGGTGCAGTGCAGTACTTCGGTCCTGCAGAGGTTTGTGACCTGACTACGGTCACCCTCGCCTTGGAACAGGCTAAGTAACTGTTCAGCAGCACAAGTTTCAACCGGATTACCACGTGGCGATCCGGTTTTTCTTTCCTCAGTCAAAACAACGAATTCTTCCCTTTCCCTCACTCTTGGCCTGATAGAGCCGCTTATCTGCAGCTTCAAGCAATACTTCGCTTGCAGTGCCGTCCTTGGGAGAGAAAGCCACTCCCATACTCAGGGCAAATTCAATGCTACCATCATTCAGGGGAACTGAAACATGAGAAATGTAATCATAGATGCGCAGACACGTCACACTGGGTACAGCCCTGAGTATGATGATGAACTCATCCCCCAAAACGACCGATCAGGTCGTCTCGTCTTAGGTGCTCTTTCATCTTGGAGACCAACATCAGCAGTGCCTTGTCACCGTTGAGATGTCCATGGGTATCATTGAGCAGTTTAAAATTGTCGATATCAAGCAATGCAAGCGCGAAGGGTTTTTCCTTTCAGCCTATCATGCAGCTGCACAAGAAATTCCTCGTTTATTCAGGAGTCCGGTAAGACTGTCGGTATGGGAACGATGCATGAATGTTTGCAGGTTAATCTGCCTGAGATAGCTCAGTACTCCGGCTCCAAGAGAGACCAAGGTTCCCAATATTGCATACAGGATAAAGATTGTCTCACCACTGTACCAAGAATTGCGGGAGCTATTTGCATCTCCCAGGTAAGAAGTGAGTAGGAGAGCATCATGGAAACCGGGTCGAACTCGCCTAGGCTCTCCTCACCCCATGTATAGGTCTCCTCCCCTCCAAGGTGGGAGAACGCGAAATGATATCGGTATTCACTAGAGAGGTCTTCCAGACCTGCCCCATGTAAGAAGGCATCCATGTCAAAGTAGAGGCTCAGTAGTCCCCATGCTTGCTTGTCCTCTACCAAAAGTGGGTATCGAAAGATGAGGTATGCTTTCTCATTATCTAGGTACAGGGGACCATCAATGGTCACAGAGCCTTGCCTCATAAAATGTTCAATATGCTGGCGATACAGAGGAAGGGTTTTCAGGTCGAATCCGACCTGACGCCCACCCTCTTCAGGATACTGGTCTATGATAAGACCATCCATTGCGAGTGTGGCAAAACTGAAGGATTGCTTCTCCGACTCCAACACGGTCAGATAGGATTGAAAATCTGATAGGTTCGGTACCGACCCTTCCTGCAAGGTCTCCACAAGACGCAGTCCATAGAGGGTAGTGAACATCTCCTGGTTGCCAAGAAGCAGAAACATGTTATTACGTAAATTCAGAAGTTCTGCCTGGGCACGTTGCTTTCGATCTTCAATGTATTGCGCCTCCAAGCCTGAGTAAAGGGCATAGGTCGTAAGCAACAAGAGCAAAGTCAGCAGAGAAGCCAACATAAAGGCCTTCAGACTCCATTGCAACTTGGTTTTTGCCTTCATATGTAGCATTCCTACTCCTTCTGGTTCTTTCTCACAATTACAATTTCGGTTTTTCTCTTGCAGTATAGGAGTGTTATCTACAAGCTACAAGAGAAGCAGGCAACAATTCCACCCCTAATTCAAGACGTCTATGCTATACTCAGCCTTGGAGGTTTACCCTACATGCAAACACTCAATGTGAATGGAATCTGGCGTTTAAGCCCATTGGACAGCAAAGCAATCGCCCCATATTGTTCGTATTTTTTAGAGCACGGGAATATACCTTGCAATCTCCCTGGCGATATTCACTCCGCCCTTCTGGCTTCTGATTTGATAGCAGATCCCTATGTCGGACAACAGGAATTGGACATACAATGGGTCGGACAACACGACTGGGTACTAAGCAAGACCTTTACCGTAGAGAAGTCAGTACTTGCTGAAGGAAGTCCCATTCTCACCCTCAAGATGGCAGATACGATCATAACCCTCCACCTGAACGGTGAAGCGGTAGGCAGTACGGATAATCAGTTCCGCCGTTGGCGTTTTGATCTGACAGGAAAACTCAAGGCAGGAGAGAACACCCTTACCCTGACCTTTACCAGCGCAGAGAAGAAAGCCGTAGCGTTGGCAGAAACACTGCCTTACCCTATTCCCTACTCTGAGTATCCTGTCAGCGCAAAACACCGCAACCTGGTACGCAAGACCCAGTGCCACAGCGGCTGGGACTGGGGTCCCTGTATTCTTGCCATGGGTGTCTATGAGCCAATTGAACTCTCCTTTATTGATGAAGGTATCATTGAGGAATTGAACTGTGAAACCATTGAACGGGGAAAAGATCAGTGGGACGCAGTAGTGAAGGTAATCTACAACGCAAAGCAGGAACAGAGCCTGTCTTGCAGTCTCAGTCTTGCTGGCGTGGAACAAACAGGCACAGCAAAGATGAAGCAAGGTCTTAACAAAATTGAATTCCGCCTCCAGTGCAAGCAGGTTAAGCGGTGGTGGCCCAATGGAGAAGGAAAGGCAACGCTCTACCCCTTGCAATTGATGATTGGGTCCCAACAAGCCGAAAAGCGAATCGGGTTCAGGACCTTGCACGTGAGAACAGAAAAAGAGGCGGATGGCGGCAAGCCAATGGTCTTCAATGTCAACGGACGCGATATCTTCGCAAAAGGTACCAACTGGATACCTCTCGATGCCCTCCCGAGTCGTTTGACTCCAGATCGCTATGAGTATCTGCTGCAATCCTGTGTTGAAGCCAACATGAATATGATCCGCGTCTGGGGCGGTGGGCTCTATGAGAAGGATGTGTTCTACGACCTCTGTGATGAGAAGGGGTTGCTTGTCTGGCAGGACTGCATGTTCAGCTGCTCGATGTACCCAACCAATTCAGAGTTCCTCTCCAGTGTGGAGGCAGAACTCCGCTATCAGGTACCTAGGCTGAAGGATCATCCGAGCCTTGCCCTCTGGTGTGGGAATAATGAGGACCTTGGGGCCATCTCCTGGTACGAGGAGTCAAGAAAGAACCATATCCGGTATGTCATCGACTACGACCGCCTCAATGAGGGAGTGGTAGGTAGGGTCATCAAGGAACTCGATCCACAGAGGCAATGGTGGCCAAGCAGTCCAAGTGCAGGAGAAAATGACTACTCCGATAACTGGCATGATGACAGCAAGGGAGATATGCACTTCTGGTCGGTTTGGCATGAAGGAAAGAGCTTTGAGGAGTATTACTCCATCAACCCACGCTTTGTTAGCGAGTTCGGCTTCCAGAGTTTTCCGCTCCTGGATACCGTAAAAAGCTACGCAACAGAGGAGATGGGGAATCTAACAAGCAAGGTGATGGAGCACCACCAGAAAAACCCACGGGGCAACTCCATCATCATGGAAAACTTTACCAGGTACTACCGCTTCCCTTCCTCCTTTGCCCAGATGCTCTATCTCTCACAGGTACAGCAGGCAAAGGCAATGAAGATGGCAATCGAGTACTGGAGAACCACCATGCCACACTGCATGGGAGCGCTCTACTGGCAGCTGAACGACAACTGGCCTGTTGCCTCTTGGTCATCAATCGATTATTGGGGGAACTGGAAACTGCTTCACTACGCAGCAAAACGGTTCTACCATCCTGCCCTCCCGATCGCCTACATGAAGGAAGATGGTATTGTTGAGATCTATGTGGTAAACGACGGGCCAAAAGAGATCAAGGATGCAAAACTCTCGGTTAAATTCTGTACCTATGAGGGTAAAAAGCTAAGCAAGATGGAGTACCATATGGACTGCAAGGCAAAAAGCAGCACGCATATGTGTACCATCAACCTCCACAAGAAACGCAAGATTGATAGGGAGAATACCTTCATCTACCTGAAGCTCAAAAGCGATGATCTGTACATCGAAAACCAACTGATGCTGGAAAAACCAAAGCGAAGCAACCTGAGGGATCCTGAGATCAAGAGCGAGGTAACTAAAACGGGAAGAGGTTTCTCCGTTACGGTTAGCTGTACCTATCCAGCTTTTGAGGTAGCACTGGAGGCAGAGGGCATCAGCGGTGTCTTCAGCGACAATCTGTTTGCAATCCGACCTACTGCCCAGAAGGTAGTCACCTTCAAACCAAGAGGAGAAGTCAGCCTGGAAGAGTTCAAGGAAAAATTGCAGATCTATGATCTCTGGGGAAGCAGTCACTAAGTCCAATCAAACCCTGCTGTATTACACAGTGGGGTTTGTTTTTCTTTCCTGTTGTAAAAGACAGCTCAGATTTTCTTAATCGGGTCCCTCTGGCCACTCATTTAGAGAATATGTCCTGACATACATGTGCGTAAAACAGGGGAGCCTTCCGGCTCCCCCATTACGTAGTATGCTTGTTAGAACCTACTGGTTTTTATTTCCAGTTGTCCCAAGCCTTCTGTACTTCAGATGCAACCTGCTCAGGGCTCTTGTCTCCAAGTCCGATTTCCTGCAAACCAGTATTGATGACATTGTAGACGTCACTGTGCAAGACACCGTCGACAACCGGGGTTATCGGGGTGTGAGCAGCATAATAAGCAGCTCTCTTGGCAATGAACGGCTCAAGATCCTTCTCTTCAACCACCTTCTCAACATCAACGTTGAGGTTGGAAGGGAAGGAAGCACCGGTACTCAGGCGGTAGGTCTGGACATACTCACCCTGCAAGTACTTGATCAATCTCCATGCAGCAGCTTCCTTGGCAGATCCAGCAGGAATGTTAGCACTCATGCCCCAGCCAGTTCCTACAACACCACTGTTGGAGTTTTTAAGTACTTCACCAGGAAGGTTGGGAATGACCATGAGTTCGAAATCGTTCTGCTGGGAATCAGGGCCGATAAGGGCCTTGCCAGTGGTGATATCTGTCTGGAAGGATGCAGTGGACCAGTCGCCATCAATGTAGAAGGCTGCTTTCCCGCTCGCGAAACTACCACGTGAGGAGCCATAGGGACTGCTTAGGCTGTTTCTGTTGATCATTCCAGAGCGATACATATCATCGATCAATGCGAGTGACTTCACGAACCAATCATCGGTAAAGTCGATTTCGCCGGCAGCGAGCTGGTCATACCAGTCAACTCCGCCGTAACGCCCGACAACCATTGAGAAGAGACAGCTCTGCATTACCCAAGCGTCCATGTTATCCATGGCGATCAAATCGATTCCTTTTGCTTTCAATGGCTTTACCATTGCCTTCATCTCATCATAGCTCTTGGGAATATCGAAACCATTCTCACGGAGCACCTTTGCATTCACATAGAGCATGTGTGTAGCGGTGACACCGTTAGGAAGCTCAGCAAGATATCCTGCGAACTGAGGAGCAGTGGTTGCTAGGTTGTAATCATCAACCAATCCGTCCTTCTCAAGAAACGGCATCAGGTCTTTCACACTGTTAGTGATGTGCAAGCTGGTGGAACGACCACTGGGCCACATGTACAAAACATCAGGAACCTGGCCACTAGCAACATAGGCCTCAGTCTTCTGATGGAACGGCTCATTGAACAGATCCTCACGCACCAACTTGATGTCTGGATTCTCTTCCTCGAATTTGTCCCAAACCATCTTGATCTCATTGGCACTGTTCGGTTCGGACATGTCAATGTAGTTCAGTACGGTAAGCTCCACTTTCCCTGATGCAGACGCATCTTCCTTGGTCCCTTGAGCAAAGACTGATGTTACTACCATCAGCAGCGCAAGCGCCAATACGGAAATTTTCTTTAAACCAGTCATTGTTACCTCCTAATGACTTCTTCCTGCTTTCCTGCGGCAGGTCTCCCCTCCCGCTCGGTTCTTGTTTCATCACATCCTGTTTCAGATGTGAAGTAATCATTATCTTTTTAGTTCATACTTTGTACAAACTAATGCTACCACCACTACCACCAGCTGTCAAACAGTTTCACCTGTTAGCCTTTTACCGCGCCGGCGGCTACACCCTTTGTAATCTCCTTGCGGAAGAACATGTAGAAGAGCAACATCGGAATCAATCCAATCACCAATGCAGCGAATTGCTTTCCAAAGTCACTACTCAGTGCGCCCGCAAACTTCTGCACTCCAACCGGCAAGCTCTTCAACGCATCGCTGCTGGTGAGGATGTTGATCAGCATGAACTCATTCCAAGTACCGGTAACTGTCAGGATGGCAACGGTCACACCGACAGGGGCCGCCATGGGAACGATGATTGCTATGAATATCTTCATATAGGTTGCCCCATCAATACGTGCAGACTCAATCAAGGCAGTGGGGATGGCCTTAATATACTCAGTACCCAGATAAATGCCCATCGGCATCGCGATACCAATATAGGGAATCAATACCCCAAGACGGGAGTTGTACAAACCCACCCAGTTGATGATCAAGAAAAGCGGTACCATAATAGACTGCAGAGTGAGCAACAACCCAATGATAAAGGAACCATGGATATACTTGGTAGCCTTGTTGGGTATCTTTGCAAAGGCAAAGCCCGCCATGAATGAGAATATCAGTGTTGCCACAGTGGTAATGCCAGTGTAGATAATGCTGTTGAGAATCAGACTGGGAAACTTTCCCCTGACCCAGGCATCCTGATAGTTGACCAGAACCCAATCCCTGGGAATGCCCAGTTTATTCAACTGAAACTCTGTAGTAGTCTTGAAGGAGTTCATTGCAAGCCAGATCAGTGGATAGATTGCCATGACGGTAAAGAAAATCATGACTGCATAGGTTAATCCCAAATTGATTCTTGCTCGGGTTGAGCGGGTATCTTTGACATCTCGCATGGTTACTCCCTCCCCCCGAACTTTTTCTCAACCCACTTGGTCAGGCCGATAAGAATAAAACTGATGATTACCATCACGGTGCTGATCGCATTTGCCAGGGGATATCTCGGGGCTCCCTTGAAGGCTTTGTCAAACATGTAGATGGAAAGCACACTGGTGCGGTTCGCCGGACCTCCGGCGGTCATGACGTAAATCAGGTCAAAACTCTTCAGCGATCCACTGATGGCAAGAATTGCCGTGGTTACCAGTACCCCTGAGAGTGCAGGAAGTATGATATAGCGAAGCGTCTGTCCTTCTGTCGCTCCATCAATACGGGCAGCTTCAATGACTGCGCTGTCTATTTTCTGAAGGTTTGCGATGAAGATGATCAGGTACATACCGGTATACATCCAGAGGATTACAAAAAGGACCGGTAGCATTGGATGATTGCTTATCCCATATTCATATTGGGGATTGAAGAGTCGAACCAGTTCAGGAAACGCCCCATACGGAGCAAAGAAGGATTTCCAGAGAATACCGATGACAACCGTGGATATGACGGTGGGAAGATAGATCATGGTCTGGAAGAAATCTGCAAATTTAACAATTCCGCGGTACAGTACATAGGCAAGAAAGAAGCCAAGGGGAATCTGCCCAAATACAGAGACAAAGACGATCCACATATTGTTCTTCAATGCCAAATAGAAATACTCATCGGAAAAAAGGTTCTGATACCACTTGAAACCAACCAGATGTACCGGCTTGCCACCAAAGAGCTTTCCTCCACTATAATCACTCAAGCTAAGAAAAATTGAAAAAATCGTAGGGAAAGCCATGACCGAAATATAGATGAGAAATCCGGGAAGCACCAAAGTCCAATAAGCCCTTCTCTGCTCTCGCTTCGCATCTGCCAGCGTATGTGTTTTAGGCATGCGTAACCTCCATCCTTGGTTTTTCATACGTTTTCTTCATAGGATAGGCTTGGTCAATAACATCCTCCCAATCAAAATGAGTACGACTTTCAATTTCTGAGAGCTCTGGAACTGCAAACAATTTCTGCAGGAACATGGTAGATGCTCCCTTCGCTACCACAAATTCGTCTTTGGTATCGAAGAGCAGTTTACATCCAATCTTGTCCATGACGGCTAGGAACTGCGGACACTCCTCCTTGAGAAACTCCCTAATTCTGGATTCATCACTGAACGGTTTTCCATGGACAAAAAACACCCGGGGGTCCAACACGGAGAGAATGGGAACCAAGGAACTGAATAGGTCCTTCATGAAAGTTTTCCAGGCTGTTTCATCAGAGACCGACTTTATCAAAAGATCTTCAGGCAACCCAGTCTGTCCCTTGTTGTGCTCTCTCCAACTCAGCGTACAAATCTCTCCACTGCTGTGGTGGGAACCGTGGTATACCTTGCCCCCGATGGAGAGCCCAATACCAACGCCAATACCTGCACGGTCACCAAACTGATAGTTTCCTTCATGGTAGTCGGCGATCATGCACATGAAATCACCAAGATTCACATTCCTGTTGATCGTCATCTCAAGCCAAGCCGTGCAGTTTGCATCATTCTCTACAAACACAAGTACATCATACCGTTTTGCAAAGAAGTCGTAGAAATCATAGTTCTTGAGCCCGAAGGGTTCTGCATAGAGAATGATGCCATCTTCGGCATTCACGATTCCGGGTATCCCAGCAATGACAGCAAGCAATGGGATGGAGAGCCGCTCAATTTCACCCAGCACCAGATCCATCAGGAAGGTAAGGATTTCATCAAATCCAACCTCTGGTAGTTTTCCCTTATTCTGGTAGAGCAATCCCCCGGTAATATCCAGGATGACTGCACGATAATGGGAAGGCTGGATATCGAAACCGACTACACAGCCAAAACGTTCATTCAGCTTCAGGCGAATCGGCTTCCGTCCCCCCCGGCTTACCCCACTTCCCTCTTCTCCCTCATACACAACCTCATCATCAATAAGTGCACTGATGATATTGGTGACTGTAGAGCGATAGAGGTTCAGTTCTCTTGCAATATCGACCCTGCTGATGCCTGGACTTTTCCAGATCAACTGAGCAACCAAGGAAGTATTTGCATTTTTCTGAAAGTTATTGTTGTTGATTCTCATGCTGGTTCTCTATACTCCGGGTACGAATGCTTTGTTTGTTCGCTCTCTGTACAAACCAAGCGTACCATTGCCCTATCCTGCTGTCAAGAATTAATTCATTAAGTTTGTACAACCTTTGTACTTGACTTGCGCCTCCAGCCATGGTAGGACAAAGTCATGGCCAAAACACACACCCCAAAAGCAAGTGAACTTCTGTTCCCCATGCCGCGAACCGTTGAAGACCGTGAAGGCTTCTTTCGCTTCCACGATGGAATTACCATCGCCATCGACTCAGCATTCAAGGCTCTGAAGGAGACTGCTCCCACGCTTCTACATGTTCTCATGGGAGGAGAAGACATTCTGGTAAAGCAACAAGCTGGTTTTTCAAGTGAAGGATACAGCCTCACCATCAACAATAGGCAGGTAGTCATCAAGGCAAGCAAGGAGGAAGGAGCCTTCCGTGGAATCTCCACACTAAGAAACCTATATTACACTTCTGACCATAGACTCCCCTGCTGCTACATTGAGGATTCGCCTTCCTTTGCCTGGCGAGGTTTCATGATTGACTGCAGTAGGCACTACTTCAGCCCAACCTTCCTGAAAAAACTGATCGATGTAGCCTCCTTATATCATCTCAATCGTTTCCATTGGCACTTGAGTGACGACCAAGGATGGAGGATTCCTCTGGAAGGCTGGCCGGAGCTGGAGAAGGTTGCAAGCAAGAGGACCTTGCTGCAATACACCGATGGGAGAACGTACGGGAGGCTGTACACCAAGGAAGAAATACTGGACATTCAAGCGTATGCTCATGCTCGCCATATGGTTGTCGTTCCCGAGATTGAAACCCCAGGCCATGTCTCTTCCTTGCTTGCAGCGTACCCCCAATTCGGTTGCAGTGGAGGTCCCTATGAGGTCCAGGACCGCTGGGGCATTTTCGATGAAGTACTCTGTGCAGGGAATGACCAGGTTCTGGAATTTCTGGAGGATGCCATCACCCAGATGGCGTCACTCTTCAGCGACCCCTATATCCACATCGGGGGTGATGAGTGTCCTCACACCGCCTGGGAATCCTGCCCAAAATGCCAGAAAAGGATGCAAGAAGAAGGATTGACGAAAGCAAAAGAACTCCAGAGTTGGATGACCAGCAAGATCTGTGCGATGGTAAGCAAGAAGGGAAAGCACCCCATCGGGTGGGATGAGGTCCTTGAGGGCACTGAGTCGCTCGGCATTCCACAGGACTTGATCGTCATGTCTTGGCGCGGGGTTGCCGGTGGCATTGAGGCCAGCGAGCGTAAACATGAGGTAATCATGTGTCCCAATACCGATGGCTGTTATTTTGACTACCAGCATACCGATGATGATGAGGAGATGGGAAATTTGGGTGTAAGCAGTATCACCCAAGTCTCTCAGTTCGACCCTCTTGCAGGGCTGAAAAATGAAACAGCTCGAGGACGTGTACTTGGGAGCCAAGGGAATCTCTGGAGTGAAAAAATCACCACCGGTCGGCAAGCAGAATACATGCTTTTCCCGCGACTGATGGTATTGGCTGAGCGTTTATGGAACCCACAGGAACAAGAAAAAACACTAAACAGAATCCCTTTATTGTATAAGGTTTGTGATGCTCTATCGATCAATTGTTACAGAGGTCCTCTAGCCTGACCTCTTGCTTTCCACCAGAGAGCTGTGATACCAATAAGATACCACCTTCTGGTGGATTTTCTCTAGTGCAGGCCCTGCTTCCGTTGGAATGCGGGCCTGCTTTTTCTTTACACAAAAAGAAAGCTGCCTCCCAGAGGAAACAGCCTTGCAATCGAGTACGATACCCAATCCTACTCACCCTTTCTGGTAAGCTCCTTGGGAATATGTATGAGATGCTCTTCGCTCTCGCGGTAAAACGTGGCAATAAAGCCGATGATACTGATCAAAGCACTTTCCGTCTTCTGAGCCAACAGCTCTGAGAGAGGTCTCATCTCATCCTTTTGCGCCTGGAATTTCACCTTCACCAGCTCATGACTGGATAAAGCCTCGTTCAAAGCGGACACTACACGGTCATCAGCACCCTCTTTGCCGACCATTACAATCGGCTTGAGGGAGTGTGCTTGTGACCGAAGGAAATTTCTAACACTGCTATTCATAGAAAGTACTATACCTAGTCCTTGTACTTTTGTGCAACTACGAAGCGCTTCACTTTTTTGGTACTGGTCATCTCAAGCGGTTCATCAACCACGGTAACACGAGTAATCTTTTTGTAGGACTGCAACTCCTTGTTCACCTCGGTGACAATTTGCTGCATCCGCTCCTCGATTTTTGCCTTGGCTGAATCACCGTGCTCTTTCTGCATTTCATCACGGTACTTTTCAGCAGGATAAATCAAGGCCCTGATTCCTTCACTCTTGCTCTTCTTGTCTATAAGGAACCCAATCACACAGATAGTGTCAATCTCACTGTAGAGCTGAAAGTGATCCTCAATCTCCTCGGGGAACACATTCTTGCCTCCCTCGGTTACGATAAGGTTCTTTGCCCTACCTGTCAGGTAGAGATAGCCCTGTGCATCCTGGTAGCCTACATCGCCTGTATTGAGCCAACCATCCTCAAGTACCTCAGCGGTTGCCTCAGGATTCTTGTAATACCCCTGCATGACCATGGGTCCCTTGATGTAGATGATTCCATTGCCCTCTGCATCCGGATTCATAATCTTGACGTCTGTTTGAGGTATTTTCTTTCCAACAGAGCTCTCAATATAGGCTTCCACTGGATTGAGGTGTGTAATGGGACTGGTCTCGGTAAGACCATAGCCCTGTACAAAATCAATTCCGAGCTGGTTGAACATCTTAAACGTAGAAGCAGGCAGCGGGCCGCCTCCACTAATACAGATACGGTTTGTATCCAGGGAGAGTTTCTTGAGCAAGAAACCGAACATCTTCTTACCGACATTCACCTTGAATATCTTCTTCAATACACCGGAGATTCCCATCATGAACCGTATGATGCCATACAGCACGATGCCCTTCTCTTTCACGCCATTCATCAAAGCAGCGATCATCTTGTTGAAAAGCATAGGAACAGCAAGGAACATTGTTACCTCACCTTCCTTCAGCTCCTTAAGCACTTGGCTGATCACCAATTTCTTGCCAAAGACGATGGAAGCACCTACACTCATGGCCTCAAAGAAGACTGCCATCATGGTATAGGAGTGGTGAATAGGGAGAATTGCATAGAATACATCGGTGGGATAGAGCGTCATATTAGCCTGTGCTAGGTAGCAGTCGGCAACCATGTTTCGATGGCTCAGCATGACACCCTTGGGAGTACCGGTGGTACCACTGGTAAACAGAATCGCAGCGGTATCCTCACTCTCTGCCTTGTGGCGTTTCTGGGCCTTTGCCTTGCAATCCAAGACGAAGGGCATGTTCCCTTCCTTCTCCAAGGAGATGCGATCAGTCAAACCGAGCTTGTTCTCCTCATCAAAGGTTTCCACACGATCAGCGTCTGCAAAAAGAATCTTTACTCCTGCAAACTCCATGTATTTGAACATATCCTTATTGGTCAAGGTGTTGTCCAGAGGTACAACAATTGCACCGGCAAAAAGAATGCCAAGATAGGCAATCGCCCACTCAGGACTGTTCTTTCCGATTACGGCAATCTTATCATCCTTCTTCACACCCTTGGAAGCAAGATAGTCTGCAACCGCTATGACATATTCGTGTACTTCTTTATAAGTAAAAGTTTCATGCTTCGGTACAAAGGCGGTGAAACATTTGTTCTGGGCATACCGCTCAACAGAGATTTCAAACATCTCAACGACAGTCGGCCATGAACCTTCGAACATCTTACCCCGATAAGCCTCAAGGAAATCCCAAGGTTTTTCACCTTTCTTTCGTGTAGCCATCGTTCCAACCTCCTGCGTACGATTTTCGTTCCAATCTTTTTATACTATAGGCAGAAGCATCATGAAAAATCAAGATTATTGTGACAAGTTTTCACAATTCGTAATTGTGTAATGTGCTTCTTAGCCTTCTATCATATCACATTTCAGCAGCTGCAATAACATTTCCAGAGTGGGGGTAACTACCTTGTCCTTGTGGTGAACAAATGACTTACCAGACGCCTGAAGATGACCGTAATCCCCTAACCTGTAGAGGTAGCACTTACAAAGGCATCACTGCTGTTATAGGTCCATTTTTCCTCGAAGGGAATTCCCTTCTATTGCAACAGACCCTAAACAACCCCATGGCCAGGCCAAGCCTATTGGGCATCAACGCATCTGCCACGCTCTCGGTACTCCTAGGAATCCTCCTCTACCCCTCTCTTGCTCAGCTTTTGCCTCTATTCTCTTCAATCGGTGCGCTGGCGGGAAGTATGGTGGTATTCTCCCTTGCTGCAATGTATCGATTCAGCCGACTCACGCTTATTCTAAGTGGTATAGCCTTATCAACGGTGTTGGAAGCAATCAGTGATGCTTTGCTGACGGTCTTTCCTGATCTTGCCCATAGTCGCTATCCCTATCAATGATTTATCAGGAAACTGGGAGGCAAGGACCTTCGAGCCATCGACAATGCAGTTTCCAGAATGCAACTACAGCATGTGCTGGACACGCCTTTGAAGCACTTGAGCGGAGGGTACCAGCAACGCTCATTCCTCGCGTTGACCCTTGCAAGGGATGCTGACTATCTTCTCTTCGATGAGCCGGATGCCCATCTGGACATCTCCCAGATGTACATGATCCACCAACTCTTGCAGGCATTGGCGGCCGAGGGCACTGTGTTGTTGCTTCTCTCCATGACCTCTCAGAGGCCTTAAGGATTGCAAGTCGTATCATCCTCATCGACCAACAAACGGTAGTATTTGATGGAAACCCCCAAAAGGCTGTTGGAAGTGGAATACTTGAAGAAACCTTTGGTGTTGCCATTGACGCATATGATGATTTCTACCGGTTTTCACTGCGTTGACCAACGAGGCCCTTACCGTCTACAGTGACAGGCGAGGTAGTTTTCAGCATGCAAATTTCCAGCTTCGAAGATGTAATTAGCTTCACCGAACGGTTCACCAACCTCGAGAAGCAGACGTCCCACTATACCACTCGTACGTATCGACTTGACAGGATGCACCACCTGTTGACCCACTTGGGTAATCCTGAGCGGTCCTTCAAGAAAATCCATCTTGCAGGGTCAAAAGGAAAGGGCTCAACAGCTAGTTATCTGGCAAGTGCCCTGACCGCAATGGGCTATAAAACAGGCCTATACCTCTCCCCTCATCTGGTCGATTACCGTGAGCGGTTCACATTAAGTGGAACCTTCTTTGATGATGCCTTGCTCGCAACAACGGGACAGGAGCTAGCAGACAGCATCGAAGGATTCACTTTTCGGGATGAGTGGGGTGAGACCAATCCTACAACCTTTGAACTCTTTACTGCCTACGCCTATCTACTTTTCAAGAACAGTGGTTGTAGTTGGGCGGTTATTGAGACCGGCCTTGGAGGCCGCCTTGATGCGACCAATACCATTATTCCCGAGGCAAGTGTTCTCTGTCCCATTGAGCTCGAGCATACCAACATCCTGGGATCCACCATTAAGGAAATTGCCTCTGAGAAGAGCAAAATCATCAAGCAGGGTGTGCCTGTCTTTATCGGTCTTGAGGAGGGAGAAGCCCTTGAGGTTTTCCTTTCGGAAGCGAAAGCCCAAGGGAGTACACCATACCTGCTCAAGGATCATCTGAGTTCACTCACCAGCAGTACCACCAGTGAGGGTGAACATGTACACTACCGGTGGATGAACGGGGAAGAGGAGCAACTCTGCCTTTCCATGCGGGGACTGGTCCAGGCACAGAACAGTGCACTGGCAATGTTGGTCCTGAAAACGCTCAATCTGTTTGACAGGGCCATGCTCCCTGCCATTGAGGCAAACCAGATACCAGGCCGCTTCCAACAGCTTTCCAAGGACCCCTGTCTCTACGTGGATGGAGCACACACCACTCGTTCCCTGCAGGCCCTGCTCTCTTCTTTCTCCAGCCTTCACCCAACAATGGAGAATACTGTCATCTTTGGTGCATTGGAGGATAAGGACCATACCCACATGCTTTCCCTATTGCTCGACCACTTTCAGAGAATTATCATCAGCAGGCCAGGCACTTTCAAGAAGAGCGACATCAAGCAATTACATGCACTTCTCTTACAGCTTGCCGAGGAGAAGGACAAGCACTGTGAAATACTTCTGATTGAAGACAATCTTGAAGCGTTGAAAGAAGCACTTACCCTTACGACTGAGGAAGGAGCGATCCTTACCTGTGGATCCTTCTATCTCGCCGGAGGGATAAAAACTGCCTATGAGCAGATCAGGAGTTCCTATGAGTCTCAACTGGCGTGAGATAGCACTCATACTGGAGGAACTACCCTTGTTGGGTAGTTCACTACAACGCACCACCCAACATGACTTTCACTCCCTCAGTTGGCACTTCTACCATCCAGAAGCAGGGAGATGGACGCTCTATACCGAGGTAGGGACTCCCTTCAGCCGACTCCACGAACTCAAGAAACCAATCAGCGCAAACCAGATGGGAAAGACAGCAAAGTTGCAGCGTTTCATCCAGTTTTGCCGTGCAAACCTTGAGGGGGCAAAGGTGGAATCAGTATACCAACAACCCTATGACCGAATCGTACGCTTACGTATGGACAACCATGGGACAATACTGAATCTCTATCTACGCTTCTACAGCGGCCCAGGGGCAAACATCCTGGTCACCGATGACCAGGATACCTTACTTGACCTGCTCTATAGACGCCCTGGGAGAGAAGAACAGAGTGGGCAGCCATTCGCTCTTCCCGAACCACGAAAGGAAGAAGGGAAACAGTTTCTTGTCAGGCAGAGAATCGGTGAATCCTTTAATCAGCAGATAGAAGAGGCCTACGGGGAGCAGAGCAACACCCTCACCCGTGAAGAGCTGGTTGGACGAGTGGAACGTAAAATGGAACGTGAGCTCAAGAGCCTGAAAAACACGCTTGGCAGCCTCACGCGTACCAGTACGACAACCAAGGACTTCTTGCATTTCAAGAAGTTTGGAGATCTTCTCAGTGCCAACCAGCACTTGCTTAAGGGTACGATGGAAGAGGTAACACTCGAGGATTGGGAGACTGGAGAATGGGTAACCATACCCTTGGATGATAAGCTCCTGGCTCGTGAGAATATTCATCTCTACTATGAAAAGTATCAGAAAGCCAAGAAGACCCATGAGAATGCAATGCAAGAGGTTGAGAAGACCAAAGAGCTCATTGCTCAAAGAGAAGCTCACTTTTTGGCATTGCTTGATCCCAATCGTGACCAAATGCAGGCTATCAAAAGCCTGAAAAAAGAACTTGAAGAGAGCTCTGGGGGTGAACAACAAAAGAAACAAAATCCAGGTCTCACTATTCAAAGTGGCGCGTTCACCTTGCTCGTTGGCCGAAATGCAAAGGAAAACGACGAACTGCTTCGTCACTACGTAAAAGGTAATGACTACTGGATGCACACCCGTGATGTCCCAGGAGGGTATGTGTTCATCAAGTACATCAGGGGAAAAAGTGTTCCTCTGGAGGTTTTACTCGACGCCGCAAACCTTGCTGTGGTATTCAGCAAAGCAAAAAACCAAAATCGCGCAGATTTGTATTATACTCAGGTTAAACACTTGAGAAGGGCAAAGGGAGGAAAAACTGGAACGGTTCTCCCAACCCAGGAGAAAAACTTGACAGTTGTACTGGACGAGGGGAGACTTTCACGATTACTTTTAGGACATGAGCATGCTTAACAGTTATCATCATATGATCTTCTATCCGGAAGAGAGAGAAGCACTATCCCTAGCAACAAAAAAGAGAGAAGCAAAAGCGTATCTTCGTTCTCTTCCCTCTGCGATTCTTGTCCCTCATGCAGCCTACCAGTTTTCACTGGAAGCCTTGCATAGAAGCTTCTCAGTTGCAGGAAACCTGAAACCTTCCTTGATTGTGTTCCTTGGCCCATTGCACCAAGAAGTGCTGCAAGCGGATGAACCCGCCTTCCTCTTCACCAGCAAGCAGGATGGTATAACCATTGCAGGACGGGAGCATCGGTTTGCAACTACCCTGATTGGGGAACTCTCTGTTGCATATGCTCCATTTTTTGCTCAGGAAGATAGCTATTTGGCAGAGGAACCTGCTCTTGAGCTGACGCTTCCAATGATACACAGCTACTTTGTTGATGTCCCAGTTCTCCCCATTCTTGCTTCCTCATGTTCCAGTGAACAAGTAAAAACCTATCACAAGCTTCTCGAATCCGTTGTAGCGCGAGAGAGGAATGTATTGTTCATCGTCTCAGCGAATGCCAATGCGCTACTGCCTTCCCCTCAGGCGGAAGAAGATGCAAAGACGTTCATTTCCCGTCTGCAAGCAGGAACAAGCCTGTTGGAGATCAGGAGAGGAGAGAGAATAAGCAGTTGCAATATCTCGAGCTTGGAAGCTCTCCGCCAAGTAGGTTCTCTCTCTGGGAAGTGGATTATTAATGGGTTCTTCGACAAGCAGGGCGAACAGCCCGAGCTCAAGAACCATACAGATACCAAGGAAAAGCATGTTTGGCACATCAGTGCATACCAAGGAGAAACGAATGCATAAGGTGAGTCGGACCTTTCCCTATGAAATTGATGGACAGATGATGCAGTGCATCATAATTGGACCCCAGTCGATGGACCTTCCCTCCTACCTCCTGCAGGGAGAAAAGGCATGTGGATACATCTATGAGGATGGCTCACTCACCAAGTGGTATTGGAAAGGCCTGAGTGTAGTGGAAGGAGAGCGTTGTCTCTACTTCGATCCCCTTCCGTTGTTCCCCTTCGCAGATATAGCCACCAACAAACGCGCTCAAGCCCTTACCTTGGTCAGAGACCTGGCTCGTACACTGCAAGCACTTCCCTTCTCGTTCCTGGACCTATCGAGTGGAGTGCTTCCTCTGTGGAGAGTCTGGGGCATGGAAGATGGCCGGTTACTAATTCTTCCCCAGGACTTGGCAGACCTGTTTGCTGCCTGCAGCGATGAAGAAACCCGTTACTTCCATAGCTCCTCATGGGTACATCATGGACTGCATCAACCATTCACGCTCTGCGACCAGATGACAAGTCTTCTCTATTATGCAGCACTGGGGTTTCCCCCGTTCCATGACCGAGACAGCAGGGAAGACTCCTTCAGGGCCCTCCCATTGTCCCTTACAGAAATTGCGCTTCCTCATTCTACGATACAGTTCGTCGACCGTACCCTTTCCATGTCCTTGACCAAACAGCGAGACGCAGTCATGAACATGGAGCCACAGAAGGCGTTGTCCTGGTTCCTTTCACAGACAGAGTCCTTGCAGTGGACATTGGAAGCGAGTGAAACAGCAAAAAGCAGGGATTCGCTCACAGCGGTAGAGGCCTGCGCTTCGTTCTTGGACGGCCAGCACAAACGGGCAAATCGGTATATTTTCTGGAGGAAGAAAGGTTGGCTTGTCATTACCCTTGCAGCTGTGATTATCTCTGTAAGTTGGTTCACCACCAACCGAATACAAGAGTCACGTAAACCTCCCTATACCGCCGGCATGACGCCGACGCAGATAGTTGAGGCGTATTACGACAGTATGAATGAGCTCAGCTTGGAGAAGATGGAGGCATCGCTTGCTAAAGGGGTAAAGAATCCATCATCAATGGAGGTTACCAACCTCTACGTGACCCGTCAGACCAGACAGGCCTATGAGGGCATCAATACGCAGATTGATCCTAATACGTGGATAGCAGAGGGAAGACCTCCGATCTTGATGGGAACCTTCATCTATGGGATTGCCGATCTATCCATTGAGCAAATAGGACAAGACAGGTATCAAGCAACTGGAACAATGTATACCCCTTACGCCTATACCGATGAGGAGCCCGAGCAGAATGCAATGGCTACACCGGTCTACACCTATGAGCTGAAACAGGAGTTCTCTGTTGAACTGGGAGAGAGGGAATGGTATGAGATAACCGATATTGGGAGAGCCTCGGTCCAGCCGATGGAAAAACTGATGGTGGAAACCTACGTCAAGAACAGCAATACTGCGCTATCTCAGTAAGTATTGCTTCCTTGTCAGAAGGATCCATCCACTTGACTTCTGAGAAGCTTTTGAAAAATGTCATTTGCCGCTTCGCATAGAAGCGGCTATTTCTTTCTATTTGATCTGCGATAATGGAACGGGACCACTCACCATGCTCCATCGCCTGGAAGAACTCCTTGTATCCGATGCCCTGTAACCCAGGCCAGGAGCTTTCCGCTCCCATCCTCAAGAGGTCACGAATCTCCTCTTCCAACCCTTCCTCGAACATCATCTTGATCCTCAGGCCGAGCCTGCTGCGGAGCAGTGCACTATCACGCACCAAGCCTATAACCAGGGGATGCATACCATTCCTTGGCACAGTAGGAAGAGAAAAACTACTCAGTGGTTTACCGCTTGCCTCATAGACTTCCAATGCTCTGCTTACACGGTACATGTCACTGGGATGAATCCGCTTAGCTGAGATGGGGTCCACCTCACCAAGACGTTTGAAGGCCCAATCATTTCCCTGTGCTTCAATCTGCGCAAAAACCTCTGCGCGAACGCCCTCATCACTGGGAGGTGCTTCACTGAGACCGTAGAGAAAATGTTTAAAGTAATAGGCGGTACCACCACTGATAACGGGAATTTTCCCTTCCTGGTGGATCTTTTCACATGCCTTGTCTGCATAGGAGATGAAATCACCTACACTGAACTGTTCCCATGGATCCTGCACATCGATGAGGTGGTGGGCAATCGCATCCTGCACCTCTTTGGATGCCTTGGCTGAACCAATGTCCAGATGTCGGTAGACTTGAATGGAGTCAGCATTGATAACAGAAAACCTCTGCGGATCAAGATCCAGCAGAAGTTCTGTTTTTCCGACCCCTGTGGGACCGAAGAGAAAAATAATATAGCTGAAAGCTGCGTTATTCGTCAGACTCTTCGAAATGTATTTCACCCTTGAGCGCTCTTGTGAGAACTTCACTGACAATCTTGCCATTGTTCTTCTCAATTTCTTCGCCGCCACATCCAGGATTGCTCAGGATATTGGCTTCTTTGATTGCTACACAGGTAATCTGGTAGATATTATCCTCATAATCGATAAGCTTATTGAGTGGAATGCTCACCTCGTAACTCCTTGATTGTAAAAGGTCACTTTGCTACAACTACCCAATCATAGAGATTTTCATCAAGAATGTACAGCCCTTAGAATGCTTGTCGGTATCCCAGACGTACCCATTGCTTCAGCTGCTTTTCTCCCAATTCGGTGGATAGTGTTCCTTGGGTTGTAATCCACGGGAGACACGATCCCTCAAGGAAAAACACCCCACCTTTTCCGATGAACTCATACGAGAGAACAACCGCAGCTCCCAAGCCAAGTACATAGCCGTCGGTGGATTCCCAACTGATTTGGCTCTTGATTCCACCCGATAGTACCAAGGGCTTGAATCGAAGGGTTCTCACTGAGACCGTAGCACCAAGTACCGGGGCCTTGAGGTAATCCTCAGGAGCCGCATTAATGGTTGGAAGGCTGAAGGAGAGGTGTTGTTCAGCCCTACGACCAAGAATTCCCACTTCAAGTGTGGTTGATTCCAATCCTTGGCTGACACCCAGAAACACTCCTGCAAACAGGTGGAAAGGAACAAAGAGAATGAGGAGAACAAGTAAAAGTATCAACTTACTGTGTTTCACGCTTTCTTGCCTTTTCTATGATTATTTTTGCTACTTCATCTGACTGTAATTCGGTGGTATCGAGTACCAAGTCGGCAAACGATGTATCACTGTTGTTGATCCCGTACAGCCTGAGATATCGTGCACTGTCATTGGCATCACGCATCTTGGTCTGCTCGAGGCGCTTCTCATAGGAACCGCCTTCACGCTCGGTAATACGTCTAGCACGCTCTTCTGTAGTGGCAGTCAAATACACTTTCAAGTCAGCTTGCTTGAGCATCCAGATGGCAAGACGACTACCCAAAACACAATCTTCTCTTGCAAGTGCCATTTCTACCTGTCTGCGGTCGACCTCCAGATCATACTCATCAGTCTCTTCCGCCAACTTGCAGAACTTCCAAAAATCAATTCCTTTCTCCTCGCTGAGGTTACGGAACGTGAAGTTGATCATCTCAAATCCCAATGCCTGGGCTACCTTGCTAGAGACCGTGGTATTCCCACAGCCACTCTTTCCACTGATTGCTATGCGCACCGTTTCCCCCGTTACTCGATATTACGAACCTGCTCGCGGATATTTTCCAATCCGTCTTTCATCTTGACCACCTGGATATTCAGTTCCACCATCTGGCTCTTGCTGCCAATGGTGTTGATCTCCCGATTCATTTCCTGACAGAGAAAATCTAGTCGCTTGCCTACCGGCTCTGTATCCTCAAGGAGAGCGTTGTACTCCTTCAAATGGATGGCCAAGCGCTTGATCTCTTCACTCACGGAATACTTGACCAACATAACCGCAACCTCACTGAGGATGCGGTTCTCATCATAGTTCTGGTCTCCCAGCATCTCCTCAAAGCGACTTCTGAGGTTGTTTTTTACTAATTCTTCGAGCTCATCGGCATGACTGCTGACAACATTCAGGCCTGCTTGAATGACCTCTCCCAAACTCCTCAGGTCTGCCTTGGTAGAATTGCCTTCCCGTTGCTTGCTTTCAGCAAGTTGGCTCAGGGCTTCCTCCAAGGTAGAGAAGAGCAAGCCGCGATACTGCTCACTATCACTCTCCCTTACACTGGAAAGTACCTCTTCGCTTCCAAGATAGTCCGATAGTTGGGGTTTGAGGGCCTTCCCTGAGAGCGCTGCAATCTGGGCAAAAGCATCGCTGTATTGCTGAACAGCTGTGGGGTCGACCGTTAGCTGGACATCACTGACCAAGTTCTTGACCCGGATGTTCACCTCGACGTGTCCACGCCTTGCAACTGCTTTCACCCGTTTATCTATCTCAATCTCAAAGGGAGAGAGATAGTAAGGAATATTGTGATTGATATCAAGATAGCGGTTGTTGTATGACTTCACTTCAACCGCGAGTTGGAACTTCTCGCAGACGGATTCAGAGAATCCGTATCCTGTCATGCTGTTCATTGGTAACTCCTTCGAATTTCGGCAATTTTCGGTCCAAGGGACCGGTTATTGCCAGCACCCATGGTAATACACAACCATCGCTCTTGCAACCAAGCGGCGGCAATCTCCATGGCTGCTTCATCACTCGGTGCATAGGCTACCCCATCTCCAACGGACTTCCTGAGCAGTGAGAACAACATCAAGACGGGATCCTCTCTTTCTGAACCATCGTTACGGGCCGATGCATAGGTATTCTGGAGGATGAGCTGGTCACTCTGGGCAAGCACATCGGCAAATTGTTCCAATAATGCGGTGGTTCTGCTGGCTGTATGGGCTGAGAAGATCACTAAAAGGGGGTATCCAGGATACCGAAGACGAAGTTCTTCCAGGGATGTTTTGATCTCACTGGGATGGTGTGCATAGTCATCCAAATAGATCACCCCACCATCTCTGAACAACTCCTCGGTCCTTCCCTTGCATCCTTGATAACTGGCTAGATGGGGCAAGAAAAGAGAAGTAAGGGTGGGAATCACCTCATCGGTAATGAGGCCTTTGTTTTCAACATAGAGCTTGGGTTCCGGTCGGTCAAGAACCATGGCAAGGGAGAGCACAAGAGCTCCAACATGGTCATCTACCAACGCTCTCGCGTGGCTGGTTACCGTAAAAGGAAGGTCTTCAAGCAAGGATAGTGTGTACCGGTTGCCTATTATCTGCTTAATCCTGAATGGGCCATCAGATAAGAATCCATAGCTGAGTACACTCACATCCTCACGTGTCTGCTCTGCATACGAACCAAGGGCTCTTGCACCAGGATCATCACTGCAAAAGATCAGGAATCCTCCACTCTGTAGATTATCAACAAGTGTTTCAAAGCTTCGCATGACATGTTCTTTGGAAGAAAAATAGTCAGGATGGTCATATTCCACTGAAGTAATCAACACACCTCTTAGTGAATACGAGTGAAAATGATCCTGGTACTCACACGCCTCAAAAAGTGCACACTCCCTCCCCCCGGCTATCTCTTTCTGTGGTGCACCATAGATTGCGTAAAATGGGAATCGACCATTACATGCTTGTTTCAGTAGATGGGTAGCAACAGAACACGTGGTTGTCTTGCCATGTGTTCCTGCAACAGCGTAACTATCCTGTTGCTTGCTGAGATGTGCAATATAGTGTGGATAGGAATACAAAGAAAGAGAACGCTCACGTGCTTCCTGAAGAATTGGTAACGTATCACTGTAAGCACTGCTGTATATTACCTCTCCCGTATCAACGGGGAGCAACGACGCCTCAAATCCTTCAAACACAGAGATGCCTGCATCTTTCAGTGCAACATCACTGCTGAATACCTCGGCGGTATCACAACCGGAGACAGAGAACCCCCAGCGCCAGAGCAACAATGCAAGACTGGACATACCAGTCCCTTTGATGCCTACCAAAAATACCTGAGTTCTCCTTGTCCGCATCCCGCCCTCCAACAAAAAAAAAGACTGCCACGAAAGACAGTCTCAGCTTCAAGGTTGGTGCCTTATTTTGAGGCTGCAGCCTTAAGGTGGGCATTGCAAGGCTTGCAAACCTTGGCTTTTTCACCGTCGATTGTTACCTCGTAAAGCACCTTTACTCCGGTTCTCTTACAAACGGGACATTCGCCGCGGCCACCTTTCACCTCTTCATCGCGAATACCACTACCTCTATGTGCTTTGGACATATACATTACTCCTTACAGGTTCAAACGTTCACTCATCTGACTATACTGGTGGTCGACGTTGTATGTCAAGTACGAACAATTACAAGCTTACTGCAAAGGAAATCAAGAAGAGAGGATTGATACTGGCGGAAGAACCTACGTACCAGGCAGTGGGATACCCATACCCGACAGCAATCTTCAGGGTATCCAGCTGGGCATCCAGGGAGATGGTCTGCAACCCCCTGCTGAAGCTGAAAGCCAAGAGGTCGGAAGGCGTGGGTTTCTCCTCCCGGTATCCTACCAATAGGCTGACAGACCATTTGGGAAGGAGCTGTAATTTTATCGACATGCCAAGACGAAGTTGTCGGTCCTCATCACTCCCAATATTCAAGAAATCAAATGCACCTTGCATCTTCAAAAGATGCAACTGATTGGATGCATCATACGTAGGGGAACTGACCGAAAAACCCCAGTCAAGGGTCTTGAGCATTGAATTCCCGCTAATAATCAGGGTATCATCAGCCCTGGCATAAGCAAACTGGTTACTTACCACACCCATCTTAAACCACTTGTAGTCCAGGAGAAGCCCCATGCCAAAAGCCACATTTGAACTACTGTTCAAGGATTCATAGCGTCCAATCGAAGTCTGCACAAGATAGTCTAGAAAGGTTCTGTCATCATGTATTTCAATCATCAGCCGCTCACTCTCAGCGGTGGCACGTACGGAAACCCCAAAATAGAAGGGAGCTCTACCGGTGGCCCAGTCAAATTGGAACATCGTGGTCTTATGACCATCATACGTACTCTCATTAGCAGCAATCTGGCGCTCTAACAAACTATTCCGATTTTGGACTGTAAACGCGAGACTACCAGCACTGAAACTAACGGTCCAGTCAGCAACTGGTTGTACGAGCCTTGGATTTGGTTCATTGTTCTTGATATACGTACTTTCTATCTGATCTTGATACCGCAGAGAAGCAAGCAGGTGAGTTTCCTCTCGACCAGGAAGTGCCAATAGGGCTGGATTCGCAACGAAGGAGTCTGATTCATAGTCCAGAGCAAGACCGGCGTTCCCCATGCCCCATGAAGCAGTGGATGCAAAATCCAAAGGGAAAGCCTGCAGGAAAGCAAGAGGCAAGAGTGCCAGCATTCCAGCTAATATCCAGCGTTTCATCAGATCATATTCTCCTTCCTTCCCAGCATACCAAAAAAAACAAAATAAGGACACCAATACTTACCGAACCTTTCTATTGTGGTTACGCCCTCACTACTGTTACCATAGAGACATGAAAACTTTACGGACACTTTTAAGCGCAATCGGTATTAACGATACGAGCGTTCCCGATACACTGATCATTGAACAAATCTGCCAACACTCACAGCTGTGCAAACCCCAATCAGTATTCTTCGCCTTCAAGGGACTCAGGGCTGATGGAAGACACTATATCAACGACGCTATTGAGAATGGTGCTGTGTGCATCATTGCAGAAGAAACAACAAGTCGCCCGAGGCTTCCCGTCACGGTTCACTACTATACTGCGAAACACCCACATACTGCATTTGCCTTGATGTGTTCAGCCTTCTATGATTACCCGCAGCAGAAACTCAGCATTATCGGAATCAGTGGAACGGACGGGAAAAGCACCACCAGTGATTACCTCTATCAGATTCTTCAGAATCAGGGCATTAGAACTGGTCTTTTGACCACCGTCAATATGGACGATGGATCAGGGAAGGTAGACTCTCCCTTCCGCCAGAGCACACCAGAGGCAGACCAACTGCAGGAATTTCTTTTCAGATGCACCCAAAATGGGGCTACCCATGTCGTGTTGGAGTGCACCAGTCATGCCCTGAGTAAAACATTTGACCGGCTTGGGGGAATCGAATTCAGCGCTGCCATAATCACCAAAGTAACCAGTGAACACCTCGAGTTCCACCATAGCCTGGATGAGTACACCAACGCTAAGGTTAATTTGGTGCGCGCACTGAAAGAAGACGGAATCATGATAACAAGTACCGACAATCCCAGGATTGGTGCGTTTAGTGAAGCCCTCTCCCCTACACAGCAAGCAATCATCCTTGGCCTGGATGTTCCCATGCGTATAGAGTTCATGGGATACCAGGGAGTGGTAGTGGAAATACTAGGCAAAAGAATTCACACACCACTACTCCTTCCAAGCTTGGCAACCAACTCACTGCTTGCAGTGTTCTGTGCTGCGCGCCTATTGCACAAACCGACAGAAGACCTGCTTCCTCTCATCGAACTGATTGAACCGGTCAAGGGAAGGATGCAACTGATTGAAAACTCCTTGGGAGTACGGGCAATTATTGATTTCGCCCACACCGAGGATGCATATGAAGGTATCTTTTTCTTCGCAAAACGTACCAGTGAAGGGGGAGACCTGATTGCTGTCTTTGGTTCAGCAGGAGAGAGGGACACCATCAAACGTTCTCCCATGGGGAAAATAGCCAATAGGTATTGCTCTACCATAATTCTTACTGAAGAAGATCCAAGATATGAAGGAAACCAAGTAATTTTCAGCGATCTACGGTTTCTCATGCACAACCCTGCCTGTACTGTTCTTGAGATCGAAAACCGCAGGGAAGCAATCAATAAAGCGGTTTCACTTGCACAGTCTGGAGACACCCTGCTTTTCTTGGGAAAAGGACATGAAAGGACCATAGAGAAGGAATCAGAGAAAATTCCTTGGGATGAAATTACTGAAGTGAAGAATGCACTGAGAGCTGAGGAGCAAAGAAAACAATGCAGGTAGCGCTACTCTACGGGGGACGATCTGCAGAGCATGAGGTTTCTATCAACAGTGCCTTAACAATCCATCAAGCATTGTTGCAAGCAGGATACTCGGTCCTTTTGATTGCCATTACCCTCGGTGGGAGATGGTTCCTGCAACACGAGCTGAATCGTCAATTTGATACATCCCAACCACTAATGCTCAGACCTGGCTTGGGTATCTTCAAAGGAGAAGAAAAACTCCCAGTGGATGCAGCCTTTGCAACCACTCATGGGTATCAAGGAGAGGATGGAAACCTCCAGGGAACCTGTCTGCTCTGCAATATCCCCCTCTGTGGTTGTGATACGCTCAGCAGTGCGATCGGCATGCATAAGGCTATCGCCTCTGCCCTGTTTTCTGCTCACGGCATTCCCACGGTACCCTCAACCACGATTGATTGCTACCAGCTTAACACACTCAACCGAGGGCTCTTCGATACCATTTGCGCTACCCACGGCCAGAACCTGTTTATCAAACCAGAGAATGCAGGGTCCTCGGTAGGAGTGAAAGCGCTAACCAATTCGACATATCATGCTTTTCTGGAAGCAGTCGAGGACGCAAAGCGATACAGTGAACGAGTATTGGTTCAGCCATTCATGAAATCCATCGTCGAGGTAGAGTGTGCCATACTGAGGACAGAGGATGGCACCTTGCATGTAGCAGGGCCTGGAAGAGTCATAGACCCCGCTAAAGATAAAGAAGGCTTTTTAAGTTATGCTCACAAGTATGGTCAGATTGATACAGCCCATATACACGTTCCAGCCAAGCTACCTCCGGCCATGGAGAACCAAATCAGGAACTATGCCCGTAATGCATTTCTAGCAATCAAGGCTGACGGCTATGCCAGGGTGGATTTCTTCGTTCAGGGAGAGGACATCTTCCTAAATGAAATCAATACCAGCCCTGGAATGACAGGACAGAGTCACTACCCTGTGTTGATGGCATCCATTGGATTTGATTTACCCAGCGTGGTCACGAGCTTGGTCAACCACGCATTACAACGAAAAAGAGAGGAGCGAGGGCGTTGTTTCACACCGCCAAAACCATGATGGAGTTTGAACCTGTCATTTTCCATGTTGATATGGATGCTTTCTATGCAGCAATCGAGGTCCTCGACAACCCCTCGTACGCTGGCACCTGCCTGCTTATCGGAGGGAATAGTTCCAGGGGGGTGGTTGCTACGGCCAGCTACGAGGCCAGAAAGTTTGGCATCCACTCCGCAATGCCAATGGCACAAGCACTTCGCCTCTGTCCACATGCTGTGGTGGTAAAACCCCGCATGGCCCGGTACAGCCAGGTAAGCCTTCAGGTCATGGATATTCTCAAACAGTTCTCCTCTGATCTCCAGCAGATTTCAATCGACGAGGCCTTCCTCGATATGACTGGGACCAGAAGATTGTTCGGCATCCCCCGTCAGGCAGGAGAGTTGTTGAAGGAGCGGGTCAAGGAAAAGACAGGCTTGACCATTTCAGTAGGAATCGGAGCAAGTCGCTTTATTGCGAAGATGGCAAGTGACTATGATAAGCCTGATGGTTTGTGCAGGGTATCACAAGGCAAGGAGATAGCTTTCATCGATGCAGTGGGCCTGCAGAAGCTCTGGGGTGTAGGGAAAGTCACCCAAGCCTTGCTTGCAAAACACCACATCAGAACAACAAAGGAACTACGCACCTATTCAATGGATTCTTTGCAGTCACTCTTCGGGAAGAGCATGGGCAACTTTCTCTATCTTGTCTGCAGGGGCATTGACCCTGGAATCTTCTGTGGTGAAGCGAAAAGCCATTCCATCTCAACCGAGACAACCTTTGAGAGTGATGTCTCATCCCTCTCCGTCCTGGAGCAGACCTTGCTCTCGATGAGCCATGAGGTAATGTTCCGTGCACTGGAAGAGAAACAGATAGGAAGGACTGTGGGAATCAAGGTAAGGCTGCCTGACTTTACCACCTATACGCTCCAGATAACCCCACAGGGAACCATTTACAGTGCTGAACAGATCTACCATCTGGTAAAACAGTTGCTGATGCAGAAATGGCATGACGGAACCCCCATCAGATTGATCGGGGTTGGGCTCTATCAACTCTATGAAGGTAGTCGGCCGC
Source organism: Sphaerochaeta sp. (assembly GCA_018399495.1). GTDB lineage: Bacteria > Spirochaetota > Spirochaetia > Sphaerochaetales > Sphaerochaetaceae > Sphaerochaeta. The sequence goes on from JAGYOG010000008.1 coordinate 47,536, forward strand.
TGCAAGAGGAACTCTTTGAGGATCCGTACCAGAAAAAACGAAAGATTGAACAAGTAGTGCTTGCCCTGCAGAAACAGGGCAAGCAGGTATTCAAGGCCAAGAATCTGGAACAAACTACGCCATCAGAGCAGTAAGGTCCTTCACGCTGCGCTTTCGCTTGAATAGCGGAGTATCCTCTTCCTGATAGGCTGGATGCATTTCAGCTAGGGATGGTTGTTCCTCTGGGTTTTTATAGAGAACACCCAAGGGGAACGGATCATTCTCCATTGACTTTGTAAGTGATTGTATCTTGTTTGAGGAGTCCCAATCATCACCAAGGACATAGCTGTGTTCCTTGTACCAGGCAAAGGTATTCACCTTGTTGAAGGATACACAGGGATCAAAGATATCAACCAAGGCATACCCCTTATGGGCAATAGCCTGTTTGACGACATCCTTGGTCAACTCACGGTTTCCTACAAAGGTACGTGCTACAAACCCAGCTCCCAAAGTGATGGCAAGTGCCAAAGGATTCAAAGGCTCCAAGATAACTCCTTCAGTCTGCAGTGGCGTCTTGAATCCTCTTGGGCTGGTAGGACTAGCCTGACCTTTGGTCAAACCATACACCATGTTGTTATGTACCAAATGCACAATGTTTGGATTTCTTCTGACGGTGTGCAGGAAGTGGTTTCCCCCTTCTCCGTACATATCACCATCTCCACCCTCAGCAATAACCAGCAGCTCAGGATTCGTCAGCGAAATTGCCGTTGCCACAGGGAGACCACGTCCATGTAAGCCGTTGAAGAAGGAGGTGTTCACATACTGCGGCATCTTGGCTGCTTGGCCTATACCACTGGAGATAACAACGTTCGTTGGGTCGACATCCAACTCGTCAAGACTCTCCTTGAGCAGTTGAAGCAGTAAGAAGTTTCCACAACCAGGGCACCATGCTATATCGCCTTTTATGTCAAATCGTGTTTCTTTCATGCTAATACCTCCCCAATACGTGCGACCAATTGTTCAACACTGAAAGGACTTCCGTTGTACTGCAGGATGGTCGTGTCAAAAGTTATTCCCAAATCCCGTCTGATCAACTGACCGAATTGGGCTGAAGCATTGTTCTCCACGAGAATCAGATGCTTTGCTTTCTCAAGTATTTCTTTTGTGCGGGAAGGAAGTGGATATACCTGAGGGAAGAATCCAAAGGCAACACCCTTATCATCAAGATTAGCTACCGCCTCTTTGATAGCACCGTAGGGAGAACCCCAACCTACCACCAAGGTAGTATAGTTTTTTGGCCCAATTATTTTCGGGTCAATGTCCTTGTAGGCGGAGAGTTTTCTCATGCGCTTGTCCATCATGGCTTGTCGAACTGCAGCATTCTCGGTTATTCGTCCTTCTTCGGTATGTTCATCACTGTCAACACAGACAAATCCTTTTCCTTGCCCGGGTATGGCACGTTCAGAGATTCCTGAATCGGTAATCTTGTACCGCTTGTAGGAAGCGTTACTCTTGACTACATGGTTCGTTCTTTCGAGCTTGGATAAATCAACCTTCTCCATAATGCCCTCGCCATCCAGGTAGTACTGGTCAGTCAAGATAAAGACAGGAACCTGATAGGCATCAGCAATTTCAAAAGCCTCGTGTGAAAGAAGGACTCCATCCTCCCAAGTGCCTGGGGCAAGAATGACCCGCGGGAAATCCCCATGTCCGGCGTATAGGGCAAGGTTCAGGTCCCCTTGCTCAGTACGTGTCGGCAATCCAGTTCCAGGGCCAGGCCGCTGTGCAAGGTGAACTACCACAGGAGTCTCGGTAATTCCTGAGAGACTGATACCTTCAGTCATCAGGGCAAAACCTCCTCCGCTGGTGGTAACCATTGCCCTCGCTCCTGCGTACCAGGCTCCAATGGCCATATTGATAGCAGCAATTTCATCTTCAGCCTGTTCTACCAACACAGAGTGGGAGCGTTCATGGGATGCAAGATAGACCAGAACACTCGTCGCTGGCGACATTGGATAGGAAGCAACAAAGTTGCATCCTCCACTAAGTGCTCCGATCCCGATGGTTTCAAATCCCTTGATGGCCTTCATTTTTTTTACAGAATCATCACGCTTTACTGAGAAATGATAATTGCTCTCCTCTGCTGCTTTCTTTCCGAAATCGAATGCCTTGCTATTGTTCTCAACGATGCTCTCCCCTTTTCTGGAGAACTGTTCGGAAAGCAAGGTTCGTGCAATGTTCTCATCACAGGAAAACAGTGTACTCAACACCCCGACAAAAAACGTATTGGTATAGAGCTGACTGCCAATTTCCTCCATCTGTTCCTTTACATTCACAGGATATAAGCGTGCATCAGTCTTGCGGGACTTGATGTAGTCTTCTTCCCCGATGATGAGGGTATTCTCATCAATCCGGTCGAGTAAACGATCAAGACCATCCTTGCTCAAGACGATGAGTAGATCAATACGGTCCACGAAAGCCTGTACGCGTTTTGATGCAATCCTGATCTCTGAGGTGTTGTTCCCCCCACGGACCCGGCTCATGAGCTCCTTTGCTATAAAAGCATGATATCCACTTTTTTGCAGCAAGGCGATAAACAAGGACTCGATTGTTTGAAGCCCCTGTCCAGCTTCTCCGGAGAGGACAATACTGTAAGATTGCCGTTCCATATAGACCTCCTATCTATGAGGGAGGAACCATTACAATTCCTAGCTCTTTACTTTGCTTTTGTATCTCTTTATCTTATCATAGTATCGAGAAAACACAATGATTGAGGAGCCAAGCTATTGGTGAGAAATAAAGCACTACGAATCATATTAGCCTTTTTGGGAATCATCTCAGTTGCCCTTGGAGGGATAGGGGTATTTCTTCCCGTCCTTCCCACTACCCCGTTCGTCTTGCTTGCTGGATTACTTTTTTCTTTTTCCAGCGATCGTCTGGGCAATTGGCTGGAACAAAACAGGATCTTAGGTCCTTATCTCAAGCACTATCGCAAAGGTACAGGCATACCGAAGAAAGCGAAGATCAAGACGCTAATAACCCTTTGGACAGGACTGGGTATCACCTTCTATATTGTGGGGAAGCTTCCCTTGATCATCATGCTCACTATCATAGGAACTATTGTAACCATACACATCATAACCATCAAACCGAAGCAGGTTACCCCTTAGACAGAGAACTCCTTGTTCCTGGTAAGCAGGACCAAGGTAGTTATGCTGGCTACAAGCAACACCAAGATTCCCCCTTGAAAGAGGGGCATCCATTGCAAACCTATACAAGAACCAGCTAACCCAAACAATGGAGGGGTGACGGTACTTCCCACATAGGCGCTGGCCATTTGCATGCCAATGATACGTTGGCTTAGTTCAGGTCCAAAACTCCGTGGGGTCTGGTGGATCAGGCTCGGAAAAATGGGAGCACAACCCAGACCAAGCAACAGCAGAGAAAATCCTGCCAATGTCAAGGAAGAGAGGAACAAGGCAATGATGCTGATAAGGCAGAGCAGCAACCCCAGGTAAATCATCTGTACGTTACTCATTCGGTAACTGATGAAACCACTTGCCATTCTTCCGGCAGTAATCCCTAGAAAGAACAGAGACCCATAGAATGCAGCATCGGAGGGGAGCAGCTGCTTCACTTGCACCAAGTAGCTTACTGCCCACAGTCCTGTAGAAATTTCCAGAGCACAGTAGAAAAAGAACGAGAGCAAAGCAAAGGGAAGTGCCTTATGACGCAGGGAGCCCTTCTGCTGAGTTGTGTGATGCTTTCCTTCTTGCTTCCCTTTAGGGTCTGCCCAGAGTGAAAGAGAGGCTATCAACGCAAAGACGAGGATTGTTTGCATCAAACCCAGTATCCGGTAGCCGCTACGATACCCTAGTTGCAAGGAGAGAGCAATACCCATGACAGCAGGCCCTGCACTTGCACCCAATCCCCAAAAAGAGTGCAACCAGTTCATATGGCGTGCCTCATAGTGCAAAGCAACATAGTTGTTGAGTGCTGAATCAACCGAACCAGCACCGAGGCCAAGGGGAATGGCCCAAAGCATCAGAAAAGGAAGTGAAGAGGCAAAAGAGAATCCCAGGAGGGCAATTGCTGTCATTGCCACACTGACGAGTGTTACTTTTCCCGTACCAAAACGGCTGGTCATTCGATAACTGGAGAGTGCAGAAACAACAGTACCGATGGATGAGGTTGCTCCGATGAGTCCTGCACTCCAAAACGGGAGATCCAGAGACTGTTGCATGACCGGCCAAATACTGCCCAATACACCATCAGGCAATCCAAGACTGATGAATGCAATATAGATAACAATCAATAGAGCCATATCAGGAGGCTCCCAACGTGAGGAAATAGACTGTTACCATGACGGCAAGGACAACACGATAATAGCCAAAGACTGAGAAATCATGACGGCGGACATAGGCGACCAACGCCTTGATGCAAAACAGGGAGACCAGGAAGGATGCGACAAACCCAATTGCAATCAAGAGGTACTCCTCAGTGCTATAATTGAGTCCCAACTTCATCAATTTCAACAGGGAAGCTCCCGCCATAACAGGAATCGCCATGAAGAAAGAAAATTTTGCTGCAACCGACCGTTCCAGGCCGATGATGATTCCTCCCAGTATGGTGGATCCACTTCTGCTGGTTCCGGGGACCAATGCAAGCATCTGGAAGAGACCGAGATACAATGCATCACGATAGGTAATTTCAGAAAGTTCCTTTACGCGGTGATCCCTCTTTCCCCACGTTCCCTTCTCAAGCACTATGTACAATAACCCATAGGCGAAGAGAGCGATGGCCACGACTTCCCAGCGATAGAGGTACTTGTCCATCAAATCATCAACCAAGACACCTATCACACCAGCAGGGATGGTTGCAATGATCACTTTCAGCCAAAGGAGATAGGTCTCAGTCTTCTGCTTGGCATCTTTAGCCTTGGTAAAAGGATTCAACGTAGAGAAGTAAAGGATAACCACGGCTAGAATTGACGCAAGTTGGATAATAACGAGAAAAAGTTCTCTCGCTTCCTCACCGAGGCTGAGATGCATTACCTCATCCAACAGCAACAGATGTCCAGTTGAACTGATGGGAAGCCATTCGGTAATCCCCTGCACAATTCCCAAAAGCAATGATTTCATACATTCCTGAAACATATGCTCCTCCAATCTTGAGCAAGTCTAAAGCAAAGTGTTCCGCATTACAAGCTTGGTTATTCGCTCATGCATAAGTTCCCCCACCTTGTGTTGATTCCCTGCAAATGATAGATTTGCCGTGTAAGGGAGAGGAGCATGGCACTGCATATTGTCCTGTTTGAACCAGAGATACCACAAAATACCGGAAATATCGCGCGAACTTGCGCTGCAGTTGGTGCAACCTTGCACTTGGTGCATCCTCTTGGATTCAGCTTGGAGGAGAAGTACCTGAAACGTGCCGGGCTGGATTATTGGCCACTGCTCACGATGGTTGAGCACCCAAGTATTGAAGCGTTCCTTGCTTCCCACCACGATAAACGGTTGTACTATTTTACCACAAAAGCTCCTCAGACCTATAGCGAGGTCACCTATCCCGAGGAGACGTATCTTGTATTCGGCAAGGAAAGCGCTGGTATCAGTGAATCGCTGCTTGTCAATAACAGACAACAGTGTGTGAGAATCCCTATGCGGGAAGAAGCACGAAGCCTGAATCTTTCGAACAGCGTAGCTATCGCTGCATATGAATACCTAAGACAGCAATCCTTTCCCTTCTTACAAGGGACAGGAACGTTACATAGACTTACATGGGAGGCCTGAGCATGGATAAAATCGGCATCATTGGATGTGGAAACATGGGTGGAGCCATCGCGGGAAGCCTGCAGATGGAAGTCATTATCTATGACAGTGATTCGCTGAAAGCTGAACAGCTTGCAGCAAGCAAGGTGACCATTTCTGTGGCAGACTCTCTGCAAGCACTTCTCAGCGAATGTTCAACCATACTCATTGCAATAAAACCTCAGATTCTCTCCACCCTCTATCCAGAATTCAGAGCATTGGAAAGCAGCCAAAAGCGATGGATATCCATCGCAGCAGGAATTCCCCTCTCGGTACTTACCGAGCAGTTGGAAACAGAGGAGGTAGTTCGCTTCATGCCTAACATTGCAGCGCAGTACGGCGCTGCAGTTACGGCAGTAGCTCCATCACAAGAATGCTCCTCAACACTCCGCGAGGATTCCCTCCAGGTGGCATCCTCCTTTGGCTCCGCCTTCCTCCTGCCCGAAACGCAGTTCTCTGCCTTTATCGGGATCAGTGGCTCAGCCATTGCCTATGTGTTCTCTTTCCTGCACGCTCTTGCGATGGGAGGGGTCGAGCAAGGGATTGCCTATCCAGAGGCACTGAAAATTGCAAACGCCACCCTAAAGAGTGCCACATCCCTGATCGATGCAACAAAGGCAAATCCAGTGGAACTTGCCACTCGAGTCTGCTCTGCTGGGGGAACTACCATTGAAGGAATGAGAGCGCTCGCACAGGGAGGCTTTGAGGGGCTGGTAATGCGTGCTGTAGAGGCATCAAGTGAGAAATCAAAAGTGCTTGAGGCGAAAGCAGCAAATCAGGGGAAATAAGAATTTCTGAAAGGAAGAAGGAATCAGTATGATAGATTTGAAAGAACTAAAGAACAGACGAGACGAAATAGCAAAGAATATTGCTGTAAGAAATATGCAGGTGGATATTGACGCCATCATTGACTTGCAGGAAAAGCGCTCGGTACTGCTGAGGCAGGTCGAGGAACTCCGCTCCAAGAGAAACGAGAATGCCAAGAAAATGAAGGGTAAGCTCGATGCAGAGACCCGAAGCAGCCTGATTGCTGAAGGAAAGTCTCTGAAGGAAACAATTGCAGAGATTGAGAGTAGTCTGAGTCATGTTGAGGAGGAGTTCCAGCAACGTGCAAGGACAATTCCCAACTATGCCCACCCCGCCGCCCCTGTGGGAAAGGAAGACAAGGACAATACTGCAATCAAGTTCTTTGGTACCCCACCGCAGTTCTCCTTCAAGCCATTGGACCATGTACAGCTTGCTGAACGGCTCGACCTGATTGATTTCGATACTGCAACAAGGGTCAGCGGTCCAAAGTTCTATTACCTGAAAAGAGAGGCTGTCATTTTGCAGATGGCTTTGGAACGATACGCAATGGATATCTTGATCAAAAAGGGGTTCACTCCCTTTATCACCCCCGATATTGCCAAGGAGGAGATTCTCCGTGGCATTGGATTCAATCCAAGAGGGGAAGAGAGCAACATCTATACCATTGAAAATACCGATACATGCCTGGTAGGAACTGCTGAGATAACCCTTGGCGGCTATTATGCTGACCAAATCCTCTCCAAGGACAAGCTACCGATCAAGATGGCAGGTCTTTCCCATTGCTTCCGCAGAGAGGCTGGAGGTGCAGGACAGTACTCCAAGGGACTCTACCGGGTTCACCAGTTCTCGAAGCTTGAGATGTTCATCTTCTGCACAAGTGAGGAGTCTGAAGCATTCCATGATGAGCTTCTCTCCATCGAGGAAGAGATATTCGGCAGTCTTGGTATTGCCTACAGGGTAGTGGATACCTGTACCGGTGATCTCGGTGCCCCTGCCTATCGAAAATTCGATATTGAGGCATGGATGCCGGGACGTGGAGAAAATGGTGAGTATGGCGAGGTTACATCCACCAGCAATTGCACTGATTACCAAGCACGTTCCTTGTCGGTTCGCTATAAGGATGAGGAGGGAAAGACCCAGTTCCCTCATATGCTCAATGGGACAGCCATAGCTCTGAGCAGGGCAATGGTTGCCGTCTTGGAAAATTTCCAGAATGAAGATGGATCTATTACGATTCCCCCCATCTTGGTCCCCTATACGGGTTTCTCCAAGATAGAGGCACGCTAGTAAGGATGAAAGGATGCAAATCAGCGCACTAACAACCGACTTCTATGAGTTGACCATGATGCAGGGCTACTTCTCGAATAAGCATAACCCAAATGTAGTCTTCGATATGTTTTATCGTACAAATCCCTTCGAGGGAGGGTATGTGATTTTCGCCGGTCTTCATGAACTGATTGACAAGCTTGAATCACTTTGCTTCAGTGAAGAGGATATTGCGTACCTGGAGAGCTTGAAAAAGTTCACTCCTGACTTTCTCTCCTATTTGGCAAATTATCACTTCAGTGGGAATTTGTATGCCATGGAAGAAGGAACGGTGGTATTCCCTGGTGAACCACTGCTACGCATCCATACCAACCTGATCGAAGCCCAGTTAATTGAAGGGTTATTACTCAACACCCTCAACTTTCAGAGCCTTATCGCTACAAAAGCATCACGGATGTCCATTGCAAGCAAACGAGGGCTCCTGATGGAGTTCGGCTTGAGAAGAGCACAGGGAAGTGATGGAGCGTTGTCTGCCAGCAGGGCTGCGTTTATTGGAGGTTGTCAAGTCACCAGCAACACCCTCGCAGGCAAAGTGTTCAATATACCAGTTGCAGGGACTATGGCACACTCTTGGATCATGAGTTTCGAGAGTGAACTGGAGTCATTCCGTGCCTATGCCAATCTCTATCCTGACAACACGGTTCTCTTAATCGACACCTATGACACGCTTGGTTCTGGAATTGATAATGCTATCATAGTTGGACTTGAACAGAAACAGAAAGGAAAGAAAATTGGGGTAAGAATCGACAGCGGGGACCTTTCCTACCTCCCTCGTGTTATCAGAAAACGTTTGGACGCAGCTGAACTTGAAGATGCGACCATCGTAGTCTCAAACGACTTGACTGAAGCTATTGTTCAAAATTTGGTTCTTGACGGGGTACCCATAGACAGTTGGGGTATCGGTACGCATCTGGTTACCGGTGGCTCGCAATCCTCCTTGAACGGGGTGTATAAACTTGCTGCAAAGGAAGGGGATCAAGGAGTGTTTATCCCCACCATGAAGATTTCCAACAGCTTCGAAAAAACCACCAACCCCGGTATCAAGCAAGTCTACCGCTTCAGCGATGATGTCGGTTCAATTGCTGACCTGATCACTCTGAATAAGGAAAAAATTACGCCGGGAAGAAAGTACATTTTCTACCATCCGTTCGCTGAGGCTGATTTTTTTGAGATGCAGAGTGGCCGGTATACCCACTTGAAGCCTTTGATCAAAAAGCAGATGGAAGGTGGAAAAAGGATTGGGAAGAAACCAAGCATCCAAGAGATCCAAAAGTATGTGCAAAAAGAACTCAGCACGTTCCATAAGAGCTACTTAAGACAGATAAATCCACACATTTACAAGGTCAGCCTCTCTTCTAAACTTAAAAAATTGAAGATGGAACTGCTCGTGGCACAAAGAAAGAGAACCAAGGAAGGACTATAATTCCTGCACAGGTAGGCGAAGGATAGTCTTTAACTTATCCTTCCGCTTTCTCTTTGGATGGTCCAGATAGATTTTTCGATACGATCTGCCGACACAGATAAAATGGTGCTCCTTGCTAAATGCTTCCATCATTTGAAAGCTTTTTCCTTCGAAGATGAAGGGACTGGTGTGCAGAAACGTAACACATAGGCCATTCTCAATGCTGGAACGATAGACTTCCAGGGTAGGAATTCCTTCTTTGAAGGCTAGTTCATCCCGTACTTCAGTGAACAAGGAGTCTGTTACCCCTTCTGGTTCACCAATCATTACCAACCAACTCCATAGCTCCCGATTCTCTATTTCTTTTTCTGTCCAGACACACTCCAAGAGCGGTGTCTCCATCAATCCAATTCGCTCACAGACTAGGACATGCAAAGAAAAGGGTAATTCAATAGCAAGGCTTTACTCCTCTTTTTTCGAATTCCCTTGTCCATCGATAATGAAATAGGGAACTGACGGGACAACAAGCAAGGAAGGGGTCTCCTTTACTTTGTAGAAAAACTTGCGCAACACTCCAATTCCCATGACAACCTCCTACATGCATCGCTCGATTGCTTGTGCCAGGATTTGGGCCATCCGTTGTCTCCACTGTGGTGAAACCAGATTTCTGGCATCATCTGCATTGGAAAGAAATCCAACCTCTACCAATACAGCGGGCATTCTCGATCCATTGAGTACCCACAGGTCACGTTCTTTTACCCCACGATTACGACTGGTCACTAGTGACTCATTCAGGGTTTTCTCGAAGATGGCGGCAACTACTAGATTTCGCTGATTGAGCAGTCGGTTCAAGGAGAGTTGGGAGTGTGTAGAGTAGAATGGAATATTCTCAACCGGGGTCGATGCATCAAGCAATGTCACCCGTTTATTTTGCATTTTGGTTAGGACTTCAAACCCTGAAGCTTGATCAGTCGTAGCACTATTTACATGAATGGAAATGAAAAGAGAACTCGTCTGTGGTTGCAACGGAGTCTGGTATGCCACGCTACATCGTTCCTCAAGAGAAAGAAAGACATCATCATCACGAGTCATGACAAGTTGCAAATGAGGATGGGAAACCGCAAGCAAGGCATGGAGTCTTTTGGCAATATCCAGGGTAAGATCTTTCTCGTAGATGGTACCACCGGCAAAACTCCATGCATTGGTAGTCCCTGGGTCATGACCTCCATGTCCTGCATCGAGGATAACCGTTCCCAAGGGGTAAGAGAACGGATCTCCCGCACTAAACAAACGTACCGCACATACCACCAAGAGGAAGATGGTTACCACTTGTCTTTTCACACATCCTCCTTGGGCCACTGGCTACACAACGTGCTAAAATCCAGTTTTTGCAACCAAATCATCCGTTTCTTAACCTCATCGTTATACACTTCCTTGTCAACATATCCTTTATATCGTTTGGCTACATTCTTTCCCTTGACCTGTTGTACGCTCAGGGCCTTGGTATAACAACGTGTAAACCCCTGAGCCTCACTCCGGTCTTCAATTACACTCTCCCGATCAGGAAACTGCATCATTAAATTATTGTTCAAGGCAAGATCATTCCCATAGAGATGACAACGTAGGCCCCAATCGAGGGCTTGCCAATACTCACTGTGAATTTCCTCATCAAATCCTCGTAGTCGCTGAAACAATGCCCTGTCATAGAGTCCGAGACAATAAATAGGATAGAGTGTTGATCGGATGACAGATGGATCAGGGGATGGAAAGTCGGAATCCGGGTCAAGATATCTACCCACTAGACGTGGTATTCTAAGGCAAGGGATGATTTCTCGATTAGCATTTGCTATTACTGCACAGAACGCTGCAGGGTGTTCTCCCCCACTCATTGCTGAGAACAGGAATGTACCATCAAATTTCACGAGCAACAGATCACTGCGAACAATCAGAAACAGATTTGCCTGGCACTCATTTGCAACAGCATTTACCTTCTCCCCTGTAAATGCATGGGTTGCAAATACCAGGAAGGTGACATCTTTATACTCCTGCTGCATCGCAAGCATATCGAACCTACCCTCTTGAGTTACTACATGCAAGCTGTAATTCATCTCCTGCACATACCAATCCAAAGACTCCAGCAACTGTTCAGGAGTACCGGTATCAAGAATTCCGATGGCAAGCTGTTCGATGTTGTGCAATAGATTAATCCGCTTACCAATCTCCTGTTTTCTCCGATATATCCGATAATTAGTCATCATCGTTCAACAACACCAAATCCTCAGGGCGAAAAATAACACCCTTATGCCCTTCTTTTATAATCCTTTGGATATCCTTGCTGCTATGGCCTGCCACTGCAGCAATCTCAGTACTATTGTAGTAAGGAACCGCTTTTGCAAACGGTTTGCCATCGGTTGTACAAATCTGCACCACATCACCAGCGCCAAACACCCCGTTCACCGATACGATGCCTTTGGGAAGCAAGCTCTTCTTTGCTATCAAGGCCTTTTTTGCTCCATCGTCGATAACAATCGAACCGAGATGGGAGTTGTAGAGAATCCAACGTTGACGCTGACTCAAACGTTTGACGCTGTGTATACACGTTCCCACCACCTCGCCGGTAAGCAACCGAGAAAGAATCTCATTCTCATATCCACTAGCAATAATGGTGGTGCACCCAGCCATTCTTGCTATCTTCGCAGCAAGCAGCTTTGTCTTCATACCTCCAGTGGAATGCTTGGAACCCGCTCCTCCTGCATAGGAGAGAATTGTATCATCAAGGAAGGTAATGTCACTCAACAACACAGCTTCCTTATCTTTCTTAGGGTCAGCTGTGTACAGTCCGGTAATATCAGTGAGAATTACCAGAAGATCAGCGTCAATTTTACTTGCCACCATGGCACTCATACGATCATTGTCAACGAACGCTGTTCCAATCTCAGAGGTACTCACTACATCGTTCTCATTAAAAATGGGAATAACGCCAAGCCCCAACAATGTAAAAACACTATTCCGCAGGTTCACGTAGGTGAGACGGTTGTTCAAATCATTGCGAGTCAACAAAATCTGGGAACAGATTAACCCATGGCGATGGAAGGAACGACGATAACTGGACATGAGAAGAGGCTGGCCGATGGACGCACAAGCTTGACGCATAGGAACCTGCTTTACTGGACCATTTAGTGAAAGTTCCTTTGCACCCATGCCAATGGCTCCACTGGAGACCAGGAGCACTTGATACCCATGTGACTGCAACTGGACCAACTGATCGACTATTACGTCGATGCAACGCTCATCTATGCCATTCTCACAACTGAGCAGATTGGTTCCAACCTTCACTACTACCCTATGTACTGATGAAAGGTCCCTCATCATATAACCTCATTACCAAGCAATGAAGGCTTGCCCAACGGCAAGTTCTGATGGACAAAGCTCTTTCCTCCATCTTTGGTATAGGATGCAACTACCTGCCCAGTTCCCATAACGAGGTATTTGGTAGTCATCAGACCTTCCAGCCCAACGGGCCCCCGTGCATGGATTTTCGCTGTACTGATGCCAACCTCAGACCCAAGTCCGAAGCGGAATCCATCAGCAAACCTGGTGGAACAATTGGCAAAGACATCTGCAGAATCCACATCGGTAAAGAATTTTCTCACCGACTTTTCATCCTCGCTGACGATGGCATCACTGTGATGTGATCCAAAGATCTCAATGTGGTTGATCGCCTCTGAGAGGGATTCCACGATATGAATGTTAATTTCAAGGGCAAGATATTCCTTTTTCCAATCCCCTTCCTGATAGGGGATACAGTCAATAAACTTGCAGGTCTGCTCATCGCCATGCATGATGACCCCAGCCTCAGAGAAACGCCCTGCAATCAGGGGAAGGACATCAGGGGCAATTTGCTCATGCACCAATATAGTTTCAATGGCATTGCAAGCTGCAGGATATTGTGTCTTTGCGTCAAAGGCAATTTCCACCGATTTGGTGATATCTGCCGTGGCATCAAGGTAGAGATGGCAGATTCCATCAGCATGCCCCAATACCGGAATTGAGGTATTGTCCATGACATAGCGGACAAAGGCATTGGACCCGCGGGGAATTAAGAGATCAATGTCTCCTTCCATTCCCAACATGGTATCAACATCGCTATGGCTTTCAAGAAGCAACAACCAATCAGAACCGAGATTGGAATCCACACAGCTCTTCTTGATTGATGCAACTAGTGCAGTGTTCGTTTGAAAGGCTTCCTTCCCACCCTTGAGAATAATGCCATTACCACTCTTAAGGCAAAGAGAGACAATCTGAATCAGTGCATCAGGCCGTGCTTCAAAAATCATGCCTATGACTCCGATGGGAACGACAATCTGCTCGAGCAAGAGTCCTTCATCAAGTTCTCTTCGTTGCTTGATGCTGCCGATTGGATCCGAGAGAGAAGCCACCTGCTCCAATCCAAGCAGAGAGGCATGCAGCTTCTCTTCATTAAATACCAGTCGTTTAACCAGTGCCTCTTTCTGCCCTGATTCCTTTGCCTTGACTATATCTCTCTCGTTCGCAACCTTGATGGTTTCCCAGTCACGATACAATCCTTCCCCGATCATCTTGAGAAGGTGATTGCGTTCTGTTTCACTACTGGAGGCAAGGTACTTGGCACTCTTTCTCAGCGAACGAATGCTTTGTTGCAATTCTGTTGATTCCATATTCAGCCCCTTGTATGGAGTAAGTATACACTAAACTGAATACGGGAAGGTATCAAGGTGATAAAGATTGAAGTGCTTCTGATTTGCGATTGCCTTTTCAAAAGTATAATGGTAAACTGCAACCATTCGCAACAAAGGAGTCCATCATATGAAATTTAGAAGCTTAGCCCTACTACTCTGCCTTATTCCAGCCTTACTTTTTGCGCAGGGTGCAGCTGAACAAGCGATACAGGAAACTGATTACTACCAGGCAGTCGATGCTAATGGAAGAACACTCAAGCTACAGGAAAAACCAACAAAGGTATTAATTGCAGGAAAAGCGGGCAATATGCCGGCAAACGCGTTATTCCTCTTTCCTGATGTCACCAATATGGATCTTACCATTCCCAAGACAGACCAGGGCCTTGGGGACTTCTTTTCCTTCATCAGGCCATCTCTGGATGACACTCCACGTATCAGCCAGAATGCCAGTGTCGAGGAAATCGCCAGCTACCAAAGTGAGTTGGTACTGACCAAGGCAACCCATTTTGAATCAACCGCACGCAAGCTTGACCAACTAGGAGTAGCCAACTTTACGCTGAACCTTGAATCCTATGAGGATTGGAAGAATGAGATTACCGAGCTTGGCAAACTGTTGCAGAACAACACCCGTGCTAAAGAGATTCTCAATCTCTATGAGAAACGGATTGATCCAATCAGGAAAACAGCATCCTCAATCGATGCGCAAGACAAGAAGCGAGTACTCCTACTACAAGCAAATACAGCAGACAACACCTACTCCTATAAAATCGCACCAGATGCCTGGATGCAGACTTGGATGGTGGAGACCATTGGCGCTGAAGCAGTATGGAAAGGAGCCAACAAGGCGGCAAACGGCTGGTCAACGGTAAGTTTTGAACAAATAGCAGCATGGGACCCCGACATAATCATCCTGGTCAGCTATCGTACTAGGACCGACCAGTACATTGAAGCAATCTATGATTCACCGGTGTGGTCATCGCTCAGGGCTGTCAAAAACAGACAGGTAAAAGCAAGCCCCTATGACATGATGAATTATATACAGCCTGTTGCCTCGTGGATCCTTGGGCTACAATGGATGGCAAGTGTTGTATATCCTGATTGCTATCCTGATTTGGATATGAGAGAGGAAGTAACTACTTTCTATCAAAATTTTTATAACCTTAGTGATGCCAAAAAGCTTGCAATGATGACTAACCGCTATAGTAAATCGGTTGCCATTAATACCCTATGAATGCCCAACAACGCTACCAAGCCGAGCGTAAAAGACGAACAGGACTTCTCTTAGGGATGCTGGGAGCAACACTGCTCCTGGCTATCCTGTTTCTGTTTGCAGGAAGATATCCCACAGCAGGATTCAGATTCCCAACAGACTGGTCAACCAATGCAATAACCAGAAGTATCTTCCTACGTATCCGTCTCCCTCGAATTGTTCTGGCCCTACTTGCCGGGGCTATGCTCAGTGCAAGCGGATTCACCTTCCAGATGCTTTTCTCAAATCCCTTGGTAGAACCAGGATTTCTCGGTGTAAGCCAAGGCTCTGCCTTTGGAGCTGCATTGATGATTGTCCTTGGAGTTGGATCAACCATCTTCGTACAACTGAGTGCAACGCTCTTTGGTCTGTTGGCCTTGCTTGCCTCGTATACGCTTGCTACACGATTCCGGTTTGGAGGATGGCTGTTACGGTTGATTCTTAGTGGTATAGCTGTCTCTGCACTTTTTTCCAGTGCTCTGGGAGTAGTAAAACTGGTGGCAGAACCTACAAAAGACCTGCAGGACATTACCTTTTGGATGATGGGAGGACTCTGGAATGCCTCTTGGGGGCAGATCTTATCCATTCTCTGGGTGGTCATCCTTAGCATGGCCATACTTCTCGGATATCGCTGGAAACTCAACCTACTCAGTCTGCAGGAGAAGACATCCTTCTCGGTAGGAATGAATCCGAAGCGGGATAGAATCATTCTCTTGATTGTTGCTACGGTAGGTACCACAGTCACCATCTCCATTACCGGTCTCATCGGATGGGTTGGATTGATCACTCCGCATCTGGGCCGCAAACTATTTGGTTCAGATAGTTCCACCAGCCTTCCCGGTTCCATGATCCTAGGATCATTTTTCCTGCTGGTCTGCGATACCATAGGAAGAACAGTCCTTGCTACCGAGATCCCCATCGGCTTGCTCACCAGTTTCATTGGGGCCATCATCTTCATAATCATACTTTCACTCAAACACCAGGAGGGCAAAGCATGAATGCTTTGACTGTGAACCATTTGAGTTTCACCTACCCAAGCGGCACCAAAGCACTTGATGATATCTCTCTTTCTGTAGGGGAAAGCCAAAGTGTAGCAATCCTTGGTTCCAATGGAGCAGGCAAATCAACGCTCCTCGATATCCTGTTGGGATGGAAGAAGAGCGCTGAAGTTTCGTTGTATGGCAAACCACTCTGCTCCTATGGAAGAAAGGAACTGGGAAGAACGTTGGCCTTGGTTCCCCAGTCTGAACAATATAACTTCTCTTTCTCCCTGCTCGACTACGTCCTATTTGGACGATCACCCTATCTTTCTCAATTAGGAACCCCGAGTGAGGAGGATGCAGAGATAGCCTATCAAGCGCTCTATGATGTTGGCTTGGCGAGGTATGCAGAACGACATATCACAACCTTGAGCGGGGGGGAACACCAGCTGTTACTACTCGCTCGAGTCATTGCACAGCAAAGTTCAATGTTGTTGCTTGATGAACCAACAAGTGCGTTGGACCCGGCAAATAGAAAGCGGGTTCTTACCATCCTTAAACAGCTTCACATGAAAGGAAAAACGCTCCTGTTCACTACCCACGATGCCAACCTTGCCTATGATCTTGCAAGCCATGTAGCCATGATTAAGAAGGGAACCTTGCTCTGTTATGGGCCAAAAGAAGAGGTGGTCACCACTACTACGCTGACCACCCTCTATGACACTGAACTGACTGTTGGCAAAATCGGTACCAAGACGCTTATTTATTGAGTTCCAGAGGAACAAAGCTGAAGCTTCTTACATCAAACAATCCCATATCTGTAAGCTTATAGGCAGGAATAACCGGTAAGGACATGAAACAGAGTGTCATGAACGGATCGATCTCCTTGTCTATATGCAACGATTCCAGTGCAATATGATGTAGATTGTCCAGCTGTTCAGCAATCACTGTACCTGTTTCGTAGCTCATCAAGCCAGCTACATGTTGGGCAAAGGATGCAAGCACCTTCTTGTGCTTCACAATGACCATGCCTCCACCAATGGAGATCAAGTGCTCAACCGCCATAGCCATGTCTTCATCGTTATCCCCTGCAACAATGATATTGTGTGAGTCATGAGCAACGGAAGTAGCTATTGCCCCGCCTTTCAGACCATACCCACGCAGAAGTGCAACTGCAACATTTCCAGTGCCGGTATGTCGTTCAACAACGGCAAGCTTGACGATATCCTGATTCTCGTCATGGACCCACCTCCCATTCTCTAGTGTTACGGTAGCCTCTCCCGCTCCGGTGACCACTCCCCCTGGGATGATGTCGATTACACGTACATGAGAACTAGAGAGAGGTAAGCTAAGACGCTCGACCGAGAAATCCTTGACATTCATCATTCCGGAGACACGATCATCACGCACAGCCTGGGAGGCCTTGGAGATGACACCATCTTCAGCAACGAGGTTTCCGGCAACATAGACCTGGTGCATGGAGAACACCTTGAGGTCATTGCAGAGCAAGAAGTCTGCTCGTTTTCCAGGTGCAATTGCTCCCCGATCGGTAAGATGATAACAATCTGCACTATTGGCTGTTGCCATGCAGATGGCTTCAATAGGATCAAGCCCATCCTGTACCGCTATACGAACGTTGTTGTTGATGTGCCCATCAGTGAGGATGCTTTTTGGTTGCCTGTCATCAGTGCAGAAAAGACAGCGTCGGCTGTTTTTTCCCGTCACTCCTGGGAGGAGCATCAGTACATTCTTGCATGCTGAACCTTCACGGAGCATGACATACATACCACGCCGAACGCGATCGCGTAACTCTTGTTCGTTCTCGCACTCATGGTCGGTAAGGATACCTGTACTCGCATAGGCATCAAGCTCTGCCCCTCCTATTGTTGGGCTATGGCCATCAACTACCTTATGCAGGCGCTTAGCCTCCATAATCTTATCGATGACCAAATCTGTTGCGGCCACTACTCCTGGAAAGTCCATCATCTCACCTAGGCCTAGTACCCGGTCATGTTGCAAGGCTTCCTTGATATCCTCTGCTTTCAGGACTGCCCCACTATGCTCAAAGGGAGTGGCGGGGACACAGGAAGGAACCATGAAGAATGCTTGCAAGGCAGTATTCTCGGAAGCTTTCAACATATAAGATAATCCATCAAGGCCACAGACATTGCAGATTTCATGGGGATCAGCAATTACTGTGGTAGTTCCACAAGGAACCACAAGATTGGAAAATTCCTCGGGAGTGGCATGGCTGGACTCAATATGCACATGACTGTCAATAAGACCAGGTATGAGATAGCGTCCCCCAGCATCAACCATTGTTTCAGCTTGCCCCTGACCACATTCAGCGAAGCCAGCAATATATCCGTCCCGAACCAAGAGATCTGCTTCAAACCACTCCTTGCTATATACATCCAATATATGGGCATTGGTGATACACAATTGGGCTTTTTGCCTTCTTGTTGCTGTTTCAATCACCTCCTGCACTACTTGTTTGGTAACCATACACACTCCTTCTGCAACACTTTGCAACGTCTTTCTTCCAGTGTATCACTTCACGACGATTCTTCAAGGACTATTTATCCAGTATTTATACAATATAATTAAGAATTTGTATCGATAGCAATGTTCAATTTTTTTCGCTATATGGTAAAAAAAGTTGAAAGAATTTAGCCACATTCATGAAATTGTACCCCGTAATTGGGTTATATAACAAATGTAACGATTTTCCTGTACGATTTGAGACAGATAGGTTAGAATGGTATCAACCAAAACATCTGCAAGGAGTGCATCGATGGAAAAGTTTTTCAAGCTCAAAGAACGAAAAACGACCGTCAAGACTGAAGTTATGGCAGGCCTTACCACCTTTTTAACCATGGCTTACATTCTTGCCGTCAACCCCGGCATCCTTTCCGAATCCGGAATGGACTTCTCCAAAGTATTTGCTGCAACTGCAATTGCTGCATCAATCGCAACGTTGGTAATGGCTCTCTTGGCCAATCTACCATTCGCACTCGCCCCAGGCATGGGACTGAACGCCTTCCTTACCTACACAGTCGTTTTCGGTATGGGATACACTTGGCAGTTCGCCCTGACGGCAGTTTTTGCTGAAGGTATCATTTTCCTAATCCTCACCGCTGCCAATATCCGTGAGGCAATTGTCAATAGCATCCCAGCAAACCTGAAACGAGCAATTGGTGTTGGTATCGGTCTCTTCATCGCCTTCATTGGTATGCAGAACGCCGGGATTATTGTTGACGGAGCTACGTTAGTTGCTTTGAATGCTGACTGGTTCAAGGGAGCTCCTGGCCTTGCCATGATTGGTCTGGTCATTACCGGCATCCTCTTGGCTCATAAGGTAAATGGCGCCCTTTTGATTGGTATTATTGTTACCACTATCATCGGCATTCCATTTGGGGTTACCGCCTATGCTGGTGGTTCTTACCTTCCTCCAGCCCCTTACTTCTTTCCATTCGAATTCTCAAGCATCTTGAGTGTTGACTTCATCGTTGTTGTTTTCACTTTCTTGTTTGTTGATATGTTCGATACCGTTGGAACCTTGATCGGTTGTGCTACCAAGGCTGATATGATTCAGGATGATGGATCTATCCCCAACTGTAAGGAAGCTCTTTTCGCTGATGCAATTGGAACCACCGCAGGTGCAATCCTCGGAACTTCCACCGTCACCACATTTGTTGAATCTTCCAGTGGTGTTGTTGAAGGTGGCAGAACCGGTTTGACCGCATTGACCGTTGCTATTCTCTTTGCACTCTCCTTGTTCCTCGAACCGTTGTTCGGCTCTATTCCTAGTGCAGCTACTGCACCTGCCCTGATCATTGTTGGTGTTATGATGATGAGTCCAGTCAAGGATATCGAGTGGGACGATATGACCGAAGCTATCCCGGCATTCCTGACCATGATCTTCATGATTGTAGCCTACAGTATTGCCGATGGTATCATGTTCGGTATTCTTTCCTTCGTATTGCTCAAGCTCTTCACCAAGAAGACCAAAGACATTTCAAAGATGACTTGGGTTGTTTTCGGGTTGTTCATTATAAAGATTATTTTCGGCGCCCTCTAAGAGCTTTTACTCTGTTCTTATGGACCTCCTTTTGTTGGGAGGTCCTATTTTTATTTACTACACATCCCTCAATTTCTACGATACAATAGCATTCGTTGAGGAGAATCATATGCGCGCGAACATGATGCGATTGGATACTGATAAAATGTATTTGGTTACCGGAGCGGCCGGTTTCATCGGCTTTCATCTTACCAAACGATTACTTGGCCTTGGATGTACCGTCATTGGCGTAGATAATCTGAATGACTATTACGAGGTTACACTCAAGGAAGAACGACTTAGGATGCTGGCTTGTGAACAATTCATCTTCTACAAAGTCGATCTTGCTGACAGGAACGAACTTGATGCAATCTTTACCCGTCACAAAGTAACCCATGTCATCAACCTTGCTGCGCAGGCGGGGGTGAGGTACAGCATCGACAACCCGTATGCGTATCTGCAATCGAATCTTGTGGGATTCCTCAATATCCTTGAATGCTGTCGCCATCACGCAGTAGAACATTTGGTGTATGCCAGCAGTAGTTCCGTTTATGGTTTGAACAGCAAGATCCCCTACTCTACCAGTGACAAGGTAGACAATCCTGTAAGCCTCTATGCAGCTACTAAGAAGTCAAATGAGCTGATGGCTCACGCATATACACATCTCTATCACATTCCCACTACAGGACTCAGATTCTTCACAGTCTACGGTCCCTATGGAAGACCGGATATGGCATACTTCTCATTCAGCAAGCGGATTATGGAAGGGAAAAGCATCAAGGTATTCAACAACGGGGATATGTGGCGTGATTTTACCTATGTTGATGACATCATTACGGCCCTGGAGAACATCATCCCCAATGTTCCTGAAGAGAATAAAGCGAAGGACCGGTACAAGGTCTACAACATCGGCAACAACAAGCCGGTCAGATTACAGCAGTTTATAGAAACTTTGGAGCAGTGCCTTGGAAAGGACGCAGAAAAAGAGTATCTTCCAATGCAACCTGGGGATGTGTATCAGACCTATGCTGATATCACTGACTTGATGGCAGATTTTGATTTCAGACCCAACACACCTCTTAAACAAGGACTTGAGGCATTCGTCTCCTGGTTCAAGCCATACTATGGGTATTAGAAACACCATGTATGATGTGGTTATAATTGGCGGTGGAGCCGCAGGGCTGTTTCTTGCGGCAAATCTTTCCACTTCGAATGCATTGCTGCTCGAACACACGGAATCAGCAGGTAAGAAACTTCTGATAGCCGGTGGAAGTATGTGTAATCTTACCAACACCCAACCGACCCAGGAGTTTCTGCAACACTATGGCAGTAGAGCCCAACGTAATTTCCTTCTCCCTTCCTTCCAAGCATTTCCCCCTTCAGCACTCATGCAATGGTTCGAATCCAGAGGGGTTCCTCTTGTAGTCAGGGAGGATGGGAAGGTATTCCCAGCTTCACTGGATGCTCTTGAGATCAGGGATGTATTGGTGAAAGAAAGCAAAGCTGCAATTCAGTACAACTCCAAGATCTCTTCCATCATCCGAGATGGAGAATTCTTTAGTGTGCAAACCGAAAGTGGAGCATTTGTGTGTAGGAATCTCGTGTTGGCGACAGGAGGTATGAGCTATCCAATGACGGGAAGTGACGGAAGCGGTTATTCCCTTGCCAAAGCACTTGGTCACTCCATCGTCGCCCCGAAACCTGCTCTTGCCGCGATTTCAGTGGAAGAGTATCGTTGGACACACCTCGCAGGCAACTCAGTCCGTTCTACTTATGCAGAATTCCATCACGCTGGAGAAAACAAACGGTTTCTGCAAGCAAGTGGAGATATTCTTTTTACCCACGACGGACTTTCAGGTCCCTTGATCCTTACCTCCAGCCGAGAGCTTAAGGCAGGGGATTCCATCTTGTTCTCCTTATTGCCAATGGAGAACAAGATACAGGTTCAGGAACAATTGCTTGCTCTCCTCTCCTCCCAACCCAAGAAGCAGGTTTCTACCATTCTCAAGAAAGCTGGTCTTGTAGCTTCCCTTGCCCAGCAGGTGGTAGGGGAACTGGCTCTTGATCCTACCAGCACCCCCGCCCATCTCAACAAGCAGCAACGGCAGAACCTCATCAAAGCGGTTACAGAGAAACGGTTCATCATCAAGGGAATTAAGGGTTTCAATGCTGCAATGGTCACCTCAGGGGGAGTAACTCTCAAGGAGGTGGAGAGAGGTACTATGGAATCAAAAGTAACGAGTCATCTTTACTTCTGTGGTGAAGTATTGGATGTAGATGGACAGAGTGGAGGCTACAACCTTCAAGCGGCGTTTTCCACAGCACACTGTATTGCTGAACACATACAACGATAGTGAGAATATATGCAATTTCTTTGGACAACCATAACCGTAGGGAATATGGAAGAGAGTCTTGCATTCTATCAGGAAGTACTCTCACTACCGATAGCAAACAGGATGCAAACACCTGCCGCTGAGATTGTGTTTTTGGGAGATGGGGAAACAAAGATTGAGTTGATCCATCACCAAGGGGAGAAGACCTCACCCATAGGGAAGAATATCAGTATCGGTCTGAGTGTTGAGAATCTTGATGATCACATGGCAATGCTCAAGGAGAAGGGCATTCCGATTGCAGAAGGCCCATTCTTTCCAAATCCTTCAATCCGGTTCTGTTTTGTACATGACCCAAATGGAGTTAGTGTTCAGTTTGCAGAACGTCGCTGATATAGTTTGAGCCGGGATTAAATCCCGGCTCAAAAACTCTAAACAATTTCGAAATGCTTACTACTTGATGCGCTTTACAGCATCCTCAAGCAGTTCTTCCAGTTTTGCAGAAGGATTCTGGAACTTGGCAAGGAAGATCATGGCAGCAATGACGTACGGTTTGTAACTGGCTTCCTTGTACAGGGGAACCAGGTACCGGTCAAATACGGATGCTTCAACCTCACCTTCCTTACAGGAGAGACCAGTGATGTCGGCGGGTAGGCAGTGCATATAGAGAGCCTTTCCGTCCTTGGTGGTCTTCATCAGATCTTCAGTACAGGTCCAATCCTTGAATTTGGCGTTGTTTACCAAGCAGCTCTGCTCAAGTGCCTTCAAGGCCTCTTGGTCACCCTGCTCAACAATCTTGGTTCTCTCTTCCATGACAGCGAAGGGAGCCCAGCTCTTGGGATAGACAACATCAGCATCCTTAAATGCTTCAGCCATCGATTCAACGCGCTTGTATGAACCTCCACTCTTTTTAGCGTTCTCTTCTGCTACCTCTTCAACATCAGCCATTACATTGTACCCTTCTGGATGGGCAAGTACGACATCCATGCCAAAACGGGTGAACAGACCAATAATGCCCTGGGGAACAGAAAGCGGCTTACCATAGGAAGGACTATAAGCCCAAGTCATGGCAACTTTCTTACCCTTGAGGTTTTCAACGCCACCAAAGTGGTTAATGACATGCAACATGTCAGCCATACTCTGGGTAGGGTGATCGATATCACACTGGAGATTGACCAAGGTAGGCCTCTGTTCAAGGACACCATCGTCATATCCATCCTGTACAGCCTCGGCAACATTCTTCATGTACGTATGCCCCTTGCCGATGAACATGTCATCACGGATACCAATAACATCAGCCATGAAGCTGATCATGTTGGCTGTCTCACGAACAGTCTCGCCATGGGCAATCTGACTGGTCTTCTCATCCAGGTCCTGAACCTCTAGGCCCAGCAGATTACAAGCACTTGCAAAGCTGAAACGTGTTCTTGTGGAGTTATCACGGAAAACGGAGATTCCCAGTCCACTGTCGAACACCTTGGTGGAAATATTGTTCTCGCGCAATGCACGAAGCACTTCTGCTACCTGAAATACAGCAGCAATTTCGTCATCACTCTCTTTCCAAGTGTGGAAAAAGTCATTGAGATACATGTTGTCAGTTTTGAGGGTTTTAAGTTCCTCGATCATCTGTTTGATTGTGGCTTTGTCCTTCATGTGGGGGAACCTCCGTAAGTTTTGAATCATAATAAATCCAGACAATGGCACTATACCATGGTGGTACACCATTGTCCAGATTTATGTTGCAGTTTGTTGCAAAATTAACTTAAATCTTGCCAAGCTCCTTCAAGATCTTCTCTGGAGAGAACGGCCAACTGCGCATCCAAACTCCTACTGCATCGTGTATTGCGATAGCTAGTGCGGGAGCTGCTCCGTTGGTCGCAATCTCACTGATGGATTTGGCACCATAGGGGCCTACCTCATCATTGATATCAATCAAGACCGCTTTGAAATCCTCAGGTTGTTCATTAATCATGGGGACTCCATACTCACTCAGTGTTGGGTTGATACACACCCCATTCTCATCCAACAACATCTGCTCATAGAGCGAATGTCCGAGGGACTTCAAGGCTGCACCATACATTTGACAGAGAGCCAACTCCGGGTTGATCGGGGTACCGGCATCCTGCAGAGCGTAGTACTTCTGTACCTTGACCTGTCCCGTTCTGATGTTCACCGCAGCTTGCACGAAGTGAACACCATAGGGGATGGAGTTATGGTTGGTTGTAAAGGAACCCTTCCCCATCACCTGACCGCGACCGGTACCGGTAAGTGCATCATGACTAAGTTTGGCATAATCAAGTGTCTTGCCACTCTTGGTGCTGTATACCTCACCAGGAGAACGGAGAATCAAGTCATCTGCATTCTCTCCCATTTGGTAGGCAGCTTCATCAAGCAAGTTTTTCTTCAAGTCCTGCGCAGCCTTATAGCTGGCACCACCACTGAAGTAGGTTCCGCTGGATGCATAGGCACCAGTGTCAAAGGTACAGCTGTCGGTATCACCACTGGTGACTGTTACCCTTTCCAAAGGTACGCAGAAGGCTTCACTGATCATTTTCGCACTAATGGTATCCAGGCCAGTACCCAAATCGGCACCACCACTGAAGATCTGGAACGTTCCATCGGTCAGCAGTTTTGCCCATGCATTGGAGTGATCGAGTCCTGGCAGGCCACTTCCCTGTTGAATCATGGCAAATCCCTTGCCGACTTTCCAGTCGGGGTCCTTGGAATCAACCTTCTTGCCCCACTTGATCATCTTCGCACCCTGGGTAAGCGCCTGTTCCAGTCCACAGGAACCGACAGGAACAACAGTACCTTCACGACCTTCACCAAGGCCCTTGAGAATCTCAAGCATATAGCCCGGTTCGACCTTGTTCTTCATAGCCATGTCGTAGTAATCAACTCCCAACTTGGCTGCAAGCTCTGCCATACAAACCATCAAAGAGTAGGTGCCTTTAGGTGCTCCATAGCCCTGATAGGCTCCTGTAGGAGGAATATTTGTGTAATAGGTGATTACATCAAATTTCATATTGTCACACTTGAGCAAAGGAAGGGTCTTACTACAAGCATTCATCGGAACGGTAAGACAGTGATTGCCGTACGGACCGGTATTGGCCCTAACATCCATATAAACGGCTGTAATCGTACCATCCTTCTTTCCGCCCATCTTGACTGTCATACGCATTGGGTGACGGGTTGAGTTCGCAATAAACTCTTCCTCACGGGTATTGCGGTAGTAGATTGGTTTGCCGGTAACCCAAGTGGCATACCCTACCAGATCCTCAACCAAGATATCCTGCTTGCTGCCGTAACCACCACCGACTCGTTCCTTGATGATTCGTATTTTGTTCTCAGGAATCTGAGTGACCCAAGAGACAATCCTTCTCACATGGTAGGGAACCTGGGTGGATGCGTGGATGACCAATCTTCCCCCATCAATCCTTGCATAGGCAAGGTGTGGCTCAAGGGGAGTACATTGAATCTGGCTGGTCTGGTAGGTCCTTTCGACCACCGCATCAGCTTCCTTGAAACCTTTCTCTACATCTCCGATCTGCCCATGGGCGGCGGAGGCAATATTCCTTCTGATATCACCGTGGAGTGGGAATTGGTAAACAACCTTACCATCTCTGGGATCGGCATCCTTGTTGTACTCTTCCAAGTTCTCAGGAGCACCACTGCGGTACTCTACAACCCCATTATGGACTCGAGGTGCACCCTCTTCCATTGCTTCCTCAACAGTGAATACCGGTTTGAGAACCTCATATTCCACCTTGATTGCATCACGAGCAGCAACTGCCTGCTCATAGGTCTCTGCAACGATTGCTGCTACGCGGTCTCCAACATGGCGAACCTTGCGGTTGAGCAACCTTCGGTCATGTGGACTGGGCTCTGGATTTCCCTGTCCTGCCTGCATGTAACATACGTCGGGACAGTTCTCATGGGTTATGATGGTAACTATACCTTCCATAGCCAATGCTTTCTTGGTATCAATTTTCTTGATGTAGGCGTGGGCATACGGACTGCGGAGGATTACCATTGTATGATATCCTGATAATACTCTGTCCTCAACAAAGCTAGCTTCACCTGCGACCAGTTGCGGTCCATCGACCTTTCCCTTTGGCTTTCCAACATAGGTCAGCTCATCTCTGAAGGTGGGGGAAATTTCGCTCGTGTAAGATCCACTCTGCATTTTTTCCAGCGCCAGCTTTACAGCTAGGTAATAGTGTTCATATCCCGCATCACGAATGAAGATACCACTGAGCACCTGACTGATTTGTTCCTTGGTAGGATTTTTCTCATGTTCGAGCAACCAAGTCAGGAGCAAGGCAGCAGCAGGTGCATTATAAGCACTCTGCACTAATCCTGCATCAATCATAGCTTGCTGGACCACATTCAGATTCCGACTGGTACCCATTGATTCAGCTGTCTTGATTTCAGCGCCATCAGCTTGGGCAGCGAGCATCAAATTGGCATAGACAGGAACGTCATTGAAAATAACGGTATCACTGCCTGCGAAGCCTTCTTTATCATCACTGTCACGGACACTGGTGTATCCCAGTCGAACAAGCAATTCACGCAAGCTTTCCGACTGTTCATAGGATACTGTATGTTTTTTACCGTTTACGGTACAAATAATTGTGTTCATTGTGCACCTCCTTTGAGAAATGCAGAGAAGAGTTGCCCCACCCCTTCACTTGCGATATAGCGCTTGTAATCGGAGCTACCAGTCATATCATCCACGACTTCAATGTCATTTCTAACAGCAAGCTGAACGTCTTCTCTAGTGGTCAATTCCCCGTTCTCGATGGAATTCTCTACCTTCTCGAGCCGTTGCACACCTTTTCCGTATACGGCGACAAACACTCGTACATGGTCAACAACCTGTTCGCTGTCTTTGGTTGCACTGAATCCAATAGTTACAGCCGCTCGATTCTGACTGCTCATTGCATAACGCTGTGTTCCAACAAACCGGTCATCCTTGGAGAGGCTTACAGCTAACAACAAGGTGCCTGCAAACTGCTTGTGATAGGCATGGTATTCGCGGATTGGGATATTGTCTTCGCTGTACACGCCTTTCTCAGTCAAATTGGCTGTAAGAAGTCGTGCACGACTGGCAAGCAAAGCTGGAGCGAGGTAGCTGTAATCGTTCATCAGGGCAAGATTGCCTCCGACTGTGGCCATATTCCGTTTGGTAAAGGAACCGCAGAATTGAGATGCTTCCTTGAGCCATGCAGGAACCAGTGGTGAGTCAACCAACTGCTGCAGTGTCACCATACTCCCAATCTTGATGGTAGATCCTTCATCAGTGATGGTGTCCAAACCAAGCTGGGAAAGACTAATGGCAGTCTGTCCCTCAACGGTTGAATGAAGACGGTTGATTTCCGTCCCCCCGGCATAAAAAACGCTCTTTACATTGGAACGCTTCTTGTTCAGTGCATCCTCAGTTGTATTTGCTATGAGATATTCCTGTATCATACAGCCTCCTCTTTGGCAGCTTTTTTCATCATACGCTTGCTGATGGCATTTGCCTTTTCAGTAAGTTCTTGCTCATCATATCCGACCAGCTGCCCGTGGTCGACTACAACCTTTCCGTTGATGATTGTATAATCAGTGTTGTGATTGGTTCCACAGAACAGCAAGCTTGCAACCGGGTCACTCTGACTTCCTGCATAGGGTAACGTAGAAACATCAAAGATTGCCAGATCAGCAGCCCACCCTTGTTCTAGACGGCCTACATTGGAGAAGTTGAGTGCTTTCGCACCATTTTCTGTTGCCATGGTGAAAGCATCATTAGCGCTGAGTGCACCCGAGCCGTATTTTACACGTTGCAAGAGCATTGCCTGGCGTACCTCAGCGAGCATATCAGAACTGTCATTGCTGGCACTTCCATCTACTCCAATCGAGACGTTGATACCCTTCGGCAACATCTCATTCACACGGCAGATGCCACTACCCAAGCGCATATTTGAGGAAGGGCAATGGGCAATATGAGTACCTGTCTTCGCAAGTATCTCCAGCTCTTCATCATTGAAATGGATACCATGTGCATAGAAGACATCGTCCCCAATCAAATTACACTCCTGCATCAGGGCAAGAGGACGCATCCCATACATCTCCTCACAGAAATCAGCTTCATCATAGGTCTCACAAAGGTGAGTATGCAAACGTACTCCGTATTTCCTTGCAAGTACAGCGGTCTTTGTCATCAAGTCCTTGGTGACACTGAAAGGGCTACATGGAGCAAGGGCTATCTTGTGCATAGCATCTGGAGCACTATCATGATAGGTCTTGATGCACCGCTCACTATCAGCAAGGATTTCCTCCTCAGTCTGAACAACACTGTCGGGAGGAAGTCCTCCGTCTTTTTTACTCAGACTCATGGAGCCTCGTGTAGGACTGAATCGCATCCCCAAGGTATCTGCAGCATCAAATTGCAAGCCCATCAAATCTCCCTTGAAGGAGCGGGGATAGAGATAGTGGTGGTCGGTGGTAAGCGTACATCCAGTCTTCATCAGCTCAGCCATTGCAAGCATCGATGAGTAATAGACTGCTTCCTCATCCACATATTTCCATACTTCATAGAGGAACTTCAGCCAATCGAAGAGCTTTGCATTCTGCACAGCTGGATGATTTCTTGTTAGTGTTTGATAAAAATGGTGATGGGTATTGACCAAACCAGGGATAACCACATGGTTTGAACAGTCGATTGTGCGCCCTTTCTGGAGAGCAGCCAAGCCCCCCTCGGGAGCAATTTTGGCTACCTTGTTGTTTTCAATCAACAAATCGGCGCCCCAATATTTTTTCCCATCAAATGTGGGTTGTAGACAGTAGATGTTCTTCAAGAGAAGCGAGGAACTCATGCCTGTATATCTCCTTCTTCCTGCAAGGACACAACACATAGGTGTTGGTGCTACACTTGCAATATTTTATGAGGACGGCATGCGGGTAGTTCCGCAAGGAAGGAGTGGAGAAGGAAGGGGGCAACTCCACGACCTTGGTTCTTTCTCTGTACCCTGCAGGCAGAGCCCCTTTTGCACTTGCCGGGCTAGTTCCAGTGTTTCACCATTATCTTATGAAATAAGCAATGAAACATCATAAGCTCCAAACAGCCACAAGGCTTTGTACCCTGTGGCTGTAGTATACCATATTTCTCAAGTACTATGCTACGTGCTACTTCTCCAAGGAGTAAGGAAGCATTGCATAGAATGCAGCACAAATCTCAAGATCATCCACGCGATTGATTTCGTTCGGTGCATGAGCCTGAGACTCATCACCAGGACCGAATCCAATAGCAGGAATCTTATGACGACCGGTGGTAGCAACCAAATTGGTGGAGAATGTCCACTTGTCAACTACTGGCTTCTTTCCGAAGAGAGCATCATGACCGGCAACACCAGCTTTTACCAGAGGATGGTCTGCGTCGATCTTCCAAGTGGGGAAATACAGCTCTTGAGAATACTCTTTCTTGGTCCAGCCGGTCTTCTCATAGTTTGGCATCTCGACAACAATGGACTCTGGATCGTCACCGGTTGCCTTGCTGATGTAATCACGCACCTGACCGATGGCAAATTCTGCATCCTCACCCCAGGTAAGACGACGGTCAAGGTAGAGCATTGCATAGTCTGCAACTGCACACTGACTCGGTCCCCTTACATCCATCTGACTGACTGTGATGGTTCCCTTTCCGAGGAAGTTTTCTGCATCCGGCTTGAGGTCTTTGTTCAACTGCTCAATTGCCAGAGCTGCCTTTGCAGCCTTGTAGGAAGCACTCACACCACGTTCAGGTGCACTACCATGACAGGAGATACCCCTGAGGATAACCCTAATTTCCATACGACCGCGGTGACCACGATACAAGCGACAAGAGGTAGGTTCTGTGGAAACCACCAAATCGGGCTTGAAGTTCTCTTCTTCAATGAGGTATTTCCAGCACATACCATCACAATCTTCTTCCATGACAGTGAAGGTGAAGTAAACAGTGTATTCACCACCGTATCCGAGCTCCTTAAGGATTCTTCCGGCAGTGATCATGGATGCTGCACCACCCTTCTGGTCACTGGAACCACGTCCCCAGATCTTGCCGTCTTTGATCTCGCCACTGAAAGGATCGAAATCCCAGTTCTTCAGGTTACCAACCTCAACGGTATCGATATGGGCATCAAATGCAAGCTTCTTGGAACCATTACCTACGCGGCCGATGACCGAACCCAATCCATCAATGTATACCTCGTCGAAACCAGCCTCTTCACAAAGAGTGACGATAAGGTGACAAACATCCTCTTCTTGTGAGCTGTAGCTCTTGGTCTGTACCAACTTTGAAAGATTCAATGCCGTGTAGTCGCGATACTCGGCAGCCTTTGCCCTAATTTGTTCTTGAATTGCCATGTTACATTACCTCTTTCGTTCTCTATATCTCTATATTCTTCTGCGTTGTAATCGAACCGTTTACGGAGCGATTGTATCAACTTTTTCCCAAACACGCCCAGCAACTTTTGCTGCCTCGTCGTAAATTTTCTGTACATCAAGACCTGGGAACTGATGGTTTTCCATCACCAGTTTTCCGTTAACCATGACACTTTCCACGCAGTTGCTACTCATACCCCATACAAAATGTGTTGCAGCGTTGTCTGCAACCAACGGGGTTGGTGCATGGTAGTCACAGATGGTCAAATCAGCTTTGTAGCCGGCTGCAACCCTTCCATACTTTCCATCAAAATATTTTTCAACCAACTGGTTGCCACGATTCATGGCAGTCACGAAATCAGCAGGCCACCAAGAACCACCCTGATCTTTGTGTTTGAAGAAGGCAATCTTGAGCTCCTCAAACATATTTCCACCACAGCCATCTGTTCCGATAACCAAATTATCGACCTTCTGGATATGTTTGCAGTAACCAACGTTGTTGTTCATGTTGCTACGGGCATTATGGGCAAGGAACGTACCATGAGCGTTGATTTTTTCTATCTCTGCTTCATTCAGCCAGAGCCCATGCACCAAGAGAGAGTTGTCAGTCAAAAGTCCAAATTTCTCCAATCGGTCTACAATGTCCAGATTGTACTTATGGTGACTGTGCACTACATCATACTTGTCTTCTGCAACATGGAGATGCATGCCGGCACCTGTTTCAGCCATAGCATCGCTCATAAGCTTCAATCCAGCATCGGGAATGGTGAACGGTGCATGCCCCCCAATCATTCCACGAACCAGATGACTGCTTTTTGCAGCCATGGCAAACCGAAGGTTTTCCTCGATGCCTGCTTCTACCTCTTTCATCCCACCATTTCTATCAGTGATTTCGTAGCAGGTGGCTCCACGTACCCCAACCTCTTCCATACCTTTTGCAATGGTATCCAAGGATCCTGCAATGTAAGAAGGACTTGCATGGTGGTCAATGCAGGTGGTGGTACCACTTGCAATGGCGTCCATCGAGCTGATCAAGGAGCTGTAGTAACAAGCTTCCTCATCCAACGCGCGGTCGATACGCCACCACCACTCCTTCAGAATCTGAATGAAGTCGGTCTGTGGGCCTGCTGAGGCAAGCATGCCTCTGGAAAACCCTGAATAGTAGTGGTGATGGGAACAGACATTGCCCGGAATTACCGTCTTGCCTCTTCCATCTATAACCTTATCTGCTTGTATAGTCTCTGATGCACCCTTTCCTACCTTGGTGATGACATCGTCAACAATGACAATATCTACATCTTCCTGCACGGTAAAAGGCGGTTGGGTCTGCATGATCCGAGTTTGTTTGATTACCGTAGTAGCCACATAATCCTCCTTATGCTTCCACGTACCCAAGCAGGTAGCTGTATGAGGTGTATACCTCTTCAATCAAGGCGGCAACTTCATCAGTTATACCTTCCTCTTCTCCTACCAGGATACCGTCCGCGTCCATCTCACACTCGTAGATTTTTCCATCAAGGCGAACCAAGATATCCTCACCTTCTGCGAAGAAACCACTATTCTCTGAGTTCTCAAAATCATCCTTTCGGCTGAAGAGGGTGAACTTCTTGCGATAAGGGCCTCCATCATAAGGACAGAATGTTTCACAGTTACCGCACTCGTTGCAGTATGCATCGAGGTGTAGAATCTGGAATGGATCAGCAAACAACCCAGTGTTCCTCACATCTATTGCAACGTTTGCGCGGTTTGGACAAACATCCACACACTTATTGCAGAGATACGAGCATTCCATACATCTGGCAGCCTCAGTGGCCGCAAATTCCTTATCAGAAAATTCCTTTGAGGTGAGGATATGACTCTTTTTGTCAATAACTTCGGCAAAAAACTCATTTTCATCTTGTTCAAGTTGCACCCTGTCCTCGTCGCTCATCTCATCTTCTTCAAATGCATCTTCATCGTCTTCGTGATCGTGGTCATAGTGCTCATCGTCTTCTTCTTCTGGACCAACCACCTTATCGATGGCTGCTTCAACTGCCGCTCTAGCACTTGCAAGACACCTTACAACGGTAGAAGGACCACTCTGGGCATCACCAATGACATATACGTCGGAAACTTCAGATTCCTTGGTATCCTCATCTGCCTTGGCCCAACCTTTTTCGTTGACAGGCACTCCGTACCAGGTAAGCTTTTCTGTATCGGCATGCTCACCAATAGCGGTGATCATGATGTCAGCTTCAATGGTGAATGTCTCATTGGTTGCTACAGGTCTTCGTCTTCCACTTGCATCCTTTTCACCGAGTTCCATTTTACGGACGGTAAGGACATTCCCATCAAACCGTTCAGGATTTGCGAGGAAGATAAATTCAACATTCTCTTCCTTTGCCATACCATATTCTTCATGGTCGGCCGGCATCTCCTTCTCAGTCCTACGGTAGATTACAGAAACTTTCTCAACACCCTTGATCCTGGTTGCAGCACGTGCGCTGTCCATTGCGGTGTTACCACCACCGACGACCACGACATGCTTTCCGAGGGAGAGCGTTGAAGGATCCTTCCTGAATGCAGAGAGGAATGCAAGAGAGGGCCTGACCCTGCTCCGATCCCCCTGTAAGGGAATATCATTGTCAACCTCGCTACCAATTGCATAGAAGATATAGGAGTAACCCTGCTCACGCAGTGCATCCACGGTCATCTTCTCTGAATCTACTCCATAGTTGAACTGTACGCCATGAGCCTTGATGAACTCGACATCACTCTCAATGGCTTCCACGGGAAGACGGAATCCAGGAATGACATGACGTACCACACCACCTGCACTCTCTTCCCTCTCAAAGACCGCAGTATCAAAACCGGCTCTTGCGAGGAAATATGCTGCAGAGAGACCGGCAGGACCTGCTCCAACGACTGCTGCCTTGATATCAGCCTTGTCAGTTGGGCCTTCCCAAAACTGCTTGTACTCTTCGAATCCGTTCTCCACTGCTATGCGCTTCATATCACGGATACGCACTGCTCCCTCATAATCCATGCGGGTACAGTGCAGCTGGCACTGGTGGTCACAAATATGGCTGGTGATGGCAGGAAGGGCATTCTTGTCATAAATGACTGCCAAGGCTTCACCGTAGCGCCCCTGACCAACAAGCTGTATATATTCGGGTACGTCCTGATGAATCGGACATGCTATTTGACAGGGTGCAACATAGCAATCAAAGAGGGGAAGCTTCTCCCCAATCTTCACGGTATCGGTTCCCCTGAAGTCTTTTTCAGCTACCGCGTACTTTCCGTCCCGTGCATCCTCAGACAATTTCTCAAGCTTCTTGACATCAATACCATCCATTTCCCAAGCATCACTTGTTTCAAGAATCTCCACGAGCTGCTTCATGCGGGTATATCCACCCGGCTTGAGCATATCGGTTGCCAAGGTAATTGGTCTGATACCGCTCTCGAACAGAGCTTTGATTGTAAAAGCATTGGCTCCACCGCTGTAGCTGATGGGGAGCTTTCCGTTAAATTCCTTGCTGAGCTTGAGCCCCACAGTTGTTGAGATAGGAAGCAAGATACGACCTGACATATACATCTCACCGCCGGGAAGTACCCCTTGATCGTTTACTGAACCAAGAGTATTGGTGAGTTTAACACCGAAGCCCCTGCCCTCTTTCTTTGCAAGGTCTACCAAGCGATGCAGCATGGCAATGGCATCGGGATACTGCAGGTCATGTTCAAAGCTTTCCCTGCTGATGGTTAGGTAATCATAGCCTAGATCATCAAGGATTTTGCGGACTGTATCAAACCCGAGCAACGTTGGATTGAGTTTTACAAAGGTATCCACCTTCTTCTCAGTCAGCATATACCTACAGATTGCTTCAATTTCCTTTGGAGGACAACCATGCATGGTACTGAGGGTAGTCGATGGACTGATATTCCAGCTGATCTTTTTGCTGATACCTTTGACATTCTTCTCAAGTCCTTCCCAAGGAGTACCTTCGAACAGACCTTCTTCCAAAAGTGCTTCCAATTCATCCAAGTACTCAGCAAAGCGTTCATCCTTGCGTGCGTCAATCATGGAGTCGATAAATTTCTGCATCTTATCTGTCTTGATGCCTTCCAGGTTGTAACCCACAGACATATTAAAGATAAAGGAAGGTTTCTCGAATTTCCCGTTCTGCATGACTGCTTCAAGCAGATGCAGGATGATCCAAGCCTTTGCATACTCGTCCCATGCTTTAGGGAGGGTATACTCACTGGACCACTCAACGTTGTATCCTTCGTCCCGTGCATCAATACAGGGTTTCTCAATCTCCAATGAATCAAGCACCTGTACTGTCTTCAATTCCATGAATCGGCCACCAACAAGATAACTTGTGATGATATTCTGGGCCAACTGGGTGTGTGGACCTGCAGCAGGTCCACAAGGGGTAGCACAACTCTGGGAGAATACGGATAGGCTGTGCTTGCCGCTCTCATCATAAAATTGTTCTTCGGCAATGCCGAATATGGCATGGTGATTTCTGTACTCACCAACAATACGGCTAATAAGTTCCGCGAAAGGAACTGGGCGCATAATGTCTCCCATTACTCACTCCTTCGAAAAGTGTCGTCGGTTTCAATACCCGACCCTTTTTCATTCTAATGCAGTTTGAAGAGAAGTCAATATTTTTTGCAACATTTCGCAACAAATTTGAAAATCTACTCTCATTTTCTCTTTAATCCATCTAGATACATTTTACCTATAAAAAGAATCATCCTATAGTGAGCATAGCATATATGTCCTTATTGAAAAACGTACTTTTCGCTAGTATCATTGATTTGAACTACCGCTTAACGCAAATTATTTTTCAAAAATTCAACTTTTACGAATATTCTCTTTACATTTTTTCTCATTACGGTATACTTGATTAATCTAAATAATAGTAACAAAGTGTCACCACGGAGGAATAGGCATGCTAATTAATTTGAATGTCAATGAAGAAGTACGCAAGAAGAATATTCAACGTTGTAGGGAGAAAAACATCTTACTTCCTACCTTTAAGCAGATGATGGATCCTTCTACCGTACCTGCTGATATTAAGAAAAAAATGACTCATGTAGGGCTTTGGGATGTCGATCCTTTGAACCTATTTAGGATTACTTGGAAGAATGAACCTACCAAGCATGGTGGAACCTTTGGTGGCGTGAACTATCTTGAAGTTCCTCGTGAGATCACCGGTGTAAAGGCAAGAATTTTCGCATTGGTCGGCAAATGGTTCCCAACTGGTGCTCATAAAGTTGGTGCAACTTATGGATGTCTCGCTCCCGCTCTGGTTTCTGGAAACTTCGACTCCGTTCACCAGCAGGCTGTCTGGCCGTCCACGGGTAACTACTGTCGTGGAGGTGCATACAATAGTGTATTGCTGAACTGTGACTCCATTGCAATTCTCCCTGAAGAGATGAGCCAAGAACGATTCAATTGGCTTAAGAGTGTAGCTGGAGAAGTTATTGCAACCCCAGGCTGTGAGTCCAATGTTAAGGAAATTTTTGACAAGTGCCATGAACTCGACTCTGAAAGAGGACACAACATTGTAATCTTCAATCAGTTCGACCAGTTCGGCAACTACCTCTGGCACTACAAGGTAACCGGTGCTGCCATTCTTGAAGTCCTTAAGCTGGAAGACATTAAGGATGAGAATTTTTATGCCTATGTTTCTGCTACCGGTAGTGGTGGTACCTTGGCGGCAGGCGACTTCCTTAAGGAACATTATCCCTTGCTCAAGGTTGTAGCTGCTGAAGCACTGCAGTGCCCTACCCTCATGCGTAATGGCTTTGGTGGCCACCGTATTGAAGGTATCGGCGATAAACACGTTCCTTGGATACACAATGTAAAGAATACCGATATGATCGCCGCTGTTGACGATCAGGATTGTATGGATCTCTACCGCTTGTTCAATGAGCCGGTTGGTATTGAGTACCTCAAGAAGATGGGCTTGGATTCCAAGGCTATCGATGAGTTGCAACTCTATGGTATCAGTGGCATCGGCAATGTCCTAGCAGCCATGAAGGTGGCCAAATACTACGAGCTAGGTGAAGATGATGTAGTATTCACAGTCCTCACTGATAGCTCTGAGATGTACACTTCCAGAATCCAGGAGCAAGAAGATCTTCAGGGGAAATTCGATGAACATGCAGCAATCCGTGCACTTACAGCTTGCGCTCATGCACAGAGCATCGATAACCTGAAGGAACTGACCTACTACGATCGTCTGGCTATACACAATCTGAAGTACTATACTTGGGTTGAACAGCAGGGCAAGACCTATGAGGAAATCAACGCACAGTGGTATGATAAGAACTACTGGAAAGATATTCCTGCAATGGCTGACCAGATCGATGAGTTGATCGAGGCGTTCAACAAGGAAATCTTGGCCAAATAGGTCAAGCAAAGCAACAAATGCCGGGCCTTGTGTCCGGCATTTTCTTGATGAGGAGGAACCATGCGTTTTACCTATGAATGTTGTGACTGCGGTGCAGTCTATGAGACGGATGAGGTAATCTATCAATGCCCTACCTGTGCCAAAGAGAATGATGGCACCTCATTTCCGAAAGGAAATGTCATTGTAAAATTGAATAAGGAAGATGTAGAGAAACTTGCAAAGCAGGACCATGTCTCTATGTATGACTTCTTCCCCTACCCGGTCCCAGACAAGGATGTCTATCCTGTGGGAGGAACCCCTGTCGCAAAACCAAAAAGGCTCGCCACTAAGTACGGACTGAAAAACCTGGTCTGTAAGCTTGACAGTGCACTCCCCTCAGGGTCCTTCAAGGATCGTGCGAGTCAGCTGATCGCTGCTCAGGCGCTATACCATAACCAGCATAAGATTGCCTTGGCATCCACCGGAAATGCGGGAGCTGCGATGAGTTGCGCTGGAGCTGCTTACGGCCTTGAGATTGTTCTTTTTGTACCAGCAACTGCTCCGGTCAATAAATTGATGCAGAGTGTGTTGTATGGAGCAACTGTTGTTCCGGTAAAGGGCAGTTATGATGATGCTTTTGCACTCTCCATCGCTTATACCAATGAGTTCGGAGGGATCAACAGGAATACTGCTTACAACCCAATGACCATCGAAGGAAAGAAGAGTGTTTCCATCGAGCTGTTTGAGCAACTGGGACGCAAGGTGCCTGACGTGGTATATGTACCTGTTGGTGATGGTTGTATTTTCGCTGGTGTTTACAAGGGCTTCTATGACCTGAAGGAAGCCGGTTTGATCGAGAAGGTCCCTCAACTTGTTTGTGCACAGAGTAAGCAGAGTAATGCGATCAGCACCGCTTGGAAGAGCGGTGATTTCACCAACCTTCCGAAGGCTACCACCCGTGCTGATTCAATCAGCGTAGAGAGTCCTGCCAACGGTAGAATGGCGGTAAGGTACATCAATGAGAGCAATGGCTGGGCAACAGAGGTAGACGACCAAGCAATCCTCGATGCACAGCTTGAGCTTGCCAAGGAAGCGGGTATTTTCGTAGAGCCTGCAGCTGCTTGTGCATGGGCAGCGCTTAGAGCTGATAGCGAAATGCTTAGAGAGAAGTTTGGTGAGGATGTTGAGGTTTGCTGCTTGCTTACCGGTACTGGCTTCAAGGATATGGCTGTTTTTGAAGGCAAAGTCTCCATACCAGAGGCAATCGAGAACAGCAAAGAGGCGGTCAGAAATCGTTTCAAGTAAAAAAACAGGGGAAAGCGGTGCCAAATGGCACCGCAATCTTCTTTCTCCTTTGACAAAATTGCCCGCTTACAGTACCTTTTGACCTGTGATGAGGAGATTCGCATGGAAAGTTTTCTAATCGGTCTTGGAATCGGAGTAGTACTGGCCATTGTCCTCGTGGTTGTCATGTCCGTCAAACGGCATAAGGAAAACCTTGCAGCAAACAAGGAAACCGAACGTCTGAAACGGATGTTGACTGACCGAATGGACTTGGAAAGTGAAGGCCTGTTCAAGCTGAAGGATCAGAATGAAGAGCTGAAGAAGCAGAATGAGAATCTACGCATCACGTTGAACACGTACTCACAGAAACCAGGAAGAAAGGAACTCGCTCGTCTGCAGGTCTACCAACTTGCTGTCGATCGATTGACGATCAATAGCCCTGGATTTGGGGCCGCCTGGCAGGCAGCGCTCAAGGAGAGTGAGGATGAGTTCCAGAAGACCTATGTCGGGGTACAGCCGTTTATCAAGCGTCTGATACCGACCAAGACAGAGGCAAATGTCCTCCCCCGTATGGTTGATACAGAGGAAGACAAGT
>JAGYOG010000080.1 GCA_018399495.1 Sphaerochaeta sp.
TCTTTGGGTTGTTCCTGGACAGTTTCTGCCGGTTCAGGCTGTGAAACCTTGCGGAAAACGAGCTTTTGCTCTTCTTCTGAAAGGTTCATCAACGCTTTGTAGGCTTCAAGGGCTTCTTTGCTGAGTTTTGGCTTCTTCATGATTCAATTATACTGTATTTGGCAACTGTTTTGTAGTATTTCAACACAAATAATCAAATAGAGCCACAAACTTAGAAACGCATGATATACTAGATAAAGAACATTAAGGACAGAAGACTATGGAAAGCATTATTATCGAATATAAAAGAGAATTGACTGATGGATTTGAGAAAGAAGTCGTAGCATTCCTGAATACACTTGGAGGCAGCCTTTTCATTGGCCTAGATGATGAGGGTACAGTCATTGGTATTCAGAATCCTGATAAGCTATCACTTGCAATCATTGATAGGATTAAAACAAACATTCAGCCTTCCCCTCTAGGACTCTTCAATGTGGAAGTGAAGCAAGATGCTAGCAAATCATACATTTTCATCATAGTGGCTCAAGGCCTGGAGAAACCATATTTTCTTAAAAGGTATGGGATGAGCACGAAAGGATGCTACACCAGAATTGGATCACAGTCCTCTCCTATGACACAAACCATGATAACAGAACTGTTCTCACGCCGTGTCACCCATACGCTAAGCAAAGTGGTTTCCCCTAACCAGCATCTGACATTCACGCAGCTTAGGATATACTATGCTGATAAAGGCTTTGATACCAGCGGTGATTTCTTTCTAAGGAATCTTGGGCTTTATACAGAGGATGACAGATTTAACTATGCAGCCTACCTAATGTCGGACAACAACGGCAACTCAGTGAAGGTTGCAAGGTTCAGAGGCACAGAGAAGCTCGATATCCTTGAGCGAAACGAATTTGGTAGATGCTGCCTTATCAAATCAGCATATCAAGTGCTTGATAAGCTTAAAGTCACAAATACCACTGTTGTGAGAGTTGGAGAAGAAGCCGCAAGGAAAGAAATCAGACTCGTCGATAAGGATGCTCTAAGAGAAGCGGTCCTCAACGCAATCATTCACAATGATTATATAAACGGCTCATATCCCTTATTCGAAATATATGATGACCGTCTTGTAGTGATCTCAACCGGAGGACTTCCTGTAGGGCTCACCGAGGATGAATTCTTCAGAGGACTCTCTCATCCCAGAAACAGAGAACTCATGAGAATATTCTCTGATATGGACCTATGCGAACAGCTTGGATCAGGAATGAAGAAGATATTGAAGGCCTACCCCAAGGATATTTTCGATATTTCAGATCATTTCATCTCTGTACACTTTCAATACAACAAGGAAGCCATGGCTATTCTTAACAAACAAAACAATGGCGGAGTAAATGGCGGAGTAAATGGCGGAGTAAATGGCGGAGATACAGAACTATCCAAGAATGCAATACTTGTTCTTAAAGCTATGGATCGCAATGGGAAACAAACACTTCAACAAATTTCCAATGATTTACAGATTCCTGTTAGGACCGCACAAAGAGCCAGTAAAGAGCTTAGAGAAAAGAAATATATTAAGCGAGAAGGATCTACTAAGAGAGGGCAATACAAAGTCTTAAAATCTTATAATTAACCCCTTCTTGGCTTGAATCTCGGTGAAACCAGCTTTGATGGAAGGATGGCTACATCGTTATGGGTTGCCCACTCCTGGAAATCCTTGTTGAGGATGGGAGCTATCCGGTCCTTGTTCTCGATGACCACCACCTTGGTATTTAATGCAGATACCCCACTATACTCAGGAAAAAGACACCAAGGGCCTATCTCGACCCATGGTGTCTTGCCTTCAGTAAAAGGTCAGCCTCCTCAGTAGCTTTGGTACTCCCCTGGCCGTATCAGGCTGTAGAACGCATCACTGCCATTGATCGTAAACGTCCCCATGCGTACCTCTTCGGAGCTAGGTCTCTTTGCCAGGGAGCAGAGGCCTCGGGTACAGAGGCTCTTCTTGATTAAATCGGTGAAATCCTGCAGAAAGGCTTCCCTCTTAAAGTAGATAGGGATGAGGGGGTAGCTTTTCATCTTCAGTATCTCAAGGGCGTAGCTACGGGCTGGAACCAAAGTCCTTCCTTTGTAAAAGAGAATCCAGAGGAAATCATTCATCAGGAACATGCTTACGTTTTCGGGGTAGGCGTCATCAAACAGGGAGGTGATGAATGTGGAAA
>JAGYOG010000081.1 GCA_018399495.1 Sphaerochaeta sp.
TGTGAACTTCCTATGATTTTTACCACTCAATAGAATAATCAGCCAAATACTATTCGTCTAAACCTCGGAAATGCAACAAGTTCTGAGGTTTTTGTTTGCCCAGCATGGGCAATAACTTGGTGGTGAAAGTCCACTGTGGGTGCGGTACTGCCAAGGGCAGAACCACTAGCTCAAGGCAAGTGCAAGCATGTGAGTGCTTGTGTGAAGGAAGCCGGCGGCAAAGTCCTGAGCCAACGAACAGAAACTGGATACAAGGCCGGTTGACCGGATGAGTCTACAAAATGTGACGAAGTCCAACCGCGAAGTCAACAGGTAAATCCAGTGGCCGCATGGGATGAAAGTTATTGCCATTAACTGGGGAGGTCTGCGTCCTGTCCTCTAGCCTGCAATACCGGTGATGACGGGGACAAGGCACATGGAGTGTCAAAGCAACATGTGCTGCTCGGCCGCAGAAGTCAGCAGAGGCCATAGTAGCGGCATCGGAATGTCGTGAAGGGCCGAACGATCGAACGCTCTTGGGAGCGAAAACGCCAACCTGTTGCAAAGGGAGGAAGAGAAGATTGCGAAAACCAAGCGACCGGCTCGGAACCTGTATTTGTACAGCAGGAGAGGAAGGAAACTATGACAAGAGAAGGCATGGCAGTGCCGAACACCACGCTTTGTGAGAAGCTCGTTTCCGATGACAACCTGACCAAGGCCGCCAAGAAGGTCAGGTCCAACGATGGGGCACCAGGCATTGACGGCATACCGGCCGAAGATGCATTGGTGTACCTGCTGGAAAACCAGGAAAGGATTGTCAGCGAGATTATCACGAGGAAGTACAAGCCGAGTCCGGTGAGAAGGGTCGAGATACCCAAGGCAAACGGCAAGAAGAGACTGCTGGGCATCCCCACCGTAAGGGACAGGATAGTCCAGCAAGCGTTGGTACAGGTGCTGACACCAGTGTTCGAGCCGACATTCTCGGATTTCAGCTTCGGCTACAGGCCGAACCGGAGTGCAGAGGATGCGGTGAGACTCGCTCAGCTCTACATGTCCGAGGGCTACAACCACGTTGTGGATCTCGACCTTTCCAAATACTTCGATACCGTAGACCATGATATCCTCATGGGACTGGTGGACAAGGACATGGAAGACAAGGACATTAGGAGGCTAATCTTTGTATTCCTCAAGGCAGGGGTTCTGTACAGGGACAAACTGGAGAAAACCGAACTAGGTGTTAGCCAAGGAAACCCATTGAGCCCACTGCTTGCAAATGTGTACCTTACGCCGTTTGACAAGGAGATGGAGAAGAGAGGACTGAGATTCGTCCGCTACGCCGACGATTGCCAGCTTTTCACCAAATCCGATTACGCGGCCGCGCGTGTGATGAAAAACGCAACGAAATATCTGGAAGGCAAGCTGAAGCTGAAGGTGAATGTCGAAAAGACTGAAGCCAGAGAAGCAATAGGTTCTTGTTTTCTTGGGTTCACCTTCATCACACTGGGAAGCAAGGAAGACGGAAGAGGGGTGTGCAGACCAAGGGGTAAGAAAATCGAGGGCCTCAAGGGTAGACTCAAGGAGATAACCAAGAGGAACCGAGGAGTGTCGATACATCAGGTAATCAGGGAAATAAACGAAACCATGCTGGGTTGGCTTGCCTACTATGCACGGGGAAGTATCATGAATTGGCTGACAAAAGAACTCCTCCCTTGGCTGAGGCGAAGGATACGGCAATACCTGTGGAAGATTTGGAAGACTGCCAAAAGTCGGAAAAGGCACCTCAGGAAAGCCGGAGTGCCCGAATGGCATATTAAGAAAGACCTAGGGTGGTCATCGCGTAGTTATTGGAAAATGAGTATAGTGATGGGCAGCTTGGTAACCAATAAAATGCTGGTCGAGTACTTTGGATTGCGAGACTTCGAAAACATCTTCAGGGGTTGGCACAAGAAGAGAATGGAGCGTGACTATGAGCTCGACTTCAATGACTACCTATGTAGGCAGTATGAAGCAGAGCAAGAGACAAGGTTACTGATTGATGCATATCCATGCATCAATTGGTAATGTCGTTTGATTGAGCCGCCCGGTACCGAACGGTATGCCGTTGGTGGCGTGGGAGGTCGGAGCCGTGAGGCTCCTGCCTACCCGA
>JAGYOG010000082.1 GCA_018399495.1 Sphaerochaeta sp.
ATACCTTCATTCTCTATACTTAGCTGACGGGCATTCCCCTCTGCATCACCATCAACAATGATTGCAATGGCCGAAAGAGCTTCTCCATATCTTACTGCATTGGAAATCAAGTTGTCCAGAAGTCTGGTAAACAGGTTCAAATCGGCTTGCAATAACAGGGGGGTGGCATTGTAAGAGAATTCAATCCCTCTCTGCTTTGCTTGTACTTCAAAGCGAGAGAGTAGATTCTTGAGTACTTCATCGACCCTTACTTGCTCAGTATGTACTTCATAGCCAGGAGATTCCAGATGCGTCAGGAGAGAAAGGTCATTGATCATATAGGTTAACTTCTCTGTTTCCGCCAAGAAAAGTGCGATGCGATGCTCATCTAGTTTCAGCACCCCGTCAGCCACTCCTTCCAATTGCCCCTTGAGCACGGTTACCGGACTTCTCAGGTCATGGGCGATATCAGCAGCCCACTGACGGCGGAGCCGCTCTTCCTGCAAAAGATTTTCTTGCAGTTTTTTTGCAGCTTCACTGATGTCTGAAAATTCACTTACCATGCTCTGCTTAAGCACAATATCCCTTTGGCGATTGGCCATGCTGGTCAATCCTTCAGTGAGTTCCCGACTCCGCTTCTTGAGCGGAAGGAAAAAGAGGAAAGCGAGTACCACTGCTACAAGCAGTGCAACAAGCAATGCCCAGATAAGCACATTCTTCGCTGCGGTGACGAGCATAGCATTGGCCTCTACCTCGGAGAAGGTAGGAAGATGCATCTGATAGTAGGCAATGGTACGACCATTTTCACCAGTTATAGGAATCCACTTCTGATTCTCCTGTTGTCCAAACTGAAAACCTCGTGCCTTACCTACACTACGATCTGTTTTATGGTATGCATAAAGCGTATTTTGCGTATTATCGGAGATTATCAAGTAGGTTGGCTGCTGCAACAGATCTTCCAGAGCCCACGCAAGTGATTCCTCACTGAGCACTCCCTCTTGCGTATACACTTGGAGAACCCGCTCTTCAATCTGTTTCTGTAAAGCTGTGGTTTGTTGTGAGTACCAAGCATCTTGGGTTGCTTCCAGCCCAAAGAAGAGCATCAAGGAGAGCAAGGAGATGAATACAAGAAGGCTAAGCAAGACTAGGAGGAAGTTCAACTTTGACAGGGAGATGGTTCGCTTCATCCTAGATATCCTTCCGTTTCCCAGCAAAGGCATACCCAAATCCCCTAACCGTTTTGATCCACTCAACATCCCCAAGTTTTGAACGTAGATTCTTCATATG
Organism: Sphaerochaeta sp.; assembly: GCA_018399495.1. Taxonomy (GTDB): domain Bacteria; phylum Spirochaetota; class Spirochaetia; order Sphaerochaetales; family Sphaerochaetaceae; genus Sphaerochaeta. The sequence goes on from JAGYOG010000082.1 coordinate 1,267, forward strand.
TGTGTTGATCGTCCTGTCTGATCCGTCATGCACATAGCCCAGGCATTCACCCAGCAGGCGCTGTCTGGTGATCAACTGGGGGCTGTTTTCTGCAAGTAGGAGAAGCATCTTCCACTCTAGTGCTGTAAGGGAGAGCAACACCCCATCAAGAATGACTTCATGGGTATGTTCATTGAGTTGAAGCGTATGACCATCCAATTCAAATACATCACCTTCTGTTTGTTGCTTACTGCCTTGTTCCACTCTCCTGAGGATAGCCTGAACCCGCAAGACCAACTCCTTTGGGCTGAAAGGTTTGACAATGTAATCCTCAGAGCCGAGTTCAAGGCCGGTGATTCGGTCACTCTCCGATTCACGAGCGGTAAGGAATATGAAGGGAATGCTTTGGTCGTAGGCATGAATCTGTTTTGCCAAAAGAAAACCATCCCCATCAGGAAGCATCACATCAAGGATGCAAAGACGGGGATGTTTATATTCCAGGCTTTCTATAACACCTTCACACCTACCGAATACTTCGGTGGTGTATCCTGATAACTGCAAGTAAGCT
>JAGYOG010000083.1 GCA_018399495.1 Sphaerochaeta sp.
TCCCCTCCTGGCACCACGGAGTTCCTAATCAGAACCTCTTTGAGCAAGCCATGCTCGACTTTGAATCCATGGAAAAGGAGCTGCAGAATGTCTGATTACCGTGCCTGCCGTGAAGCATATACTACCGCACTGCTTGATCTCGCAAAAGAAGATTCTTCGATCATCGTCATCAGCAGTGATGCTCGTGGCTCCTGTTCACTGAACACATTTGCTGAGACTCTTCCCGACCAGTTCGTCGAAATCGGCATCGCCGAGCAGAATGAAATCGGAGTGGCGGCTGGACTCTCTGTGGTAGGCAAGAATCCATTTGTTTGTGCACCTGCCTGCTTTCTGACGGCAAGAAGCCTCGAGCAACTGAAAGTCGATGTAGCCTACTCCCACCAGAATGTGAAAGTACTGGGAGTCAGCGGAGGAGTCAGCTACGGTTCACTGGGTTCCAGTCATCATACGTTGCATGACATTGCAACGCTGCGTTGTATTCCGGATCTAACCATCATCCTTCCCAGTGATGCCGCCCAAACCGAAGAAGTGGTGAGAACCATTGCACACGAAAAGGGCGCTTTCTTCATCAGGATAGGAAGAGAGAAAATCCCCCAGATATACACTGAGGAGCTGGGAGTAAAACCCTTTACCTTGGGAAAAGCAAATATCCTACGAGAAGGAGATGCCATTACCTTGGTAAGTTGCGGAGAACTTGTCTATCATACCCTTGAGGCAGCAAAGCTCCTCAGCAACAAGGGAATTGAAGCCAGGGTCCTCGATATGGCTACCCTTAAACCGTTTGATGAAGAGGCGATTATCAAAGCAGCAAAGGAGACTGGGACACTGGTAACAATAGAAGAACATAGTATCAACGGAGGACTGGGAGCAACCGTCAGCCAAATTGTCTGTGCCAACCATCCAGTACCGGTAAAAACCCTTGCCTTCCCAGATGAGTATTTGGTAACAGGAAACAGCCTTGAACTGTTCGCACACTATGGCCTCGATGCCAAGGGCATCGCAGCCTCAGTGGAAGCCTTCATTTCCCAGGTGAGTAGCCTATGAGTGATCAATATATCCTTGCATTCGACCAAAGCACATCAACCACGAAAGCTCTGCTTTTCGACCAGAAGGGAGCTTTGAGAGGCCGCTCGGACGTGCCTCATCGCCAGATCATCAATGACCAGGGGTGGGTGGAGCATGATGCTGAGCAGATTATCAAGAATCTCTTTACCGCTGCAAAGAACCTGTTGGAGAGTACAAGAGTAGACCGCTCCCTCATAAAGGCCGTAGCCATCTCCAATCAACGGGAGACTGCTGTTGCCTGGGATAGAAACAGCGGAAAACCTTTCTACCATGCCATTGTCTGGCAATGCGGGAGGGCCAAGGACATCTGTGCGGCTCTGGAAAAAGACAAAGAGGAAATTCATAAGAGAACCGGCCTTCATCTATCCCCCTACTTCAGCGCTGCCAAGTTTGCCTGGATGCTCCAAAACGTCAAGGCAGTGAAAGAGGCAGCTCAAGATGGAACATTGGTGCTCTCTACCATGGACAGCTATGTTCTCTATCACCTGAGTGGAGAAAAAGCAGTCCGAAGTGAATACTCCAATGCCTCGCGTACGCAGCTATTGAATATTACCAACCTTACCTGGGATGAGAAGGTGGCTTCACTCTTTGGCATTCCACTAGAAAGCCTTCCAGAACTATGCGACTCAAACGCCCTCTTCGGACATACCGACCTAGGGGGACTGTTAGCGGAGGAAGTCCCCATACATGCAATGCTTGGAGACTCCCAAGGTGC
>JAGYOG010000084.1 GCA_018399495.1 Sphaerochaeta sp.
TTGATGCATTGGGCTGGGATCAAGAAACCAATACGATTACTATAGGAATTCCCCCTGCTGCCAAAAATGGGTTGCTCAGTGTTGATTCTCTCTACAAATACATCAAGAAACACCAAGTATATCCTGTGCGCTTTTCAATATTTACCATGGATAAACCTATCCAACACCCCATGGTCACCGGTGGTGCCATGGATATGCTACTATTCAGCTACTGAAGCAAAGGAACAGATAATTGAACTCTAGATATATGAAACTCCATCTTCTGATCCTTCTATTCCTATCACTTCTTCTGGGTTGTGAGTTGATAACCCCGTCCCCTACAGAGGGGAAAACCCATCACCTTGCAATAGCGCTTAGTTATGATGGGACGAATATCAGGGAAGAGGATTATCTAGATGGTACGCTCCCGGATGCGATAGAACTGGAGAAAGCATTTGATGCTTTGTTTCAAGGAGAAGAGCATACATCCACTCTTATGCTCCAAGATGGTAGTGATGATTTGAATGACCCCTTACTTCCTACCAAAGCCCATGTAATCGAGAAAATCGAGTCTTTATCAGATGCAATGGACGAGCAAGACATTCTCATCATCAGCTACAGTGGCCATGGAATGGAAGATGGTTCGCTGGTGTTGTATCCGCCACGCAGTGATGGCTCCATCTTCTCCACATCAGGCTCTATGTACACCGATGTGCTCCTGACCGTTGCAGAGCTCTATGATGCACTTGATTCCTCCAAAGGAAGTGTCCTTTTACTAATGGATAGTTGCTATAGCGGAAACTTCGTACAGGAAAGTGAAACGTCCTATTCACTTATTGAGAGAAATTCCTACTTGCAGGAAGTGTATGACCAATACTTTGCTGAAGGATCATATACCCGTCCTGTATTTGTAATAGCTGCAACCACATATGACAACACGGCTAGTGAAACACTAACACATGGCCATTTCACACAAGCTCTACTTGAAGGACTCGGCTGGGATGAAGAGGACCAAGTATTGGATCCACCAAAAAAGATAACGGTAGACTACCTCTATCAATATGTGTACTACCACCAAGGTACTGCACTCAGTGGAGTAGATACCAGTACATACCAGCACCCCACCATCACAGGGGGGCCGCTGGATTTAATCCTCCGCTAGCTGGTGAACTTACCTGTCTTCACATCCTGTATCTCATCACGGATGACTGCTGCACGTTCAAACTCCAGATTCTTTGCCGCTTCAAGCATCTCTTTCTCCAATGCCTTGATATAGTTTTTTCTATCAGTGGCACTGAGTAGGTTGTAACCACCCTTGAGCAACTCAAGATCATGTTTCTGGATCTCATGTTGTTCATGTTGTTCACGCTCCAGCATGTCATGAATTGCCTTGATGATGGTTGTGGGAGTTATATTATGCTCTTCATTGTAAGCCATCTGGATTGCTCGGCGTCGGTTGGTCTCACTGATGGCCTCTTCCATTGCAGGGCTCATTCGGTCCGCATACATGACTACCCGCCCCTCTGCATTACGGGCAGCTCGCCCAATGGTCTGGATCAAGGCTGTGGCCGAGCGAAGGAAGCCGATTTTATCTGCATCGAGGATAGCGATAAGGGCTACCTCGGGGAGGTCCAACCCTTCTCTGAGCAGGTTGATTCCTACCAACACATCATAGACACCCAGACGAAGGTCGCGGAGGATCTCCACCCGTTCAATGGTCTCAATCTCGGAGTGGAGATAGCGCACCTTGAGTCCGAGGGAAGCAAAATAATCAGTAAGATC
>JAGYOG010000085.1 GCA_018399495.1 Sphaerochaeta sp.
GGTGAATAAACCACCAAATTTGATGGTTCATCAGATGTTGATTCTTGTGCACCTTGTGCAAAAACAAAGCTCATAGTAACCATAGTTGCTAGTAAAATTACTAAAAATTTTTTCATTTAGGGGGGTATACGCTTAGCTCCTCCTCAATCTGTATCAGTTTCCAAACCCCAGTCATAGTCTCCACTTATATCGAATTCAGTAGTGGGACTAGTGATAACCGCCGGTTCAAGAAGTCTTAGGAAATCAAGCCATCGACTACGTGAAGTACGCCGATTGAAACGAAAAGTAAACTCTTCAAGATAAGATTGCAGGAGTCCCTGAGCTACAGATCCCTGGTGAGTGCCTAGAATCCACCGTTTCAAAAGACTTGCAATCCGATGGAACCCCGGCATGGAAACATGGGCAGGATTATCAGAAGAAGACATGACAGTTACTTCATGTGAGTATCCAAGTTATGTCAATTTGTTGTATCTCAGGAGGAGCTAAGCGGATACCCCCCTTTAAAAGTAATGACTAATATGAGAGATCCTCAATCAAATCTTAACACAACAACATTGAGGACACATGGAATACTAGAAAAAGAATAGTAATGAGGACAGGCGATCATGGAAAGCATAACTATTGAATATAAAAGAGAATTGACAAATGAATTTGAGAAAGAAGTTGTAGCATTCTTGAATACGCTTGGAGGTAGCATTTTCATCGGCCTTGATGATGATGGCACGATTATTGGCGTTCAGAATCCAGATAAGCTGTCACTTGCGATCATCGATAGGATCAAAACAAACATACAGCCTTCCCCCTTGGGACTCTTCAATGTGGAAGTCAAGCAAGATACTAGCAAATCATACATTCTCATCATTGTAGCACAAGGCCTGGAAAAACCATATTTTTTAAAAAGGTATGGAATGAGCACTAAAGGATGCTACACTAGAATTGGATCTCAGTCATCCCCTATGACACAGCCCATGATAACAGAACTGTTCTCGCGTCGTGTCACCCATACATTAAGCAAAGTTATTTCTCCAAACCAGCATCTGACATTCACTCAGCTGAAGATCTATTATGCTGATAAGGGCTTTGATACCAGCAGCGAATTCTTTCTAAGGAATCTTGGGCTTTATACAGAAGATGACAGATTTAACTACGCAGCCTACCTTCTGTCGGACAACAACGGTAATTCAGTGAAGGTTGCAAGGTTCAGAGGTACAGAGAAACTTGATATCCTTGAACGGAATGAATTTGGCAGATGCTGTCTTATCAAATCAGCATATCAAGTGCTTGATAAACTTGAAGTTGCAAATGCCACTGTTGTGAGAGTCGGAGGAGAAGCCGCAAGGAAAGAGATAAGACTTGTCGATAAGGATGCCCTAAGAGAAGCGGTCCTCAACGCTATCATCCACAATGACTATATAAATGGCTCATATCCTGTATTCGAAATATACGATGATCGCCTTGTAGTAATCTCAACGGGAGGACTTCCTGTAGGCCTCACCGAAGATGAATTCTTCAGAGGGCTCTCTCATCCCAGGAACAGAGAACTCATGAGGATATTCTCTGATATGGACCTGTGTGAACAGCTCGGGTCAGGGATGAAGAAGATTCTGAGAGCCTACCCGATGGATATCTTTAACATTTCAGATCATTTCATCTCTGTACACTTTCAATACAACAGGGAAGCCATGGATATTCTTAGTAAAAATAAAAATGGCGGATTAAAT
>JAGYOG010000086.1 GCA_018399495.1 Sphaerochaeta sp.
GATATGTTGTGACCTTTGTCAAGTAGTTTCTTTTTTTCTTTTACTTCTCCTTGGTTTTAAGAAAATGAAAAGGATTGATAGACAGGAAATCAGTTTTCGGCACTTGACCATTCTGATATTCGCATATTGGTTAATGCAGGCCAATGGTCCGCCTAAAGCCCTTTCTGTCTAAAATCGTGAATCACCTCTGGGGTGTCAACATAGGTTTATCGAAGATGGCAGGATCGTTGCCCGATTTGCCTGTCTATCAATCCCTCACATCTCACCGTCCCTTCTTTTGGTCTCTGGTTGTTCAGTCTATTCTATTCGGCCGTTCATCATGCCCCAGATGAAGCAGGAAAGCTCCCTAGCCACAGCAACCGTTGCCTTGTTCTTGTTCACCCCACGGTTGGTAAGATTGCCGTATACCCGGTGCAACCTCCGGTTTGCCTTGTCCGCATAGGCTATGACCTCTGGCTCATTGCCGTTCTGCCTCGCCTTCAATCTCTTCGATTTCTGTCCATACAGGCTGCTCTTCAACGTTGAGTTGGCACCTTCTATGAGCAGCAGCCTCAACCTGGTGTTCCCTGTTTTTGTTATTCCTCCGCGTTTCTCCCTTTGCCCGCTTGAATCCTCGCTGGGGACCAATCCCAGGTAAGAGGAGAACTGCTGGGCATTGGCAAATCTGGAGAAATCTCCTATCTCGCAGACCAAGGACAGGGCTGTATGGGTCTCAATGCCTCGGAAACAGCGCAATCTCGCCACCTTTTCCCGATAAGCGTCCAGTTGGGAAAATTCCTCTATCCTTTGGTTGTACCGGTCGACCTTCTCCTGTTGATCATGGACCTCCTGCAGGTATTCCTTGAAAGTCTCTTGGTCCACCGGGTCTGTGAAACGCTGCTGTCTCAGCCAGGTGTAGTGGATGTTAGTCCAATATTTTTTGCCTTCAGTGAATACCCTTCCAGAACGCAGGAGAAACGCGAGCAGGTTCTGCTTCGCTTTCTTCATGGCATTCACCCGTGTATTGCGGAGCCGGGTGAAGTTTTTCACTGCTTCATCCTCCGATGTGGGGACATGCACCGCACTGTAGGTGCCCCAGGCAAGATGCTTTGCCAAATCCTGGGCGTCAAGACGGTCGTTCTTTACCCTGTTTCCTGATGCCTTGGGCAAGGTGGTGGGAGCCATGATCACACAGGCTATTCCTTCTTTTTCAAGGTCGCGGTACAACCCATAACCGGTGGGACCAGCTTCATAGCCGCACAAAACCTCCATATTGGACTGTCCTTCAAGCAGCTTCTTCACATACTTGATTACCAGATTGCTGTTGCTTGCTATCTTGGTCTGGCCGAAGAATTGCTTGGTTGCAAACGAATAGGAACAGAGGGAGTAACTGTCCTTGTGGACATCGATGCCAATGTGAATTACAGTGTTCATGTAGTGACCTCCATTTGCATGCGGTAGCCGCATACGGGTGATATTTGATATTCCCAGTATGCAAGGTAAATCCACGATTTGCAAACTGGGAGGTCACTTCATATTGT
>JAGYOG010000087.1 GCA_018399495.1 Sphaerochaeta sp.
CAATTATCTATTGAAAGCAACGTCTCTAAACAGGTAGGTATTTGAGATGTACACCAAACCTTAAATATACTATTGATATTATTCCCGTTTAAAGGTATACTTTAACTACGAGGTGATGAAATGAATACTGATATCCTCTCATCCAACATCAAGCGCTATAGAAGCAAGAAAAAGCTTACTCAGCAAGATCTCTCCGAGCTGTCTGGAGTCTCTCTTCCCGCTATCAAGAATATTGAAAGGAAGAAGGGACTCCCAAGAACTAACACTCTACTGGCCATATGTAAGGCTCTGGATTGTCGGCTCCAGGATCTTGTTAAACCCATTGGAGAACTCTCCGCCGTTCGCTTTCGGGCAAGAAGCAAGATAAACAGACGAGAGCAGGTCCTGGCTCAGGTCTCCAAATGGCTGAATGATTTTGCCTTCCTTGAAGCGTTGATGTCGGATAAAGAAGAATATAAGCTCCACAAACTAGCAGGTGCCTCTGGGAAACTGTCTCCTATCCAGTACGCAGAAAAAGCGAGAAGTATTATCGGACTGAAGCCCGATGAGCCAATTCATGATATTTGCGGTTTGCTGGAAAGCTGTGGCATCAAGATCATGGCACTTCCCTACTCTTCGGACGCCTTTAATGGATTATCTGTTGGCGAAGTCGATAAGGGGCCTGCCATTATCATCAACACCTGGGAACGGATCAGCATTGAACGTCAGATATTCAGTACTGCCCACGAGCTCGGACACCTCCTTATGCACCTGTCGGACTACAATGGGAAGGCACGCTTGGAAGACAAAGCTCAAGAGAAGGAAGCAGACCTCTTTGCCGGATACTTCATCATGCCTGAACAGGGCTTTAACTCTGAATGGGAAGAATCTGCCGGTATGCCCTTTGTAGAACGGGTAATGAAGATCAAGAGCATCTTTAAAGTAAGCTATAAGACCGTCCTCTACCGCCTAAAGAAGCAGGGCGTTGTTGATGATCAGATATGGTTTCGCTTCCAGAAACTCTATGAAGCCAAGTACAACAAGAAGCTATCCTTTAAAGAAGAACCCTTCCCGGAGGGATCAGAACCATTCGGACTTAAGCCCTTCGATTTCTATGCGGATCGGTTGAGTCGCCTCGTCAGGAAGGCCTTAGAGGAGGAGAGGATTTCCATCTCCAGGGCGGCGGAAATACTCAATTTATCATCTGAGCAAATGATGGAACGGATTGCCGAATGGGAGGATTTGGCTTGAGTAAAGCTAATCCGACCCAATTCATGATAATGGACGCCTGCGTCCTGATTGACTGCATGAACGGAGAGCCAGATTTATTCAAGCTAATCTCTTCCCATATCGGTCCGATCTACGTTGCCACCCCAATCCTGGAAGAAGTGGATTCCATTAATTCTATAGAAGAGTTGGAAGATCTGGGGCTCATCCCGATTGAGCCTGAGATTGAAGATGTATTCTCAGCGGAAGAGATGGTTGGGCAGACATCCTTCCAGGA
>JAGYOG010000088.1 GCA_018399495.1 Sphaerochaeta sp.
TGCTTCCCAACACCGCAATCAGCTTGTTGTATGAGGTGCAATCATCAGTCCAGATATAGGTCTTGGCCTCGATATGCGGGTGCAGGTTCATGACTTCTTCCGACGTCGGCCTGGCAATGTTGAAGGAACTGTGTATTTAATCAAGACTTTTTCCCTAAGAAAAATTGCTTGACATTACAAAAGCCTCCTGAGCATGAAGCGTTTTGGAAAGAGTACACCAAAGAATATTTTGATATCCCACATTCATCTTAAAAATTAGGAATGATGTATTGATAAAATACACTCCAACCTAACGTCTGTTGCATAATTTTACTGAGATAGTATAGATACAAAGTTCTTTTGTTTATCTTTACTTTCCTCTCTCTTGTTATAAAGCTGGGTACATAGTGAAAAAGTGCCTTCTATGATTCCTGTCAAACCAATAAGACTTCCTCCAACTACATATACATCTGGAAGCAACTGCATTGGTGTCCCTCCTCTGTAATTATAACATCTAGTACCAAAGAGCTGCCTCGATTTCGATACAGAACCAATGGTAAATAGGAAGATGCAGTTCTTGGACCTTGAATGTTTCATGTTCAGGAACCTGAATGCATACATCACAATGTTCTTTTAATGCACCACCGGATTCACCCGTCAAACCAAGTACTGACAAACCTTTTGCGCGAGCTACCAACGCTGCACTCAATACATTTTTTGCATTGCCTGAGGTTGAGATACCAATAAAGACGTCACCAGGACTGCCGTACCCATATACCTGCTGTGCATACACAAGAGAGGGGTCAACATCATTCATGAAAGCCGTTGAAAGTGCTTGGTGACTCGATAAGCAGATTGCTTTTACCGCTCCCTCCAAGTTGGAAGCTATTCGCCTTCCTTCCTCACCCCCAATCTCGCTCAACTGCTGAACGATCGTATCATCTATCGGGCGTTTGCGAACAAAGGATTTCATCAGCTCCCCTACAATATGATCAGCATCGGCACTACTCCCACCATTGCCTGCAACCAGGAGTAGTTTCTCTTCTTGAGCTTTCTTTACCAACAGATCCCGAGCAGTCTCCAAATTACTGGCTATGCTCTTCAATTGTGGGTACCGTTCTAGTAATTGGTCCAATGTATATATCATCGATCTCTCCTCACACTATGGTCTCTTGCAATTCCTAAGGCGGCCATGTCTCCCAGCTGCTCTCCAAGCAAGGAAGGAACAATTTCGCAACTGGAGTAGGGGACACTAAGGGTCTCCTCGCGAAGCACCTGATCCATTATTGGTCGGAACAACGCTTCGTCCCTACTATAGATACTACCTATTATTATCCGCTGTGGATTAAGCAAATCGATCAACAGCGCAAGCCCAGATCCAAGCATCTTTGCACTCTGTTCAATCACTTGTATCGCAGTGGAATCGCCTTGCTTGGCCAGCTGACAGACCTTTTGGGCACTTACT
>JAGYOG010000089.1 GCA_018399495.1 Sphaerochaeta sp.
GTAGCCCTCTTGAGCATCTCATAGGCTGAAGGAGCACCTCCTCGACTCTTACTATGGTAGGACTGGGCCAAGTAAGCCATGCGCAAGGAATCGAGCAGGTTAGAACTATCGTTGGTGGCTGAACCATCACAGCCAAGCGAGACATTCATGCCTGCTTTCGTCATTGCCGGTATGTCAATGATGGGAAAACCTCCCAAGACGGCAGGAGCTGGACAGTGGGAGAGTCCTGTCCCAGTCTGGGCCATTACCTTGTATTCATCTTCCTGGAGTTCCCAGCCATGAGCGAACCAGACATCCTCCCCAACAAACCCAATCTCTTCTGCCCAGGCAAGTGTTCTCTTACCATAGCGTTCCATCATGATGGGGTTCTCTCCCTCTCCGAGGTGGGTGTGGAGCCTAAGACTATGCTTCCTTGCAAATGCCAAAGACTCCTCAAAGGTTTCCTGGTAGCTGTTGATCGGTTGGCAGGGGGCAACCACGATCTGGCTCATGCTGTTGGGATTCGGATCATGATACGCTTTCATCAAACGTTCACAATCAAGCAGGAACTCGTCGGTAGTCTCCAACATCTCCAGTGGGATGGTACTGCCCTTCTCCCTCTCCAAGGTATTGCATCCTCTCCCTGCGTGGTATCTGATACCCAACAGGGATGCAGCTTCCATCTGGCGGTCAACCGCTTCTTTGCCGGTCTTCTTGGTATAGCAGTACTGGTGGTCGAACGCAGTGGTACAGCCATGCTTGAGGAGGTCTGCCATGGCAACAAGAGACGAGTAATAGATAACTTCACTGTCAATCTGGGAGAAAATGGGATAAATCTTGTCGAGCCAGTCGACAACAAGAAGATTCGGATAGTCGATGGTTACCAGGTTTCGTACAAACGTCTGGAAGAAGTGATGGTGCGTATTCACCAATCCTGGATACACAATGTAGTTGCTTGCATCGATGACCTGGGCGTCACCTGGAGGAATATTCTTTCCAATCTTGACAATCTTGTACCCGTCGATCAGGAGATCACAATCGGAGTACACAGTATCAGATCCATCGCAACTCACGAGAGAACGAATATTTGTAAGAAGTTTCTGGTTACCCATCACCTACCACCTTACTGGCTTGATGAGTGCACGATAAACCCTATAGTTACTATAGGGTCAAGAATAAACAGAAACTTTTTTATAGTTCTTTATTTAGGATGCAATAATCATGTACTATGAGTACAGACACCTTGGTTGCTATGGCAATGACCTGATTCAAACCACACTAATGCTATATCTTCTATGCTAACTGCAAAGCCGCAGGACCCCTGATAGTAATGAAAGGTATCAATACCTCAGGGCGAGCCCTGAACCCAGGAGGCGTTGCCTCCTTTACCGCCCCAAGGGACGGGGTATCTCACCTTGCTTTCCCTGC
>JAGYOG010000009.1 GCA_018399495.1 Sphaerochaeta sp.
TTCCCCCACCCCGTATCCCTAAGGACGTGGATGAGGAAAGCGTCTCGATAGCGGCAAAGGGACTCGGACCCCTGACCGAACGGATATGAGCCGTTTGCTCTACCAACTGAGCTATGCCGCCATAACAACTCCCACACTATAGCCAATGCCGAAACAGTTAGTCAAGAGGGTTTTTGTCACTTTTTGGTTCCGAAAAACCATGGTATGCTTAAGTTCATGGAAAAGAAAAGCTATATGTGTCCAAAATGTGGCGGCACTCACTATGAGAGCGACCGGTTCCAAGCAACGGGTGGCAATTTCGCCAAGATTTTCGATGTCCAAAACAAACGATTCATTACCGTTACCTGTACCAATTGCGGGTACACCGAATTGTTCAAGCAAAATGAACAGACCGGATGGAATATTTTGGACTTCTTCTTGAATTAACAGGAGGTCTTATGCAGACAGTGAAGATGAACAACAATCTTGAGATTCCTATTCTTGGATTTGGTACTTGGCAGATACCTGAAGGTAAAGCTGCCTATGAGAGTGTTCGCTATGCCCTCAAGGTAGGATATCGCCATATAGATACTGCAGCAGCATATGGCAACGAAGCCAGCGTGGGACGAGCAATACGAGAGAGTGGAATAGCTCGAGAAGAGATTTTTCTTACCACCAAGCTCCATAACAATGACCATGGCTATAACCAGACAAAGGAAGCCTTTCTGGAAAGCTTGACAAAACTGGATACTGACTATGTCGACCTGTACCTGATTCACTGGCCCAATCCCATTGCCTCACGTTCTCATTGGCAGGATGCCAACAGGGGGAGTTGGAAGGCTATGGAGGAGTTTGTTGGGCAAGGTCTGATCAAGAGCATCGGTATCAGCAACTTCCGGGAACATCATATCGAGTCGTTGCTGGAGAAAGCTGAAATCAAGCCACAAGTTAATCAAATCCGTCTCTTTGCAGGAGAACAACAGGGAAAGTTGGTCCAATACTGTAAAGACAATCAGATGGTACTGGAAGCGTACAGCCCATTAGGTACCGGAGCACTGCTGTGTAGCCCTCTGGTGCAGAGCATTGCAGAAGAGGTGGGAAAGAGTCCAGCTCAGGTATGTCTTCGCTACGATGTCCAGAAAGGACATGTTGTGCTTCCAAAATCGGTAACACCGTCTTCTATTCTGCAGAATAAAGAAATTTTCGATTTCACTCTTGATGAAAAGCAGATGGCACAGCTTGATGAAATGGAGAATATCTGTGGACCAACACAGAATCCAGATGAAACCTCTTTTTAAAAACTCTTGCATTCCTGTAAGCGTATGAGTACTCTTGAAGCATGACTGGATTCTTCATAAAAAAAGCATTTTTCGATGGCTGGGACAACCTCATTTCGATGGTTGTCCACAACCTTGGGTTTCTTCTGATTTTGCTTGCCTTCATGGGTAGCATGAGCCTGATGGAAATCAATGGCCTTTTGGCCATATTTACTATGATTCTCTCGGTTGGCTTGTTTGCATTCTTCACTGCAGGGGCTTCTGCTTCTACATGGGCATATGCAAAATATGAACGGCCTGGCCTGGAAGGATTCAAACATGGTATTCGTGACTCTTGGCGGCATGGCCTTTTTTACTGGCTGCTCTCCGTCCTTGATGTATCCCTTATTTTGTTCGTAATACCTTTCTATCTGAGTTATGGCAATGTAATAGGGACTCTACTCAGTGTTGTTCTTTTTTGGTTGTTCATGGGATTGAGTTTTGCACTTCTGTATTACTGGGCGCTCTTCCGTTCGATGCCTGGTGACCGTCCAATAAAAACACTGAAAAAGAGCTTCCTCATTGTATTCGACAACTTATTCTTTACGGTGTTCTTTGCAGTGTACCAAATAATTAATTTTGCTCTCTCTGCACTACTTGCTGGTCTTGCTCCTGGAATAACTGGGATGTTGCTTGCCAGCAGTGATGCTGTCAAGCTGATGATGTACAAGTATGATTATCTTGAGGAAGAACCGGAGGCGGACAGGAAGCACATTCCTTGGGATGAACTACTCTATGAAGAGCGTGAAAGCGTTGGTCACCGTTCCTTGAAGAATATGATTTTCCCGTGGAAGGATTGATATGTCCTTTGAAGTTGAACTGAAAGCCCACATAGATGACCCCATCACACTCAAGCATGATATCGAGCAATTCACTGGAATTGTGGATGTGTGCTGCGAGGAGAAGGACGATATCTACTATGCAAAAGAAGGGGAAGAGCCGCTCTTTCGTCTTAGGATTGAACGTTTCGGTCCCTCTTTTCATGAGCTTTCTGGCAATGTTCGTTTCACAAGAAAATATAAAAGCCTGAAGGATGGGATAGAGGTTAATGAAGAAGTAGAATTCCTGTCTTCCTCAGACCAAGGTGAGCAAGCTCATGCTTTCTTTCTCAGTCTTGGGTACCAAGTGTATATCAGGAAGACTAAACGAGGATACTCTTATGATTGGATGGTTGACAAAACACTCTCCCCTTTGCACATTGAGCTAGTTGAAATTGCTTCCTTGGGGTGGTTTATAGAGATGGAATTCGTACTGGAGACAGAAGAACAGGTCCCGTATGCCAGGACCCGTCTAATCGAAGTACTATCATTGTTTGGTGTTCCCCAAGAACGTATCGAGGAACGCTACTACATGCATCTACTCAAGGATTTTTCGTAGGATAGCTGGGAACATTTTCCACTCCCAGATACTTGCTGATACATCGTACCAACACATCATGGTCTTCGAGGTCAGTAAGACCGCTTACCATTACCGCCCCAACCAATCCAGCTGATCTGACAACGATAGGAAACCCTCCACCACAATCAACAAACTTGGTTGGGTCCAGCCCTCGCTCACGCAAGGTCTTTCCCCGTTTCTTCAGGAATAATGAGTATGCCAAGGTACTGGTCTCAAAGTGTTGGACAGTATTGAACTTGCGGTCGATCCAGTCCTGGGAGCCTCGATTCGACCCTTCCGCAGTGAAATGGAACAATGTCTTGCCACTCAATGTTTTTATACAGATGGCAATGGGGATTTCCTTGCCCAAAGCTTCCATGGCAAAAATCTTTCCCAACTCCCACGCATCATGATTGGAAAAATGGTCGAACTGCAGTAGTTCCTCCTGGCTTTCAACCAAGGCAATCTGTTCTTTAATTCCATACATTTTCCTCTCTGGGAAGTGAACAATCCCATTGGCTTCTGAGGGTATCCATTACTTCCATGACTCTGATGATTTCACTATGCGGCATCTGCTTGAGTTCAATCTCTCCTTCGAGGCCTTTCTGCATGCTTCAACTTGATGTTCGAATCCAGTGATATTCTTGAAAGGCTTGTAGGTTTCAACCAGGCTGTAATCACGGTCATACACGTTGATCCCTTCACAGTTGTTGATATTCAAGAACTCAATATAGCCTCTGCTGCCAAAGATTGCACCACGTCTATCACTGGTGCTGAGCATTGAGGAGTGAAGAATTGCCATTTTTCCCCCCTTGAAGGAGAGGGTGATGGAGTTGGATTCATCAACACCACTGTCGGTCTTGATGCATGATGACTCTATGGACTCAATTTCATTACCGAAAACCATCATGGCAAAGTTAATCGGGTACACACCAAGGTCTAACAAGGCACCACCAGCAAGCTCAGGATCCATCATACGCTTTACACCTTTGATGGGGTAGCAGAGGTTTGCCGTCAATGAGTGTGGTTCCCCAATGACCCTCCGATCAAGAATCTGGTCTAAGACCAATCGCATCGGAAGATATCGTGTCCAAATGGCCTCAGCTACCAGAAGTTTTTTCTTTTTCCCAAGTTCGATTACTTCCCTTGCTTGTTTCGTATTCATGGTGAATGCCTTTTCAGCGAGTACAGGCTTACCATGCTCTAGGGCGAGCATCATATGTTCATAGTGCAAGGAGTGTGGGGTACAGACATATACTAGATCGACATCAGGATCGCCCAGCATTTCCTCATAGGAACCATATGCTTTCCGTATATTCCACTTCTGGGCAAAGTCCCTTGCTTTCTGGAGATCTCTGGAAGCAACAGCGTAGGCTTCCACCTGCTCCATTTCACCTATTGTTGCGGCCATTTTACGGGCAATGTTACCAGCACCCAAGATTCCCATTCTCATCATACCGTTTTCCTCCTTGATGTACTCAGTATAGAGGCAACCGGACAGAAAGAAAAGATGCAATCAGCGCTCTAAAGCAAGGCACTGAGGGCAGTGGAGAGCGAAAGCAATCCCATCAAAGCAAAAGCTGAGTTTGTTTTCATTCTAGATTCTGACTTGAATACCAAGGTGGCAATTGACCAGAGGCTGAATAAGAGACAGCGAAGGATGGAGTCAATGCTGGTATCTACGATTAAGGCAACGAATGGCAATAAGGCTGTTATGGCCAAACTCACCTGCAAGGATAGTTGTGTTCTACCAGAGAGAAAGAGGAATGCAAGAGCTAGCAACACCAAGACAAAACTCCTGACCATGATGAGGCTTGATGGTTCTTGAATATGTGCCAACAAGAGATTTGCCGAAGCCAATGCAAAGATCTTGGCACTCTCTTTGAGGTAGGAAAAGATTAAATGGGCTTTTTGTTCACTAGAGAAGAAGTGAAAAAGTGCCGAACAGATAAAACTGGTGATAAAAAGCGAGTAGGTGAGAACCACCAGGGAGCTTACCCCCTGTCCGTCAAGCATTTGTTGAATCAAATAGACAATAATTGCGATACTAGAAAGAGAAGCAATGATGTCCACAATTCCATTGAAGATGCTAGAAGATTTGAAGGCTCCTTTAGGGTCCTTGGTTTTTGCAAACTTCTCAGCATTGAAAGAGAAGTTAAACGAAGTTCCATTCTTTAATTCCGCCTTGAATGAGACTGAATGCACATGCTCAGCATGTGTAGCTATCTCATCAACCCTGTTTTTGAAATCTGAAAAGATCTTATGTACATCATCCATGTTTCAACTCCAGAACTTATCTGTCTTGATCTCGTGAATCAATGAATTAATTGTATTCCTGAGTTCAGTGAGAATCATCTCACGTGCTGCATCCCTATCAACTTTGGCTACTTCCAAGGCTTCAGGAAACTCCATCACTTTTCCAATATTAGCATAGTAATTTCTGCTCACTACCCGCATTTCTCGACGAGCAGTCTTACTTATTTTGTTTCTCACTCTTCTTCTCGGGGCGATCAAGCCGATGGGAACGATAGGGACAGGATAGGAGAGATACATGTCTGCAATTCCTTTCTTGAAAGGCATCAATTCCTCCTGGGTGTTCAATCCTCCTTCCGGAAAGATGTACACACTTTCTCCTTTTTTCAGATACGAAATGGCTTTCTCAACAACAACCCTACGATCCTCTCTATCAAATGCCTTGATTTGTTCCGTCCAACCAAGAAATGATCCAATGACAGGTATGCCGAATGCAGGACCAATGACCATATGTAATGGTTCATCTGTGAGTGTAGTGACAAAATGCACATCACTGGAACTGAAATGATTTGAACAGTATATTTTGGGGCGCTTGGGTAAAGCTTCTTCTTGCCACGTAAAAAAGTCGTAGTTCAAAGCCAAGCCTATCTTGACTACGGTGCGGTAGATGTGGTGGAGGAACAAGCTTAGGGGTTTCATGCATCAACTATCCTTGTCACTACCACGTAGGTAGCCAAACCTTACGGCCCAGTTCACCATCATAAACCTGGTGTGCCCTGATATGATAGACCTCTTGGAGCAATCCATCAGTGAAGATTTGTTCAGTAGGGCCCTGAGATATGATGACTCCTTCCTTGAGTACAAGTGCCAGTTGACTATAAACCTGTACAAGCAGCATGTCATGCAGGACACAGATGACCGTATACCCTTTTTTTACCAGTTCAGTAAGTAACCCCATTATTGCTCTTTGATGCCTGACATCAAGATGGTTTACTGGTTCATCGAGCAAGAGGAGTCTTCCATCCTGGCTTAATGCCCTTGCCAGTAAGACTCGTTGTACCTCTCCACCACTAAGTTCTGTCACCGTATTGTTTTGAAATTGTAAAATATCACAGGCTTCCATTGCTGCTTCTATTGCATGCCCATCATCTTCCCCTTCATATGCATAGCGTCCCATTGAGACAGCTTCGCGAACAGTAAAAGCATAATCGAGTTTGCCATTTTGCGCGACAAAGCCCAACCTGGTCGCAAGCTCCTTCTGCTTGAGGTGTTGAATATCCTGACCATCAACATAGACCACTCCAGATTCTGGCTTGAGCTGTTTGTAGATAAACTTCAAGAGCGTACTCTTGCCACTTCCATTCGGACCAGTAAGTGCAATGAATTTTCCCTTGGGGAGGGTGAGATCCAGATTAGAAAAGACTTTGTGTTTATCGTAGCCTCCTTTGAGTTTGCTGATCTTGAGGCTATCCATAACGATACCGTCCTTTTCGAAGCAGGTATATGAACAAGGGAACTCCCAACAAGCTGGTGATAATCCCTACGGGCAACTCACCGGTAGGAAGCATTACCCTAGAGACAGTATCACTGGCAAGCAGGAGAAAACCACCGAACAGGCTTGAAGGGAGCAACAGTCTGCTGTGCTTGGGACCGACGAGCAAACGTGTTACATGAGGTGCCATCAAACCGATGAATCCAATAACACCGAAATAGGATACGCAAATTGCACTCGCTGCAGAACCAGCAAGTAAAAGCAGAAGTCGGGTTTTTCCGACTGCCAAGCCTCCTGCATGTGCAGAAGCTTCGTCAAGAAGCAACATATCCATGTTTTGATGGTTCGCCCGTAGCAAAATAAAAAGCAGGAGAAACGTGAATAATAGAATAATAACCTGTGCATACGTGCTGGTAGAAAAACTCCCAAGAGTCCAGTAGAGAATACGCTGATACTGCTCACGATGCAGAAACATTAATAGTGTCATTGCTGCGCTGAGTATATAGTTTACTGCCACACCGGTAAGCAGGAGGGTAGTATTACTGCTCTTTCGCTTGAGTGACATCCCAACGATGAAGAGGGTAGTAAGAATGGCCCCGATGAGCGCACTCAAGGGAAATCCCAACAGAGGGGCAAGTCCTATGAATAACGCTAGAGCAACTCCGAAGGAGGCACCGCTACTGATACCCAGTACAAAGGGATCTGCCATGGGATTACGCAGTGCAGCTTGGAAAACCGTTCCAGCGCACCCCAGGATTGCTCCTGAGAAAAACGATGCAAGAATCCTGGGCAACCTGAGTTGCCAAATGATGTACCCCTGGTTCCCCCCAGTATCCTGGCCTGTGAGAACAGCAATTGTGTTTTCAAGCGAAATTTGGGAAGGTCCCAAGGTTAGGGAGAGCAACATCAAGAGCACACTACAGAGCGCGAGTGTCGCAGACAACCCTTTCTTCATCACTTCTTTTCCTGATGGATCAACTCAGCAAGTGCTTTCAGTGCTTCTGCACTTCTTGGTCCTTGTCTACTGGTGGAATCGGCATCAAAGATGATAATTTCGCCACTCAAGTCGCTATAGGGCTTAGTAGTGGTAAACTCCTGGATAGTTTCCTCTCCGCTCTCTCCCCATCGAGGATTAAGCAAGAGAATCTCAGGATCTGAGGCCATCAGCAGCTCCTTACTGTATGTCCAGTTCTTGGCACTTTTTGCTACATTGGTAGCACCTGCGAGTTCAATCATTTCTCCGAGGAAGGTATCACCTGTAGCGGTACCATCAAAACCTCCGAAGTCGATAACCATATACACTGAAGGCTTCGCTTTATTTTGGTAGGTACTTACCACGTCCCTTACCGTATTCTGCATGGAGAGGATCATAAGCTCAGCCTCACTTTGCTTGTCTACTACCTCTGCAATACCCCTGATCAATTCGTAGGTACCTTGAAAGGTCTGTTGCGTATCAAGTTGTAAGACTTCAATTCCGGCTCTCTCTACTGAGGCTAGGAAGTCATCAGGGACGAATGCACTGCTGATGACCACCGTTGGTTCAAGAGAGAGCAAGGTTTCAAGGCTTGGATTGTACAAAGTTCCAACCGACGGTAAATCCAATGCCTGTTCAGGGTGGTTACAGTAGTCACTTCTTCCCACCAAGAATGAGCCTGCATCCAAAGCATAGAGGGTTTCGGTGACATTTGGTGAGAGACTTGCAATACGCAATTCATTCACACTTTCTTGATTGCCGATTTCCAAGATTGGTTGAGCTCCGATACGGGAGAAAGTCAATAGCAGAAAAGACGCAATAAATAGGAGATACTGTTTAACTGTTCGATTGTGCATAACGCCCCTTTGCACGGGCATGTAACATACCCTGACCTATACTCCGTAGGCCGTCGGAATTTATCCATGTCAGGTCTCCTGGCTTAGGCATGCACAGAATCTGCGACTTCCCGTTTATTAACAGTGTCTTGATGCAGACTCCCAGCCTCTACAGTGGCGGGACCGCAGGGGCTTAAACCCCTTTCCCTTGGCATGGACAACCTATCCTACGAAGTAGGGAAGGGGCTGTCAAGACTTGCCTTAGTTGAACAGTAGTATTGTTGGACTGATACCAATACGAAATTTCTGTAATTACCGTGCATCTGGAGAGACCATTTGCTGGAGATTGAGAATTTGTTCTTGCATGCCAAGGACCAACATACTCAAACCCTCATGCAACACAGTGTTGGAACTTGGGTTATAAATAGTAGAACCATCACTTTCTTTTGTGGCAAGAACAATCAGACCTGTTTTTTCAGGAATACGAACCTCAAGTAGATTTTTCCCGGCTAAAGGAGAATTTTTAGTAACTTCGATTTCTCCCAAGTCCAGTGTATCTTCACCAATGCGGGTGATTGCATCAAGGAAAGAGATGATCTGTGGTCGAAGCATGAGAACCGCCATGCGGTTTCCTCCCAGTTCATGAGGATTGATCGTACTGTTAGCACCTGCTTTCTTAAGTTTTTGTGCCGCAGATGTTTCAATGGCACGGGCCACAATTTGCAGCTCTTTATTTATTTCTCGTGCAGTTAAAACAGTGAACACATTTTCCGCATCAGAACCCAGTGAGGTGACCAATCCTTTGGCCTCCTTGATGCCAGCGTGTAGTAAGACATCTTCATCTGTCGCATCACCATGGATTACAGTATACCCTTGATTAAGCAGTTCCTCAAAGCGTGAAAGATCCTTCTCGATGATTACAAACTCAGCGTGACTTCGTTTGAACTGCTCAAACAGGCTTACACTCGTTTGTCCAGCACCGCAAATAATATAATGGTTTTTCATGTTCTGAAGTCTCCTTTGCACACGTCTGTTGAGTAGAATACGTTTGAATTCGCCTTCAGCCAAGAAAGCTGCCAATTGTGAAAATGCATAAGCAATCAAGCCGAGTCCACTAATTATGATGAACATAGTGAACAGCTTTCCTGCAGCGTCGAGATTTTCAATTTCTCTGAAACCAACAGTAGAAACAGTAATAACCGTCATATACAGTGCATCCACGAATCCAACTTCAAGCAAGACCATGTATCCAGTGGTCCCTATAGCTAATAACAAGATAATGAGAACTATCAAATACATTGCATTTGTATGGCGTTGCACTCTCTGCTCCTTTCTCTGGATGTTATAACTGTACTGCAGTAAATACATCGATTACAATGTTTTTCATCAGATCTTTTAGGAAGTGATTCTTTTCCTGTAGTTGACCGGATGCGCCAGCTATATTACTATCCGGTCTATGAATCATGCAGAAATAGAAATCTATACAGATGGTGGGTGTCTAGGTAATCCGGGACCCGGTGGTTGGGCCTTTGTGCTCAGAGCGGATAACGGGAAATTCGAGAAAGAAGCTAGTGGTTTTGAAGCTGCCACCACAAACAACCGTATGGAACTTAGGGCAGTTATTGAGGCGCTGGAGGCCTGCAAGCAGTATGAGCCAAAGCATATTGTCATCAATACAGACAGCCAATACGTGAAAAATGGGATTACCAGCTGGATAAAGAAGTGGAAAGTAAATGGATGGCGAACCGCCAGCAAGAGTCCAGTAAAGAACAAAGAGTACTGGGTGGAGCTGGATGTACTTAATGAACTGTTGCCAGTTCAGTGGAACTGGGTGAAAGGGCATGCGGGGATCGCTGACAATGAGCGGTGTGACCAGCTGGTACGACAGGCGATGGACAACGGATCATGAAAAGAAGGGATGCATCAATTTGGCAACTCTATCTTACCTTCTTGAAAATTGGTGGACTAACCTTTGGTGGTGGGTATGCCATGCTCCCTATGCTACAGCGGGAAGTCATCGACATCCACCACTGGGTTACTGAGGAGGAGGTGTTGGATATCTATGCCATCGGTCAATGCAGTCCTGGTATTATTGCCGTCAATACTGCCACCATGATCGGCTACCGAAAGCGTGGTATTCCGGGAGCAATCGCTGCAACCCTGGGAGAAGTTACTCCTTCTCTTGTCCTTATCACGTTGCTTGCAACCATTCTGCTGCAAATACAAGACAATATATGGGTACAACGAGCATTTGGAGGCATACGCGTTGCAGTGTGCGCACTTATCACCCAATCGGTGATTACACTCTCCAAGAAAAGCCTCATCGATATTCCTACCGTACTGTTGTACATTGCAACGGTTGCTGCAACCCTTGTCTTTTCCCTCTCTCCGCTCATTGTGGTTCCCTTCGCAATTCTCTACGGACTGGCTGTGCAGAGAATCAAGCGGAGGAAAGCATGATTTATTTTGAACTCTATTGGGAGTTTTTCAAGATAGGACTTTTTGCAATAGGAGGAGGACTAGCTACACTGCCGTTTCTGTATACGCTTGCTGAGACCCATGGACAATGGATTACCTCCAGCGATATTGCAGACATGATCGCCATTAGTGAATCAACACCTGGACCAATCGGGATCAACATGGCAACGTTTGCCGGTTATCAGGCAGCTGGCCCCTTGGGTGGCTTGATTGCCACATTGGGCGAGATTACCCCTTCATTGATAATCATTATCTTTATTGCACGCTTTCTTGGTCAGTTTGACAAGAATCAGTATGTCAAGGATGGACTCTACGGGCTGAGATCTGCCGTTGTAGGTCTTATTTCCTACGCTGGCCTGAAACTATTCGGGTCAACGTTGCTGCTTAATGGCAGTATACGTATCAAAGAGACGCTTCTGTTTCTTGTTCTGTTGTTTCTTGTGCTTCGACTGAAGAAGATTCATCCTCTGTACTGGATTCTTCTGGGAGCTGCTTTGGGGATTGTGTTGCATCTCCCTTCGTAAGATACTGTAACATATAGGCATACCAACTCTCTTCACCCTCGAGTTTAGAGAGTAGGGTGAATGCATCTTTCTCCCTCTGGTGTTCTCGTACCAAAGCGAGTGCAAGTTCAGTTGCTTGCTCCTTGAACCCCCAGCTAGCAGCTTGTGTAGCTACCTCCAAGCGTTCTGCATAGAGTGCTGGATTCAGACTGAAAATCCTCTGATACACCTGTAGCGCTTTCTCATACTGTTTTTCTTGGGTCAGAGCCTTTGCCTGAAGAAAAAGAAACGAGAGGTGGGTAGGGAAGTTCTTGAACGATGAATGGCTCTTTTCAAGGACCTGATCATAATCACCAAGATGAAAGAGAGCCAACTGTTCATTGTATTGATAGGAGGCCTGACTGGAATCCAGGAGTGCAGCTTCCTTGTACAACTGCACTGAAGCAGCATACTCCTGATTCTCGAAAAGCTGGCTTGCCTTATCTGCTGCCTGAAGGGCACGCCTCTCGTTGCCCATGGTGGTACAGGAGAAGAGCAACAGGGTTGCAAGCAGCAGAAAAACAGCCAGAAGTTTTTGCATCAGCGCTCCAGTACAGTCTGTTCAATCTCCCGTACTTGTGCACGATAGAGATTGGTGATTGCAGAACCGTAATCAGCAATAAGCTGAATTATATTCCTTGGGGTGTCACTGTTATCCATACCATTAAGTCGGTCACCAGCATCACCAAGGCCGGGTAGGATATAGGCAGCATCGTTAAGCACTGGATCCATCCAGAGTGTATAGACTTCTGCTCCCTCAATAGCACGGACTATTCTTAAAGACCCCTTGATTGCACTAATAACATTGATGAACTTAACAGATTTAGGTTCGACCCCGTTGTCTTTCAGATATTTTACAATGGTAACCAAACTTCCACCGGTAGCATTCATCGGGTCGGCAAAAATCAAATCCTTTCCATCGAGTGAGGCAAGGTCGAAATAGGATTTGTCCAGATCCAGAATGTAATCCATGTTTGCTTCTTTCTTTGAGTCATCACGTTTTATCTTGAACAAAGCAAAAGGAGTGACAAACTTGTCCGTGGAGTACTCTTGGATTTCTTTGCTGAGGATCATACTGGGAAGCAGAGCCCCCCGGAGCATGACACACATGACACTATTCTCTATCAGGGAGTCAACATCTGGAATTCTGTGGACAGCATAGTTTCTAACCGGACTGGTTACAGGGGTCTTGGTAATAATAGAACGCTTTGTTGGCAATGCAGCATCAGCAAACACATGGGAAAAAAGCATCTCGTAAGCACGTTGGATATAATAGAGAAATTCCTCATTGCCTGTATTTGGAGAGCGAAGTTTGGCAATCAGCCGGCTTGCCTGGCCATGTTGCTCCTGAGGAGTCTCGAAGGAGTAGACATGAATGGAAGGTTCCTCAGCACACACATTCTTGAGGTAGCGTCCAATCTCCTTGGCACTCTCTACCAAGCCTTTTCGTGCCTCTTCAAGTTGCATCACATCGCTTGCAGTCTCCAGCACAGAGCAGTGATAGAGAGATTTCTTATACAACTCATCAACGTGCGCGATTTTTTCCTTGTCCGAATCCTTGAGGAATCCATCAAGGTCGGTTGCATGTAATACGATTTTATTCATGTAAGCATTTCTCCTCAGTAATGACCTTCGATTTTATCCGAAGATGATGAGTCTGTCACCCCTTTACAGAGCCTACGGTAACCCCTTTTATAAATTGACTACTCATCGCTAAATAGAGAGCAAGTACCGGAATAGCAGAAAGGGTTAGGACTGCCAGTACTTTGGACCAGTCAGTCTGGTACTGCCCAAAGAGACGGGTAACACCGAGTAATAAGGTCTTGTGCCGTTCATCATTGATGAAAATCAAGGGAAACCATAGGTCGTTCCAGAACGGTATAAGATTATAGATTGCCGTGGTCGCAAGGGCAGGACGTATCAAGGGAAGGATGACCATGGTATAGATTTTTCCACTTGAAGCACCGTCAATGATTGCTGCTTCATACAAATCTTCTGGAAGTTCCTTGATGAAGGTGGTAAGGATGAATACCCCAACGGGCAGTCCCATGGCAACATAGATTGGGGGGAGGGCATA
The DNA here is from genome assembly GCA_018399495.1 of Sphaerochaeta sp. Lineage (GTDB taxonomy): Bacteria > Spirochaetota > Spirochaetia > Sphaerochaetales > Sphaerochaetaceae > Sphaerochaeta. Next base: position 13,324 of record JAGYOG010000009.1, read on the forward strand.
AATGGAATTGAGCAAACCAAGGGCTCTTACGATTTCCAGCAACTTGATTGATGCAATCTTGATGGGAATCATCATTCCTGCAATGAAGAAATAATAGAGAAACGTTGCAATACGACTCTTGTAACGAGCCAGTGCATAACCTGCAAGACTTGCAAATAGGGTTACCAATACCAGTGAGATGGAAACAACAAGAAAACTATTCTTGAAATAGGTAAAGAAATCACCATTGTGAAGCACTGTGGTGTAGTTGGAAAAATTCCAAGTATTGGGTATCCAAAAAGGATTATCATAAATAGTCAGCCGTGTCTTGAATGAATTGATCACCAAGGTCCAGATAGGGAACAGTACTACAAAAGTCCAGAGTAAGAGCACAATATGAGAGACTATGTGTCTATTTTCTTTTCGTAGGGATACTCTCATGCTAGGCACCTCTCTGTGTTTTTCTTAGGGTTGGTATGACCAGTGCTATAAGCAACAGGAAGGTAATTGTTGCAATGGCTGCTCCCAGCCCTGCATCAGGTATCCCGATTGGATGCTGCCCAGCAATACCATAACGGTAGAAGAGGGTTCCTATGAGGTCGGTGGAATACTCTGGTGCACCGTTCACGTTCTCCATGGCAAAGACAATATCAAATGCATTGAAGTTGTTTACGAACGTGAGCACAGCAATGATTCCAACTACCGGTTTGATAAGGGGAAGCTTTATATACCAGAAGGTCTTCACATTGCCTGCACCTTCAAGACGTGCTGCTTCCAACAGTTCAATATTGATGTTTCTCAGTGCTGCCACAAACATCATGGTAGGAATGCCGAGCCACTGCCAGCAGGAAACAAGCGAGACAGCCCAGAGGGCAGTATTGGTGTCTCCCAGGTATGGGTGCTTAAGAAATGGCAGTCCGATGGATACGAGAAAATCACCTGCCCACACCGGGTTGAGCATCAATTTCCATAGGTATCCTGTAATCAAAACGGCGAAGGTAGTAGGAATAAATATGATGGTCTGGTATATATGTCTTCCTTTCATGGTCTCATGGGTAAGGAGGACAGCAAAGAAAATACCCAGACCGTTTTGTACAACGAGATGGACAAGGAAGAATTTCCATGTATTGAAAAAAGCTCCCCAATATCGTGTGGAGATTTCTGGATCAGAAAAAAGTCGTTTGAAGTTTTCAAGACCTACAAAGATACGTGTGGCTTGATTGTTTCCACTGAAAAGGCTCAAGCGTAAAGAGTCGATGAGAGGAAAAGCCATAAAAACGGTATACACAAGCAACGCTGGAGCCAAATAGAGCAACCAGGGAAGGTGACGGGCGTGGTTTGGACGCATACACTACCTCAGGAACTTCCCGGGAGTGTACCCGGGAAGTAAGATTAAGCAACGATTCAGTTACATCAATGCCTGTACGGAGTCTGCTGCCTGCTTGGCAGTAATATCTCCCTTCATCACCTTGATGACAGCTTGGTTCATCGGTGCATACAGGTTCATCAGCTTTGGCCAAACAAAACGTGCATCGGTTTTCTTGCCTGCATTGAGCGAGAGGAACTCATTTGCATGGGGATCCTCAAGCTTGATGGGGAAGTTGATCATCGGGAAGTACCCACTAGGCAGGTTTTGACTTGCTGTTGTTGCTCCTTCCTCAGTACAGAGCCATGCAAGGAAGGCCTTCGCCTCTTCAGGATACTTTGTAGCTTTATTCATCGTGATAGCCATATCGGGATGGAAACAAATTGCTGTGCTTTTTCCCTTAGGTGCAGGGATAGCAAACAAGCCCCAGTCAAAGGATGCATCTTTATACACACCTGCTGTCCAGCTACCGTCAACGAACATGACAGCTTTCTGGCTATTGAACAGAACCTGGCTGTCATTGTAGGTTACTGACTCGAATCCATCTGGACAGTAGCGCGCTACATCAGCCATTGCTTGGTAGGCTTCGACAAAGTTCTTGTCATTGAGTGGAAGCTCTCCATTCTCATATTGTACCCGCATGTCAGCTCCCCCAATGTAATTGGGGAGTAGGCCAAAGAAGAAAGTCTCAAGGATATCCCATTCATCAGCCAACCCATTTGCAATAGGTGTATATCCTTTTTTCTCCAGGGTACTGCAAAGTAAAAGGAACGCTTCCCAATTATGGGGAATGGAAAGATCTTCCTTTTTGAAAATATCCTTGTTGTAATATACTGCATGGCTTACCGCAGCAAAGGGGACAGCAAACATTGTACCGTCACTCATTTGCCAAGGGGCCAAATTGCTTGGGGAAAAATTTTCCTTCAAGCCTGGGATATCTGTGCAATCGGCAAAATAACCAGCGTTGTACAACTCCTGTCCTGCGGCATAGGAACGAGCGTACATCAAATCTGGACCTGTCCCGCTATCCAACTGCAGACGCAGTGTTGCATTATAGTCAGGAGGGTTGGTTGGTTGGAACTTGATTGTTACCTCGGGGGCAAGCTTTTTGTAGGCTTCAAGCAAACGGTTCATTTGTTCGACATCGTCAGTTCTCCAGGATCCCATAGTGATTACTACTTCATCAGAAGCATCAGCTTTTGCGCCTTGGGCGGAAATAGGTAGCAGTACACAAAGAAGTAACAGCATAGTGAGAAGAACGTGTAATCGTTTCATAACAATACTCCTTCTTGGTGATGATTTATTATAGTATAGCATTACTATTTCAGTTTGATGCAAATTTTATTTGCTTCTACAAGGGTAGGAAAAAACATAGGTAATGTGGTAGCATGCGACTAATCTTCTGTTGTGAGGTGTATCATGAATTTAGTTTTTCTCGGCCCTCCGGGTGCAGGCAAGGGGACCATAGCGTCCGAAGCAAAAAATTATTTTGGAATTCCCCATATCTCGACCGGCGATCTATTTCGTAGTCATATCAAAGGGCATACTGACCTTGGAAAGCAAGTAAAAGTCATTTTAGCTGCCGGTGATTTGGTTCCCGACTCAATCACCATTGAAATGGTCAAGCAACGGTTCCTTGAATCAGATGCACAGAATGGATTCATCCTTGATGGATTCCCACGCACCATCGCCCAGGCTGATGCACTCTCTGAAATGAAAGCACTTGATGCGGTTGTGAATTTTGTACTTGACCGTGACCAGATAGTCAAACGTCTGAGTGGCAGAAGAGTATGTAAATCAACTGGAAAGACGTATCATATTCACTACAACCCACCAAAGGTGGAGGGAATCGATGATGAAACTGGAGAGCCCCTCATTCAACGGGAGGATGACAAACCAGAGGCTATTCTAAATCGTTTGAGTGTCTATGAGGAGCAGACCGAACCCTTGATTGCTTACTATCGTGAGAAAGGTCTGTTGGTTGATATTGATGCCTCTCCGGCTCCTGAGAAAGTTTTTGCAGCTTTGATCAAGACTGTTCAGAAGTAAGATCCTTAACCGAACCACGTATAATCAACGTATAAGGAATTTCTATATGGACGCTTTGTAATGTCTCCTTGTTTATCATCTTAAACAAGGCTTCAGCAGCAAGGCGGCCTTTTTCTTGTGCTGGCTGCTCCACCGTAGTTAGGTGTGGCATGATGCAGGAAGCTTCATCAATATTGTCAAATCCTGCAATGGAGATATCATCGGGTATAGACAATCCTGCTTCATTCCAACTGACAATACAACCGATTGCGACAATATCACTCATCGAAACAACACACGTGGGAAATTCTTTGAATCCAAGGATTTCCTTGCCTTTCTGTTTTCCATCTGCCAAAGTTGGTTCACTAACCAACACGGGTACATCTTCCAAGCGTATGCCTACCTCAGAAAGGGCATTCCTGAATCCCTCCATCCTTCGTTGTGGAAGACTCTTTTTTGTTGCCTTCTCTGCGAATATATCTTGTCCAAGTGAGATGATGCAGAGTTTTCGGTGCCCGGAATCCAAAACAGTTTTCATCAATTCATAGGAAGCTCTCTCATCATTGATGTTGACACTGGGCATTTCCTCATCGGGAGTTCCATCAAGCGTGACATAAGGAAGCAAGCGAGTTTTCATGACGGAAACTATTTCCATTCCTACCTGCATACCCATGGTGATCAACCCATCGACAGCTGCATTACGTACCGCCTCATTTACGCTCTCATTCAGTGGGGGAATCAGCGTAAGGGTATACCCGTACTTCTCGCACACACTTCCTATTCCTAAAAGCACCTGTTGTGCATACGGGTTCTGCAGTGAATAGCAGATTTCCTGTGGAAGTAGAAAGCCTATCGATAGGTGTCGACGGAGCGAGAAATTACGAGCCATCGGGTCGGGGATATATCTAAGTCGTTCTGCAGTCTCAAGAATTTGTTTACATGCCTTCTCGCTGATCCTAGACGGATCATTGAAAGCGAAGGAGACTGCTGTCTTGGAATATCCGCTCTCTCGTGCGATGTCCTTTATCGTAGGTCGTTTCATTTTCGCCGTTTGCTCTGCCATGGTGCAATCCTTAACTTCGGCCGGTATCCTAACACAATCATTTATTGAAGGGGAACGGTGCAGGTTGCACAGCCTCAAAACTTAGTATACAGTTATACTAAACCGGTTTTGTAGCACAGTCAACAAACAATATGAGGAAGTAGTATGTCTAGTACACCATGGATGAATTCAATCGATAGCAATGTCTCAGCCCTCTATGTCCAACCGCTCTATCCTAAACAAGGAGAAATGGTTGAAGTTTCCATTCAAGTAGATGCAGGCAATACGATTAAACAAGTCAGGTTGGTAAGTTTTCAACTGGGACGAGAGATGCAGATTCCTCTGGAAAAAGTGCAGGAAGGATCTCACACATTCTATAACGGAAACTTTAAAATGGTGGATACATCTGCCTACTGGTATTTTTTCCTGGTTACAGATGAAAGAGCTTATTCTTATAGCAAGGCTGGAGTGAAAGCTTCAGTTCCTCCTCTCTCTGAATGTTTCCATTTGGTTAGCGACTTGGTACCTGTAGGGTGGGTCAGCAGCGCTGTCTGTTATCAGGTGTTTCCCGACCGTTTCCGTAAGGGAGATGACAAGGTGGGAGCAACAGAAGGGCAATACCGCTTTGATGGGGGAACGGTCTCAGTGCATGGATTTGATGAAACCCCTCTTGAGTTCGAGGAAGGAAGATGTATTGATTTCTTCAATGGTGATCTTAAGGGAATAGAGGAGGCCATCGACCATTTCAAGAACCTGGGTGTAACAGTACTCTATCTCAATCCTATTGGGATGAGCAGGACAACCCATCGCTATGACTGTACTGATTTTTTCCACATAGATGAGAAACTCGGTGGAGATGCTGCCTTTTCCCATCTCTGTGAAGCGTTGCATAAGGAAGGGATTCGTGTAGTTGTGGATATCTCGATCAATCACACAGGGACTAAGCATCCCTGGTATAAAAAGGCCCTTGCAGATCCCTCAAGCAAGGAAGCCTCTTATTATTACTTTAACGAAGATGGCTCTGTAGCATTCTGGCAAGGAGTGGAAACATTACCGCAGCTGAATTACAACAGCCAGGAACTCCGTGACCTGATCTACCGTAGCCCTGATTCCGTTATGCGTTCATTTCTCAGGCAACCGTTTCTTCAAGACGGCTGGAGACTCGATGTTGCGAGCGAGGTAGGAAGAAGGGGAGAAGACCAGATGTGTGAGGAGATCTGGAGAGAAGTGCGTCAGGCAGTGAAGAGTGAGAATAATCAAACCTACTTGGTAGGAGAGGACTGGGTAGATTCCACACCATTCCTGCAAGGTGATATGTGGGATGCAACCATGAACTATCTTGGCAGCAGTCGTCCAATGAGAAGCTGGATGGGTGAGAAAGACCGATACATGACTGATGGATGGGACCAGAATCCTGGAACTACACGAGCCTTTACCGGAATTGAATTTGCTGAAGCATTGGAAAGCCATCTGAACTCAATGCCACAGCAAATGCTGGGCATGCAGATGAATCTGATCAACAGTCACGACACACCGCGTCTCTATGCGCATCAGGAGATCTTTGATTTCTCACTCTATGCAGGAGTCATGAAGTTATTGTATGTGCTTCCCGGTATGCCAAACATCTATTACGGAGAGGAAATTGCGCTTCCCGGCCCGTACGGTTCGGTTGAATCTGCACGCTATCCAATGCAGTGGGACCAAGAGAAATGGAACCAGGATTTCTTCGCACTCTACACGCGTCTTGGACAGTTCCGCTCAGCTCATGCTGAGACCCTTGCACAGGGAGCTTGGAAGATTCTGTATGGTGATGAATACTCCCTTTGTTTTGTACGATATACAAACCATGAGGCAATTTTATGTATCTTGGGAAAACATGAACAGCCAGAGACCATCACGTTTGAAAACACAATATTGCAGATAACCCACTTCGAAGGTTGTGATGCTGAGAGGGCTGTTGTTCATCCTGATTCCATCGAGGTTACACTGAAAGAAAAAGATTCGTTACTCTTGGTAGGCAAGCGGTAAGCTGTATATAGACAGTATGCAACAAATAGGCGTATATTTGTTGCAATATGCTTGCAATGTTTCCGTTATGTGTGCACAATATGGTGCCAAAACCCTCTAAGGAGTTGCGTTATGGCCTACCTCTATGAAGAACCTTCCCGAACGTTCAGTGAATACCTGCTAATACCTGGGTATTCTAGTACCGAATGCATGCCAGCTAATGTGTCGCTGAAGACACCACTGGTTAAATTCAAGAAGGGAGATCAGCCCTCCATCACCCTTAATATTCCCATGAGCAGTGCCATCATGCAATCTGTAAGTGGTGAGGCAATGGCCAAGGCTCTCTCTAGGGAGGGGGGGGTAAGTTTCATCTACGGTTCACAACCAATAGAATCGCAGTGCATGATGGTTTCCCGGGTCAAGGCATTCAAGGCAGGTTTTGTTCCCAGTGACTCTAATCTCCGCTCAGAGAATACACTTTCCGATTTGATAGTCTTGAAAGAGAAGAAAAGTCATTCCACCATTGCAGTAACAGAAGATGGTACCAGTTCAGGAAGACTGCTGGGTGTGGTTTCTTCCCGTGACTGGAGACCAAGCAGGACATCTCTCGATACACCAATCCACCAGATCATGACACCGTTTGCAAACCTGGTATATGCACGTGAGGGGATAACACTCAGTGAGGCAAATGATATCATCTGGGAGCATAAACTCAACAGTCTACCTATCGTTGATGAGAAGAACCGTCTCAAGTATTTTGTTTTCAGGAAGGATTATGACTGCCATAAGGATAACCCTGATGAATTGCTTGATGAGAAAAAGCGGTAATGCGTCGGGCAGGAATCAATACCCGTGATTATAGAGAACGTGTTCCCGCCTTGGTTGAAATGGTGCAGATGTACTCTGCATTGACTCTCCGAGGGATATAGCGAATGGCAGCGCCTGACTCTTTCCTCTTGGATCAAGGATCAGTATGGGGAACAAGTGAAAGTTGGTGCAGGCAACGTAGTGGACAGGGAAGGTTCCTGTTTCCTTGCAGAAAGTGGTGCAGACTTTGGCAGCGCAGGCACTGGAGGTGATCCATCTGCATAACCCGTGAAACAAAAGGCATCGGGAGTAGAGTACGTTTACAGCACTGCTTGGAGGCTGCCAAAGCTCGGGATGAATACTTCAAGGAACAGGGTATTTACATACCTTATCTGTTCTGATGGTGGAAATCGTGCTTGGACTACCATATGACCCTTGCTGGGCCATGGGAGCGGACTTCTTGATGTTGGGTCGCTATTTTGCACGGTCTGATGAAGCCTGACAGGAAAGTGAATGTAAAAGGATCCTACATGAAAGTATATTGGGAGAAGGATCCTCCCCCAAGCCCGAAACTGGCAGCGCCATGACCTTGGTGGGGATGGAAAGTTGAGCTTGTGGAAGGAGTCGATTCCTACGTCCCTATGCAGGACCCTTGGAAAGACAATCTCCAATTGGAGTTTCTGAGTAAGATCAAATCAACCATGTGCAACTGTGGTGCGCTCAGCATTTCGAAGACAGGAGAAGGCCAAGCTGACAGTGGTTAGTTCTACTTCAATCGTTGAAGGGGAGCCCATGATGTTATGCTCAAAATTCCCAAGATTCACTACTGAAAAATAGTGGGCTAAAACCATACTTCTTACATAAATTGTGCTATACTAGGCTAATTTTTTGGTGTATTATAAAGAAGTATGAAAGAGGTTGTGCAAAGTGTTCCAGAAAAAAAAAGAACGAATGCTTTCAATCAACAACCTTCCTGGTGGAGTGGGGGTGTACGGTTTCGAGATGAGATTCATGCTACCTATCTGGAGCAAAAGTGACGGCTAAACCTGCTGCTTATACTTCCCAAGGAATCTCACAGTTACAATGAACTGAATTTATTGGGATTCGCGCCACACGAACGAGAGCGAAGACGCATCAATGCTGTTTTTCAAAGACTACGCGAAAATCACGTGAATTGGATGTCTCTTTTCGATTGCAAAGGAAGGGAGATCGTTTCAATGTTCTGGGGCGGTACAGCCATCATCACGACAATTTCCGGGTTTACTACCTTGTTGCCAGTGATATCTCTGAAGCACACCAGAATGTCTTGCATTTGCAAAGACAGAATACCAGGTTACAATTCTTTCGCCTTCTCACTCTCTATTCTGGAAATGTGAAATTATCTTGGATGCAGATTCTCTAGTCCCCAATTTCTTCCAGAACGATTCTGGGAGGACATCTTCCCTGGAAACAGCATCCTGCTGCTTTCTGCTTGATGAGAATATATATTCATCCAGATTTCAACACTCCAGCTGGAACCATGATTTTTCCTAAATAGAAGTATAAAGGAACTGATTCAATTTCTAAAAGTGTACTACAGAAGGTTCCTACCGTTGGTTGAGACTGAGTTATGCTTTTCTCTCTGATGAAGAGCAGGAGCATGGCAGGCTATCGGCATTTTTCAGGATGTGCATGATGAGATTGCGATGCGTCTGCAGGCTGTAGGTCAGACAAGGCTTTTCGGGGATTCAATTTGGATACTGGAGCCCCTGTGCTTATGGACAATCAAGTATAAAGATGACACAGGCTGCCATGATTTCTATGCTATGTATGATCGTCCTGGAAAAGAAGACAGAGCCAATATCGCCATGCCTTTCATGAAATTGATACCAGTGAGAAACTTAAACAATTTGTGCAGTGAAGGAAGAAGGAACTGGACCAATATTGAGGCGAAAAAATGATACATCCATTCCATACAGAGTGATGTTTATCATGGGTTAGGTTCCATTTCAAAGTATCTCAGGGTTGCCAACAATACCAGGACTGACATAATGCTACCAGGACATTGAAGAAAGCAAAAGAGGTGGAGCAGGCACTGGAAAAAAAGAGCACATAGTGACAGCCTACTGGTGTATACAACCGCTTCTCTTTTGAAGAACTCGTCACACGATATTTAAGAAATGGAGGAAATAGTGCGTTTTTCCCGGACGGATATCGTGATCGATTCAAATTGATAAATGATACCTATGGTCAGCGATCTCGGGACCAAGCCCTCAAGAGGCTTGCATTCTTGATGAGAAAGACCTTTCCCCCGGGACGATCATCGGTCGCCTCGGTGGTGATAGAATTTTCATTGCCTTCATGCCAAAATGCCACTGTAGCAGCGAAAAAGCGGGGACAGCTTTGTCGGGTCATCGCACAGGATCGTACCCCCGGCATTCTCTTTGTACTGTTCCCTTGGTTTCTGCATCAGCCCCGAGGAGGGGGATACCTTTACCAATTCCTTACCAACATGCCGATCTTGCTCTTATCACCAAAGAACCATGGACGAAATCAGTGCATACATTATGTACTCATTTTTCGCAGCGTCGATCACAGCAAATTCCAACCTCTTAGCGAGTAGAGGTGGGATAGATGGACATGGAAAATTTCAAACTCAGTTTTTGATGCTGCTCATCAGGCAATGAAAGAGCATCTGAGACGGCTCTAGAAGTGCCGATAAAATCAGTATGAGAGACTCTCGGCAGGTGATATCTTGAGCTCGTCGAAGGTGTCAGAATAGGTCTCCCAAGGACCTTGAATCCTCCTGAAAACGTTGCAACTCTGCTAACATGATATACCTGGCAGGTGATGTCGTATGAGCAGTGATCATCACATCATAACTTCAGAAGAACAGCCTTTAACAATCCTCAAATAGACTTAGTAACCTTGAAAAAAAAACCTCATTGGCCCATCTTTTGCCATACAATCTGACAATCTCTATCTTCATCTATAGACATGTCAGTAGAGATGATATCATGTACCTTACGGTTACTGTTGCGACGAACACCAATCGGCAGAAACTGTTATCCTCTTATTGAACACCTTCTTACCGGGATACAGAGAGTAGATACTGAGATCTCCTCTGCGCTTTGCAGTGATAGATATCCTTGACTGACTGTTTCTACATCGAACAGTAGTGAATGTTTTTCGATTGACCATAGCCACCGTGTAGTATCCCAGCCAGCGATTTTGAGGATCAGAGCGGGAATGAGAACCAAGAATCAAACAGAACTGTAGAGGCTTTAATCCCGCAGCTTTAGCCTGTTTCAGCAACGCCAGAAGTCGCCCTGGAGCCGTTTGCTGGGCATATTCACGGCGCTTGATTGCAGCAGCATGTGTGAGGATTTTGTTGCACTAATCGTTTCGTAGAGTCTTTCTGAGCCTCATAAGACAGAAGCCGACAGGGATGAAAGAATTGCCGTCACTCCAACTTAGCGTTAGCAGTCGGTAGCCATACTCCATACACATGTCGAGCATGATCATAGACCTGGATAGGAGTTCGCTTTCCCCGTGACCTGCTGCATCTGGCAGAAGCGTCATCAACGATGAATACTGCCCGTCTATCATCACCGGTCAGTTCGTCGAGAGAAGAGATGATCCGCTTCGAAAGAGCGACAAGAAACTTCATCCAGTCAATCGATTGGGATTGTAAGAACCGATAGACGGTATCCTTTGACCCAGTGCTTCACACCCTGATCAAGACTTCTGCCCAATGATTTTCCTGAGAATAAAGACAGAAAATGACCCGTATAGTAGCAGCTATCGGGACCCCTTTCTGCTTAATAGCCCGTCTCTTTTAGCAAGTGGGTGAACTCATGGTTTTTCAGAATGTACTGATTATTTCGTTTGCTGTTATCGCCATCATGAGCGTTTTCTGATAGACTGGTATATAACAGACCTCTTTCTTTGGTGTTTTATTTTTTTGTTCAACTATACTATACCATATATAGAGGTCTATTGCTATATATGGTAACGAATTATAAGTATTTTTTAGGTTATTCGCTGTTTGTAGTGGGTAGAGCTACATGATTGGCTGTAGTGGAAGAGACAATTTGCTACAGACGTATGATCATATCTGGGCGAAGTTCCTCATGTTCTTGAAGCCTCTTGCACGACTCTGATTATGCTTATCTTTGCTTGAACTCCTCCAGGATGGTACATTGGTCCTCAATGTCTGGAAGTAGTTGAGACCTCTCAAACATGTCTCCTGTCAGCACGTTATGAACTTGGCAACTTCCATGACAGGAGAGTTCGCGAATTTGATGACCATCTCCTCAAAAGTTGATATCATTTCTTCAATTGTAGGAATTGTGTGTCTCATAGAAACTGCAGTTCAAGACGGCAGCTGTATGCCTGAAACTGTGTCCAGATACTCTACCCTCCAACAACTGTGTTAGCCGTAAGTTGCTTGTCGGTGAGATTGTCGGGGTTCTTCAGCCAGATGTACCGGGTCTCTTCAGATCCTTGGCCCCGGTGGCGTCCTGCTGCGCAGCTCCTGTTTCCTGGTACTATCCACGGCATCACAATTCTTGACCACAAGGAATCTTGGTTCACAGACAACGGCATTGGGGAAGCCTCCCCATCGCATTTATGAAAGCCAGGATCAAGTCGCTGGTCGCCACCTCCACCTTTCTGGCGTACCGTTCTTTCCTTGAAACGCCCAAGAAAGCGCATAAACAGCATCCTTGTCTTTTCCTTCCGTTACAAAGAAGAGAACCCTTCCTTTTCCCGCCTGCTTGCGCCGTCCCTTCCCATCAAAAGTGACGAGATGCTGCCAGGATGGGAGAGGAAGACCGTTATGTAGTTGTGGCCCTTATGGCTGTACTGTCGATCTTTCATTGCACTGACATCCGAGAAGTCCATCCTTGAGGCCCTCCATGTGGTAGTCGACCAAGCGCCACATTCCTGCACGTTTCGCTGATTTCCCGCCACGCTGACCGGGCATATGCTTGACCAAGGTGAGTATCACACCTCCATCATCAGCGTAAACCCGCTTCCGCTGCGGGCCCAGGGGACCGCAACAGTCTTGACCTCTGCAAGCTATCGGCAATGACCCTGGGAACCCTCGCCGTGATGTAGCAACGATACTGGAAGAAATTGAGATGCCTCCTACGTTTTTTCCCGGGTATCGACCTTGCACTTTCCCTTCTCCTCAAACCCGTACGCGAATGTTGCCCCTCTGCGAAATCAATCTTGGATATGCAGTTCCATCAAAGTGGGATTCCGCTTGGCAGGTACCATCTCGATTGCAGGTGATATGCCATGGTTCTCAATACAGAGTTTGTTTTTTAACAATTTCTGGAAATGGGGGTCGATCATCTGCTGTACTCCTTGCAGACACCATAGCAGATAACCCCTCTGTTTTGAATATTCTATTGGCCCTTACCCACCATGAACAGCGAAAGCGTCATTTTTTACCTTTCACACCGCTGTTTTAGGCCCTGTTTTCAACTGCGAAAAATGAGTTATGTATCTGGAGATGGATATGAACAAGACTCTTTGTTGGACCAATTATGAGTGGATGGATAATCTGCCTGACACGGTATACCTCAGTGATATGCAGAACTATGATCTGCTCTACTTGAACAAGGTTGGAAGAGAACGTCATTCTCCTGATGCAAGTTATATAGGTAAGAAATGTTATGAGGTGATTTTTCATCGAAATCAAGTCTGTGAATATTGTAGATTGCATTCACTCAGTTACGAGACCTATAGTTTTTGGCAACAAGGCCGATGAGGCCGGGAACGCTTTTGGTTATGCAAAGAAAAACTGGATTCTCTTTCAATGAGAAAACCCGCAAAACTTGTGATTCTTGTAGACCAAATCTGAAGCAAGCAAAGCAGATTGCTGAGAAAGAAGTTTTCATCCAATAATAATGTTACACCTCTCCTGATCAGCTTATTTCAAATGAATTGCAACGTAGTGATTCATCCTGGGATTATGATGTTGCTCATGATTTAGTTTGACATTTGTTATCGATGCCAATGCCATATTTCTTTGAACAGGTGCATGGCTTTCAATAGAAATGAAATGGTTACAGCACTACACAAAGATGATCGATTTACATTTCGTGAAGAGCTTAGAAAACGTATTACAACACAAAATGGAACACCAATACAGGTTCGTTTGAAGCTTTCCAGCAATGTATTCATACCTGTATTGTTTTCCTGGCATTATATGCATCAACGCATTGGTGGAAAGGTGGTTCGTTTTTCTCCTTCAGGATTTTCCCAACCGGAGAACTTCTTAGCTGAAATCTTGCAAGATTTCACAGTCGCACTGCTTCACATTGCCTTGGAGCATGAAAAATCCACCTTGCTAATGGCGAATAGAAAATTCCTGGAAATGTTCCAGACTGAGCTATCAACGCTTGAAAATGATCCACTTGGATGGCTTTTGCCTTCAGGGAAAATAAGCTTGCTTTCTTGTATTGATAACATGAGGGAGAATCACCTACGTAATGAAACGTTCATGGTTGTCGGTGGTGGTAACCAGTACTTATCCGTCACATGCCAACTAGGGAATTGTTTTGGGTATGTGCAGATGATCACCCTTAGTCTCCAGGATGTCAGTCGTGAACAGAAGTTGCAACAGTTGAACAAACGCATGCTTCCCTACATAGAAAAGAGTAGGGAAGGGATTGCGGTATTTTCCTTGGAATCATACTCCCTGGAGTTGCAGTATGCCAACGAGACATTGGCAACTCTGTTGAGATATGAACGGGAAGAGCTGACAACAAAATTCAAGAACAATGCAATACAACTGTTCTTCCCTGAGGACAGGACACTCTTGCTTCGTCATGTGGAACGACAGAGTATGATGAACACTACGGTACCAGTTCCTTTCAATCTACGTCTTGTTGCGAAGGATGATGCTGTGCTGTGGTGCAGGATCACGTTCCGTCAGATGGGGATTCAAGGAAGGGGAGAGCCATTCAGCCTCCTGATAGAAGACCTCTCAGAATCGATGCATGATGAAGCCATATTGCAAGAAGTCCAGGAACAACTCTCCTTTGCTTTGAACCACAATCTAATAACAGGACTATACACCCGTCAGAGGTTTTACGAAGCTTGTCGTGAATATCTCGATACCCATAAGAACATTTCCTTTGTCATGGTGTATTGGAACATCGACAGGTTTTCAGTATTGAATGAACTTTTTGGATTTGATCGTGGAAATCAGGTTCTGCAAGTTGTTGCTCGCTCCTTGCGTGAATTCATCAAGGATTCAGGGGTCTATGGACATATCGGTGCAGACCACTTTGCTGCTTGTATACCAAAAAAGATGAGCAGTGCCAAAAAGCTAAAGAAAGCCATTGATATTAAACATCTCGGTGAAGAGATTGGATACCATCTCTCCATGGTCTTTGGTTTGTATGAAATCGAGGATCCCAGCCAAAACATTCCATCACTCCTGGATAAGGCACATAGTGCTTCAAAAATTTCACGGTTCCAAAACAGGGAAGGGTATGCGTTCTACGAGCCATCCATCCGTAGTGACACGTTCAACGAGCAGGATGTACTGAATGAGATGCAGCAAGCGTTGGAAAATGACCAGTTTACCTTCTTTCTGCAACCCATCTTTGATCTCCAGGAGATGCATATCAGCTCAGCGGAAGCGCTGTCTCGATGGGTGCATCCTACGCGTGGTGTGATTCCCCCAGACAAATTCATTCCTGTTTTTGAGAAATATGGATTCATCACTACCCTGGACCTGTCGATCCTTTCCCGTGTGTGTGCATTCATAGCCGACAATCATGTCGAAATTCCGATTTCCATCAATCTGAGCAGGATAGATGTGAACAACAGGATAGTGGATCTAATCCTACAAACCACTGAAAAATTTGCAGTGGACCATTCGCTCATCCAGTTTGAAATTACCGAGAGTGCCTACATTGACAACCCGGTACAGATGTCAGAGTTGGTTGGTGAATTGCAAGGACACGGATTCACCATCTTGATGGATGACTTTGGTAGTGGCTACTCTTCCCTGCATATGCTCTCTACACTACCGATGGATATCATAAAGATCGACCGTTCGTTCATTTGTGAAATTGGCGTCAATATGCGCTCCAAAGCTGTTCTGTCCTCAATCATACAAATGGGAAGACACCTTGGTTTGCCTATGGTAATTGAAGGAATAGAGAATGAGGAACAACATCAGTTCCTCCTTGAATCAGAGGCTCTGAACGTGCAGGGATTCTATTATCAGCGACCTATGGAACAAGAAGCTTTCTTGAACTTGTTCACACATGCTTGACAGTTTTCCTTTGTTTATGATAGGTTCTGATTCATCGGCCGGATAGCTCAGCGGGAGAGCGGTTGCCTTACACGCAACTGGTCGGGGGTTCAAATCCCTCTCCGGTCATAAACGCACTCTGTAAAGAGTGCGTTTTGTCTTTCATAGGAGTACTATTGCCGCTCGATGTGCTTGTGATTATAGTACTATCAAATAGTGAGGGGATGGTATGGATCTGACGTTGTTGATCTGGTACTTTTTCAGTTATTCCATTCTAGGATATGTCGTTGAGGTGCTCTATTGTTCCATTGGACAGAGAACGTTCGTGAACCGTGGTTTTCTCCATGGTCCCTATTTGCCTATTTATGGATTTGGAGCACTGTTTATACTCTTCGTTTTCACCAGAATCACAACACATCCAATTATGCTGTTTTTCATTGCCATTATAGGCACCAGCATACTTGAATATGCTACGGGGTGTATCGCTGAAAAACTTTTTTCCATAAGGTTATGGGATTACTCCTCCTATCCTTTCAACATAAAGGGAAGAGTGTGCCTGCTCAACTCTACGCTCTTTGGATTACTCTCTTTGATGGTTGCCTATGGCATCCATCCATATCTGGTGGAAGTAATAGAAGCTATTGACCCAGGTGTACTAGAGCATGGTGCAATGGTAATCATGCTGTTGTTCAGTATTGATACCACCAGTTCTGTGTTCCGAATGAGTGCCTTCCAGAAACAACTTAGTGAGTTCAGGGAGAAGCGAAATGAGATTGAGAACCGAATCAAAATACTACATGATTTCAAGGAAAACAAGATGCTTGAAGGATTGCGCGTAAAGTTGGATACTGAATTGGATGAGTTGCGACTGCGACTTAGCATTTCAGCCAAACGGATTTTTAATGCATTTCCTTCGCTTACCAGCGGTAATGAGGAAAAACGGTTATTGTTGGAAACCTTGAGAAGAACCATACGGGAACATACATTGCATAAGAAAATTCATGGTAGCAAGAGGAGGAGCAAAAAGCGTGATGATTGAATTACGGGAACACTACCAAGAGATACAGGAAACCTTGGCCGAAGCTGCCAGAAAGGCAGGGAGAGAACCAGAAGCTATTCGACTGATGGCAGTAAGCAAGACGCGTACTTACCAGGAGATGTTGGAAATTTTCTCGTGTGGACAGCTCCTCTTTGGGGAAAACCGCGTACAGGAAGTACAGGAAAAAGTACCACAATTGAGAAGAGAAGGGATGCGTCTGCACTTAATTGGACACCTGCAGTCAAACAAAGCAAAAAAAGCCATAGAGCTTTTTGATGGCATTGATAGTGTCGATTCCCTGAAACTTGCC
The DNA here is from genome assembly GCA_018399495.1 of Sphaerochaeta sp. Classification (GTDB taxonomy): domain Bacteria; phylum Spirochaetota; class Spirochaetia; order Sphaerochaetales; family Sphaerochaetaceae; genus Sphaerochaeta. Next base: position 30,162 of record JAGYOG010000009.1, read on the forward strand.
AATAAACTTGATGGATACCTTACCCGTCCCTTCCCCATCTTGCTTGAGCTTAAGACCGCTGAAGAGGACTCCAAGAGTGGATTTTCTTCTCAAGATGTGCTCTTCTCTGCTCTTGATACCATCATGAAAAGTTCGTATCTCCAAGTACGTGGACTAATGACCATTGGACCCTTGGATGGGGATGAGAAGAAGGTGAGAGTAGCTTTCTCTCGACTGAGAAATACGTTTGATGCGGTACAAACACGGTTTGCTCCTCCGGGGTTTGATACCTTGAGCATGGGTATGAGTGGAGACTATCGTCTTGCAATCGAGGAAGGTTCCAATCTTGTTCGTATAGGAACGAAACTGTTTGGAAATCGGGGGTAAGCATGCATCGAGCCATAGCAATCCTGCTGCTTCTCCTCCTGGTCTTCCCGTTACAGCTTTCAGCTGACCAGCTTAAGAGCTACGAGCCGTATGAGGAAGAAGAATTCCCCCTCTGGAGTTATAAGGTCAGGAGAGCAGAGACCCTCTTCTTTGGTTCCTTGGTCATCACCCTTCCTATTGCAGCATTGCTGTACCGTGTTGCAGTGGAAACGGATATCATTACTACTCCATCGAGTGAGTTGCAAGGGTTCCTGATGCAGGGATCCATAGCGGCCGGTCTTTCACTGGGTATATCTCTTGCCGATTACATCATCGGTGAAGTGGGGAATGCAGATGAGCGTTAAGGAAGGCAGGGTTGACCTGGTTGTTGAACCATTGGAACAACCCATTCGGTTGGATATCTATGTGGCAAGCCATACTGAATGTATCTCACGTTCTACCTTGAGTGAGGCAGAGACGGTGATTCAACTCAACGGGAAGCTAAGCAAGAAGAGTAAACTTGTCAGTGAAGGGGATCATATTTCCATCCTCTATAGCCAGAGCTTCTTTGCTGGCATTGAAGGAGAAGACATCCTTCTCAATGTATTGTATGAGGATGAAGACCTCCTAGTGATCAACAAGGAACAGGGGATGGTGGTGCACCCTGCAAATGGGAATATGGAACACACTTTGGTCAATGCGTTGGTCCATCGGTATGGCAAGCAGTTCTTTGAGGAACTGCAGGATGATACCGACGATGAACAAGAGGTGGACCTTTCAAGCCCTGCGGTACGTCCTGGCATTGTACATCGTCTGGACAAGGACACCAGTGGGGTATTGGTGGTTGCACGAAATCGTATAAGTCATAGACATCTCTCTGCACAGTTCAAGGACAGAACGACTAAGAAGGTGTATATTGCCCTGGTCAAAGGGGTATTCAAGAATAAGCAGGGTGTTATTGAGAACCATCTGAAACGTGACTCAAAGGACCGAAAGAAATTTACCACTTGCGAAGATACTGAGGGTCGGTATGCGAAGACAGAGTATCAGGTTCTGAGACAGTACCCCGGCTTCGCCCTCTTGAGAATCATCCTGCATACAGGGAGAACCCATCAGATCAGGGTGCATTTGAGCAAGGCTGGACACCCGATCATCGGAGACCCCATCTACGGGAAGGAGGATGGGCAGACCTTGATGTTGCACGCTCTGCTTCTTGAACTGGAAAGCCCTTCAACAGGTAGAAGCATTCGCATTACAGCTACAATGCCAAATCGGTTTCGCTCGTATCTGCGTGCTACTCGTCTTCCCTCCAATTCTGGCGCTCGGTTTCAATCTTCCCCAACTGCAAAAGGTCGTGGTTGAACATTCGCTCGATTCTCAATTTGCTTGCTGTTCCATGTCCAGGAAAGAGTAAGATATTTTCGTCGAGTGACATTAGTTTTTGATTGATGGATGAGATGAGCAATGCCTGTTCCCTATACCCTGGGGTAGAACCAATCCTCCCGCAGAGTAGTGTGTCTCCGGTAAACAATGCATGATCTATTCTATAGACCATGCTGTCCAAGCTATGCCCTGGAACATGTATAACCTCAATTTCCAACCCACAAAGCTGGAGAATTTCTGCATCCTCAATTGGATGATAGAGAAACTCATAACTGCTGAATGCGGATGCGTGTACCTCAACATCGTAGATCTTTTTCAATGTGCCAAGCCCTTCTGTATGGGATGGATGGCGATGGGTAAGCAAGACGTGTTTCAGCCGGTAGCGGTTTGCTTCAATCAAGTTTATCAACTCAGCATCGACATGTCCTGGGTCTATCAAGAGAGCATCGCTGCCTTCTTTTCGGGCAACTAGATACGTATTGCAGAATCCTACAACAGAGAAATGTTGGTAGATGTTCAAAAGCGTGCCTCCTCCCAATTGGAGTAGCGGTAGGAGATGCGTCTCCTGTCAGTATAAACAAAGTCGGTTTTCTTTAAGTTGCAGTCCTCAAAGTCGGTATCCCTAAGATAGCTGGAATTGAAGGTGGAAAAATAAAGATCACAGTCACTGAATGAGCAACGTAATGTATCTATCCCACTGAAATTGGTATGCATAATCATACTGCCCGAGAAGTCACAGTCAATCATCTTGCTACCAGAAAAAACACTATAACGGGATATGATTCTGTTGAATTTGCATTTTTCAAACAGACAAAAATCAAAAAAACTGTTTAGCAAGGTAACTTGGGAAAAATCCACATTTCTAAAGGTGCACCATGCCATATTTGATGCTGAAATGGTCTTTTTGCCTAAGGTAAGATCCTCAAACTCACTGCCAGTCAGTGAATAGTCAATAATATCATCACTCCCGGTTAGCCGGTCGACACAATCTTGATAGAGTTGTTCTTGATTTACACTGTGGCGAAAACAATAGTCCCCTTGTCCACATACATACGTATGGCAGTGGGGGTGAGAGCACGTTTTAAAACTGAACATAGCCATACAGTATCAAATACCTTCTGGTTGTCAAGAGCCCCGTTTGCAGATACAGTACTTCCTGGGAGCAATATATAGATGCAAACAGGGCTGATAACCAGAGGAATCAACAATATCTATTCGGTGGAGTCTCAAGGGAACTCCTATCTTTGCCGTATCAAGGGAAAGCAGTTGTTCCAAGTTACTGATGAGTACAATCCACTTGCTGTAGGGGACCAAGTATCCTTTGTCCTCACCAATGAGGGAGAGGGGTTGATCACCGAAAGACTCGAGAGGCGTAACAGCTTCCAGCGTTGGAATGCAAAGAAAGGATGTAACCAGACCGTGGTGGCAAACATGGATCTGGTGGTCTGTGTAAGCAGTGTAGAAAGTCCCCCTTTCAGGCCACGATTCATTGACCGGGTAATTGCTTGCTCTCGAAAGGCTCCGGTCATGATTATCTTGAACAAGAGCGATATCCTACTCACTGAAGAGGAACATGAGCGTTTTACGCTTTATGGAAAACTTGGGTATCAGACTATGGCGGTCAGTGCTGCAAATGGAGAAAATCTCGAAAAGTTGCATGAAGTCCTCAAGGGAAAAACTGTTGCCTTTGTAGGCCAGAGTGGTGTGGGCAAATCCACTTTGATCAACCGATTGCTTGGAGCTGAACAAAAGACAGGTGAAATTTCCCATAAGTATAATCGTGGCCGACATACAACCAATCATGCACTTTTATTACATGGCCCAGATTTTACCATTGCAGATACCCCAGGTGTGAGAGAGTTTCTCGTCCCTCATACCGACCCCCATGAATTGAGTGATGCATTCCCTGAATTTGCAGAGTTTAGGGGCTCTTGTACGTATGAAGGATGCCTGCATCAAGGAGAACCTGGGTGTATGGTCATGGAGGCAGTGGAACAGGATCTCATTCACCATGATAGGTATGAGAGCTACCTAAGGATGCTTGCCTCACTCGATGAGAAGAAACCTGAATGGATGGGAAAGAACGATCGTTCAAAATCCTGGGTCAAACGAATGGAGAGAGATGAATCACAAGAGTATTGAAGAACTGGGGTTCTTCCAAGTTTTACAACAGATAAAAAGCATGAGTCATGCACCAGAAGGCGTGAAAGTTCTCGAAGATCTACCTTTTTTAGATACACAGAATGAGCTTGCGTTACGGCAAAATCAAGTTGCAGCAGCGATTAAGTTGCTCTCAGGAGCAGATAGACTCATTCTTCACTCCTTCCCCGAGATACAGGAGACACTCTCCTGTCTTGATGATCCTACCCGAGGAGCGGAAGGGTATGAACTGCTCGATGTAGCTCGGTATATACGTAGTGCAGAACATCTTTACAGACATGTGGAGACTATGCAGGATCCAGATGGATACTTTGCGGTTTTGAACCCTCTCCTGGGTGAAGGCCTGCCACTAGAATTGGTTGCCTTATCCAGTCAGATTGAGGAAACGCTTGATGATAGTGGACAGGTGAGAAACACCCATCCCAGAATCAGTGCGTTGTTTCGACAGGTGGATGCAGCAAAAAATGAACGATCTCGCTTCTGTTCGCAGTTCATCAGGAGCAACCCAACTGCCGTGCAGACCGACCAGGAAGCCATGCGGGATGGAAGATTGGTCATTCCTGTAAGGAGTGACCGAAGAAGCCAGGTACAAGGATTTGTATCCAGTAGTTCCAGTTCTGGAAATACGGTTTTCATGGAACCCTACACGCTTGTTGAGATGAACAACTCAGTGATGATGGCGCAAAACCAGATTCTCGTAGAGATTGCCAAGATTCTCAGGGAACTGAACAGCAGTGCAAGAGCGCTAAGAGCTCAACTGAAAGCTTTATCTTCACGTATAGGCGGACTCGATGCCATGTTCTCCATTGCGCTTTGGGCACAGGAAACTAACGCTACGGCAACCGATTTACAGACACACCAATGCAACCTAGAGCAGGCTCGACACCCTTTGCTTGGCAAAAAGGTTGTTCCCATCTCCATTTCGCTTAAAGATGGCGTAAGGGCTGTAGTCATCAGCGGCCCGAACGCAGGAGGAAAGACGGTCACGATCAAGACCGTCGGACTGTTTGCGCTGCTTAATCAGTACTGCGGATTCATCCCAGCAAAAGAAGGGAGTAGTCTTCCCTTGTTTGACAACTTGTTTACCGATATTGGGGATGAACAGTCAATTGAGGAGGAGCTTTCCACTTTCAGTGGGCATATGAAACAAATTGGGTACATTCTGAGAAACATGAGTGAACGCAGCTTGGTGATTCTTGATGAACTTGGCAGTGGTACCGATCCCGTGGAAGGCTCTGCTATTGCCCGTTCTGTGCTTGAATACTGTTTGGAAAAAGCAAAACTGACATTGGTGACCAGTCACCACGGGGTGCTTAAACAGTTTGCCTATGCAAAGAAGGAAGTCATCAACGCCTCAATGGAGTTCAATGAGCACTCTCACATGCCAACCTTTCGGGTCATTCAAGGGTTGCCTGGAGAAAGCCATGCAATTGATACTGCTCGCTCTATGAAACTACCTAAAGTGGTAATCTCGCGTGCTGAGCAATACCTAGGGAGTGAGGCAGTCCAGATTGCTTCAATTATCAAGGACCTTGAGGAAAAACGGAAAGAGCTGGAAAACCAGGAAGAACAAACCAGGAAGCGGTATTACACGCTTCAGCAAGAAATAAAACAACTACAACTTAAAGAACTTCGTGTAAGGCAGAGAGAGGCCCAGCTCAAGGAAGAGCAGACCACTGAGCTTGCCCGATTCATGAGCGCCAAAAGAAAAGAGTTGGAAAATCTCGTGAAGACAATGCGAGAGGGAGAACTTGATAAGGCGAAGCGAAAACAGGTAAAAGCGTATGTTCAAAGCCTTGAAGATAGGGTACAGGATGAACAAGCACTGCTTGAGCAAAGTGAAGAAGAACTCTCAGCGTTTGAAGCAGAGGACCCTAGGGAGTTGAGCGAAGGAATGGAAGTGCTCTGTGGGAATGCAAAACGATTGGGTAAAATCCTGAAGAAGCAAGGGAAAAACAAGTATCTTGTTGCAATTGGATCAATGCGAATGACCCTCGATGGGAAGCAGCTGCAGACACCAAAAGAACAACAGAAGACAGTATTGGTATCATACCACAGCAGTACTCCGAGGCCTAAACTGGTACTCGACTTGCGTGGTTATACTCTGGAAGAAGCACTCTCTTCCCTTGAAGAGCAGATTGAAAGTTGTCTTGTCCATGGGGTATCTACCTTCTCAGTAATTCATGGCTATGGGGACGGGATTCTTTCCAAGGGAATCTCCTCATATCTGGAACAGAATCGTTCGATACAAGGGTTTCGATTTGCAACGCCAGAAGATGGCGGTATGGGAAAAACATACGTACAGCTATAGTTTTAAAATCTCTGGTCAGGCCCTCTTTACAGAGGGCTTTTTACTATGTATACTAAATTAGTAATTTACTAAAGGATTCAGTATGAACAAGAAACAACTTCGTGCCCTTTATGAGGAGCAAAAACCACCAATGGGAGTCTTTCTTTTGGTGAATACCAGTACCTCACAGGAGTATTTGGGTGTGAGCAAAAACATCCAAGCCTCCAAGAACTCTCTCTTTTTTCGTCTCTCTGTTGGAGCCCTGGCAAATTATCCAGAGTTGCAGGATAGCTATACAAAGAAGGGCCCTACTATTTTAGAGTTCTCTGTTTTGGAAGAGCTGGAATATCAAGAAGACAGAGAGGATTATCGTGCAGAACTGGAAACCCTGCTTTCGATGATGAAACAAACCTATACACAAGCAAAGGAGATACATGTATGAACATACCTACAAGTTTGAAGCATAAACCCGTTATCGTGGTACCAAACTATGAACAAGTTGATGGCAAACAAGCAAATGAAAGTGACGCAAAAGGTCTATCTGTTGGTCTTGCCCAGTGGAATGATCGTGGCAGTGTGGAGGCATCTGCAAAAGTCTGGCGTTATACAGGGGAGAAGTGGTCAAGACAGAGTGAAGAGCTTCCTTTGACCCGTGCACTGGATTTGGCAATCTTGGTGTGCCGGACCAACCTATATTTCCAGGATGCCTACAGATTCCCCAAATTCTACGATCCCCAGCAGACGACAATAGACCGTATTGGACTGCAGGGTGACGCCATGAACGTAGAGGTATGCACAGATAATCCGATGATAGACACCGATATACGTCTGTTGAATGACGCGCTTTCCCAGGAAGGTGAACGACTAGGAGAGCGATTTCGAGTGCTGGCGGATATGTTGAAGCAAATGGGTTACTGAGACAGCTTGCACCCTGCTGGACTGGGTGATACCATTAAGTCGTGATGGAGGCGCTATGTCAGATTATATGAACGGAACAGGTATCCAGTACCATTTACATATAAAAGAGGGCGATGTAGGCAGATATGTCATTCTTCCTGGTGACCCGAAACGGGTACCGCTTATTGCAAAGTATCTCGATGATGCAGTACTAGTGGCTGATAGCCGTGAGTATGTCACCTACACTGGTTCTCTGGATGGAGAAAAGGTCTCGGTTACATCCACAGGGATAGGAGGGCCTTCTGCATCCATTGCGATGGAAGAGCTTTTTAAATGTGGAAGTGACACATTCATAAGAATGGGCACCTGTGGTGGTATTTCCCTGGATGTGGTGGGCGGAAATGTAGTGATAGCTACCTCTGCTGTTCGAATGGAAGGAACCAGCCGGGAGTATGCACCTATTGAATTCCCAGCTGTAGCAAACTTTGAGGTGGTTGCAGCACTGAAAGATGCTGCAGACCAATTAGGAAAAACAAGTCACCTTGGTGTTGTGCAGTGCAAGGATTCCTTCTATGGACAACATGATCCTTCCCTGATGCCGGTCAGCTATGAGTTGATAAACAAATGGGAGGCTTGGAAGCGCCTTGGCGTATTAGCCAGTGAAATGGAGAGTGCTGCGCTCTTTGTGGTTGCAGCACACTTGGGTGTACGTTGTGGTAGTAATTTCTTCGTAGTTGGTAACCAAGAACGAGAACTCCTAGGAATGGAGAATCCAAAACTCCATGACACTGAGGATGCCATACGTGTTACGATTCAGGGAATTCGTAATTTAATCAGAAAAGACAATGAGAATGCTCACAGAGGCTAGCAGACTTTTTTACCCGTAATATGGTTTCCAAACTAAAAGGCAGGGCAGTGGTCCCTGCCTTTCCTAGTTCACAGAAACAGTGACTTGCGTGATACAATTCGTATGTTCCGGAAAAAGGGTAGTGCTTACCCACTGAACCCAATGTTCCAAAGAGTGAAAGGAGATGGGGTGTATCGACGGCCATGAGATTATTTTGGGATTTGGGAAAGGAAAGAAGGAGATCAATTGAGTGGGGTAGCAGGAGGTAATCAAGAATGTATCCTCCTGCATTCGTAACCTCTAAATAATAATGAGCAAGCAAACGATAGGCATCCTGTGCATTGGTATAAAGCCTCTTTGTATTATGTTTCTGTATTCTTCCGTACATGATTCCTCCTTATGTTTCACAAAGGAGGAATTCTCATTGTTTTGCTTCAATATAAGGAACTACCTTGTGATTTTAAGAGCTTCTCATGCTCATTAAGCAACGTCTTAAGGTTTTCGTTATCCTCAGCGGTTACCAGAACCTTGATGGTGAAAACTTCAAGACCGATTCTCTCATACGCTTCTTGCAACCCTTCATGTGTAAAGGTTCCAAGATCAAGGCGAAATCGGATGGATTGTATATCTTTTGCGAGATCTTCACTGGATATCAGATGTGCTTTGCCGTCTTGTAGATTCTCGATACAGATGATTCCCCGTTTTTTTTCATTGGTATAGAGGTGTGAGTGTCGTATATGCATGTCCATGATGACATCCTAGCAAAAATAATTGGAAGGGTATAGAATTGCTTTGATTTCTTTTGGCTATGAGGAAACAAACATAGCCGAATAGACAAATTTTTACAAATAGGTTGAAATTTTATGTTCATTGCACGATAATTCCCTAAAGTTTGGCGTTTCTTGTAATTTTTTGCAGAAACCGAACATTTCGAGACCTATTGGAACTCAAGGACAAGGTAGGAATTCAGATGGCTCAACAGATTCAAGATTTGGTTGCTTCCATCCGCAAGGATGGGATTGAGGCTGCCCAGAAAGAGGCTGAACAGATTATTGCCGATGCAAAGGCTGATGCTGCAGCATTGGTAGAGAAAGCCCGCAAAGAGACTGCTCGGGAAATCGAGAAGGCTCACAAAGAGATTAAAACGCGGGACCAAAGTGCTATCAGTAGTCTTCAGCAAGCCAGCCGAGACGTACTGCTTTCCCTGAAGAAAGCCATACAGGCAGAACTGGACAGGATTCTTGCAACCGATATTGAAAAAGCTTATTCCAGCAAGGAACTTGTCAATGTCATTATCGAGGTTGTTTCCTCTCTTTCCGATATTGGAGGAAAGGAGTTACAGCTGAGCAAGAACGATTTCGATCAGCTTGCAGCATCTCTGAAAAAGGAACTTGGTGAGGAAATCAAGAAAGGTCTTGAGATCAAGGCAGTTCCCTCAGCAAGATCTGGTTTCAGGGTAAGTGAGAAGGATGGATCGGCGTTTTATGATTTCAGTGCAGAGGAGACTGCGGAACTGCTTCGTCCGTTCCTATCTCCTTCCATCCAGGACATCGTTTTTAAAGCGGAACAATAAGGAGTTGTCGTGGCTTCCTACTATTATCTGGTAGCAACGTTACCTTCCTTACGGTATGACGGAATGCTTCCGTTTACAACTGATACCTTTCTATCGTTATGCAAAGATCAGGTAAGCAATGCGCACTACCTGCTTTTACAGCAAGCAGTTAATGGGGAAGTTTCCTCACATCATTTTCTTTCACAGTACCAGCATTTTGCTGGCATGGTGAAGAAAGAGTTGACTGAAGCGAGAAGCAGGAAACTCTCGCTATCGGACACTTCCTACCGAAATGATGGAGATAAGGAAGCAAAAATCAGCGACACCGTGCGTCAGGCACTAGTCAGTGATGACGTATTGCAAGCTGAGATGATGCTTCTACGGCTACATTGGAACTACCTGGATGATCTAAGTGCCCTTCATACGTTTGATATTGAAGGGCTGCTTTCGTATGCATTGAAACTGAATATGCTACAGAGAAAAAGTCTCTTTACCCGAGAGGAGGGAAACGCTGAGTTCAAGCGTCTCTTCTCTAATATTCAGACCGAGATTGAGAACAATTAGTGGAGTTGGATATGGCAAATACAAGTGGGCGTGTCGTAGGCGTCAACGGGAATATGGTAACGGTCGAGTTCGACAGTGCTATTGCAAAGAATGAAGTCGGATATATCCATGTTGGCGATGATCGCCTCAAAGGTGAAGTAATCCGTATCAATGGGAATACTGCATCCTTGCAGGTCTTCGAAATGACAGGTGGCATTCGCGTTGGTGATGCAGCTGAGTTCTCCGGTGAGATGCTGAGCGTTGCATTGGGACCTGGGCTCTTGCAACAGATCTATGATGGTTTGCAGAACCCGCTTCCTGAACTTGCAAAGCAGTGTGGTTTCTTCCTCCAACGAGGAGTGTATCTTGATGCCATCCCAAACAAGGAATGGGAATTCACTCCTCTGGCCAAGGTTGGAGACCAACTTCGCCCAGGCGATACGTTTGGCACTGTACCAGAAGGCCTGTTCACCCACCAGATTATGATTCCTTTCAATCTGGCTGATACTCCTTGGAAGGTAGTTACGATCAAGGGAAAAGGCACCTATGGTGTACGCGATATCATCTGTACTGTTGAAGATGCAAAAGGTAACAAGAAAGACCTTTCCATGATTTTCACTTGGCCTGTCAAGAAAGCTATCAAACTGTATGAGGAGCGCTTGCGCCCCGATGAAACCTTGGTTACCAAGATCAGGATCATCGATACCTTCCTCCCGGTTGCAAAGGGTGGTACCTACTGTACCCCTGGTCCTTTCGGTGCAGGTAAGACCGTTCTACAGCACATGACCAGCCGTAATGCTGATGTTGATATCGTAATTATTGCTGCATGTGGTGAGAGAGCAGGTGAGGTTGTTGAGGTTCTCAAGGAGTTCCCTGAACTTGTTGACCCGAAGACCGGTCGTTCTTTGATGGAACGTACCATCATAATTTGTAATACCTCTTCCATGCCGGTTGCAAGCCGTGAGGCTTCCGTATATACCGCAGTAACGCTGGCTGAATACTATCGACAGATGGGACTCAGTGTTCTGCTCTTGGCTGACTCCACCAGCCGATGGGCACAGGCAATGCGTGAGATGAGTGGACGACTTGAAGAAATACCTGGTGAGGAGGCATTCCCTGCTTACCTGGAAAGCCGAATTGCAGAGTTCTATGAGAGAGCTGGTAAGGTTCGTCTTCGTGATGGCCGTATTGGATCGGTAACCATTGGTGGAACCGTCAGCCCTGCTGGCGGTAACTTCGAGGAACCGGTGACACAGGCAACACTCAAGGTTGTAGGTGCTTTCCATGGTTTGAGTAGAGAGCGTAGTGATGCACGTAAGTATCCTGCTATCGACCCGCTTAACTCTTGGTCGAAATATGAGGGTATCATCAAACAAGAAAATGTTGAATATGCTCGTAATATTCTCAGAAGAGGTAGTGAAGTCAACCAGATGATGAAGGTTGTTGGAGAAGAAGGAACTTCGGTCTCCGATTACATTACCTACCAGAAAAGTGAGTTGATTGATGCTTTCTATTTACAGCAGAACTCCTTTGACCCGGTTGATGCTTCAGTGCCACCAGAGAGACAGAAGCATACGTTTGAAGTACTGTTCAAGGTGCTTGCTACTGATTTTGATCTTGAAGATAAGAAACATGTACGTTCCTTCTTTAACACGCTTAGACAGAAGTTCCTTGACTGGAACAATGTTGAAACAAAGAGTGAACGTTTCACACAGATAGAAGGGGAGATACGTGCCCTGTACCAGGGGAAACAACGTGGTGTTGACCCGGACGCTGAGCAGTTGATCTAAGGGGTTGCAGATGCAGAAAGTATATTCAAGGATTGAATCCATTGTAGGAAATGTCATTACCGTGCGTGCCCTAGGAGTACGCAATAGTGAGCTTGCCATTGTCACCTCTGAAGGTGAGCAGAGTTATGCAAGCGTTATCAAGTTGGACGAGGATTTGGTCTCGTTACAGGTATTCAGTGGTGCGCAGGGCATATCCACTGGTGACCAAGTAAGATTTTTAGGGGTTCCTATGCGTGTCTCCTATACCGACAACCTTCTCGGTCGTGTATTCGATGGTACCGGTAATCCTAGAGACAACGGTCCTTCTTTGTCAGACAATATGATTGATATCGGTGGTCCTGCAGTAAATCCAGCTAAACGTATCATTCCCCGCAATATGATCAGAACGGGTATCCCAATGATCGACGTATTCAACACATTGGTTGAGAGCCAGAAACTGCCCATTTTCAGTGTAAGTGGAGAACCCTACAACCCCCTGCTTGCGAGAATTGCGATGCAGGCTGAAGTTGATTTGATTGTACTTGGAGGCATGGGTCTCAAATATGATGACTACCTCTTCTTCAAGGATACTCTGGAAAACGGTGGTGCAATGAGTCGAACAATCATGTTCATTCACACTGCTAGTGACCCGACTGTTGAGTGTATGTTGGTTCCTGACATGGCGCTCGCTGTTGCAGAGCGATTTGCACAGGATGGCAAGAAAGTCCTTGTCCTGCTTACCGATATGACCAACTTTGCTGACTCGATGAAAGAGATGGCAATTACCATGGACCAGGTTCCTTCCAACCGAGGATATCCTGGTGACCTGTATAGTTCTCTTGCTTCCCGGTACGAGAAGGCAGTTGACTTCGAAGGTGCGGGCTCGGTTACCATTCTTGCTGTTACCACCATGCCTGGTGATGATGTCACACACCCTGTTCCTGATAATACCGGGTATATCACCGAAGGACAGTATTATCTCAAGGGTGGAAGAATTGAACCCTTTGGGTCTTTGAGCCGCCTCAAGCAGCAGGTAAACAAGGATACCAGGGACGACCATCGTGCTTTGATGGATGGTATGATCAAACTCTATGCATCTTACAAGGAGTCACTGGAAAAGAAATCAATGGGTTTCAATATGACCGATTGGGATGAGAAACTTCTCAAGTACGGTAGGCTGTTTGAAAGCAAATTGATGGACTTAAGTGTGAATATTCCCCTTGAGGGTGCCTTGGACTTGGGATGGGAGATTCTCTCTGACTGTTTTGAGCCTAATGAAACCGGACTTAAGAGTGATTTGATCTTGAGCCGCTGGCCTAAGAAGTTAAACGACTAAGGAGACGAGATGGCCGTCAAACTGACCAAGAACGAACAGAAACTGCAGAAAGACAGACTGAAGCAATACCAGAGGTATCTGCCGACCCTGCAACTGAAAAAACAACAGCTGCAGATGGTCATCAGACAGATCTCAGCTGAGGTGGCTTCACTCAAGAAAAAGCAGCAGGCTCTCGTTCAGGACATGCAGAAGTGGATTGCTGTATACCATGAAAATACAGCATTCGCTTCTGAACTGAAGGTTGAAAAGCTCATCAAGATTGACAAGGTGGTTAAAGCCAGGGGTAATATTGCTGGTGTTTCCATTCCAGTTTTCAAAGAACTGACTTTTGTTCCTATCACCTACAACCTGTCTGACTATCCTTTATGGGTGGACAAAGGCTTGGAAATATTACGTGACTTGGCGCGATATGATGCCTTGATTGCTACGTTGGAACAACAGGTGAGACTCCTTGAACGTGAACTGAGAACCACGAGTCAACGGGTGAATCTCTTTGAGAAGGTGAAGATACCTGAAGCAAAAGATAATATTCGTAGGATTGCCATTTATCTGGGTGACCAGCAGACAGCTGCTGTCGTCCGTGGCAAGATCGCCAAGAAAAAGCTGATGCGGGGGGCATGAGATGATTGTACCAATGAAAAAGGCCTACATCGTCGTACAGGCGCATAACGGTCGTACCATGCTCAGAGAACTCAGAAAAGGCGGCCTGCTCCATATCAATAGCGAACAGGTACAAAACCAGAAAATCGAACAGCTTCAGAAGAATCATGACCAAATATATGCCTTGAGGAATGTCATTCTTGACCTGCAAGACAAGAAGCATATGCCTTCTCAGACTGAGGTTTCGGATGAAGTATTCTACGAGCTTCTTGAACGGTATCAGGGACTTCTTGAGACCCTAGAGGATTTGGAAGAAGAGATCAAGGCTGACTCCGCTCGTATTGAAGAGTTGAGGGAGTGGGGTGATTTCGATCCTGAGGAAGTGAGACAGCTTTCCCTTGAGGGAATCAAGTTGCACTTCTATACTATTTCCAAGAAAGACTTGAAGAACCTCGATTCCTCAATCCAATATCTTGAGCTCGCACCAGTTGCCGGCCAGATGGCGATTGCAACCGTTGGCTCACGACTTGATTCTTCTGTTCCAGCTAAACCATTTTCTTTGGGTGATCATGGACTAGCATATCTTCAGAAGAGAAAAGCCTCAGATGAGAAGCGTTTGCAGGAAGTGATTTCTTCACTCAAAGAAGCTGGAATGTATCTTGATGCTTTCTCGTTCCAATTAAAGAAACTTGAGATGGCGCTCCACTTTGAAGAAGTCGAAGAACAATTGGAAGGTGGTGAAGACCTTGCTTGGCTGTCCGGGTACCTTCCAGAGACAAAGGTTGAAGAATTTGCTGCTCTTGCAAAACAGAAAGGCTGGGCATACCAGTTGGATGATGTCACCGAGGATGACTATCCTCCAACCTTGATCAAATATCCAAAGGGAGTAGGGATCATCAAGCCAGTGTTTGATATCCTGGGAACAGTTCCTGGTTATCGAGAGAATGATGTCAGTACCTGGTTCCTGCTGTTCTTTACCTTGTTCTTTGCGATGATTATTGGAGATGCCGGCTATGGAATTATCTTCATGGCTACAGCTGTTCTTCTACATGCAAAGGCCAAGAAGGCGAATACGATGGTCATGTTGCTCTATGTACTCAGTATAGCAACTATTGTGTGGGGATCCTTGACCGGAACCTGGTTTGGTTCCAAGGAGATTCTCCTTGCCGTTCCATTCCTTCAGACATTGGTGATTCCTTCTATATCCAACTACCCTGAACTCTTTGGTTTGACCGCCAATGCAGCTCAGAATACGGTTATGAAGTTCTGCTTCATCATCGGTACGGTTCAACTCAGCTTGGCTTGCATTCTTAATGTAATCCACAAGATTCCCAAGAAGGATCTGAGTTTTGTGGCTGATATCGGGTGGCTGATGGATATTCTGGCCCTCTATTTTGTGGTACTGCAACTGGTCATCGTGGAGCCTGCAAACATGATGTATGTTGGTTCTGTAGTAGGGGCAGGGTTTCTGTTGGTGGTTGTTTTTGGATCACAAGGTCCTGGAATCAAGTTTGGAAAAGGACTTGCCAGTGGTTTGGGTGGTTTTTTCACCACCTTCCTTAATACAATCAGTGCATTCTCTAACATTATGAGTTATATCCGCTTGTTCGCTGTTGGGATGGCATCTGTTGCGATTGCGCAGAGTTTCAATAGTATGGCAGGTGGCATGCTCAGTGGGTTTGCACTTGTTGCTGGAATCTTGGTGCTGGTTATCGGGCACTCCCTCAATATTGTGATGGGATTGCTTAGTGTGGTGGTGCACGGTGTGCGCCTGAATCTTTTGGAGTTCTCCGGTCAGCTCGGAATGGAGTGGACTGGGATCGCATATGAACCGTTTACACAAACGGTAGAAGAAAACTGATCGTTGTTTGGTAACAACTAAGGAGAAACACATGGGAAACTTGGAATTTATTGGATTGGCATGTGCATTGGCTCTTTCGGCTCTTGGGTCCGGACTTGGCGCTGGAGCTGCTGCCCAGGCAGCAGTTGGTGGTTGGAAGAAATGTTACGCGAACGGCAAACCTGCTCCGTTCATCATGGTTGCATTTGCCGGTGCTCCGCTTACCCAGACCATTTACGGGTTCCTCTTGATGAACTTCATTGCAGCTGCAATTGCTGCAGGTACCTCATCAACCTTGGCATTTGGAGTCGGTGTGTTTGGTGGAGCTGCCATTGGGCTCTCTTCCTGGATGCAGGGTAAGACTGCAGCATGCGCTTGTGATGCACTTGCTGAGACTGGAAAGGGTACTGCAAACTACTTTATCGTTATTGGTATTCAAAAACGTTGCTCTCTTCACCCTTGGTCTTCCAGTTTGTTGCCCGTGGGCAGGAATTACCGAACAACGGTTTGTAGAGATGGACACCCCCACTTGTGGTGTCATTTTTACTATTAAGGTCTACTGCATTACGCAGTTGACAGCAAAATTAATTAAATATAAATTAGAAGAATGTCATAGCTTGTAATTACCAAGCCCATGACCAAAAATGTTGATTCCTCAACATTCTCCATCTTCTTTTACCGCGAAAACATGCCTTGATAGAGTGATGTGAAAGAGTTGTAGATCTTTGATTTTCAGATCAGAATTTGCATACCATCAACAAATGAGCCTTCTTCTGTCACCGTCCATGTTTTCAGAAGACCATATTGTGATCCTTTGAGTTTCCACCTTCAGGGTAAACGTTCGTTTATCAAAAGTCACCAGGGCTTGTCCATGTACCTACTTCACGTTCATTGATTATAGGGTTATATCACTAAGCCACTTCCGGTTGGTTCTGGAATCCCTCTAGAAGCTCAACGACAATTTCAATTTTCTTAACCGGCTTTTTCTTATTATAAGGAGTTGTTCAGTGGTATTTGACATACCCTTTTTTTCAAACCAGAGCAGTCCTGCCTTTATTCTTTCAAGGTTCAAAAATGACTTTCAGGCGTATCAAATACCAACTATCTTATCAACCCGGTACACATACCACATGGTGCAGAGATATTATATTCGATGAACAATCAACAGCATTTCCACACCGTGATAACTATCATTGCTCTCTTCTATGTTGCCAAGATTGATCACATACTCATCATATATTCCTACAGACCTTCTGGTTTCCTTTTATTTAACTTTTTCTGATATCTATTTCTATAAGATTTGGCTTTTTTCAAGGGTCAATAATGTTGGTGGCTACAGTTGATTGCAGGAAATTCAGAATGCTGGAAAGTTCATTTACATTCTTTTCTCCTTTACATCAATTCATTCAGTATCTGACTCTCCTGGAGATATAATCCCTTAACACATCCATATCAGTATTTAGGAGTTAATGATCATTATTCTACCTTGCATATTGTGTCCTCAATATTAAATATTCTGTAATTTATCATGATATTTCATTTACAACAATCATTCAATCAACAATCTTGATATATTTATTCTTTGAAGCATACGAGACAATATATTAAAAGAATAATGGTTGACAGTACAAGCACATTACCATATAATTGGGTATAAATCAAATTATCCTGATATATTGATTTTAATTATTTGATCACGGGAGGCTACATTGCGTTACGCTTACTGATGCAAAAATCTGATAAAAGATGTATTGCATATATCAAATATTTTTGCAAAGGCATTGATTCAATGAGTAACAACCAGTTCAACCATTACATGAATTTTTAGTAAACGCAATATTCAAAGTATTACGGAATTTGAATCAATGTGGACCTTGCAGATGCAAGCGAGTTCGCTCGGAACAAGCTATAGCGACCCCAGTAAAGCTAACATATGAATGATAGAAATTTAATTTTAGTAAATCATGTGCCAATTGTGATTACTTGATGACTACGAATAACGCTAATCAAAATGATCGGGAATGTGTCTATTTGTAATAAAAACTAAACAATTCTTTTGGGAATTGTAGCGATAAAGAGTGTACTATGAAAAAGACTTTTATTGTTCTTGTACTTTTGATCACTTTGTGTGTTCGGTATGGTTTTTTGCTGCCGGCAGTAAGGAACAAGCCGCACCTGCTGATGGAACAGATTATCATTCTGGACCTTCCGGACTCTTCACATGAGTTTCTATGAGAAAGATGGCAAAATTATGGAATGAAGAGAGAGCAGACAGGAGGTATCTCTTTAAACCGGAGGTATTTCCGTTTGAGGATATGCACACCAAGTGTTGGTTTCCCGTGCAGGCAGGTACTGGTGCTCCAGACCTCGTTGATATTGAGATTGCAAAATATCCCAACTTCCTCAAGGGAAACATTCAGCTTGCACCACTTAATGATGTCATTGACCCGGTACGCGACAAATTTGTTACCGCACGCCTAGACATCTATAGCAAGGATGGCCGGAACTATGGGCTTCCGTTCCATGTTGGTGCATCGGTTATTTATTACAATATGGAAATCCTGAATGCCGCTGGTGTTGATCCCTATGCAATCAAGACTTGGGATGACTACATGAAGGCAGCAAAGGTTGTAAAACAAAAGACCGGTAAGCCGATGACTACAATTGAAGTAACAGAACATTGGTCTTTCTGGCCATTAATTGCTCAGCAAGGTTCTGATTTCCTTGATGCAGATGGCAATGTCATCCTTGACAACGCAACCAACGTAAAAACTCTGCAATATCTCAAGGATCTGTTGAACAGTGGTGCAGCTGTAGCTACCCCAGGTGGATTCCATCACGCTGAAGAGTATTATGGATTCATGAATGATGGTGGTGCAGCTTCCATTTGGATGCCGATGTGGTACATGAATAGATTTACCGACTACATGCCAGACTTGGCTGGAAAGATTCTGATTCTACCGATGCCAAGATGGACTGCCGATGGCATGCGTTCTGCTGGAATGGGTGGAACAGGAACTTCTGTAACCAACCAGGCTCGTGATTTGGAACTTACCAAGGATTTCTTGATGTTCGCAAAGGGATCTGAGGAAGGCAACCTTAAAATCTGGGAAGACCTCGGTTTTGATCCTCCACGTTGGGATGTCTGGGACAATCCACGGATGAACGCAGCTAATAAGTTCACCGAATACTACCAGAATGATGATATCTTCGGCATGTTGCTGGATATCAAGGATGAGATCAATAGCGTCAATATCAAGGAGAAACTTCCGGCTGTTATTGATAGATTGAAATCATCTGTAATGATTCAGGCACTGCAGCAGCAGAACAAGAGTCCTGCTGAGGCTTTGAAAGAAGCGGCAGATCTCGCTCGTTAAATCTTTTAAAAGTGGGGATACGTCAATACATTGGCGTATCCTCAGTTGTTTTTGTTATACAAGGAGATATGGATGACAAAGAAACAAACTCTGGGATCTGCTAAGGTAGCACCGTATGTTTTTATTCTCCCATTTATTGCATCCTTCCTCATTTTTTACCTGTATCCAATTATCAGTACGTTTATTATGGGATTTCAACAAGTGTATCCTGGGCAAGTCGAATTCATTGGTCTTGAGAATTATCGTAAACTTGATAATCCAGAATTCAAGGTTGCCCTAAAAAACAGTTTTCGCTATACCGTCTACACGATAGCATTACTTATTCCTATTCCCTTGCTTCTCTCAGTCTGGTTGAACAGTGGGAATAGAACCATCAATACTGTGTATCGCTCAGTATTATATATTCCTAGCTTGGTATCGATTGTTGTTGCCGGAACTATCATGCGCCTGTTGTTTGCATCCAGTGACAAGAGTCTAGTTAATACACTTGCTATAGCAGTGGGAGCCGAACCACGACAGTGGCTGCTTGGAGGACCTCACCAAGCGATGATTCTTCTGCTGATCCTTGCACTTTGGCGTTGGGTAGGTGTGAATATCATTTACTTCCTGTCTGGATTACAGGCAATTCCTGATGAACTCTACGAAGCTGCAGATATTGATGGGGCATCCCAATCGCAAAAGCTCTGGAGGATTACCATCCCTTTGCTGAAGAGCACGACCATTTTTGTTACTACCATTTCCATATTTGGTGGCTTTGCAATGTTCGAGGAAAGTTTCATTCTTTGGGCAGGTAAACCCTCTCCCAATAATGTGGGACTGACCATTGTAGGGCATCTATACAATAAAGGATTCCAAGAGGGCGAAATGGGTATGGCTAGTGCCATCGGCATAGTTTTGCTGATCATCGTATTTACCTTGAGTATCTCTTTCTTGAAGCTGTTCGGTTTCTTTGAAGCTGAGGGGAGGCGATAATGGCAAGGATTTACCACCACTCAAGACGATCATTTTTTAAATATCTACTTTTAACGGTAGTGGCTCTCATATATTTGGTTCCACTATATTCGTTAACTCTGGCAGCCTTTCGCCCTGGACGAGACCTGTTACGCTATGGGATAACGCTTAAGACCCTTATTCCTGCAGATTTGAATCTATCCACTTTCAAAGGACTCTATACAATCCGAGATGGAATTTATTTCACTTGGTTTGGAAATAGTTTGCTGTTGATGTTGTTGCAAACATGTCTCGCTCTTTTCCTCAGTTCCTTTGTCGCCTATGGTCTTTCTCTCTATCGGTTCAAGGGGAGGAAGATCGTCACAACATTGGTGATATTCCTCATGCTTGTACCAATACAGATTCTCATTCTTCCTTTGTACAAATTGATGATTACCATCTCCTTGATAGATACCTTCTGGGGTGTATTCCTTCCTATGATTGTATCTCCTTTTGCCATATTCTTTTTCAGGCAATATATCGATGGAGTACCTCGGGATCTTATTGATGCCGGGAGAGTCGATGGGCTGAATGAGTATTCAATCTACTTTAGAATAGTTATTCCCATTATGCCCCCAGCATTCTCGGCAATGGCAATTTTCATGTCGATGCAGAGCTGGAACAACTTCCTCTGGCCCTTGATTGTTCTCCGTACAGGAGAGAAGTTTACCTTGCCCATTGGATTGAATACCTTGCTAACTCCATACGGAAACAACTATGACTTGCTGATTATTGGAGCCTTGGCGGCTACGCTACCTATTATCATCGTTTTCATTTTCTTCCAACGTTACTTCATTGCTGGTTTAACCAGTGGTGGAGTAAAGGGATAAAACTAATATTAATACAGGAGATAACCTTCGTGAAATGTACTGTACATGCTTCTAAAAACTTTGTTATTGGTACCGCTGATAAGCGGTTGTTCAGTTCCTTCGTCGAGCAGTTGGGACGATGTATATATGGTGGTATCTATGAAATGGATCACCCACTTGCTGATGAGGATGGGCTGCGTACTGATGTCTTGAAACTCGTAAAGGATCTTGATGTTCCCATGGTACGTTTCCCAGGTGGAAACTATGTATCTAACCATCGTTGGGAAGACTCTGTAGGTCCAGTTGAAGAGAGACCTATCAGACTTGACCTTGCCTGGAAAGCGTTGGATCCCAATCAGTTCGGGATCAAGGAATTCATGGATTGGTGCCAGAAAGTTGGAACTGAGCCAATGATGGCACTCAACCTTGGTACCAGAGGCATTGATGAGGCGAAGGACCTGGTGGAATACTGTAATCACCCAGGAGGTACTGCCTTAAGTGAACTGAGGAAAAGCCATGGTTCAGAGGCTCCCTATGATATTAGGATGTGGTGCCTTGGCAATGAAATGGATGGTCCTTGGCAAGTAGGTCACAAGACTGCCGAGGAGTATGGCCGTCTTGCCTCTGAGGTAGGGAAGGCCCTTAAGCTTTTTGATCCTAGTCTTGAGTTGGTAGCTTGTGGATCTAGCAATAGTGATATGCCTACATTTCCAGCATGGGAAGAGACAGTACTTGAGCATACATATGATATTGCTGACTACCTGTCACTACACATGTACTTTAGAAATGATGAGAATGATGCTGAAACCTTTCTTGCCTCAAGTAAGAAGATGGATGAGTTCATCGAGACTGTTGTACATGTATGTGACTATGTGCAAGCTAAAAAACGTTCATCAAAGACAATGTACCTCTCATTTGATGAATGGAATGTCTGGTTCCATTCCAATGAACAAGACAAGACTGAACCTGACTGGAAAGTTGGAAAACATATCCTTGAAGATGTGTATACCTTTGAAGATGCTTTAGTGGTAGGGTGTCTACTCAATAGCCTGCTCAAACACTGTGACCGGGTGAAGGTAGCCTGCCTTGCCCAGTTGGTGAATGTCATCGCACCAATCATGACTGAGGACGGAGGATCTAGCTGGGCACAAACCATTTACTGGCCTTTCTATTATGCCTCGAAGTATGGAAGGGGAGAGGTACTTGATATTCGATTGAATGTACCATCCTATGAAAACCATCTCTATGGAGAGGTCCCTTATGCAGATGCAGTGCTTGTGTATCATGAAGAAGAACAGGAACTTGCTCTTTTTGTGGTAAACAGGAGTCTGGACGAAGAAATGGAACTTGACTTGGATGCAACAGGTTTTTCTAAGCAATTGAAAATCATTGAGCACATTACGTTGCACCATACCGATTTGAAGGCTGTTAATGAGAAAGATAACCCAGAGAATATAAAACCTGTCGTGAAAAGTGGAAAAATGGACCAGTATATTGCTCCAAGACAATCTTGGAATCTGTTCCGGTTCTCAATTTCATAAAAACTGATGCATCAGCTATTTAGTTTGTGTTAGTATGAGTGAAAAGAGGTACTATTATGCTCAAAAAGATCCTCCTTGATTATTCAGACAAAGAAAAGATGTTGGTCGTTGCAAAGGCGATTGCTAATGAAGCAAGGATCAACATCCTCGAATTGCTGAATGAACGGAGCCTTAGCGTAAATGAAATAGCTGAACATCTGCAGTTGCCTACCTCAACAGCAGCACTGCATGTAAGTATACTTGAGCGTGCTGGTTTGCTTATTACCGAGTCACAGCCAGGAATTCGTGGTTCCATGAAGGTAAGCAGCAGGGGTTGTGATCGGGTTTTGATCAAGCTTCTGCTCGATCAATCAGATGCACTGAAAGAAAATTCAGTGGTTCTGAATATGCCGATCGGCAACTTCGTTGATTGCGATATTCATCCAAACTGCGGACTGGTAAGCGAAAAGAGTGCGATTGGCATCTTCGACCAGCCTTGTTCATTCTACTATGCTGAGCGTACCAACGCTCAGTTGCTCTGGTTCTACAAGGGATACGTGGAATATCGATTCCCTAATGCCGTTGCTAACTTAGGCAGACCTAAAAATCTAGATCTCAGCTTCGAAGCATGTTCTGAGGCTCCGTTCTATCGGAATGATTGGCCAAGTGACATAACCGTATGGATTAATAGAAGAGAGGTTGGGACATGGACCAGTCCTGGCGATCTAGGGGGAAGAAAAGGGAAGTACAATCCTCCCTGGTGGCCGGATACCCTGAACCAGTATGGATTGCTCAATCACTGGGTGGTGAATAGCAAAGGAACCTATTTGAACAATGAACTCATCGGGGATGTAACAATAGAGGATCTTTTGTTGAGAGAATCCTGTTTTATAAGTGTAAAAATTGGTATCAAGGATCATGCAAAGAATATTGGAGGTGTCAGCCTTTTTGGCGAGCACTTTGGTGATTACCAACAGAATTTACTCTTGAAGCTTGACTATATATTGCTTTGATTTTCTCTTTCATGGGAGAGAAGCCATTGCTTTTTCTCCAGTCCTCCTGCATACCCAACCAGGGAACCCTGTTTGCCGATGACTCGATGACAGGGAATAATGATGCTGATGGGATTTTTGTTATTCGCCATCCCAACAGCGCGAACAGCCTTAGGATTACCTATGGCTATTGCAATATCCTGATAACTGACCACCCTTCCATAAGGTATCGTACAAAGAGCTTTCCATACATTCTGTTGAAATGCAGTACCATACAGTTCCAAGGGAATTGTGAATTGTTGTAACGTTCCATTGAAGTATGCATCCAATTGTTCTTTTGCCATATCTAGGACAGGATTGGCTGCATTTTCATCCAGCATAACTGTATCAAATGAAACCCCCAACAATGCATCCCGGTTACTCGTTAAGTATAGGGTGCCAAGGGGGCTTTCATAGGTGGTAGAAAATATGGTGCTCATATCACAGAGCGTATAAAGTATGAAGGGGAGAGACAAGTCCCTTCCCCTCATATTCGACTAGTTACGAGATGACCCGTACTCGTTCCTCAGTAGGCAGGAAATCCTTATCACCTGCTTCCTGTTTGATCGAGCCAAATGGCATCTGAGCAACAAGTGACCAAGAGGAAGGAAGATTGAAGTGTGCAAGAAGCTCTTCCTCAATGAGGTTGCCATAGTGCTGCAAGCTGGCACCGACTCCTAGTTCAGCAAGAACCGTCCAGACAGAGAACTGTGCCATACCGGTTCCGTGGTGACTCCAAAGGGTAAAGTTTTCACTATAGAGTGGCATCTGTTCCTGAAGTGAGCGGATGGTTGCCATCTCTTCAAAGAACAGAATGGTTCCTGAGGCTGCCTTGAATCCAGCAATTTTCTCTTCAGTCTGCTTTTTCTGATCTGGATCGTCTATCATCACAACTAGTTTGGAGCGGATCAAATCCCAAAGCCAATCATGCTTGTCATCGTACAGAATTACTGCTCTGCTCGTTTGGGAGTTGAAAGCAGATGGAGCGTATTTGATTACTCCACGAACTGCTTCTTCCAGTGTAGATCTCATCACAGGAAGTTCTTTTCCTAAATTATAAATTGTGCGTCTTTTTTTCATGCTATTGATAATGGTATGTTCCATGTATATATTCTCCTTGTCCACAATATAGTTGTTACCAATATTAATGTAAAGCCCCATTTGTGTATTCTTGTAAGATGTTTGAAATGGGTATATTCTAGGCAGACTATGATACACGATACGATTGATCAACTCAGATTCTATGCCCCGTCAATTCCTCATCTGGAAGAGGTAGCCTCACTTGATGATGCAGGCATCTCAATGGAAGGAATGAAAGTTTTTTATTCTCAGTGTGCTACTTCTCCATTTGTTGGTACATTCATGTTGCATCCATCGAAGGTGTGTGTGGTACTCACCTTGCAAGGAAGCGAATTGCTTGTTACGACCTACAGAAGGAAAGATCAGGAAGGGAACGTGGATGAGAAAGGTTTAATTTCTATCCAGGACAGTGAGCCTACTGATGTAATCCGTTCAGAAGAAGGAACCTTTACAGTTTTCATGCCAGGGGAACCCTTTGCCCTAGGTATCCAGGGAGAAGAAGGACCGGTTACGGCAAAACATCTTCTTATTGTGCTGGATGAGATATAAAGGGCTTTACAAATGTGTAGTAATAGCGTACGAATATTATGTGTATGACTGAGAGGAGCTTTTCATGACAGGAGATAAGCAGGTACGTATTGGAAATAGTCTTATTGGACGTGGGTTACCCATCATGGTACAAACAATGTATGACAGTGCAATACCCCATGTAGCAGATGAGCTGGATGAATTAATTATTAGAATCGGAAAACTCAATGCAATGGGTTGTGATGTCATTCGTTTCTCGTATCCTTCGGTTGAAGACCATGATGCATTCAGTTATCTTTGCAAAAAGAGTCCCATACCTGTGGTTGCCGACATTCATTTTGACTATAAGCTTGCACTTGACGCACTGAACTGTGGTGCACACAAGATTCGGATCAATCCAGGAAATATCGGAGCAAAGTGGAAAGTAGAAGAGGTTGTCAAAAGAGCCAAGGACCAAGGCAAGACAATTCGCATCGGTCTGAACAGTGGATCCCTCCCACGTGGGAACGATCCTACTGAAATTCTTATGAGCAATACTGCTCTTGAATACCTCTCTTGGTTTGAACAATGGGGATTCTCCAATACGGTGGTCTCCTTGAAAGCAAGCGACACTGATCTCACTATGAAGGCTAATCGTCTCTTTGCATCACAAAGCCCGTATCCACTGCATCTAGGGGTAACGGAAGCTGGTTCTGTGATTTCAGCTGTCACCCGCTCAACATGGGCGTTGGGACATCTCCTCAGTGAGGGAATAGGCAATACCATACGAATCAGCATCACCGGAGATATCGAGAGTGAAGTACAGGCAGGGGTTGAGCTTCTGAGAACTTTGGGGATGAGAAAGAAAGGTATCAGGATTGTGAGCTGTCCTCGCTGTGGAAGACATAGTTTTGACTCTCAAGGATTCCTTGCATCCGTTGAACAAGAACTGCTTACCATCGAAAAGGACTTGACTGTTGCAATCATGGGATGTCAGGTCAACGGCCCGGGAGAAGCTAAAGCTGCGGATTTGGCAATTACCGGACTGGGAAATAGTATATTTCTCTATGAAAAGGGAAAATTGGTAAAAAAAGTAACGCAGCAGGAAGCAAAGACTGCTTTGTTGGAAGCTATTGAACATGCATAATACGTTGATAATCAAGGGTGCGAGGGAACACAACCTCAAAAACCTCGACCTGGAGTTGAAAAAAGATCAACTGATCGTTATAAGCGGACTCTCAGGAAGCGGGAAAAGTTCATTGGCTTTTGATACCATTTTTGCAGAGGGCCAGAGACGTTATGTAGAAAGCCTGAGTTCCTATGCAAGGATGTTTCTTGATAAGTTGGACAAGCCTGATGTTGATTACATGGAAGGGCTTAGCCCGGCAATTGCAATCGAGCAGAAATCGACCCATCGTAATCCACGTTCAACGGTAGGCACCGTCACTGAAATCTATGATTATTTCCGACTGCTCTGGGCAAGGGTAGGGAAGCCACATTGTCATGTATGTGGTCGTGAGATCAGTGAGATGAGTGTCGATCAGATTATCGATGCCATTTTCAAGGCCGAAGATGGAACGAAAATCATTGTAAGTGCTCCAATTGCAATCGGGAGGAAAGGGGAATTCAAGAAAGTTTTTGAGGATGCCCGGGCAGCAGGATTCCAACGAGTAAAAGTAGATGGAAAGATGCTCCATCTTGATGACCAGATTGTCCTTGAAAAGCAATTCAAGCACTCCATTGATATTGTGGTTGACCGTCTAATACTCAGTAAGGATATTCGCTCCAGACTTGCATCCAGTATAGAAACTTCAAATGAAATGACTCAAGGCTTGGTTAAGGTGACCTTTCTGGGAGAAAATGGAGAAGAAAGTTACGAAGAGGTTTTCAGTGAACGGAACAGCTGCCCACACTGTGGTATTACCTTGCCTGATCTCGAACCACGATTGTTTAGTTTCAATAATCCGTATGGAGCGTGTCCTGAGTGTAATGGTCTTGGGATTAAAACAGAATTCGACCCCGATCTTATTATTCCTGACTACACAAAGAGCTTCAACAAAGGTGCTATAGCCACAATGAATCCTGATGCAAAATGGTCCAGGTCCCTTGTTGAGGCACTTGCCAAGCATTTACACTTCACCCTTGACACTCCTTTCAGCAAGCTACCACCTGAGACCATCAATGCTTTGCTGTATGGAACCAAGGAACGTGTGTTTGTGGAATACGAGCGGGAGAAAAGTAATCAGACATATCGGGTTGAAAAACCATTTCCTGGGATTATCCCTGATCTGCAACGCAGGTATTATGAAACCAACAGCATGCAAATCAAAATGTGGATGAATAGTTTTCAAACCACCAAGGTGTGCCCTGAGTGTCATGGTGATCGTCTTCGCAAAGAAGCCCTTGCAGTAACTATACATGACATGAACATCATGGATGCTACCCGTCTTTCGGTAAAACATGCACATGCATTTTTCAACGATCTTACCTTAAGTGACCAGGAGATCATGATCTCCAACCAGGTTCTTAAGGAGATAAGAAGCAGATTGACATTTCTCCGAAATGTCGGCCTCGATTATTTGACTCTTGATAGAAGTAGTGCAACCCTCAGTGGGGGAGAGGCTCAACGTATACGTCTTGCCACCCAGATTGGGTCTGCACTCAGTGGGGTTCTCTATGTTTTGGATGAACCATCCATAGGATTGCACCAGAGGGATAATAAAAAGCTCATTGACACACTTAAACATTTACGAGATATAGGCAACACAGTACTGGTGGTTGAACATGATGAGGCTACCATCAGGGAGGCTGACTATCTGGTCGATCTGGGACCGGGAGCTGGGGTGCATGGAGGCTATATTATTGCTGAAGGAAAACCTGAGGAGGTTGAGAAGAATCCTGAGAGTATTACCGGTCAGTACCTTGCAGGAGCGCTGGCTATGTCCATCCCAACCAAGCGGAGGAAGGGATCAGGTAAAACCATCCACCTTAAGGGTGCAAACAGGAACAATCTTAAGGCAGTGGATGTAGATTTCCCTCTTGGCAAACTCATCGTTCTTACCGGTGTCTCAGGAAGTGGCAAGAGTTCTCTGCTTAATGAAGTCCTGCTTCCTGCAGTAAAACGCCAGCTGGCTAATAAAAAACCGAATTATGATGGTTATGGCGATATAGACGGAGCCAAGTATATCGACAAGGTAATCAATATCGACCAAAGTCCTATAGGACGAACACCCCGAAGCAATCCTGCTACCTATGTAGGAGTCTTCACAGCCATTAGGGAACTCTTTGCATCATTACCGGAGAGTAAGGCAAAAGGGTATAAGAGCGGGCGCTTCAGTTTCAATGTGGCAGGAGGAAGATGTGAGAACTGTCATGGTGATGGAAAACTGAAGATTGAGATGAACTTTTTGCCTGATGTTTATGTTACCTGTGATGTCTGCCATGGAAAACGGTTCAACAAAGAAACCCTGGCAGTTCACTACAAAGGTAAGAACATCCACGATGTTCTGGAAATGACCATAGAAGAGGCAAGCGAGTTCTTCAGTGCAATACCAAGGATTAAACGAAAGGTAGACACGCTCCAGTCCGTTGGACTTGAATATGTGAAGTTGGGACAAAGTGCTCTCACTCTCAGTGGAGGTGAAGCCCAGCGAGTGAAGCTTAGTCTTGAACTCTCCAAAGTAGGCACTGGAAAGACCTTGTATGTGCTCGATGAACCAACCACCGGGCTTCACTTTGCTGATGTCAAGAAACTGATGGAAGTACTGAATAGATTGGTAGATGCGGGTAATACCGTAGTGCTCATCGAGCACAATCTTGATGTCATCATGCAAGCAGACCACCTCATTGACCTAGGTCCTGAAGGAGGAGATGGTGGTGGTATGGTTGTTGCAACTGGAACTCCTGAGCAACTTGCACTATGCAAGGAATCCCACACAGGGTATTATTTAGCTCAGATGTTGCATGAAAAAGGTTGAGAAACACAGCGTTCTATTGCTAATAATCCTGGCTCTACTTACTTTGGGGGGCCAGTTTCTCTATGCCCAAGAGAATTCAATGCTGCTTGCACTGCGCATAGAGAGTGCCAGTGACGAGGAGCTCATGGAAATGGCTCGCCTTAGAGGCATCAGTGGAGACGATCCACTTGATTTACGTGATGCACTGTATGCGTATCATGCGATAGAGCATAGTCGTATTCCCTCCGAAGATGAAGAGAGTTCCTACCGCTTGGAAATCACCCAAGCAAGAACAATGGATAGTGATGCAGAGTCCTCTTTGGTAACCCTTACAGGAGACGTCATTGTCTCCTTCGTTGGGGAAGGTACGCAGAGGCCAAAACAGCTAAAGGCACAGAACGTACTTATTGACCTTGCTCATACAGTGCTCACTGCTTCCGGCTCTGTGTTATTCGAGGACAAGGGAGCTGACGCTGCCTTGCAATCGATAGAAGGGAGCATTGTCACTTTTGATTGGTCGGATGAGACCTTGACCATTAGTGGAGCAACAACCAAGAGTGAACGTGAGAACAGTGAAAATGAGGAAGTGAGCATCTATACCTCGGGTAGCTTGATCACCTACCAAGGTACAGAAGGTGGAATCTTTTATCATGACGGACAGATTGGGACACGTGCAGAGAATCCCCTCTCGTCCATCAGGGCAGAACGATTGAGCTTTCTCCCAGGTGGAGATCTGATGGTGCATGATGCTGCGCTCTATCTTGGTCGAGTACCGGTTTTCTGGACACCTTTCTTCTTTTTTCCCGGCAACCAGATGGTAGGCAACCCTGCCATTGGTTTCACCAGTGATCGTGGAATGTTTGTTTCAACGACTTGGGAACTATATGGAACATATCCAAAGCTAGAGGAGGGTGATCAGTCCAGCATAACCAAGTTATTGAGCTCTCCCGATTCAGGGAATAAGGTTCCTGGCAAGATACTATATACAACCGATGAAGAACTTTCTGCTGTGCAATCCTGGGCAAAAAAGAGTGATTCCTACCTCACTTTCTTCTTTGATGCATACGAGAGGGCAGGATTACATGCAGGCTATGATAGTAAAACAACATTCTTTTCAAAGCGACTGACTTTCGACTCTCTCTCTGCGTTTGCCTTATACCCACCAGGGACAAGCCCAATTGCTCTCTATTCGGATGTAGGACGCAATCGTTACTACCTTAATCAAGGAATAAGCCTGAATACCAAATGGGCAAAACTGGAAGCATCTTTGCCTCTCTACTCCGACCCTAAGGTGCTCAGCCTCTATGGCAACCGGCTCACCTCATTTGCCTTTGATGCACTGCTTGGAAAGAACCAGGAATTTCCTACGACCTATAAGTCAGATATCACCACGTATACCTGGAAGTTGAAAAGCTCTTTTTCATTCCCAACGAACATACTCTCACCATATCTTTCCTCTTTTAGCATCTCCAACCTGGAAGCCGATGCGCAATTCAAATGGCAGGATGAAGGTCCAGCATATTCCTACTTGCTGCAACAGATGCATCTTCCCCTTCTTTCCCTCAATCTTAAGGGAACCTTGCTTGATTACTTCTCAACAAAGGAGATACTACCTGAAAGTAAAGAACCAGTTGAAGGACAAGAGACGGATGTATTGCTTCCCGATGCCTACCACATCAGCGTCACAAACAACGACAAGACTTCCAAGCAGAGCGAGAAACTTGTTTCCCTAACGTATTCCATAGACCAGAAGCTTACCCATACCTTTAACGCAACGCTCGGCGTCATTGACTGGGATGCAGCCTATCTCTATAGTCTTACCAAAGGCTCATTGTCCCTCAAAGTATCTCCAAACACCAATCTGTTTACCATCTCAAGTGAGTTGCTTCCCCAGCTTACATTTCTTGAAGACCAAAGCAAGAGCATTTATATGAGCCGATCCTACCAGCTTTTCAATGTGAATACGGTTTCTATTCCTGCTGTAGGTCTTACCTATACCTTAAGCCAACGGTTGTATCGTTATCAGGAGAACTATGTAAAACCGGTGGGCAGTCCTGTGGAGACTATCGAGCAAGAGTATGCTTTTAACGAGGAGTCAGTGACGGTACACCAGATTCGGTACTTGCAGGATTACCCTCTTGGAGAGGGGACCATAACACCAAGTGTTACTGCAAGCCTCTATCCAGTAAAGCAAAGCCTGCTTCCAAGTCTTAAGTACACCATTGGTCCGCTATCACTTTCTTCATCCTTGCTCTTTAATGAAGTGGATTCATCTCTGCAAAAGAATACCCTGAAATCAGCTTTCAATTATTCCACAAAACCTCTCTCAGCTTCCTTGTCACAAACGTACGATTTCACCAGGACTGTTTCCTCCTGGAAAGAAGCCATGCGCTTGGATGGAACGTTCAAAGAGGAGCTGTTCTCATCGTTTCTAACACTGTCCCAACGGTTTACCTTCTCATTCCTGACCAGTGATGGAAAACCTAACTATTTTGACCATATCACGTCTGATGCAGCTATCCCCCATCTCAAGGTTACCTATGTTTCCAAAGGGGAGGCTACAGACTTGCAAGCAGAGAAACTACAAGTTGATATTGCAGGAAAAGACCTACAGGTACGATGGTGGAAAAGACGCGTTGCCCTCACCTTGGGCATTGACTCTTCATTGAAGTTTTTCTATCAGGACCGGTATGCGAGCTCATTCTCAATTACCGCATCAGCACGACTTCAGATTGCTGAATTCCTGGACATAACCCTAGCTGCAAAAAGTACAAACACAGGATTTTTCCACTATTACGATGCCGATGATTCGTTCTCTTATTCCATGCTATGGCAAGACCTCCTGAGAAGCTTTGATTTCAGTGGAGATGGAAGATACAATACTCAATTTAACCTCAGTGAGCTCTCATTTACCTTGGTACATGACCTTGCAGATTGGTCACTGAATTGTAAATACAGCGGAAGTGTTGTATTATCGAACAACCAATACAGCTGGGTACCGACTGTTTCAGTCTACCTGACGTGGAACACGATTCCCGAGTTGGATGTGGAAGAGACTTGGACGCAAAACAATACAATTTGGACGCGTTCATCTTCATCATAGGATTATTCATGGATAGAAGTGTGGAATTTTCCAGTAAAGAACAAATGGAACGGGTGTTGGGTATCAATGACCGGAATCTTCCCTATTTAGAAGCATTACTTGGATGTGATTTGTTTGTAAAAGGGATTTCGCTATCTTGTTTGAGCAAAGATGAACAAATTACCAACCGCTTTCTCTCCCTGATTGCTCGGTTGCAGCAACTTGCAGAAAAACAGCATTACTTTAGTGAAACAGAAATTTTTATGGAATACCAAGGAATGAAGAGTGACCAACCACTTCAGGAATTGATCAGTAGTGATCAATGGGAGAAACCATTCATCATGGTCCATAACCGGGTTGCCTATCCAAAGAATCGAACGCAAGAAACCTACATCAAGAGCATGATGGAGAATCAAATTGTTTTTGGAATAGGACCGGCTGGTACTGGCAAAACGTTCCTTGCTGTATCGTATGCACTTGGCCAGCTCTTGAGTGGCAAGAAACACAAGCTTATTCTCACCCGTCCGATTGTTGAGGCAGGAGAAAGCCTAGGATTTCTACCTGGGGATCTGGCACAGAAAATCAACCCATATCTAAGACCATTGTATGATGCTATGGAAGCTATGGTCAGCATACAGAACATTAGACGTATGGAAGAAAATGGAAGTATTGAGATAGCTCCTCTTGCATATATGCGTGGACGAAGTCTACAAAATGCCACGGTTATACTTGATGAGGCACAAAACACAACAAAAGAACAGATGAAGATGTTTCTTACCCGTCTTGGAGAGAACGCCAATGCAATCATCACTGGAGATATCACCCAGATAGATCTTCCTCGTTACAAGGATAGCGGTTTGATTCATGCCATGCAGATATTGTATGGTATTGCTGGGCTCGATTTCATACGTTTCGACTCTCGTGATGTCGTGCGTTCTCGTATAGTACAGCATATTGTCGATGCATATGCAGGAGATGAGGAGAGTGAAAAATAATGAAAAAAATGATTCACATTCCTGAACGCAAGCAGAAAAAGCATGAGATACAACAACAACTGTCACTTATCTTGATGGTACTCACTGTTTTTCTTGCAATGATAGTACCATTACTGAGTACACACTCCAGCGGTACTGACCTTCAGGATTTAGAATTACAATATAAAGAAGGTGAGCTCTCCAATGAAGATATCTTTGCAACCAACAGTTTTCAGTACGTTGATGAGGCAGAAACCCAAAAACTCGTTGAACAACGTATGCAAGAGATTCCACCACAATTTAGCTATTCACTCAGATTATCTACTGTTTCAAGCAGAAGATTGGAAAAATTTCTTATGTTTTTTTCTCAAGGTGAAACAGACTTTACTTATTTTCTAGAACAAGAAGGGCTGATTGATGAACGTAATGTGATGGAAAGAATTGCAGGTCTAAAGGGGGCTCAACAACAGTTGTTGCTACAAGCCTTGAAAGAGTGTGGAAGCTTTGTGCTTAAACAAGGACTTTTTGATGAAGAGCAATTGAATGCCATCCAATTACAAGGTTATGAAACGATTTTGTTAAGAAATAGTCTTGTAAAGCAAGAAGAAAAAGAATCTTCTACATTACACACTGATACACTATTAACTAAAGAAAATCTTCAGGACCAGTTAGCCACTGTTTTGGAACCATACGAACACATTGACAGTCAATTCCAGCCATTCCTTGTAGTGGATGCCTTGATATTGCTGTTAGAACCGAATGTTGAGTATGAGGTTTTTGAAACGATTGCTCTTCGTGAAGAAGCTGCAGCGGAGATTCCTGAACAAGTAATTACCATTGAACGAGGAGAAAAAATCATAGCTAAGGACACAGTGGTTACGAGATTCCAGATTGATTTGCTGAAGTTGATTGGATTGAATAATTTTCAATACACCATCCTGGAATTGATTGGCAGAGCAATTTTCATTCTGCTCTCCACCAGTGTTTCTGTGTATGTATTCATCCAATTCCTCCATGCAGAAAAAAGACTCTATCTCTATTTGAATCTCATGCTTGCTTCTGTTTCGATTTCGTTGGTGGCAATGTATGTGGTTAATCTGTTTTTTACATCACGTTCTTCCCTGTTTTTAGACTCATACCTGCCGGTACTGTTTGCCCCACTTTTCACAAGCCATATTACAAGCAAAAAACGTTTGGGATTGATCAGTGCATTCCTCCTTGCGTGCTATGCAACACTGATGGATCAATCAAGTTCCGTTACATTTTTCTTTGTGTTGACCATCAGTGGAGTTTGTCTCTATTTCTTCCGCTATACCATCAAGCGAATCGATGATGTTTTCAATTGGTTCTATGCTTGTGTTATCAGTAGTTTTGCTGCACTTTCTTTGTATATGCTCGAAGGGTTGCCCCTGCATCAGGTTATGCCTCTTGTCGGTGGTATGATTTTGAACATTACCATTACTTTGGTGTTTTTGGAGGCCTTTGTACCCTTAGGGGAGAAACTTTTCAATATTCCTACTGCATATCGTCTTAGTGAGCTTGCCTTCAGTGAAAGTCCCGTACTTGATCGTTTGGAATCAGTTGCACAAGGTACCTACAACCATAGTAGAAACGTGGCTGACTTAAGCTATAATGCAGCTCGCTCTATTGGTGTGAACGCCATGCTCGCGAGAGTGGGGGGAATGTATCATGATATCGGCAAGGCAGACCACCCTGAATATTTCATTGAAAATCAGAGTGGGGAAAACAAGCACGACGATATCAAACCAACGCTTTCGGCGGCAATAATAAAGAGCCATGTAAAACTTGGGTTGGAAAAGGGTAGGGAAGCAGGCCTTCCTCAGGAGGTGTTGGATATCATCAGCCAACATCACGGCAATGACGTCATCCAATTCTTCTACAATGAGGCAAAGAATCAGGCACAAGCTGCGGGGATGGATGTAAAAGAGGATGACTTCAAGTACAATGGCAACCCTCCTGCTTTTCCTGAATCGGCAATAGTAATGTTGGCGGACTGCGTGGAAGCTGCAAGCAGAACCCTTAAACGGCCCAACCACTCAAAATATGAGAAACTGGTGCACTCACTCATTATGGGTAAGCTGGAGAGGGATCAACTCAAGAACAGCCAACTCTCTCTCACAGACCTTGATCAGATAGAGGATGCGTTCGTGCAAACCTTGCTTGGACGCGATCACCGCCGTATTGAATACCCTGCAGAACAGAAAGGATAACAGAATGATGAACAGATATTATATTGATGTTTCCTATGAATATGAGCAGTATGCAATGGAGGCTCCTTCCCCTGTGGTTATTGCACATCTAGAGCATGTGCTTGAACACCTTGGTCAAGCGAGTTGTGAGTGTTCGGTGAGTTTTGTCAGTGACCAGACTATCCAGGACTTGAATAGGGAGTATCGTGATAAGGATGAGCCTACTGACATTCTGTCTTTTGTACAGGAAGAAGACATTGAAGATTTTTCTTGGCCGGAAGTACAAATGGGAACACTTGATGGGCCCCCAGAGGAAATCAGGGTACTGGGAGACATGGTAATATCTCTTGATGCCTTGAAAAGAAATGCACTATCCTTTAGTGTAGAACCAGATGAAGAGCTGTTTCGTCTTTTGATCCACGGATTGCTTCACCTATTGGGTGAAAATCATATCAGCAATAATGCTTATGAGCCGATGTTGGTCAAACAAGAGAAACTACTCCATCAATTGAGGGGGAGCAAACGTTGAGCTTGCTATGGAAGAGTCTGTTCAAGAAACGCTCTGACAATCGTGAGGAACGGTTGAAGGTTGAGTTAGAAGAGCGACAGACGATGATTGAGGGCATCCAGGAACTACGTGATAAGACAGTAAAGGAGATTATGATTCCCCGTGTCGATGTCCAGTTTATCAGTAGTGATATTACGATTGATGAGTTGTATGCAATCATACAGGAACAAGGGTATTCCCGGTATCCTGTATATGAGCAGACAATTGACAATATAATAGGTGTCTTATATGCCAAGGATATTATTCGTAATGGTATAGACAATGTGTTCAATGCCAAGACTCTGATGAGACAGCCGTACTTTATACCAGAAAGCAAGCATCTTGATGATTTGCTCAGAGAGTTTAAATTACGAAAGGTGCATATTGCCATAGCCATCGATGAATACGGTGGGGTAAGTGGAATTGTTTGCATGGAGGATATCCTGGAAGTCATTGTTGGTGATATACAGGATGAATTTGATGACGACGAGGATGATGGCATGCGAAAATTAGATGACAATACCTTTGTTGTCGATGCTAGAACTTCGATTGAAGATTTAAATGAGTCTGTAGGATTGCATCTTTCAGAGGAAGAGTACGAAACAGTTGGAGGCTATGTCTTTGAGCTGTTCGGAAGAATTCCCCTCAAGGATGAATCAGTCGAGGATGATGAGGCTATTTTTACCGTTGAGGATATCGATGGCCATAAGATCAACCAGTTGAAATTGGTTGTAAAAACATAAAATATATTATATACGTTGACCCTTGTAGAAGGAAAACAGTATATTAATATCGATACACAATTACATTTCCCGGAGGAAACAAACAATGAAAATTGCAATTAATGGTTTTGGAAGAATTGGACGTAATGTTTTCAAGATTGCTTTTGAAGACAAAGACATCGAGATTGTAGGCATCAATGACCTTACAGATCCCAAGACCTTGGCCCACCTTCTGAAATACGACTCCACCTATGGAGTATATCCCAAGAGCGTCGAGGTAGCAGAGAATGCTATTGTCGTTGATGGAAAAAACATTCCTGTTTTTGCAGTACGTTCTCCAAGCGAGCTTCCTTGGAAGGAACTTGGTGTTGATGTAGCCATCGAATCCACTGGTGTATTCGCTGTAGCTGAAGGACCAAAGGGTGGATACAAGGATCATATCAAGGCTGGCGCTAAGAAAGTAATCCTTACCGTTCCTGCAAAGGACCAGATCGATCAGACCATTGTTTGTGGTGTAAATGACGATGACATCGACTACAGCCTTCTCGCATATTCCAACGCAAGTTGCACTACCAACTGCTTGGCTCCAATCGTAAAGGTACTCAATGACTCCTTCGGTATTGTCGAAGGTTTGATGACCACCGTTCACTCCTATACCAACGACCAGGTTATGCTTGACCAGCCCCACAAGGATCTTAGAAGAGCAAGAGCTGGTGCACTCTCCATCATTCCGACCACCACTGGCGCTGCAAAGGCTGTCGGCTTGGTCATTCCTGAAATGAAGGGCAAGCTCAATGGTATGGCAATGCGTGTACCCACTCCAACGGGTTCGGTTGTTGACTTGGTTGTAACCTTGAAGAAGGATGCATCGGTAGAGGACGTTAATGCTGCTATGAAAAAAGCAAGCGAGGGTCCGATGAAGGGTATCCTTGAGTATACTGAGGATCCTATCGTATCACGCGATGTTGTGAACAACACGCACTCATCAGTCCTTGACGCTGGTCTTACCATGAAGATGGGTGAGAAGATGTTCAAGGTCATCAGCTGGTATGACAACGAGATAGGTTACTCCAACCGCGTTATTGATCTTGCAAAGAAGCTGGTGAAATAACATTATGATACTGTGAATGTCAGGCCTGTAAAAACAGGCCTGATTTCCTTGCTTACGATTACCATCGAAAAACAGAGGAAAGCTATGATTCTTAATACTATTCGAGAATGTGATTTTTCAGGCAAGAAAGCCTTGGTTCGTGTAGATTTCAACGTACCCATCAAGGATGGCGTTGTAACTGATGATACACGTATCAGAGCTGCTCTTCCCACCCTCAAATACTTGTTGGAAAACGGTGCATCACTTGTGGTCATGAGCCATCGTGGTCGTCCAAAAGGGAAGAAAAACCCTGAATTTTCCATGGCCCCTATTGCAAAACGCTTCGGCGAACTGCTTGGCAAAGACGTACAACTCGCAAATGACGTAATCGGTGATGAGGTTGCAAAACAGGTTTCTTCATTGAATGCTGGTGATGTTCTTTTACTTGAGAATGTACGTTTTTACAGTGAAGAAGAGGGGAATGACCCCGATTTTGCAAAGAATCTTGCTTCCTTGGGCGATGTGTATGTAAATGACGCTTTTGGAACAGCTCACCGTGCTCACGCTTCTACAGAAGGTGTTGCACACTATCTTCCTTCTTATGCAGGATTCCTTATTGAAAAGGAAGTAAAATTCATGGCTCCGCTCTTGAGTAGTCCTGAAAAACCATTTGTCGCCATTATTGGGGGTTCCAAGGTTTCCAGTAAAATTGGCGTTCTTGAGAGTTTGGTAAAGACTTGTGATACCATCGTTATTGGTGGTGGTATGGCCTATACATTCCTTGCAGTCCAGGGTCATACTATTGGCAAGAGCTTGGTTGAGGAAGAGTATAAGGATGTAGCTTCATCATTCCTCGCTAAAGCCAAGGAGAAGGGAGTTCAGGTAATTCTTCCTGTTGACCACCTCTGTGGTGTAGAGTTCAAGGAAGATACAGAAGCTGTCAGTGTTGATGCTGCCGATATTCCTGAAAACCTCATCGGTATGGATATTGGTTCAAAGACTATCGCCTTGATTGTGGAGGCAGTAACCAAAGCCAAGAGTGTCGTATGGAATGGTCCGATGGGCGTATTCGAGTTTGATGCTTTTGCAGAAGGGACCCTGACCGTTGCCAAGGCATTGGCAGAGAGTGAAGCTACTTCCGTTGTAGGCGGTGGTGACTCTGTTGCAGCTATTAATAAATTTGATCTTGCTGATAAGATAAGTCACGTTAGTACCGGTGGTGGTGCATCCCTTGAGTTCCTCGAAGGAAAGGTGCTTCCAGGTATAAAGGCATTGGAGAAATAAGATGAGAAAACCGTATATTGCAGGAAACTGGAAAATGAATATGACTCCAAGTGAAGGCGCCGTCTTCGCTAAGGAGCTTGCAAAGGCAGTAGAGGGAACCAACACCAAGGTGATGGTAGCTCCTCCTTATGTAACTATCCCCGCTGTTGTTGAAGCACTCAAGGGATCTGATATAATCGTTGCTGCTCAGAACATGAGTGACAACTTGAAGGGTGCTTTCACTGGTGAAGTAAGTGCCACCATGCTCAAGGATCTTGGCATTACCAATGTAATCCTCGGGCATAGTGAGAGGCGTGCACTCTACGGTGAGAATGATGCTTTTATCAATCGTAAGGTATTACTAGCACTTTCAGAGGGAATGGAAGTTGACCTCTGCATAGGTGAAACCCTGGAAGAGCGAGAGGCAGGAAAACTTGAAGAAGTATTGTCCCGTCAGGTAGAGGAAGGTTTGAAAGGCGTATCTGCAGAGCAAATGCAGCACATCACCTTGGCATATGAACCTGTCTGGGCTATTGGAACTGGAAAGACCGCCACCCCTGAAGATGCTGATGCCGCACATGCTTTTGTTCGTAGTCTTGTTGAAAAACTCTACAATAAGGGTGTTGCAGAAGAGCTGATTATACAGTATGGTGGTTCAGTGAAGGCTTCGAATGTGAAAGCCTTGATGTCTAAAGAACATATCGATGGCGCACTGGTTGGTGGTGCCTCCCTTTCCGTGGAGCAGTTCCTTCCGATTGTGAACTTTGATAAGTAAGTATTCGGAGTAAAGAGAAAATGGGTGTTTTGAGCATTATTCTGTTGGTATTATTCGTCGTCGTCAGCCTTATGTTGATTTTCCTTGTCGCTGTACAGGATGAACAAAGTGAAGGTCTGGGCGGAATTTTCGGTGGTGGAAGCAATACTGCCTTTGGATCTCACACAAGTAGTGTGGTAACCAAGGCCACAGGAACGCTTGCAGTCCTGTTCTTGGTATTGGCCCTTTTGGTGGCTTTTGTGAACAAATCGCCATCGCAGGATGAGTTGCTCGATTCCGTCACCACGGAACAGGTACAGCAGACCACCGATTGGTGGACAAGTGGCGAAGGTGCAGCAGCAGCTGAAACAGCATCTGAAGCCAACTAGGATGGTCGCTGTTCCAATTATAATCGACTACCGACCGCATCTCTGCGGTCGGTTGCTGTTTCAAGGGAGGCTCTATGAAAGTTTGCGTATTATATGCACCTGCGTCAAAAGGCAATGATAAGATGAAGGCAATCGCCAACGCGTTGTCGGAAGGCATCTCTGCCCAAGGTCATATTGTTGACGTGTTTGATATGTCCCTTGAAACGGGAAAGATTGTCTCCTTTTATGATTATTTGATCATAGGGACGGAGACGCTCACATTCTTTGGTGGTAAAATACCTCAAACTGTTTCTGGTTTCTTGAAAACGGCTGGTAGCATTTCTGGGAAACGATGCATGGCATTCATTACTAGAGGTGGTATTCGTTCAATGAAAACACTCCAAACGTTGATGAAAACAATGGAGAGAGAAGGTATGTTCCTTAAGAAAAGTGAGATTATCAACAAGGTAGATCTTGCTCGCGCTGTTGGTAAACATGTGCAAATTTAATTGATTCTTGATTCTATTGATAGTACCTTATCAGAAGATATCCTAAGGAGTTGTTATATGAAACGTAGAGCTAGTGTATTGGCTGTCTTTCTGCTCATTGGCACGATGGCTTTTGCTGCAACAATTGGTGCCCCCGCAGCAACGGTGAGGCTTACCAAGACCACACCTATCAGCATGGCAGATTTAGAAGCGGAAGTAGCGCAGTACAAGGCAAGTGCAGCCGAACAGGGGGAAGACCCTGCAAGTGTCGACCCACTTCAGGTATTGAACCTTTTGATAAATAATGAGTTGTTCCGCCAAGGCGCTGCACGTGATGGTGTAAAGATTACTGAAGCAATGGTAGATAGTGCGTATGAGTCACAGAAAGAAAATCTTGAGGCTTCCTCAGGGCAGACATTCTCCGATGCACAATTCGACGAGATTATTGTAAACAACTTTGGTTCCGTTGATGCATACCGAGAGGCCATTAGAGAGCAGTTGATGGTGGACTCTTATGTCCGGTTGAAGAAAGCTGATATGCTTGAAGCAACTATTCAGATTTCCGATGCAGAGGTTACTTCCTTTTATCGTAAGAACAAGACCAGTTTTGTTAGCCCTGAAACAGTCAAACTGAGTCATATTTATATTCCTTTTACGAACGATGCAAAGAAGGATGAACAAAATAAATCACTTATGGAACGTGTCGCAAGAGATATCAAGAGTGGATCGCTTTCATTCGAAAAGGCAGTTGTTCAGTACTCTGAAGATGCCCAGAGCAAGAACAAAGCAGGTGATATCGGTTGGTTGACAATGGATAATACAGATGCTCTTGCCGGCCTCGGAGATGCATTCTTTGATGTGGCATTCACCACAGAAGTAGGAAACGTAAGTGATGTTGTAACAAGTAATACTGGTTTCCATATCCTGAAGATACTTGCGTACAATGATACCAAGATTTTGCAATTGGAAGACCAGATCAGTCCTACAACTTCTACGACGGTTGAGCAATACATAAGAAGTGAACTTACAGCAGTGAAACAACAATCCAACTATTATGAGGCGATCAACAATTTGGTGGATGATTTGAGAAAGACTGCTACTGTAAACATTTTGTATAAATAGTATGAAAACACGACATAAAGCACGCGAATTAGCGCTTCAGACTCTCTATGCAATGGACTTTAACCATACCCTTTCGTTGGAATCCATTCCATATATCTTCAGCGGTATTACTGAGGAAGAGTATGGTTTGCTTGAGGATGAGGTAAAACTCTATGGGATGTATCTGGTCAAGGGTACTTTGGAGAATCTAGAGAAGATTGATGAAGTAATCAGTAAGTTCTCCCTCAATCGTCCTTTGGAGCGTATTGATATTGTAGATAGAAATATTCTCAGGATGAGCGTTTTCTGTCTCATGTTTGGGGATATACACCCCCATATCATCATAGACGAAGCGGTAAAGCTGAGTCAGGATTTCTCGACTGAAGTAAACTACAAGTTCATCAATGGAATTCTGGATGCTATGCAAAAGCAGCTTTTTCCGATCCAGGAGCAACATACAAATGATTCGTTTGAAAACTGAGGCACAGATTGATGGAATCCGTGAGGCATGCCACCTCACAGCAGAGCTTATGCATACTCTCTCTTCTTACATTGAAGAAGGGATGTCAACATTTGATATTGACCAATATTGTTATAAGTTTATTGTTTCTCATAGAGGGGTTCCTGCATTCCTACACTATGAGGGATTTCCAGCTACAGCCTGTATTTCAGTAAATGAAGAGATAATTCACGGGATTCCTTCGAAAAAACGAATCATCAAGGAAGGGGATTTGGTTGATGTTGATTTGGGAATCAACATGAATGGGCACTTCTCTGACATGGCTAGAACATTCGTAGTTGGTAAAACGAAGGACGAGTACCAACAACTCTGTGATGTAACTGAACAAAGTCTACGTCTTGGTATTGAGGCAGCATCCGAGAAAGGAGCACGTATCCAGGATATTGGTGCAGCCGTTTATAAACATGCCAGAAAACACGGTTATGGAGTAGTACGAGACTATTGTGGCCATGGCGTTGGGCTGGACGTTCATGAAGAACCAGAAATCCCTAACTATACCAGTTCCTACCTTCCAAATCCACGTATCCGAGAGGGTATGGTTTTGGCTATTGAGCCTATGATCAACTTGGGAACCCATAAAGTAAAGGTTCTTTCCAATGATTGGACTGTGGTTACTGCAGATGGGTTGCCATCTGCACATTTTGAAGATACTGTTGCTATTACAAAACATGGCTTGGAAGTTCTAACGGTTTTCTAGTCCCTGGGGGTCTTTTCTATGGTTATCAAGGAATTCGTAACGTGCGACGACATACGAGATAGTGCATTGAAACTTGCACACAGAATGTACAAAGAAGATCATTTCGTTCCAGATATTATTTATGCTTCACTGAGGGGTGGTGCCTATATGGCAAACGTCTTCAGTGAATATTACAAAATGGTACGTATCAGAGAACAGGGAAGACCGGTATTCTATGCTGCGGTTGTTGCCCGTTCTTATGGGTATCTCCGTACACAAACGAATGTCATGGTGGACGGGTGGACCTACAGTCCTGAACATCTGAGAACAGGAGACAGGATCCTCTTGGTTGATGACATTTTCGATACAGGGAAAACTGTCAATGCACTTGCAGAAATCATCATGCGTAAAGGTATTCCCCGTGAGGATCTGAAGATTGTTGTTTTTGACTACAAGGTTCCTCTCTACAAAAAAGAAGAGCCTCTTGCAGTCCAACCTGATTATTACTGTCGTAAACACGTACTCAACAGTCCTGATGATGAGAGGTGGATCCACTATAACTGTCATGAATTTCTTGGCCTCAGCAGCCAGGAGATTGATGCACAGTTCAAGGATGAAGAGGTCAGGAATATTCTTCATGAGGTGAGGGGAGATTAGTTATCTGAGCTGATAGTATTTGAATGATTGTTAATACGATGTAAGATTGTACGGGATGGCACTGCCATCCCGTTTAATATGTAAATAATATGCTGCTTTGCTACTCTACGCTTACTGTACTACAGCGTGTACGCTTCTGTGTCTCTGTAATTATCTGCGATATCAATCTCCATACATACCATGGTTATGCGTAGCAATTAAAAGATTTCAGTAGCAGAATCTTACATAGCTATC
The DNA here is from genome assembly GCA_018399495.1 of Sphaerochaeta sp. Taxonomy (GTDB): domain Bacteria; phylum Spirochaetota; class Spirochaetia; order Sphaerochaetales; family Sphaerochaetaceae; genus Sphaerochaeta. The sequence goes on from JAGYOG010000009.1 coordinate 73,680, forward strand.
AATAATATCAACAGAATTCAGTTTCTCTTTGCCATAGCCTTCTGTTGCTGTGCTTTGCTAAAAATTCCATTATCATCTACCGTACCATCATCAAAGCTGATAACATACAAATAAGCATTCGTTCCTAGGTTTGTAGCCGTTTATGGTTTCCAGCATTGCTAAATGCGTACATGAATTACATGCTTCTCCATACAGGACTCATTTTTGTCATGCATTAGAGTAGAAAGGGATTACTACAGATGAAGCACCATACAATTCTCCTCCATAGGTAAGCAAATAAATATTACCGTTACTCATCACAGTCATAGAAGCATATCGTTATCCTCTGTTGTTGTAGGAAGAGCTGTTACAGTAGCACCAGAGACTTATAGTAATGCTTATAATCTCGTTGAGAAGTTTGTCAGGGAAACAAGGATTGGGGGTGGTGGTGGAAAGATCTGATGTTTTTATTACCTCGGCTGTAGGTACAAGCTTCGACACCGTATCAGTCAAGGAGGTAGCAATGAAACAACCTACTGTTGGGGTCATTATAGTCATACAGTGCAGATGCATCTGCACTACTCTTAGTATGAAGTACCAACCCATTGGGGAGAAGTTTTGTTTTTCAGATGCAGAGAATTCCATAGGTAGTTGCTCACACCGGAAATATCAACAGTCTTAATCTTTTTATAACCAGCGTCCTTATTGGTGTTCACCTGATAGGCTACTATTATGATGGATTCCATCAAAAACTGCTGTAGTAATGATATTGTCTCGGTATTGTAGCCTTTGCAAGAGGCTAGTTCAAAAATCCGTCTTTAAACAATCCTTCATCAGTTAAATAAAAAATTTCAAGTTTTTTGAATCATCATCGTACTGTCCAACAATCTGCTTATAGACTATGCCGACCGGTGCAGATGCCTCACTGATCTACCCTAAACAGACCTGCAGTTGCATCAGCATTACAGCTGAGCAACATAGATGAAAGAAGCCCAGGAAAATGCAGCAATGTAAGTATATATTTTATTTTCTTCATCTGAAAGACTCCTAATAATACCTTAACTGATAGAAAGGATAGTTGGTACAAAACCAGCAAGCACATTATCTTGTTGCAACTCTTTCTAGAATTGAACTCAGGAATCAGCAAAATCAAGTGATAGTTCAAAACCCGATTTCTCGGAAACCATAACACCAACTTCCATGTTTTGCCTTTATGGTCATCATGGAAGCATGTTGTGTTAATGTACACCACCGGACCAAAGGAAATAGGAAGGTCCATTCTCCTTGAACAGGAAGAGTACGTGTATTTTTGCGTAGAAAGGGACCGCAGTAAAATAACATTTTGCTGCCAGAAAATTAAAGAGATTCGCAAACAATTTCTCCACCAATTGCTGTCTTGGAGTGTTGAGCATGATAGCCCCAGGTGCCCCATAACCCACCCAACTTCTTCATACCCATATTCCCCTCTCCAAGGTCAGCCACGGTGGAAGGAGTCATCCGAAAGAAGTGATAAACACAGAATAGTTGTTCCTATCTTAGAAGAAGATTTGATTTCACTTCCTCTGGAGGGTGTCAGCTGCAAGAGAGGGCTGAAAGCAGGATAAGGAATAATGGTAACAATAGTAATTTTTTCATTCCAATTGCCTCCCAGTATATAGCCACAAGAAACAAGGTTATTTCCTGTCAGTTACAATAGCATAGTTTCATACCCACTCTGAAAAGAAGCTATAGTAAGGGAAGGAAGGAAAAGCAAAACAGACTATTTGCCTTTGTTGCCATACTTTGTCATTTTACGGTACTGTAAGGGTATTGAGGAGCAAACCATGCGAATACTCTCGGAAAAGTAGCTATGCGTGTACGACATACTTTCACGAAACCAAAAGTTTCTTGGAAGATTTTGGGTATGCACTGAACCCTTGCTATTTGTCCTGTAGTAGGTGAAGACCCAACCAAGCCAAAGTTATATGTAGGAAAGAAAAAGCCTGTCTCTCTTGGTTTTGGCATAAGGACTTTATCAGCTTCCCAGTGATACATCACCAGGAACAACCTACTAGATTTGATTCATCAATTGAATGAAGACACTTCAATACATGGAATCTTGGTTCAGATGCCGCTTCCTGTTGGCATCAATCCTGAAGAGATCATCAAAGCTATTGCTGTTGAGAAAGATGTAGATGGATTTCATCCACAGAGTGTCGGAAATCTTTTAATTGGTAATCCTGGTTTTGTCAGCTGCACACCACAGGGAGTTATGGAAATACTTGACTATTACCATATTGAGACAGCTGGTATGCATGCCGTTATTATAGGAAGAAGCAATATAGTTGGAAAACCAATGGCGAGCCTCTTGATGCAAAAGGGAAGAGATGCAACAGTAACCATCTGTCACTCAAGAACAAAAGATCTTCCTTCTATCACACGCCAGGCAGACATTCTCATAGCTGCAATAGGGAAACCTCATTTTGTTACCTCGGATATGGTAAAAGATGATGCAGTGGTAATTGATGTAGGAATTAACAGAATTGAAGATGCCAGTCGAAAACGTGGCTATCGCCTGGTAGGGGATGTCGACTACGAACAAGTCGCACCACACTGTAACGCCATTACTCCGGTTCCCGGTGGGGTTGGGGTAATGACCATAGCCATGCTTATGAAAAATACCATGCAGGCTGCAAAACAGTTTGCAAGCAAGGAAGTGAAATGATTCACACATATTGGCTTGAGACCTACGGTTGTCAGATGAACATTGCTGAGAGCAATGCACTGGAACTACAGCTCAAAGGAGCCGGATTGGTTCCCTCGGCAAGTGCAGAACAGGCAGATTGCGCAATATTGAATACCTGTACTGTACGCAAAAGTGCTGATAATCGCATTTGGGGAAGACTTGGGTTCTTTGGTCGAATCAAAAAAGAGCGACCCCTTACCCTGATTGTGACCGGATGTATGGCTGAACGCCTCAAAGAAAAAATGAAAGGGGATGCTCCCCAAGTTGACTATGTAATTGGGACAAATGATAAACAGCGTATTGTCAATATCCTTACCAGTAAAGATGGGAAGATGGACGAGCACTCCCAGTCGTACACCTTTGGTTCCTCGTACTACCAAGAAGGGGAGTTCAGCTCCTTTATACCCATCATGAATGGTTGTAACAATTTCTGTGCATACTGCATTGTACCTTATGTACGTGGACGAGAAGTATCCCGTCCTGTTGAAGATATTATTAAAGAGTTTGCCTTCCTCGATTCCAAGGGCGTAAAAGAAGTAACCCTGCTTGGACAGAACGTAAACAGTTACCATTATGAGCAGAATGGAGAAGTTATCAATTTCCCCAAATTGTTGAAAATCCTGTGTGCACAGGAACATTCCGTCAAGTGGATTCGCTTTGAAAGCCCACATCCTAAGGACTTCACCAATGAATTGGTGCAGGTAATCAAGGAAGAGAAGATTATTGCCCGTCACTTGCATATTCCTCTCCAGAGTGGTTCGACAAGAATTCTTTCTCTCATGAACAGAAAATATTCTCAAGAGCAGTTTCTCTCACTGGTAGATGAAATTAGGGAAGCAGTTCCTGAGATTACATTCTCCACTGATGTAATGGTAGGGTTTCCTTCAGAAACAGAAGAAGAGTATCAAGAAACCTTAGATGTCCTCTCTCATATGCGATGCCTTGAGGCATTCATGTACTACTTTAATCCGAGAGAAGGAACCAAAGCAGTAGATATGGAAGGGCAGGTTGATGAGGAAATAAAAAAGAGAAGATTGAGCGAGCTTATTACATTTCAGCATGTCATTTTTGCTGAAGAAAAGAAAAAACGTAGCCATGAGGAAGTAGAAGTATTGGTTACCCAGGTTTCCAAACATGACACTTCCCAGATGCTTGGAAAAACAGAACACAATGAAATGGTGGTTTTCTCTGGATCAATTGAACCTGGTAAAATTGTCACCGTTCGTCTTACTGGATTGAAAGGAAACACGTACAGCGGAAATCTGGTATAATCCAAAGTATAATGGAAAAACAACTAGCTTTCGAAAAAAAATTCAACACACTGAAAGCAATGATCAAGGGATCTCGTTCCTTGGTTGTACTTACTGGTGCGGGTATCTCAACACTCTCCGGCATACCTGACTTTCGCAGTAGCACCGGAGTGTATGCCAAACGCTGGAATGAATAT
>JAGYOG010000090.1 GCA_018399495.1 Sphaerochaeta sp.
TTCCGGAGACCAGTCAATAGAAAGCTTGGATCAGCTTCACTCAAGCAAAATCCTCCCACTCGGCTATAAGTTCCATCATCTTCTGGGAGGATAGGTTCAGGATCTCAGCGGCTCGGGAGATGGAAATCTGCTCTTCCTCCAGAGCTCGACGGACAAGTCGGCACAGGCGATCGGCATAGAAATCGAAGGGTTTAAGTCCGAAGGGTTCCGATCCTTCCGGAAAAGGTTCTTCTTTAAATGACAGTTTTCTGTTGTATTTCGCTTCATAGAGCTTTTGAAAACGAAGCCATATCTTATCATCAACGATCCCCTTCTGCTTCAAGCGGTAAAGGACAGTTTTATAACTCACCTTGAAGATGCTTTTGATCTTCATAACCCGCTCTACAAAGGGCATACCGGCAGTTTCTTCCCACTCGGAGTCAAATCCCTCTTTAGGCATGAGGAAGTATCCGGCGAAGAGATCCGCTTCCTTCTCCTGGGCTTTGTCCTCAGAATGTGCTTTCCCGTCGTAATCCAACAAGTGCATCAGAAGATGCCCGAGTTCGTGAGCAGTACTGAATATCTGACGTTCGATGCTGATACGTTCCCAGGTATTGATGATAATTGCTGGACCTTTATCATCTTCACCAACTGATAAGGCATTGAATGCGTCCGAGGAGTAGGGAAGGGCTAAAATCTTGATTCCACAGCTTTCCAGCAAGCCGCAGATGTCATGAATGGGCTCATCGGCTTTCAGTCTGATAATCCGTCTCGCTTCTTCTGCGTACTGGATAGGAGAAATTTCCCTTGAGGATGCTGCCAAATTGTGGAGTTTATACTCTTCTCTATCCGACAGCAGCGCTTCAAGGAAGGTGAAATCATTCAGCCATTTGGAGACCTGGGTAAGGATCTGCTCTCGCCTGTTCATCTTGCTTCTTGCTCGGAAACGTACTGCGGAGAGTTCTTCAATAGGCTTAACAAGATCTTTCAGCCGACAATCTAGGGCCTTACTTATAGCCAGCAAGGTATTGGTCCTCGGCAGTACTTTCTTCCTTTCAATATTCTTGATAGCTGGAAGAGATATGCCTGACAGCTCGGAGAGAGCTTGCTGGGTAAGCTTCTTTTTGCTTCTGTAGTGCTTAATGTTGGATGAGAGGATATCAGTTTTCATATTATCACCTCATAACAAAAGTATACCTTTAATCAATAAATATTTCAAGGGTATATTTTGGCGTTGCAACTTACTGATTCACTGGAGCCTAGGCTAGTATCTGTCAAGGAACGTAGTGCAAAGAACCTTCCGACATGAGCCAAATCTATTAACGTAGGAGAAAAGAGAACGAGTAAGATTTCATCGAAAAGTTTGAA
>JAGYOG010000091.1 GCA_018399495.1 Sphaerochaeta sp.
CGGACCATTGGCCTGCATTAACCAATATGCGAAAGGGGGGTATCCGCTTAGCTCCTCCTCAATCTGTATCAGTTTCTAAACTCCAGTCATAGCCTCCAACAATATCGAATTCAGTAGTGGGGCTGGTGACAACCGCTTGTTCAAGAAGCCTTCGGAAAACAAGACCACGACTACGTGAAGTACGCCGATTGAAACGAAAAGTGAACTCTTCAAGATAAGATTGCAGATGTTCTTGAGCGACAGAGCCCTGGTGAGTGCCTAGGATCCATCGTTTCAACAGACTTGCGATCCGATGAACCCCCGGCATGGAAACATGGGCAGGATCATCAGAAGAAGACATAACAGTTACTTCATGTGAGTATCCAAGTTCAGTCAATTTGTTATAACCAGCCCAACCATCCGTATGTACAATCGAACCAGGTGCAACCGCATCACATACAAATGACTGTAGGCTGCTACCAGATGCATCTGGAATGTAACGCATCCTAATACGTCCAAAACCTCTAGGCTGTTTCATCTCTACTGCAATCGCGACGATGCTTTTCATAGCACCACGACCTCGTTTGCCCCCCTGTTGAACTCCACCTATAAATGTTTCATCTACTTCTATGATTCCTGATAGTTGCTTACGCTCAGAATTCACCATTGCTACTCGAAAACGTTGCAGCATCATCCATGCAACTTGATAGCTTGTGCCAATTGTGCGTTCTAGCGTTTTTGCTGACATTCCATTCTTAGCGGTGGTTACATGCCACGCAGCTTCAAGCCAAGTTGTCAGCGGTGTTCTTGTTTTATCAAAAATTGTTCCAGCAGTAACCGATGTTTGAAAACGACATATAGGGCATACTAGCCGCCCACGACTTTGAATCCATGGAGTTGAAGCTTTCTTGCAGGATCTGCAGATAAATTCCTCAGGCCAGCGAAGTTTGAAGAGAAAAGCCTCACATGCCGCATTATCAGGGAACAATTGTATAAATTCACGATATGAGTTTGGGTAATTGCCATACTGTGATTTCATTCCCATGGTTTAATCCTTGTGTTTGCACTTGAATTATACCTTAGGAGGAGCTAAGCGGATACCCCCCTATCCACTAAATCTTTGTTTGTGAATGTCAAACTCTCGTCCGCTGCAAACTGCCTGACGATTTCAGCTGTTGCCGTATTCTCAGATGCTGGTA
>JAGYOG010000092.1 GCA_018399495.1 Sphaerochaeta sp.
GAGTGATTTGCTAAGGCAGATGGCTGGGTAGTTGCGATGTGGTAGTCCCTATCCGGCCTCTGTCCTTTAGCTTAGGACTACCACATGAAGAAAATTATATCGAAATCAAGGAGAAGGACTCCTTGGAGCTGTGTCACTGACGCCACTGCGCTTCAGTCCTTCATCGATGAGTGCACTCAGAAAAATTATCGCAGGAGGCACCCAAAACCAACTGAGACAGGTGAGGCTGAGCTGCTCAATTCATTTGACGTAGCTGAGTGCCGTCGTTGTGGGTCCTCTGAGATACAGAAATTTGGCTACACGCCTAATGGCATACGAAGGTACAGGTGCAAGGAGTGCGGGAGAACCTTCACTGTCCTGACCGATACAATATTTGACAGCCACAAGATTCCTCTGACAGAATGGCTTGATTTTCTCCTCTCGATTTTCGGCCATGGGAGTTTCAATCTAGTCTCTAAGAATAATAGAAACGCTTATAACACGACAAGATACTGGATGAATAAGGTATTCCTCGTCCTACGGGGCTACCAGGTTGACCTGGTGCTCAGAGAAGATATCCAGCTGGATGAGACCTACTACAAGGTCCGCCAGCCTGACATTGAGACCAAAGAAAGGGGAAAGCAATACAGAGGATTGTCAAGGAACCAGATATGCATCGGCATTGCCTGTGACGACACCAACGTCATTTGTTTCGTGGCAGGCAAGGGAAAACCTACCAAACAAGGCACGCTCCTGGTATTTGACTCTCATATCGAACATGGGGCGACAATCAGTCACGATATGGAGCAGGCCCACAATCCATTAGTCACGCTTTTGGATCTCAAGAGCATCGTGTACGATTCGAGGGAAATCAAGAAGTTGCCTGATTGTGAGAATCCCTTGAACAGGGTCAACCAGTACTGCCGGTTGCTTAAACAGTTCCTAAATGCACATTCTGGGTTCATCAGGGACGACCTCCAAGACTATCTGAACCTCTTCGCTTTCATAATGAACCCACCCAATGACAAGCAGGAAAAGGTGGAAAAGTTCATGAATCAGGCAATCAACTGCCGTATTACCCATCGATATAGGGACTAATACCGTATTTCACACGTTTATTTAATGTTTTCCATCAACACGGTGCAGATTAGGTTTTT